>JAOQAD010000013.1 GCA_025963775.1 Bacteroidota bacterium | reverse complement strand
GCAGATGCCTATTGCAATCGAGGAAATTCAAAACGCAAAACAAATGATAACAAGGGTGCAATTATGGATTATAGCAATGCTATTGAATTAAATCCTAAAGATCCTAGGTTATTGTACTGGAGGGGGCTAGCCCAACAAAATTTAAAAGATTATAAGAAAGCGATTCAAGATTATACGAAAGCTATTGATTTAGCTCCCAAGCATGCCCAAACATACAGCGCGAGGGCAATGTCAAAGTTCTTGTCAGGCGACAGTGCCGGTGCCTGTATCGATTGGGGGAAGGCCTTAGAACTTGGTGACAAGACAGCTTACGATGAAATACAAAAAAATTGTAAATAGTATTAGCTCAAAGTTAATCATAAAACAATGATGAAATACAATTCCGGCAGATTGATAATTCTTATCCTTTTGGCTACTCAATGTTCCTGCGGAGTATTTTGGGTAAGAAAACATGATCCTAAAGCGAAATTCTGCAACATGGATTTAAGCAGTAAAACAATATACTGTAATCCTCCAAACGGAGGAAGAATTTCAAAGATCAATGTGTTTTTATATTCCGAAGGATTTACTTATTCCATATTAAAAAATGAAGTGTACACTACTCCAGTCAATAAAATTGAGCTTTCTGATAAATTAAGTAAAGTTGACCCATCCTTATTTGAAAAGCATGAACTTCATATTCAAATATGGAACAATAGCCCTATTATTTTCGATTACGGTATAGATGTTTTCCCTGAAAATTGGGATAATAAGAAGATCGTTTACGGCTGGTGGAATGCTAGATAAGGTACATATAGAAACAAAATATAATACAGAAATAATGATCTCAAATACTCGTAAATACTTATCGGTCCTAATGTCTATACTTATTTTAATCAGTTGTAATACTGAAAGAAGATATGCTAATTACAAAGAAGGTGTTGCAACTATTGTAGACTTCGGACACCCAACCGTTTCAACCCCTGTTGTTGATGCTATATTTGGAACATCAAGTACCACTACTTCTTTAGAATGGTCAAATTATGCGTTCACAGTAAAAAGAAAAGTAAACGAGTATAATCCCGATGATACAACATGTTACGATTTTAAAATTTATGGAGAAGAACTTGCCTATTCAAAAAAAGATGTAGAAATAGGAGAAAAATTTGTAGTGAAATATGATCCAAAAATATATGATAACGACCACAGCTATCTGGTGCTCTACCAACCCGTTTTTCTGGAAAATGAAAAAACGATTGCCACAAAAGGAAAGATTATCAAGCTTCATGGGATCGACCGCATGAGAGATCGCACGATCGGAATTAGGTTTCAATACACGATCTCCTCGTTAAACCAAACCGGAGATACTACACTAACATATACAAAATATCAATATTTACCTGCCAAACTAAATATTGACAGCATTAAAGCTGATATAAAAACAAATAAAGAATTTAACGTTCTATATAGTGTCGAAAATCCCAAAAGGGCAATACTTTATTATTCTCAATAAATGAAAACTATTAAATTAAATATTTTTTCAATTTTATTTTTATGCAATGCTTCATTGCATGCACAGGATTCATTAACAGCATCTAAAGTTAAATTGATGCCTTATTATGCAGCTTGGGGAGCACACATAGAGTATTCTTATTTGAATGCAAACAGTATTGGTGCTGGAGCAAATTACTTAATAGAACCCACCCACTTGTTCTTCTTAAAAAAGCAAGTAGTTTTTTCCTCAGAGCTTACTTTAACAAGTGTGTTCTATAAAAACAATTTTATTGTAGGTCAAAGATTTGACATTGGAGTTAACCTTGAGGGTCTATCGCCAGATGCACGTCTCTTTTTTGAACATAATGACAATATTGATTTACGCTTTGGTGGAAAAATCGGAGTGTCATTTGGCAACTTTGCTTATTTACATTATCGGTATGCAATACCCGTAGGCAGCTATGAAAATTCAAATATATCACGACACGGAATTACATTAACCATTATATATAATTTCGTTGCCTTTGATTTTAACTAAATGCTAAAGCTAATTATACTTCATTTCAACATTACATCCCGGTTCGTAGAGAAATAAAACCCTACCCAATGATAAAATACTGTTACATATTTTTTTCAATTTGCTTAATTAGCTGCCAGATCTTTAATAAAAGGTCGAAAAATGCAGCATTAGAGATGAACGCTTTTGTTATTAAGCCATATTATGGAATTGATAGTGTTTTTATAGGTGAAAGCGTTGGAAAGGATATTATTGCTGTGTTTGGCAAAGCAAAAGTACAAAGAAAATGGAGGCCAAATAATTATCCTGTTGCTATTGGTGAAGTAATCAAAATTATTGAATATCCTGATTTAGGAATACGATTTATATTAGATCATGGAAAAGGACGTTTTTCGCGAAAAACGCTCAGGGAAATAACTGTAGATTCTACATCCAAAATACAAACACCATTGGGAAATGGTATAGGGAGCACATATAGCAATATAAAAAGTGAATTTGGCGAAACGAAATTTTCCAGAGGAACATTTCCCACATTTAAACTAACACATTTGTCCTATGATTTAGAAAATGAATTTAAACATTCAGTAATGATGCACTTTTGCCAGTATGGTATAGTAGATTCTTCGACCTTCAAAGTGGAAATGATTTGGATTACATATCAATAATGCAATGAATCTGATTGATTTATATATCGTTTATGATATTTGTAACCCTTGTAACGTCCGAAAACTGACTTCAAATAATTAGTGATAGAGCGATAGTGAAGTTTTTGTCAAGCTACGGTTCGGGTGAATGTATCTAACCATTTTCAGCATACAACGGATCCAAACTGACAAAAAGAACCAGGAAAACGATATCTATGAAATAAGTACTTTTATCTTATACCAGAATATACATATGCCAAAACAAAAAACATATACCCTGATAATAATAATTTCGTTGATCATGACAGGTTTATATATTGGTTTACAATCCTGTCAAGCTTTAAAAGGACAAAGAGGGGCATCAAAAGACATTAAGGAATCCAGAAAAAGACAACTATTCGTTTGCGAATATAGTGTTGCTGAAAATCCAGTTAAAATTAACGACTCATTAAAAATCGCCATAAAAGAGGCCTGGTTGGAAAAACACTGGCGTTATGGCAAAAATATTTACAAGTCAACATCTTATGACGGTTACCAACTAATGATAAATTCAACTGAAAAAGATCTTGCCGGTGTTTGTTTCGAGTGGTCAATAGGCGTTGATTTTGACATGTATTTAAGATCCTGTAGCAAAGACGGTTTAATGGGTGACTTTAAAGAATTACCCAGTGATACATTAGTATACCTCATTCAAAAAGGACAAACTAAGCTTTCAGGAACTCCAGAAATTATTGGTAAACTTATATTAATAAAGAAAAACAAATACGTTGACTAATGGCAACGCCTTACTAATCCAGTCCGCTAGCACATAGGCCTCGCCTTGCCACTAGGGTATATTACTAAATTTAATTTTGCACGCTTATTACTAATTAATATTTTTAAGTAATGAATTTTTTGAATAGAAAAATACTTAATTTTGTTTTAATTTCAATATTATTATTTACTCTTAATGGGTGTGTTTCATACTATATTGGCTACTTTGGATATCATAAAAATAAGATTAGACGTTATTCTGATACTAAAGAGGAATCAATAACAAGAAAAACGTATATCAAAAACTTAAAATTTCAAATTGATACTTCGATAATAAAAAATGTATTTATCGAATACGCATATAGGTGGGGAAGATCTTATAAAATTACAAAAAAACTTACTCCGGCAGATACGTTTTCCTCCAAAAATCAACCAGATAAACCCTATCAAATTATCGTCGAATATAAAAAAGAAAATGATAATGGTTTAGTTTTTTTGAAAGAATTTTGGATTTACAGAAACGACTCTACATTGCATGATACATTAAAAATTGATGCAATGGTAACAGATATAAAAACGAACCATAAAACAAAATATGTTTTAAAAATATGGGAATAAATTTCAACCTACAGAGAACAACACAAAAGAATTATATATAAACATGAAGGCAAAAAAATTTTTACTACACAAGTTGTAGAGGTTCCTGTAAGTCTATTAGATGAAGCTCAAAAAAGCGTAGCGGGAAAAGAAAAACTATTCAAGGCAAACCAGATATACTCACAAAACCGCATAAGTTAATAGTAGAAACTAAAAATGTGCATATTAATAATGAAAACCGTCATAGCAAAAACTTCACAGGTTATTTAAGGAGCCCATTAAGTATTTCTGCAACCAAACTTAATTATAGCAGAGCTTTAAGAATTATGGATACGTTTATTAAAGCTATGGAGCAGCGAGGGCATGTATTTCAATTTAAGAACGATTCAGCTCACCTTGTAATATATGGTGAAGAATTATGTTCCTTCCGGAATATTAGTCTTTTCAGTAAGAATTAGTTATCATAATATAGAGTGGACAGATGGAAGGTTGCCGTTAGAGAAGCAATTATCAAAAATAGTAGCCAAGATTGAAATAAAAGGCGCTGAAGAAAAAGAAATGCATTTGAGATGGGAGAAGGAAAGGGAAATTCAGGCAGAGCAAGATCGGATAAAGAAGGCAAAAGAGCAGGAAATTGAGAATGAATTAGTAAAATTCAAGTTACTGAAGAAAGAGGCTGAACTATGGAGGGAAGCAAGCGAAATACGGGCTTATTTAGGCAGTATAGAGGAGAAAGCGATAAAGGAGCAAAACCTGACTGATGAGCTCAAGGATTGGCTAAAATGGGCGCACAAAAAGGTGGATTGGTACGATCCGAACATTGAAGCGAAAGACCCTTTAATGGAAGGGGTGGATAAAGAAAACTTAACTTTTAAGAAATCTGGCTATTTATTAACCCTTTTCTAAAATAGCGGTTATTTCTCTAATGAAGGTTTTATAGAACTCGTGAATTTTTATTAAATCTTCGTTAAACCGAACCGAGTTTTCCCCTTCCTTTGTAAAAGGCTGATTAGAAGGATTTTTACCATTTTTCGGGTTTGAACCTTGTAAAAGGGAGCCCGCAAAAGGGACTTTTTATTCGGAAGAATATTAAGTCCCTTTTCTATTATATCGCCCGATAGACGGGGCGATTACTTCAGTCCGAACCCTCTACCGGGCATTTTTCATTTTCCTTTAGCGACTTTTTGGACTGCTCCTCTTGTAAAGCCTTACAAACTAATTCTTTAATGCACAACATTAATGCTTACCTTACTTCCGTGTAATATCCCATTGCACTAAATGACGAATCTCGCTATTTTGTCAAGACCTACCTGATTTAGCCAAATACCCATAAAATCATGAGCCTAATCATTACCAAGGAGGAGTTCGCTTTTCAAAACGAAGAAAAAGAGAAACGGGCAGCCGAGCTGATCGCTGCCAACAAGGAGCTTGCCTTTCAAAACAAAGAAAAGGAAAAACGGGCGGCTGAGCTAAGTATTGCAAACAAGGAACTGGCTTTTCAAAATAATCAAAAAGAGAAACGCGCCGAAGAGCTCATCATTGCTAACAAAGAATTAGCTAATCAAAATGAGGTGAAAGAGAAACGGGCAGCCGAATTAATTATTGCCAATAAAGAACTGGCTTTTCAAAACCAGGAGAAAGAAAAGCGTGCTGCAGAATTCAGTATTGCAAATATAGAGCTGGCCTATCAAAACGAAGAGAAAGAAAAACGCGCTGAGGAATTAGTGATTGCCAATAAAGAACTTGCTTTTCAGAATAACGAAAAGGAAAAACGGGCCGAAGAACTCGCAATAGCCAACACGGAGCTTGCCTTTCAGAACAAGGAAAAAGAAAAACGGGCAGGAGAGCTTGTGATTGCAAACAGAGAGCTTGCTTTTCAAAACAAAGAAAAAGAAAAACGTGCGGCTGAGTTAAGTGTTGCCAATAAAGAACTTGCCTTTCAAAATAAAGAAAAGGAAAAACGGGCCGAAGAACTGGCGATCGCAAATAAAGAACTGGCTTTCCAAAATGAAGTAAAAGAGAAGCGGGCAGCAGAACTTATAATTGCTAACGAAGAGCTTGCTTTTCAAAACCATGAGAAAGAAAAACGGGCAGCGGAATTAAGCATTGCAAACATCGAGCTGGCATATCAGAACACAGAAAAAGAGCATCGTGCTGCGGAGTTGATCATTGCAAACAAGGAACTTGTTTTTCAAAACGAAGAAAAAGAAAAACGTGCTACAGAGTTAATCATTGCAAACAAAGGGCTGGAACAATTTTCCTATATTACTTCCCACGATCTCCAGGAACCACTTCGCACCGTTTCTAATTACATGAAGGTTTTTGAAGAAGATTATATAGAATTATTAGATGACAATGCGCGTAAATATCTTAATTCGGTAAACAATGCCATAAATAGAATGAGCATGCTCATTAAATCGCTTTTGGATTTTTCAAGGCTTGGCCATAATACAAAGCTTGCTTTTATTGATTGTAAGCATTTAATTGATGTTGTTATCCAGGACCTTGATACAATGATAAAAACATCAAACGCCATTATTAAGGTTTTTGAAATGCCTCAATTAAACATATACGAGATCGAGATCCGCCAGGTGTTCCAGAACCTGATTACGAATGCGATAAAATTCCGAAAAGAAAATACCCCACCCGTAATAGAAATCCGCTCAAAGAAAACAACTGATGAATGGCTATTCTCCGTAAGTGATAATGGAATAGGAATCGATCCTGTTTATTTTGAAAGAATATTCGATATTTTTCAACGACTTCATACTAATGAAAAATATGAAGGCAATGGAATAGGGCTTTCCAACTGTAAAAAAATAATTGAATCGCATCAGGGAAAGATCTGGGTTGAAGGAAATTCGCAGAAAGGCACAACATTTTATTTCACAATACCTAATTTAACTTCATGAACAAAACACTAAAATGCATTCTTTTGATTGATGATAACCCTGATGATAATTTTATCCACGAAAGAGTTATTAAAAAAAGCAATGCAGCTGAAAATGTTGTAGCAAAGCAAACAGGCCTGGAAGCGATCGAATATTTAAAAGCGAACCGTGAAAACAACCATCTGCCACCGGATCTTATTTTTTTGGATATTAATATGCCCGGCATGAATGGATGGGAGTTTTTAAAGGAATATGAAAAGCTGGATGAAATGTCCAAAAGCAAGGCAATTGTAGTTATGCTTACTACGTCGGAAAATCCTGACGATATGCTGAAAGCAAAAGTCATGAACTGGGCTTCCGACTTTAAAACAAAACCTCTAACCACGGAAATGCTGGGAGAGATCTTAGAAAAATATTTTTAATACCCTCAGGTTGACCTTAATGCTTTCCTCTTCTCTGAACGATAGGACACGGCACCGAGCCGTATGAACAGAATACACAGCAATCACCGGCTTTTGCTTTCAGCCTTGCATTGCATTCCACACATTCATATACGATCTGGCAGGAATCAGCAGGCATCTTTTCTTCCTTTTTGTATTTACAAATAGGGCATTTGATTACGGATAGATATTTAATGGATCTTGGCATAAAGTCCTCCTCTTTTTAAGCTACAATAAAAGCAAGGAGATGATCTTCGATACTTTTAATATTCGCCCGTATGTAATAGGTACGCAGAATATTCCGGCTGCTGACCAGCACATATCTGATCTTGTGATTTACCCCGCTCCAGGTGTTGCGGTCCGATTCGGTGATCTCCCTTTCTGTCCTGAAGATCTGTCCCTTGATCCTTCCGAAAATATGGATCCTGAATTTCCCGGTTTTGAACCTGCAGATGTAAATGTTCAAACGGCCCTCATCCGTAGGAGCATCTTTATAATCAATCTTCATTGATTCTTCCTGCGTTGATATGTATTGATCAACCACATCAATTACGCGCTCTCTTATTACAGGCGGGGATACAACAAGGTCTACTTTGATATCTACAATATCCAAAGGTTTTCCATCTGTTACGGGTAGTTCAAATTCTGTCATTTTTTTTCTTTTTTTATGACTGAGGTATTTGCAACTTGCATACCGAAAGAAAAAACGGGAATCCCCTTCAACATCATTTTAATTCCTCTGGAACATTAAACTGAACTTCCCGGCATTGAATTTTATCCGTTCACCGAAAGAGATACTATAAACATTCATAGAACGAGCGATTGCCTGTCTGTGAAAAAAAATCCACAATATGCCGGAATTATGGCTGGGAAGATTCCATGAAGTATGAAAAATAAGCAGCACGATAAAAAAGAGTTTACCGGTTTTGTAAAAGTACAGGGCGCACGTGAGCACAACCTTAAAAATATAAGCCTTGATATTCCGCGCAATGCGCTCGTCGTGTTTACAGGCCTTTCCGGCTCCGGCAAATCATCGCTCGCATTCGGCACCCTTTACGCTGAGGCGCAGCGCCGCTATCTCGAATCCGTTTCTCCCTACGCAAGGAGATTGTTCAACCAGATGTCGGTTCCTGAAGTGGATGAAATAGAGGGATTGCCGCCAGCCGTTGCTTTGCAGCAGCAGCGCGGCTCCGTAAGCACGCGTTCATCTGTTGGCAGTGTTACGACCCTCTCTAACCTGCTCAGGATGCTCTATTCCCGGGCAGGCGATTATCCTGTGGGACAAGCCATCATTTATGCGGAAGCCTTTTCTCCCAATACGCCTGAAGGCGCCTGTACCGAATGCCATGGCCTTGGCCGCGTGTACGAAGTAACGGAAAGATCGATGGTGCCCGACGATACGCTCAGCATCCGCGAACGCGCTGTAGCTGCATGGCCCACTGCCTGGCAGGGACAGAACCTCCGGGAGATATTGATGACATTGGGCTATGATGTGGATACGCCATGGCGTGAGCTGCCAAAGAAAGACCGGGACTGGATCCTGTTCACAGAAGAGCAGCCTACTGTTCCCGTATATTCAGGCTTTAGCGCCGAAGAGGTTAAAAAAGCGCTGAAGCGAAAAGCCGAGCCAAGTTACATGGGCACATTCACCGGCGCTAAACGGTACGTACTGCAAACTTTCGCAAATACGCAAAGCCAGCTGATGAAAAAAAGAGTTGCGCAATACATGCTGAGCAGCGAATGCCCGGTTTGCAAAGGAAAGCGGCTGAGAAAGGAATCGCTTTCTGTAAAATTTGCCGGGATCGATATTGCAGAGATGTCAAGAGTTCCCCTTGCGCAGCTGAATGAGATCTTCATTCCATACGCAACGGGGAAAGCACCTGCCCTGGCGAAGCTCAGTGCTGCACATCCCGAAAAGGCAATGGTTGCAGAGCGCATCGCACAGGATTTTGTTGCAAGGGTTACCGTGATGCTTGACCTTGGACTGGGTTACCTTACTCTTGAGAGGAACACTCCTACCCTTTCTCCCGGGGAGCTGCAGCGCTTAAGGCTTGCGACACAGATCCGCTCCAATCTTTTTGGCGTGGTATACGTACTCGATGAGCCTTCCGCAGGGCTGCATCCTGCCGACACGCAGGCCTTGCTCCGCGCATTGGATAAGCTGAAGGAAGCGGGGAATTCTTTATTTGTGGTGGAGCACGAAGTGGACGTGATCCGGCACGCCGACTGGATAGTGGATGTGGGGCCTGCTGCAGGAGAGCTGGGCGGGCATATCCTGTACAGCGGCCCGCTGGAAGGCCTTGAAAAAGCGAAAGGCTCCGTCACCAAAAATTATATTTTCGGGAATGCTGCCGCAAAGCAGGAAGCGCACAGGGAGCCGAAAGGCTGGCTGCGGCTCGAAGGTGTGACACGCAATAACCTCGACATGCTGGATGCCTCTTTTCCTTTAGGCGTATTTACAAGTGTTACCGGTGTTTCCGGTTCCGGCAAAAGCAGCCTTGTGAGCCAGGTGCTCGTGGAGCTGGTTGCAGCACATCTTGGACAGAAGATTGACAATGCCCATGACGAAGAACATGATCTTCTTGAACAGGAAGTGCTGACGCTTGGAGGCAGAATAACGGAAGGCATGGAGCAGATCAAAAGGCTGGTGCGGGTCGACCAGAAACCGATAGGCCGCACGCCGCGATCAAACTTAGCGACATACACCGGGCTGTTCGATCATATCCGGAAATTATTCGCCGCCACTAAAATGGCAAAAGCACGGCATTATGATGCAGGCCGCTTTTCGTTTAACGTTGCCAAAGGCCGCTGTCCGCAGTGCGAAGGAGAAGGCTTCGTAATGGTGGAGCTGCTGTTCCTGCCAAGCGTGTATACACCCTGCCCTACCTGCAAAGGCACACGCTACAATTCCAAAACACTGGAAATAAATTATAAGGATAAAAACATTGCTGAAGTACTTGGAATGACTGTAGACACTGCATGGGAATTCTTTGCAGATGAACCATCGCTGCACCATGCACTGGATGTGGTGAGGCAGGTGGGGCTCGGCTATTTAAGGCTGGGGCAGTCAGCCACCGAGCTGTCGGGAGGCGAAGCACAACGGATCAAACTTGCCACCGAGCTGCAGCGCATACAGCATGGAAATACCATTTACATACTGGATGAGCCGACTACAGGCCTGCATCCGTCGGATGTAGAAAAGCTGATGATCCAGCTGAATGTATTAGTTGATGCCGGCAATACGGTGATCGTGGTGGAGCACGATATGCATGTGATCGCAGCAAGCGACTGGATCATTGACATCGGGCCCGGTGCAGGTGACAAGGGAGGACAGGTTGTGGCATCAGGGCCACCGGAAGCTGTAGCGAAAAATAAAAAAAGCCGGACAGCTCCTTACCTTGCTCTCTACATGGGTTCTGCATCCGGCGTCCTATAGTTCCGCAACTGATCCATCCGCAATCGACTGAAGCGCTGAAACGGAAGGAAGCAGGCAATAAAGCGTTCCCCTTGCGACAATCAATTTGGGCAATGTATGTTTCAGTGCGAGCGGCTCTTCCCTTCCCGGGATGGGAATCCTGAATGTGTTGTTGTTCCCTGCCTGGCGGTTACCCAGGAGAGCATCCTGTGTATCATAATCAGGGAAATAGGTTTTGCTGAAATCATTACTGTTCATCCAGCTGCTGACAAGCTCAAACTGCGCAGAAATAGATCCGCAGAGAAAAAGCCCGATCAATCCCTGCTCATTTTTATAGTCCGCTGCGCCGAAAGGTGCACCATAAGGCACTCCCCGCCTGATAATGCGGCGGCCCCTGTGGTCCTGGATCTTCATTTTTTTATCATCCCTCGGATTTGCCACACGCGTATGTCCTGAAAAAGGACATCTCATTCCGGCCGTGTCGTCTGTTTTTGCATCACCCGTTACATACTCGAACACTGTAGCATCCGCTGTTTCCGGATCAGGTGCATCCGGCGAAAGGTTGAGCGGGGAGCCATTGCGCCAGCGCCCGCAGAGCTTTGCAGCAAGCCATTCCCTTGCGTATGCTGTTTCCGAAGGTTTCCCTAAAGCCGCTGCAATGTCTTTTGCATTATCATCGAGAAATTTTTCAAAGGCTTCCACATCCTGGTACACTACCCTGAATGCATTGTAACAGCCGTCCTTCATAAAAGCGGAAAACTTTTTATACACCGCTTCGTTGAATGGCCCGGGCTCTATGGATGAATTCGGATAACCGATAATGAAATTATTCAGATCGCCGGGATCCGTGTTTTCCGGCCAGTTAAGGTCAGGTTCGCTGATACCATCCTTATAGCCAAAATGAATGCGGTCCGTTTCAAGCGGATATTGCGTAAGCCGCTCCTTTCCATCGAATGGCAGCAGCTCTTTTACATTTGCAGCTGCTGCCGCTCCGGTAACAATGCCTGTGATCGCAGCCAGGTCTGTTTCTGTCATGGCATACACATGCACTACAACATCCACATTATTTCCGGGCCCTGATCCGAAGAGCCAGCGCGAAGGATCGGCATCATCAATATCGGCAAGTGCACGCTGCGAATCCTCGCTTGCCGGGCCTTCTTTAAAGCTGGGCTCAAAGGTTCCCAGCTCATCGGCAGAAAAGGCACAGGCCTTTTGGATCCCGCTGTAGGTAAGCCCGATGTTGAGCATCATTTTCGGCTTTACGATCCATACGGAAGCAGGCTGCACATACGGCATTAATACTTTAAAAAATGCAGCAGCAGCTCCTTTACCCTTTTCAGCGGCGGGAAAAGAAAACAGGAGATGGGAAGAGCAGGGATGCGTATAGCCGCGGATGATCAGGCCCTGGATGTTTTCTTTATGCAAATCGATTTTCGCCATTGTAACTAATTTTAGAAGCACATCTGCCTTCAGGAAAGCAGATGTGCCTGGTTATGTTAAGAGATCAGTTTGCTTAAGGCTTTGGAAATTTCGCGCGGATCTGTTCCACCGACTGGGGATACCCCCTGTAAAAACCATTGCCCTTGCTGATGTTGTGGTCATTGATGAAATTCTGAAAATCGGCAGGAGTCTTCACTTCCGTTTTTGGCGGTACAAGCGCCATCTCTGAAATCCCTTTGAATGCAGCCCTGGTGCCATCATTTTTCCAGAAAAAATCAAGGTAAGGATTCATCGGGCCGTCGAACACGGTGCAAAGCAATATTGCATAAGCGCCAGGCTTGCCTTCAGGGTTAGGGACCAGCGACAGGTTTGCATAATGCAGGATACCGGAGCTGTCTAATCCGCCTGTTACCAATGGAACAAATAATGCCACAGCTGCTGCTGCCTTATCCTGTATTTCTTTCTCCTGTTTGATCGGAACTAAAAATGTTAATGGATTTGCTTCTGTCATTGTTTTTATTTTTTAGATGTTGCCTACTCTGTTAAAAAGGCTTTTCAGCTGTCGCCTCCATTATAAATCTTTTCTCTGTGCTCCGGTGCAGATATAGCCGCAGCTAAGCGCTGCCGGGATCCAGAGCAGCAGGTCGGCCATAATATCCTCTTCCCTACTGTTACTTTCCACCGCTGCTTTTTTAGCTGAAGCATAATGGTCTCCCGTTATTATCAGCTCCTGCAGGTAATGCCATTGCCATGCTTCCAGCTCCTGCATGTTCACCGAATAATTTTTCCGGCTGATCGCTAAAAAATTATCTTTTTTTGCGGGAGTTGAAGCAGCCTCGCCTCTTTCCACTGTTTTTACAAAGCCCGTCAATTCAAATTTCAGCGAGAGCAAACGCAGGCAGGGTGATGTTCTGAATGAGGATGTGCCTAAAAAATAAAACAGCGGATCTTCTTCCGGCAGCTGATCCTCCATTCCTTCCAGCCCTTTGCTTCTTGTCACTTCCGAGCGGATGCGTTCCACCTGTGCAAGCTCCACGGGCAGATCGAACATGATCCCATCTTCCGCTGAATTTGTTTTAGGCGGCTGCGATGCTTTTAAAAAAGCAGGAAAATTTTCTCCGAGATCGAACAGGCTTGCGGAATGCGAAGGTACCTGCACAAGATAGGCCTGTGCAAATGTATCGAAGAGCTCCTCTCCCATCAGGTTCCGGAGCAAAGGATAATCTGCACGCATGCATTCCATTAACCGTAATACATATCCGCGTGCATATACATGGATCTTGCCTTCCGCCGATAAACGGCGGGAAGCTCGGATCATTTTTGAATTGTCGAGCTGGTACGTTTTATCAGCTGCAATGATCTTCTCATGCAGCCTTCCGGGGCGGATGATGATGGACGTAAGCCAGCGCTGCGTGGTTTCCAGCTTATTCATGCTGCACCTGCATTTGATGGTCAACCGGGTTGGAGATCACATCGGCCTGGTACGATTGAAACACGGGCACTTCCGGCACTTCGCCATTCATTACTCTTTTTGCTTTCTCCACTTCGATCACCATTTCCGGGTAATCGGGAATATTCGCATCCCATTCCAGCAGCGTGGAAACGCCGCCGGTAAGCTGTTGCGCCAGGCGGTACAAATGCCATACGGCAGTGGGCACCGGCTGGTCATGTGTATCGATGAGCAGTTCGCCGCAATCGGTCGGGCCGGCAATATGGATCTGCACTACAGCTTTGTGCGGAATGTTGCGGATATAAAATTCGGGATCAAAGCCATGGTTGTGCCCGGATACAAATACATTGTTCACATCCAGCAGCAAGCCGCAGCCCGTGCGCTCCACAAGCTCCGATAAAAATTCCCATTCATGCAGCGTGGAATCGCTGAACTCCATGTACGTGGATGGATTTTCGAGTACCAGCGGACGCTGAAGAAAATCCTGCACGCGGTTCACACGTTCAGACACATGCTGCAGGCTTTCCAGTGTGAGCGGCAATGGCAGCAGGTCGTGTGTGTTCATGTGCGCAACACCTGTCCAGCACAAATGATCGGAGATCCAGGCGGGTTTTACAAACGCTGCCAGCTCTTTCAGCTGCCTGAGGTATTCCATGTTCAGCGGGTCGCTGCTGCCGATGGACATGGAAACGCCATGCATCACAACAGGACGGATGCTTGCGATATGCTCAAGCACATGCCTTGAAAAGCCGAAATTATTCATGTAGTTCTCACTGATGATCTCGAACCAGTCTACAACCGGATCATTCTTCAGCAGGTAGTCGTAATGCCTGCTCCGTAAGCCAAGGCCCAGCCCTAAATTGGGCAGGCCGAGGCGGTTTGAATCTGTTATGCTCATTTTTGAATCTGCTTTTAGGTGGAAGGCGGAAATGCCAACCGGATATCGCTTGGTTGTGGCTTCACCGGTTCCTCTGCTTCCGAATCCCTGCTGGCAAGCACCTTTTTGAACGCTTCCCATGCAATATCATATACAAAATCACCGGTACTGAAAACAACCTGTCCGGGAATCTTCCTGGTCATGTGGCCGGATCCTTCAAAATCATTAAGCTCCATAGCACCTACATTTTTTCCTCCCGTAGTATTTTCAAACTCGGGAAAGATCTGCGATGCTGAAATAGGAACGGCACAGCCGCCGAAGCTTTTGCACATGTTATCTGCAGGAGCGCTGTAAGGAGGCGCAGGTAAGCCACATCCCGCCTGCACAGCACGAAGGCTGGAGCTGCATGTTTTCGACTGGCCCACTTCCTGTACAAATCCGCATCCGCCTTCTGCCTTGCAGGAATTTGATCCCCTGCAATTGTGATATACTTCAGGCGAACCGCAATTCACATCCGGTGTTTTAATATCCGTGTTGAGGTTCATTCCCTGGCAGGCATGATACAGCATACCTTTCTTACGTGGCTGCACTCCTCTTGAAAGATCAGGGAGTTTACCAAACACAGCCCAGCACATCATTAAACGGTCGCCGGAACCTCCCATGGAAGGGAAAGGAAAACCGACAGCGCTTTTTTCCCAATAAGCATCCAGCACCGTAGTGATCCCGGCAATGGCGCCTGTTGCTATCTGGCAGAACTGGTTATAATTTGCCTCCTGCTTATCTGTATCGATCTCACCGGAGCCGCTTTTTTTAGGAACAGCAAGGCGGTTCATTGCATCTGCGATCACTTCTGCTGTTGGCAGCTTATCGAAGTATGGATTCTTTTCATAGCCATCGCATTTAAAATCATCCGGCTCCCATTTGCCTGTATCCTTTCTTTCTTCTCTCCACATATCCCATGTAACGATCGCTTTCGCCTCAAGGTCTTTTTTGATCTCGAGGAAACGCTCGTAATGATCCTGTCCGCCGTTTCCGAAACGTGCGTGGGCTTTTGCCGAAGGTATTTCCTTGCCTGTATCAGAATACGACGGATAATCTTTTTTCAGCGCCTGATCCGATGCCTGGTTCACCGGCTTTACAGCGGTAAGTCCTTTTACAGGGCGTAAATTTTTGCTGATCCCTTTTCCTTCGCCCTGGTCAGTGATGGCACAAATGAGCTTAAAGGCAACCTCTTTTGCCTGTGGTGGCAGCCATCCGTCGATCACCGTTTCAAGTCCCTGGTATTCCCTGTAGGGATGGCCTTTTGATGATACGTTGAACAGGTCTCTCTGCAATGCGCCCGGGGAATACATTTTTTCCCACAGCGTTGTGGTCTTTCCATCTTCGCTTTTGTATTCGATATCGAAATAATCCCAAAGGCATTGGTACATGTGCCCGATGGAACCGAACATCGGAAGCTTGTCTCCTTTTTTCCAGTCTTTCAATGGAACAGAAGGGAAATAAGCATACTTGCGTTCCGACTCCTTATCCTTAATGCGCTCTATTGCCGATGTTTTTCCGGGCTCTTCCCCTTCAGGGGCTTCAATAGCAAGGAACAGCTCATTCTGATCGAGGCACAATTTATCAAGCTTCACTTTTATTTTATCGAAAGGTGGCTTACAATCTTCAAAATCGAGGATATACGGGATCTCCGTTTTGGTGTCACCGTAGCAGGACCATGCGTAGTTAGCCGTTTCGGGAGAGAGCCTTGTAAATTTAGGCAGTACGCCTACAATGTTTGCAAGGTTGGATGCTATCTGTAAATGCAGCATCTCTTCAATGAAGACACTGAATATAGTATTGAATGCTTTTTCATTTGCAGGCAGGTTTTTCAGCAAGCCCGGTGTGAAACTGGGCGCTAATCCCGGCCATTTGCGGCCCTGGTACATATTACTGCCTTTGCTGTTGATCTGGTGATAGCCCTGCAAAGAGTAAAGGCTTGTCATGTACAGGGGAATAGTAAAGAGCTCGACTTCCACTGCAGCCTGTATAATTGCTGCCACAGCTGCTTTGTCGGTTTCAAAAAACTTGGGGTCGCGGTCGAAAAGAGCGGACTTGTCTGCAATTGGTTTCTTCATGCCGGTTGATTTGTTTGTTAGTAATTAGTTATTATGAGTTATAGAAAAAGCATTCACAGGCAGGCGGTACACTGCTGCAATGTAAGGGCTGATGCTGCAGCCATTACTTCATTATCAAAAAGCTCAATTTAAAATCTGTGTAAAAACAATCTTCGGAGTATGAAACCATCACAGGGGATGTGAATGGTTCATCTTTTACACCGGCGGAGTAGTAGCATTGCCGGGGTATGTAAGCCATTACGCTATTCTTGTTATTATTCGAACAGCCGGAAGCAATGCTGTAAATGTAAAATAATATTCATACAAAAAATGTTTTTGTTGATATAAAAATAACCGGGCCCTGAAAGCTCTCCCAAACAGGCTTTTCCCGGGCATGTTTTTTTTGTTCATTTTCCTGCCGGGAATACAACCAGGGCATTGAAATTATTAATCTTTTATCTTATTCTCTTAGCCATGAACAATACATTGACAGTTAAAAGTCCTGCTTTTGAAAACAATGGCAACATCCCTTCAAAATACAGTTGCGTAGGCGCCAACATAAGTCCGCCGCTTTCCATCAAAAATATTCCCGTAAACACAAAATCCCTTGCGCTGATCATGGATGACCCGGATGCACCGAAAGGCACATTTGATCACTGGATCATGTGGAACATCCCGGTTAGTGAGGCCATCGAGGAAAATACATTTCCCGGGATGCAGGGACTGAACGGAAAGCAGGAATGCAGCTATACAGGCCCATGTCCGCCAAGCGGAACGCATCATTATCATTTTAAGGTTTACGCACTCGATACCAGGCTTGAGCTTTCGCAAAACTCCGGCAAGAGTGCGCTTCAGGAGGCAATGGAAGGGCACATCATCGGGGAAGGCGAACTGGTCGGGCTCTACAAAAAGAAATCTTTATAAAAATTTTTATTCCGGATGACAATGATCTTTAAAAACAGGAAGGAAGCAGCTGAATTACTCGCGGAAAGGCTGGAAGCTTACCGGCATAAAAATGCGATCGTACTTGGAGTTCCGAGGGGTGGCGTTGAAACTGCTTTCTATGTTGCACGTTACCTCGATGCCGAACTTTCTGTGATCATTTCAAGAAAGCTTCCATATCCCGGCTACGAGGAATTTGGATTCGGCTCAGTGGCAGAGGAAGGGCTTGTTTACGTAGCGCATCTTCCACCGGGCCTCTCCGAGGGCTTTGTCGCGGAGATTGCTGAAATAAAGCAAAGGGAGATCGGCGAGCGGATCATAAAATTCAGGAACGGAGAGTCTCTGCCCTGCTTGTCCGGAAGGACAGTGATCCTTGTTGATGATGGCATTG
>JAOQAD010000036.1 GCA_025963775.1 Bacteroidota bacterium | reverse complement strand
GAATTAATCCCGGTAAAAGAGTTTGAGAAGGGCATTTACTTCCTTACCATAGAATCCGGTGCAACAATAAGCACCAGCCGGTTCAGTAAAATAGATTAGAGTTATCCTGGGCGAAACGGAGTGCAGCCGGAGGATCTTTATCACCCCTGCCATGGTTTCAAACCCTGGCAGGGGTTTTTACATCAAAAAAAACCCTGCAAAATCAATGCTTTGCAGGATTTTATTTTCTGTACACATTTCTACATGCAGTTGGTTGCTTTTAAGGATTGCGACTTCATAAAAGGGAGTCAATTGAGGTTGTTAACAATTTGAATTTGCATTAGTTGCGAATCCGGTAAAAGTGACCGTCGTTTTATTGCTTTACTACCTTTATGCTCGATACCTTATCCCCGTTTTTTAACTGGATAAAATATAAGCCGTTTGGCAATTCGTTTACGTTTATTTCGGTTCTATTTACCCCATTTGAAATCGACGAACCATCTATTTTTTTGACCGTTTGCCCTAAAACGTTTTTAACCTCTATAAAAGTATGTTTGTTATCAATTAAAGTAAATTCTACAGAAATTTGATTTGTTGCCGGATTCGGGTAAACCGTTAAATTTTCTGTAATGCTATTTTGCTCATTAATTCCGACTGAAATATGCCCGCAGGTATCCGAGATCGGAATGCCAATAGATTTAGTAATATAATTCATTGTATCAACGTCCCAAATTTGCCCAGTACATAAATATAATTCGTGGTTCATTGCTGTTAAACAATTTATACTTGAATAGTCCGTATTTCCAAATCCGCACCAGTTGACGCCATCCCAAGAGGCAATTTCATTCGCGGGAATTCCTCCAATCTCTTCAAAATGCCCTCCCGCGTATAGCTTATTATCCATTACTACTAAGTCAGCAATCTGATTATATATATAATTTGTTGTAATTCCCCCACCAACGTCCCGCAAACTATTATTATCCCATCGCAATATCCCGCTTGATATATTCCCGTCATTAGCCTTAAAATTCCCAGCAATATATAATTCGTTCTGATATACTTCCATATCCGTTACTTGATCGAAGCTGCCGTGAATGCCTCCGCCGACAATGCTCCAATAGCTTCCGTTGAATTTTGCAAGCATTGCATCCCCTCCAAGACTGTCAAGAAACAGCCCCCCGGCATATAATTCATTTTGATACATGCCTAAACAGTTAATTCTGGCAGGTGATGTACCAATTTTATAAGGAAACCCAATCGAACCCCAATCTGTACCATCCCATTTAGCAAGGCTATTATAAATAGTGCTGTTTTTTGCTAAGAATTCCCCGTAAGCATATAACTCATTATTGAACACTCTAATCCCGAAAAGACCATCCCGAAAATTATTTCCAATTGAATCCCATCCCGATCCATTCCACCTTCCTACCTGTGAGTGGAAGCTGCTAAAAAGGCAATTCATTAAAATAAGATCCCCATTGTAAATATCGAATGCGTGTGCAGAAGAACTTTCATTAGGCAAACCACTACCTACCTGTTGCCATGTAGCGCCGTCCCATTTGGCAATATGATTTGCGCTTACTCCCCCAATAGAAGTAAAAAAGCCTGTTGCATACACCACATTATTAACTGTGTCACCGAAAACGCAATGCACAACGTCTGTTGCGCCTCCGTTCAACAAAGCCCAGTTTTGAGCCTGTCCGACCCTTAAAAGCAGTAATAGTAATATGCAACAGGCTTTTATTTTCATCTTATTGTTTTATGATCTTACCTGCTAAGGTACGATTTAATAATTTGATCTGCACATAGTACAAACCTTTGTTTACCGGAAGTTCTATTGTTTTAGAAACGATTTCCGTAGATGCTTTTTCATTCGATAAATAAACTAACTGCCCCAAAGTATTGTAAACTTGTATTGAATAGTCCCTTGAATTTTCAGCATCAAAATTAAATGTTATTTCGTTAGTGAAAGGATTAGGGTAAGTTATTAGCGACGTTTCAGTAGGCTTGTTATTTTCGGTTATCCCTGCTAAAACGGCATCCGCTATTTTAAATTGAGCAAAATATCCGTCATCTTCCGCAGGACTGAAGGTTTGACAGCTATACCAACCGCCAGTAAAAGAAGCAGGCTTATAAGCTGGAAATCCTATCGCATTACTATTTGTTAGTGTCAATCCAGTTATATACAGATAGTCGTTTTTTGTATCTATTACCATATCTTCACAATATTCAGAGATCAGTCCTCCGAAGTTAGTAGCCCAAAAAGGGGCTAAAGCATGGTTTACTCCAAATACAAAGGCTTGATAATCGCTGTTTGTATTAGTATAATTTTGAGCATACCAAGCACTTGCGCCCGACAGAAAAGGCATATTTTCAAGTTGGCTGTTTGTTTGTCCACTGAAATATACATTGTTATACCTGTCTGTCGCTATTCCTGTTGCAAATTCGGAATGCGAAGCCTGCGTTCCCGTGCCATAGTATGTTGCCCAAAGACGTTGCCCGGTTGCACTAAATTTGCAAAAATAAGCATCCCCGCCGCCATGAAAAGTGCCGTTATAGTATGCACCACCTCCGGGATTATACGTTGTAAAACCTGCCGCAGCATTGCTGGCTGTTAACCCTGCCGTAAAAAGACTAATAACACCTTCCACATTCTGAAACTTCACGGCATTACATCTGTCCTCTGCTGTGCCGCCGTAATACGTTGCCCAATCAATGTTATCGTTAGCATTAAAAATAGCAAAAAAAGCATCTTCAACGGTTCCACCGCCAAAGGTGCTATCCACGTATGTACCCGCTGTATGAGTATAAGGCAAATTGGAACTTTTGATATTTCCACCAATACCTATTGTACTTCCTGCATTATCTATATCCCTTACTTCCAATCCAATAAACGTTGACCATACCAAAGAATCATTACCATTAAAATGAGCAATAACTCCTTTGTTTCCTGATGGCGTCGTCGGTGAATTATAAGCACCTGTTTTAGTGATGTGCGGGGTTAATTCATTGCCTTTACCAACTGCATACGTTTCTGATCCATTTTGTATAACACGGTTAAATTGTTCTCCGTAACCTGTACCACCAAAAACTGTTGACCATTGAACAAATGCGCCGTCTTGTCTAATTCTTGCGATACAAGCATCCGATCCTCCAGCAGTCTGCGTATACTGACTCCCTGAATGAATACTTGGAAAATTGGTGCTACCTGTTGAACCTACAAGGGTTGGTTCTCCGTTTAGGTTTGCGGTTACACCATACAAAAATGTGCTTCCCCCTGTGCCTCCGAAGTATGTTGCATAATTTTGATGTCCGAAGCTGTTGAATTGACTTAGAATGCCATTATAGACGGCTCCGCTGGTAGGGTACAAAGCTCCCGCAGTAGTGGGATAAGTGTTCCCATAAGCAAAACCAACATAAAACACATTTCCTGCGGTATCTACCGCCATCCCTTCGATCTGATCATGGTTTGACCCTCCGTAATAAGTACTTAATCTAATGTTTTTAAAAGAATTTTGTGGTGTACATGATAATACATCTTCTGCTACCTCAAGTATTAAAGTCTTTGTAGAATCGTAAGGATGTACCGCGATGCTATAATTATCACCTGTATTATTTTGCCAATTGGCAAGTGCGCCACTACCTGCAACCGTATCATTTAAAGCGTCCAACTGATAAATAAATGGCTGCTTATATGAAACGCTGCCAACAGCGGTGGATAATGTCAAAATATTACTACTAATACCCGTAGAGGTTGCGCCATTATATTGCATTCTAATATCATCCGGATCACCGCCCGGCTTTACGATAAAATAGTATTTAAATCCTCCGGAATTACTGTAATACATCAAGTCAATATTATCGTAAATCTCTGGTACGATCAAGCGTTGATTTCCGTGAATTTTTGTAAGGCCCTGCGGACAATGACCAAGGAAGAAATTTAAATATTTGCCTTGTTGTTCCAGCGGATAAACTTTTAAATGTTCATTACAATTATCAAAGGAAAGATTAACTTTTTGCAATGTATCATGTGTGCCGCCAATTGTGTCAATCTTTGAAAACAAAATGCTTAAAGTATCATTCTGTATAAACAATGCTTCTTTTGTAAAGTCGGTATAATACCTTACTCGCGGAACGAGTGTTGTATAATCGCTCGCTGTCAATTGCCCTTTGTTTTCATAAAAGAGAAAAGTATTATTCGCCTCTTCACCGTTAAAATCTGTAGGAGTAATAACATCTTTTTCCACATATCTAACCGTTGCATATTCATACACACCTGCCGCCGTTTCGCTTGAGCCCGTTACCACAATGGCGCCTACCGTATCAATAGCGAGGTTTGTTGCGCGGTCATTGAGGTGCATGTCACCGTCATAATATATGCTCCATACGACTGTGCCCGCAGTATCATATTTTAAAGTATAATAATCCAAATTGTTTAGGTCTGTTTGCGCACTCCCTGTAATAACGAGTTTACCGCTGTTATCCATTACGATTGCACTTGCTACATCATTTCCATTTAATGAATCGTTGAATGTACGCGACCAAATCAATGATCCGCTGCTATTGTATTTCAAAGTTAAATAGTCGTCTCCTGCGGATGCAGTCCTTGATGCACCTGTCACATAAACATCGCCTGACGCGCTTACTTGTATGCCGTTTGCAATATCATTCAAATGATCTGCCCCGTCATAAGTTTGTTCCCAAAGGATATTTAAACTTGAATCCATTTTGATAATATCGTAGTCATAGCCGTGCGTAAGGGTTGGCGTAATCCCTGCTAAATAAAGGTTTCCGCTTGCATCTTGTACCATTGCATGAACTTCCTCAATACCTGTTGTTCCGCCTGTGCTGATCTTAACAGCCTGTTGCACTCCCGAGGTATTATATTTTACCTCTGCCCAATCGTAGGAAGCTGTGCCCGTTTGTACTGCCCCGGAAATATAAATGGATGATCCCGATTTTATTATTCGCACAGGAACATCGTTCATATTGCTGGTATGGTTAAAACGGGTTGCAAACTGCTGAACACCTGACGAACTATAAGAAAGAGATACAAAGTCAAGGTTTACGCTTGAATTATAACTGCTTCCTGTAACCACAACAGTTCCGTTTGCGGCTACAAATATATCCGTTCCGCAGTCGTACAAGTTTGCCCCGTCATAAGTGCCCCGCCATTGCTCTGTTCCGCTTGAGTTGTATTTAACCACGATCAAATCGGAAAAGTTGCTAACGCTGTCGTTTGTAATTGCACCCGCGATGTAAATATTTCCGCTTCCGTCCAGTTGGATTGAAGTAGCGAAATCCTGGGCATGGGCTAACCCATCAATCTGTCGAATCCATTGCTGAACGCCTGAACTGTTAAATTTTGCCAGCAGAATATCGTAATCTCCAACTGCTGTCTGTGTTGCTCCTGCCACAAAAACGTTCCCCGATCCATCTGTCCGCGTTACGTTTTTATAAAAAAAATGCTGCGAGCCCGCAGAGGCCTTCCAGTCTTGCAGGACGGTTGGTTGGGACTGACTATGCCCGTAAGCACTCATCAAAGCCCCAACGAGAAATAATAATGTTTTTTTCATTGGTTTGGTTTGTTTAGTTAATAATTAATGAATTATAATAAGCGCAAGCGTAAAGACAGCATCGAACAAAATTCGATTATGTGAAAGGCTTTTTAATTGACACTTTTTGCAGTCTGTGACATTTTAAAGCAAAAGGATCTATCTCAAAGCTGTAAAGCAGTGATCGCAAACGTTGAGTAGAAACAAAAGAGAAAAACAGTAAGCAAACTACAGGATAACAGGAATTAAAGCATTAGGGGATCATAAGCAGGTAGCGGAGATGCCCTCCTGACAATATTTCTATTGTTAGTCCCGTGCTAAGCTCTATCAGCCATTTGCAGCCATAATTTTGTATTCTTTGATTTCCTCTTTTGTAAAATTCCTTCGGAGTAGGTATGCGTAAAAATTGTTTGGTTATTGGTATTCGGTGCTTGGATTATTAAACAGGCGTAAAATAATCTATTCTAAATCTAAGCGCAATCCGTAAAAACACGGTGTTTCATGGTAAAAACACTATGCCTATTTTGCCTTTTTCTTTCTTTTTTTGTTTCGCTTCCGTAGTGCGGCAATGCCGGCAAAATGTTTAATCGTAATTGCTTGTTTTATTAAACCGTAATCTATTTTCGTGCTGCCCGGGTGTTCTTTAAGCCATTTCGTAATTTTTTATTAATCTTAATATATTCCTCGTTCAACTTAATCGCTGCTCTTGCGTACTTTATAACTGATTTGCAATTATCCCCTAAAATCTTTAATACTTCCTTATCTGTTGTCATGGTTTAAATAATCAGGCGCGAAACTACGCCTAGCGGTTTTTGAAAATGATCCAGCGAAAACGCAATATTTTTTTAATAACTAATGACAAATGTATAAAATATATAATGTTTTACAAATATTGTTCTATATATGATGTTCTTTATATATTGTTACATATATCTTTTTAATCCTATTGCTTTGTATCATGGCAAAAACAATTAAAAAGGAAACAAAGGCGCCTGCAAAGGCTAAGCAGCTTGGACAAGTAAATACTGACTTTATGAAGCTGGGTAAACGGATGCGTGACTTACGAATAAAAAAAGGATATAAGAGTTTTGAAGCCTTTGCCTATGACAACGAGATGTCCCGCGTGATGTATGGAAGCTATGAAAAGGGAGATGGAAATATAACTTACAAAAATCTGTTAAAAGTCGTAAAAGCATTGGGCGTTACGATCACAGAATTTTTTAGCGAGGGGTTTGATTAGTATTCTCAATTACCTTTAAACACTCAAAAGCCGCTGTTTAAAAGAACAGAAAGTAAAACGAAACCTTTTATTTCAATAAAATCAACGTCCTTAAAGCATTTAAGGACGTTTTTTTATTTAACCTAATTACTTAAATTTACCTCGATTTATTACCCATCAACTCCTGTCAGGAGTTTTTGTATCTTTTTATTCCTTCCCCGTTATACAGGAAAAACAGGATTATGAAAAATGCTATTTCCCTTCTTATAGTGCTTGCGCTCATTCTTTGCAACTCCCGGATGCAGGCCCAGTATGGACGTGCCTACTCCGATTTCTGGTACAATTACATTCAGCACAGTGATGCGCAGAACAAGGAACTGAACAAGGCAGCGCACCTGAAGCAGAAACAGGTATTGAATGCGGATTATTCACCATCGGAACTGACCTACGTATATGATACTGCAGGAAGGGTGACCGTTTATAAATCAGGAAAGACGGAGATCCGCACGAGCTATGTAACCGGCGACCAGCGGCTTTCCACCGCATTCTATAAAAAAGGAAAGCTCATCGAGCGCGACTCTTTTGTATGGGTTGGAAATACATTGAGGGAAAGCTACAGCTTTGACGGCAGAAATAAAATGTTCAACAAACAGCGCTTCACGTATGACAGTACCTATTTAACAGAGTTTGTATTTGAAAAGCTGAAAAAAGGAAAGTTCATTGAATACAAGAGGAACGTGATGGAATACTATCCCGATTACAGCTACAAGAAGATCACTTATTACAAATACGGGAAGCCAAAATATTTTACAGTGTTCGATTGTAATCCCGCGGGGCAGAACCACAAGGTGGAGAAGGATTCCGCATACACCTGTGTTAAATATGATGTAGACAGCCTTGGCAATAAAATAAAGATCTCGCTCACGAATGAAAAAACCTATTCCTGGAAGCAGGTAGAATATTTCAATAAACAGGATGAGTGCATTGCACGTAAAACCTATGACCAGAAGAAGAACGGTGAATTGCTCTGGGCCTATTACTTTAAGCCCGGGAAGAAACAGGAGATCACAAAGTTCATTTCCTACAAGGGCTCCAAAGAATATTACAGGGTGGAAAGTGAATTTGATGCGAAGGACAATGCCGTTGCTTCTGCAACATACGTCCGCGGAAAATTAAGGAACCGCCACCAGAATAGTTATAACGAGCGCGGCTTGATCGCGAAAACCGAAAAATTCAAAAAGAATAAGAAGACAAAGGAAATCACCTACCTGTACCAGTATTACTAACCTTCCTCGGTGCCGATATGCATCAGCGCATCACCCTGGTTGATCACCGGCTGGTTATTGATGCCGAGCATGTATCCGTCGAAAGGAGCAACTAACTTTTCTTCGTACTCGCCGTAAGGATCACAGATCAGCCCGATCATTTCCCCTTTGCGGACGTGCGCGCCATTCGTCTTTGAAGTATGGAACAGTCCCGAAGATCTCGCGCGTACCCAGGATGTTTTGTTCAGGAGCACGGTCGGGTTGTTCGGCAGCTCGAGGTCCAGCATGTTGTAATGCTTCATCAGCCGCAGGCAGCCGTTCACACCTTCATTGATGGATAAATAATCGAAGCGCGATGATTCACCGCCTTCAAATACAAGGATAGGCTTTCCTTTCCGGGATGCTTCCTTGCGGAGTGTATTGTCGCGGAAAGGAGAATTTACAATAAGCGGCGGAGAGAATTTTTTCCCGAGGTCTAAATTTATTTTGCTGCTGAACACACAGCGCAGCTGCGGGTAGTTGCTGATCTTGGCGCCTCCTGTATGGAAGTCGATCCCGAAATCGATCTGCGGAATGATCTCGTTCATCAGGTCATACGCGATCCTGCTTCCGAGCGATCCCGATTTTGTTCCGGGAAAGCAGCGGTTCAGGTCACGCCCGTCAGGCAGGTCACGCGAACCGTATAAAAATGAAATAATATTGATGACAGGAATAGCAATGATGCTCCCGCAAAGCGGCTTTTTCACATCATCACGTTTGATCAGCTTCCGCACGATCTCGATCCCGTTGATCTCATCGCCGTGCATTCCTGCAAGGATCAGCAATGTAGGGCCCGGATTTTCGGAACGGAAAACATAAACAGGGATCTCAATGATGGTCTTGGTCGGCAGCTGGTACCAGTTAAGGCTTACCTGTGCGGAAGCCCCCGGCTTGATATCCATTCCGTTGATGTGGATGATTCTGTTGGAGTAGGTCATACTGATGTTTTTGTGCGGACGTCATCCCCTGCCACGACACGGGATCTCATAAATGTAAGCAGTAATCTATTTAACAGATCATAAAGAAGTTTTCGCACTATGCATGATTAAACTCATTCCGCTCAATATACTCAATGATCTTCCCTGCAATGTCAACGCCTGTTGCCCCTTCAATGCCTTCCAGTCCCGGCGAGGAATTCACTTCCATCACCAGCGGGCCGCGGGAAGATTGCAGCATGTCGACACCCGCAATGGCAAGGCCTAATTTTTTTGCTGACTTGATCGCTGTTTCGCGCTCTTCTTTTGTAAGCTCGATCACGTTGGCGCTTCCGCCGCGGTGCAGGTTGCTCCTGAATTCACCCGGTAATCCCTGGCGCTTCATGGCACCAACAATTTTTCCATCCACGATGAATGCGCGGATATCAGCGCCTCCTGCTTCCTTAATGAATTCCTGCACAAGGATGTTTGCCTTTAATGCAAGGAACGATTCGATCACCGATTTTGCAGATTTATGTGTTTCCGCCAGGATAACCCCGATGCCCTGCGTACCTTCCAACAGCTTGATCACCACGGGAGCACCGCCCACCTGTTCAAGTACATTGTCGATGTTCCTCGGCGCAGATGCGAATGCAGTTTTCGGCATGCCGATCCCTGCTTTTGCAAGGAGCTGAAGGCTTCTCAGCTTATCGCGTGAGCGCACCAGCGCCTGCGATTCAACCGAAGAGAACACTTTCATCTGTTCGAACTGGCGCACAACTGCTGCACCGTAAAATGTAACGGATGTCCCGATGCGCGGAATGATCGCATCAATGCCGGTCACTTCCTTTCCGCTGTAAAAAATATGCGGGTTGCCTTTTTCGATCACGAGGACGCATTTCAAATGGTCAAGCACTACAACTTCATGTCCGCGCTGCTCAGCGGCCTCAACTAATCTGCGGGTGGAGTACAGCCTGGGCCCACGGGAAAGGATAGCTATTTTCATAAATAGAGAATGTATTTCGAAGGATTAAGATTTATTTTTTTTTGTTCCGGAAGGAGGGATATGGTTCAATAATGCAACATCAACAATAAAACGGTTCTTCAGTAATTTTCTGCCTATTAAAACCGGGTAGCGCATATTCCCCCTGTCTGTCAACGAAATTACTGATTTTATCCGTTTACGGCCAATTTTAATGACGGTTTTTATGATGTAGCGCTTTTCAACTTCGCCGAAAGAATTCTTGATCTCCTTCTGTGTGTATTCGCTGAATGTTTGCTCCTGCCGGTTATAATCGGGATGCGATGGATCAAGCAACTTAAAATGCAGGATGCCGTCTTTCTCGTAGATATCGTGGCAATGCAGGGCAGTGGTGTATGCGCCTGTATCAACTTTCGCCGTGATCTCAAACAGGCCAAGCCCTGGAAATGCGATCACTTCCCTGCGTCCGATCAGTTGTTTTTCTTTTTGCATATGGATTACCGAATACTACTGCAAGATAAAAATTATTAATCAAAGATTTAGTACTAATTTTGAAAACAACGCATGACAAAAGAGACTGATTACATAATCGTGGGACAGGGCATTGCCGGCACTGTGCTCGCATTCACGCTGATGAAGGCCGGCCGTTCGGTAGTGCTGATCGATGATCCCGCACTTTCCTCAGCCTCTAAAGTGGCAGCCGGATTATACAATCCCGTGGTTTTTAAAAGGCTCAGCAAAAGCTGGATGGCCGATGAGCTCATCCCTTTCCTCGATACATTTTACACAGCGCTTGAAAAAAAGCTGGGCTGCACATTCCATTTTAAAAAACAGATCGTGAAGCTGTTTGCGGAAGAGCAGGAAAGAGAATTCTGGTTAAAAAAGACGAATGCGGAAGTTGGAAAATATCTTGACAAAACCATCAATGATTATTTTCTTCCGGGACTCGTGAACAATCCGCTGGGTGCTGCCGAAGTGCAACATTCCGGGAGCATTGATACGCGTGTGCTGCTCAGCGCATCGGCAGATCATTTCCGGCATCTGGGCTGCCTGCTGGAAGAAAAATTTGATACTGATCAGCTGATCATTTCAGAAGATCATGTCAGCTATAAAGATCATCGTGCAAAGAAGGTTATTTTCTGTGAAGGCTTCCGGGCAGCGGAAAATCCGTATTTCAAATGGCTGTCCTTCCGGCTTACAAAAGGGGAGATCCTCACCATTCAATTGCAGGATGGGCATGAAATTCCTTTTGAGAAGGTCATCAATAAAGGCGTATTCATCCTTCCCATGGGAAATAATTTGTACCGGGTGGGCGCCACGCATACCTGGGATAAACTGAATGACGATGCAACGGAAGAAGGAAGAGCTGAACTGGTGGAGAAGCTTGAAAAAGTTATAAAAGTACCGTTTGTAATTACAGAGCATCTTGCCGGGGTAAGGCCTGCGGTAAACGACAGGCGGCCGATGCTGGGTTTGCACCCTGAACATCCCGCTCTTGGTGTCTTTAATGGCATGGGAACAAAGGGCATCATGCTGGCGCCGTATTTTGCAGAGCACTTCGCAGGCTTCCTGGAAGGCCGTAATGAGCTGGACAGGGAAGTGGATATACGGCGTTTTGCATAAAACCGCTTTGTTTTATGGAATCTGAATGAAATTGCATCTGATGGTAAAACCATCAAACTCCAATACTCTACGTTATGTTTTCAAAAAAAACCTTCTTTATCGCACTCATTGCTCTTGCAAGCATTGCAGGAGCTTTCAGCGTTTACAGCCACAAAGGAAATTACCGGCAATCGCTCCTCATCTTTCCGAAAGGCAGCAGCTATGAAAAAGAATGGAAAAAAGTGGATTCACTTACCGGTAAAGGATTGACCAAATCGGCGCTGGAAGTGGTGACAGGCATTTACAACAAAGCGAAAGTTGAGAACAATTCCGCACAGTTCGTAAAAGCGATCATCCACCGGATGAGCCTGGAGCAGCGGATGGAGGAGTACTCGCTGGTGAAGGCGCTGGACCGTTTGAACGAAGAAGCGAAAGCAGCTACCTTCCCGGTGAAGCCTATTCTTCATTCAATGATCGCGGAGAACTACTGGCATTATTACCAGCAGAACCGCTGGAAATTCCAGCAGAGGAGCACTACTGCAAATTTTGCAAATTCCGATATCACCACATGGGACCTCAAAACAATTTTTGCCGAGGTCATCAAAAATTACCAGGCTTCCCTCCAGAGCGCAGATAGCTTGAAACGAACGCCTCTCAACATCTACGATGATGTACTTATAAAGTTTGATTACAGCCGCAAGTTCCGCCCAACGCTTTACGATTTCCTTGCCCACCGCGCAGTTGATTTTTACATGAACGAAGAGCCCGACCTCATCCGTCCCGCCTACAAATTCGAATTAAGCTCCGAAAGCTATTTCTGGAACAACAGCGATTTCTCCAGGCTGAAGATCGAATCAAAAGATACGATGTCGCTCAAATTCTATGCAATGCAGATCCTGCAGGACCTTACCGCTTTTCATCTTGCTGACACGGATCCGCAGGCGCTCATTGATGTTGACCTGAAGCGCTTGTCATTCGTGCATAGAAAATCCATCTCGGAAATAAAAGACAGCCTGTATTTAACAGCACTTCAAAATCTTGAAAAACAGTTTTCTTCCAGTCCTTCATCAGCTGAAGTGAGCGGAAGTATTGCCGGGGTATACTTTGAAAGGGGAAGTAAATACAATGTTTTGCAGGGTGATGAGAACAAATGGATGAAGAAGAAAGCGCTGGAAATTTGTGAAGCGGCCATAAAAAAATATCCCGACAGCGATGGAGCTAAAGATTGCCGCAACCTCCGCTCAATGATCATTGATCACAACCTCGATTTTGTAACTGAGAAAGTTTACCTTCCTTTTAAGCCGGGACGCGCTTTGCTGACGTACAAGAACCTGAAAAAAGTGTATGTACGGATCGCTGAAATGGATATTGCGGGCTACAACCGCTCCCTTGAGCGCTATTACGGGGAAGAGCTTGTGAAGCAGTATTTAAAGCTGAAGCCTGTAAAGGAATTTTCTGTTGAGCTGCCGGATGACGGCGATTTTCAAACACATTCCACCGAGATCAAAATCCCGGAGATGAAGTTCGGGCATTACGTGATCCTTGTCGGCTCCGATTCTTCCTTCTCCTATAAAAAGAACGCGGTTTCCTATGCAGGCATTTGGGTTTCCAACATTAGCTACGTGAACAGGAGAATGGAGAACGGCAGCTACGATTTCTATGTACAGCACCGCCTCACCGGGGAACCGCTGAAAGGAGTGGTGGCGCAGCTCTATTATGAAAAATACAATTACACCACCCGCAACTATGAATATACGAAGTCGGAAAAATACACCAGCGACGAAAAAGGATATTTCAATGTTCCAGCCGTGAATGAATACAGGAATTTCAACGTGGACTTTACCTATAAGTATGACATCGGCCCGGCTTTCATGACGGACGAGCTGCAGAGCGAGAATGGCATTTACCAGTACAGGACCAATATAGAAGAGAAGAAAAAATACACGAAGACCTTCTTCTTTCTTGATCGCGGAATTTACCGGCCGGGGCAAACGGTCTACTTCAAAGGCATCATGATCAGCACCGATGGTGAAACGAACGCGATCCTGCCAAAAGAGAACAGCACCGTTACGTTTTATGATGTGAACTACCAGAAGGTCGCCGACCTGGATTTAACTACAAATGAATATGGAACGTTCAGCGGTTCGTTCACGGCACCTAACGGTGTGCTTAACGGGCAAATGAGCATTGGCAACGGAACAGGCAGCGCTTATTTTTCGGTAGAGGAATACAAGCGCCCGAAGTTCGAAGTGAGCTTTAAGCCGGTGGAAGGAAGCTACCGCCTGGATGAAACGCTAAAGGTGAACGGGAATGCAGTCGCTTATTCCGGTGCGAAAATAGACGGTGCAGAAGTGAAATACCGCGTGGTGAGAAATGCTTCTTTCCCGTATTGGTGGTATTGGTGGAGAGGATATTATCCGCAGTCGCCGCAAATGGAAATTGTGAACGGCTCAACCATGAGTAATGACACAGGCGCATTCTTCATTGACTTCAAAGCGATCCCGGATCTCAGTATCCCCAAATCGTACCAGCCCACATATACTTATACTGTTTATGCGGATGTTACCGATATCAACGGCGAAACACACAGCTCACAAACGTATGTGAGCGTTGCCTACACAGCCCTCAATCTTGATGTTTCCATTCCTTCCATGCTGGAGAAAGAGAACAAAGATGCCTTTGCTGTTTTTACAACAAACAGGAGCGGACAGTTCCAGCCGGCTTCCGGAAAGGTAGAGATCTACAGATTAAAAAATCCCGAAAAAACATACAGGAGCAGGCTCTGGCCGCAGCCCGATAAATACATCCTCAGCAAACAGGAATTTGAAACCGCCTTCCCCAATGATGAATACAAGGATGAGAACAATATGTACAAATGGGAGCGGGGAGAAAAAGTGTTTGAAAAAACATTTAACAACCGCGTAAATGCAGTGGCATCCATGAATGGCGGCAAGGTCAATGATTCCGTAAGGATCACGAACCTCAACACATGGAAGCAGGGCGTGTACGTAATGGAAGCGCACAGCAAAGATGCTTACGGCGAAGATGTGAAGGACATAAAATACATTACCGTGTATTCGAATAAAGAAAGTACCGTTCCTTCCAATGAGATCAACTGGTTCAATTCACTCACGACAGATGCAGTGGAGCCGGGTGAAAAAGCAAGGTTCGTGATCGGCACAAAGGAGGAAAATGTGAAAGTGCTGTTCGAAGTTGAGCACAAAGGAAAGGTCGTGAAGCAGGAATTCATCACGCTGAACAAAGAGCAGAAGCTGATCGAAATTCCGGTGGAAGAAAAGCACCGCGGTAATTTTGCATACCACCTCGTGTTTGTGAAGAACAACCGTTCCTATGTGAACAGCGGCGTGATCACTGTGCCTTACACCAACAAGGAGCTGGACCTGCAGTTTGAAACATTCCGAAACAAGCTGCAGCCCGGGCAGATGGAAGAATGGAAAGTGAAGATCAAAGATAAAAAAGGCGATAAGATGGCCGCTGAAATGCTCGCCACGCTGTACGATGCTTCACTCGATGCCTTCCGCCCGAACAACTGGTATTTTAATATTTACAACAGCTACTATACGAACATGTATTGGGAAACCGATAAGGCTTTCGGGACGGTGAATGCGCAGCTGTATGAGCACGAATGGAACATCTATCCACCGGCATCCCGCAGGGAATACGATTATCTCAACTGGTTCGGATTTGGCGGCGGATATTACTGGAGGCAGGGCGGTGAAATATTCGACAGGATCTTTGGCGGCAATGCCACGGAAACAAAATCAGGCACATTTGCTTATGCTGCCATGGACAGCTCCGTAATAGATGAAGAAAATGAAAAGGACAGCGATAAAAAAGAGGATAAGAACAGCGGAAAATCAACAAACCATGCAAATGGAAAATTCATCGGCGATGACAATAATCCTGCACCGCCACCCGATGCAGCCGCAGAAACAACATCAGTTCCAAAATTGGAGGCCGGCGGTAAATCCGGTGAAGACCTTTCCAAAGTAGCAGCGCGCTCCAACTTTGCGGAAACGGCTTTCTTCTATCCGCAGATGGAAACAGACAAGGATGGAACTGTGATCATCAAGTTTACCATTCCTGAAGCGCTGACAAAATGGAAGATGATGGGATTTGCACATACCAAAGACCTGAAGTTCGGCAGCATTGAAAAAGAATTACAGACACAGAAAGAGCTGATGGTAATTCCGAACCCTCCGCGCTTCTTCCGTGAGAACGACCGGATGGAATTCGCTGCGAAGGTCTCGAACCTTTCGGACAAAGACCTTGCAGGCACCGCGCAGATCTTTTTTTATGATGCAACTACGATGCAGCCGGTGCAGATCCTTACAAAGCCGGAAACCGATAGCAAGTCCTTTACATCCAAAAAAGGACAAAGCGCATTAGTGAGCTGGAACATTACCATTCCCGAAGGCATCGGCGCGATCACTTATAAGGTGGTTGCCAAAGCAGGTAATTTCAGCGATGGTGAAGAAATGGCGATCCCGGTGCTGACCAACAAGATGCTGGTGACGGAAACATTGCCATTGCCGGTACGCGGGCTCGAAACACACACTTATCTCTTCGAGAAGCTGATCACGCAAAGTAATAATTCAACTACGCTGCGCAATCATAAATTAACGCTGGAGTTTACTTCCAATCCTGCATGGTACGCAGTGCAGTCGCTCCCGTACCTTATGGAATACCCGTATGAATGCGCGGAGCAGACTTTCTCGCGCTTTTATGCCAATAGCATCGCTTCACACATTGCGAATTCATCACCTAAAATAAAAGCAGTGTTCGAATCCTGGAAGAGCAACCCCGATTCAAAAGCGCTGCTCTCTAATCTTGAAAAGAACCAGGAGCTGAAATCGCTGATGTTGGAGGAAACGCCATGGGTGCTGGATGCTAAGGATGAAACAGAGCGTAAAAAGCGTGTCGGCCTTTTATTCGACCTGAATAAGATGAGCAGTGAGCTCGGGCAGGCATTGAAAAAATTAAATAAGATGCAGGCATCCAATGGCGGATGGCCATGGTTTGACGGAATGCCGGATGACCGCTACATCACGCAGCACATCATCACAGGAATGGGGCACCTTGATCATTTAGGAGTAAAGGATATCCGTGAAGATAAAAGTGTATGGGCCATGGTACAGTCGGGGGCAAGGTACCTGGATGAGCGGATCCGCGAGGATTATGAATGGATCCTGAAATACGACAGGGCACACATGGATGAAGATCATTTAAGCTACCTGCAGATCCAGTATTTGTATGCACGCAGCTACTTTAAGGATGTGCCTGTTGACAGCCGGAATCAGAAGGCGTTTGATTATTACAAAGGACAGGCGAAGAAATACTGGCTGGGCGATAGCAGGTACATGCAGGGGATGATCGCGCTGGCGCTCAACAGGTATAATGATAAGTCCACGGCAATGGCGATCATGAAATCGCTGAAGGAAAATGCGCTGTACAACGAAGAGATGGGCATGTACTGGAAAGACAATTATGAAGGCTATTATTGGTACCAGGCGCCGATCGAATCGCAGGCGCTGCTGATCGAAGCATTTGATGAAGTGGTGAACGATAAGAAATCGGTGGACGACCTGAAAGTATGGCTGCTGAAATCGAAGCAAACACAGAACTGGAAAACTACGAAAGCAACCACAGAAGCATGCTATGCATTGCTGCTGAGAGGAACCGACTGGCTGTCTACTGAAAGCAACATAGAGATCACAATGGGTGCAGTGAAAGTGGATCCGAAAAATCTTCCGGACACCAAACAGGAAGCCGGAACGGGCTATTTCAAAACCTCCTGGAGCGGCAGCGACATAAAGCCTGAGATGGGCAAGATCACGATCACGAAGCGCGATGAAGGAGTAAGCTGGGGTTCTGTTTACTGGCAGTACTTCGAGCAGCTGGATAAGATCACTCCTGCAAAAACACCATTGAACCTGAAAAAGCAATTGTTCCTGCAGAAGAATACGGATGCCGGCCCGGTGATCGAACCAATCACAGAGAAGACAGCCTTAAAGGTTGGCGATAAAATAAAGGTGCGCATCGAGCTGAAGGTGGACCGCGACATGGAGTATGTGCAGATGAAGGACATGCGTGCTTCGGGCTTCGAGCCAACAAATGTGATCTCAAGATACAAATGGCAGGATGGGCTTGGCTATTATGAAAGCACCCGCGATGCGGCAACCAGTTTCTTTTTCGCTTATCTTCCGAAAGGAACGTATGTGTTTGAATACCCGATGGTGGTTTCGCACAATGGTGATTTCTCCAATGGTATCACTTCCATAGAGTGCATGTACGCGCCGGAATTTTCAAGCCATTCGGAAGGAATTCGCGTGAAGGTCGGGAAGTAATAGTATTATGTCATCCTGAGCGAAGCCGAAGGATCTTCCTTACCGTTAGAAAAATTACGGTAAGAAAGCGAAAGATGCTTCGTTCCTCAGCATAGCAAACAACATTGTCATTTTAAGCGGTTCGGGAAAGTGCGCGTCCTGTTGCAGAATTTAGCTTAATCGCAGTATGTCATCCTGGGCGAAGCCGAAGGATCTTCTTTATCTTTAGAAAAATTACTGTAAGAAGGCGAAGATGCTTCGTTCCTCAGCATGACAAACAATAATCTGAACAAATACATTTGTTTCTTTATCTTTGTTGGGATAAAACATGAAAACGCTATCATGATAGCAAACACACCACCACCGCCATACTATGCCGTGATCTTTACTTCGGAGCGAACCGGGCAGGGAGAAGGATATGACGACACCGCCACCCGCATGCTTGAGCTTGCGCAGGAACAGGAAGGATTCCTCGGAATAGAATCTGCCCGCGAAGATATCGGCATTACGGTAAGCTACTGGAAAGACCTCGATGCGATCCGCAAGTGGAAGATGAATGCAGAGCACAGGATGGCGCAGGAAAAAGGAAGGGCAGAATGGTACAAAAGATACAAGACCAGGATCTGCCTTGTGGAACGTGATTATGAATTAAGCAAATGAACGGATCAAAGAGTTTAACTTCCGGGATCACCTCGGAGAACGGCATCAATTACCTGAACATCGGTTTGATGTTCCTGAGCCTTGTGGCAGCATACATTCTTCCTTTTGAAGTGTTCCTGTTCTCCTACGCGGTGCTCGGCCCGCTCCATTACCTTACGGAGATCTCCTGGCTGGAAAAGAAAAGCTATTTTGTAAAATCGAAAAAAGATATCTGGCTGTTCGTGGTGCTCGTGATCCTGATCACCATCGGGATGTTCAACGGGGAATCCCGGATCAACCTCTTTCTCGGGAGCATCCTGTTCTCCGGCTTTATTTATGCGCTGATCATTTTGTTCGTGGAGAAGCTTGCGCTGAAGCTGCTGCTGATCTTCCTTACCTTTATTGTTTCGCTCATCTTCAATGTGAACCATTATCCCGATGCGATCTTCCTGTTATTTGCAGTTTGGCTGCCCACCATCATTCACGTGTTTGTTTTCACCGGCGCCTTCATCCTGTACGGTGCCCTGAAAACCAAAAGCACTTCCGGGATGATCTCGCTTGCCGTATTCATCCTCTGCGCCATCTGCTTCTTCATATACACACCTGCAGGGCTTCCATCCACCGTAACTGAATATGCACGGAAAGCCTATTACAATTTTAAAATATTGAATACAACCTTATACAGCCTTTTCGGTTATGGTGAAATGAGCATCCGCGACCAGGCAATGTTCAGCAATGAGAACTCGGTAAAGATCATGCGCTTCATTGCCTTTGCATATACTTATCATTATCTCAACTGGTTTTCCAAAACCTCGGTGATCAAATGGAACCAGGTATCAAAAACAAGGATGTCGGTGATCGTTTGCCTCTGGATCTTATCGGTGGTGTTGTATGCAGTAAGCTACGAGATCGGCTTTTATGCGCTTTTCCTCCTCAGCCTTTTACACGTATTCTTCGAATTCCCCCTCAACCACCACACCTTCATCGGCATCGGCAAAGAGCTGAAGGCTATGGTAAGGAAGTAGCCTTTTGCCTTACTCCAAGGAACATCACGGTAAGGCTGATCATGATGAACACATGGGCAATATCATTGTAATTGAAGTAAGCATGCAATGAGAACTTGATTCCATGTACAATGGCTGTGATGAAAGAAACGGCAATCCCGTATCCTATATACCTGTAGTAGTCCTCTTTTACCTTCGCACTTAAATGCAGTATCATGATCGGCACCAGGCCAACAGCATTGTCGATGATGGTAATGATGTATTTCTGCACAATGATCAGCGCAATGAAGTACGCCACCAGCTGGATGATATAGCTCAGCTTCCAGGCATTGTACTTTTCAGAATCCCTGAGCACCGACAGCAATGTTGCTTTCTGGGCATAATACACCGCGAAGCCGTTGATGAACTGCATGGGTAGCCAGAGGCTTTTGTATTTCCATCCTTCATGCACGGCAAAAAGCGCATGTGATGATCCCCCGAAAAAGGTGGACAATGAAATAAAGAGAAAGAACAGGCGCCAGTTTTTCACCACCTCGTTTGTAGAAGGCAGCTTCCAGTAATAAATGAATGCAATGATGGTGATAAGGTAATCTGTGAATGCAGTTACAGGTTCATGGATGGAAAAATCACCTATGGTAAGCGTAGTGTCGATCATACTGCAAAATTATGATTTTTTAAAAAACAGGATCAGAAAAGGATGCTTTTTGTTTAATGACGATAAGGGGAAGATTAATACAGGTTGTCATTGCGATCCGTCGCGGCGGAGAAGCAATCTCCCAAAAGAATGAGATTGCTTCGTCGTACCTCCTCGCGATGACGTTAACCGGAGAGTCAAATTTTTGTTTCTGCAGCGGTTCGCTGAATTAATAGTACTTTTGCAGTATGATAAAACGATTTTATTTAAAGCACCACATCTTTCATATAAAGGCAATATTTACTGCCCTGAAGGATGTTTTTGAAAACGGGGTGTTTGCCGATAAGGCAATTGAGAAAGTAATGCGCGCCAACAAGAAATGGGATGTGAAAGAGCGCAGCTTTGTATCGGATGTAACCTACGACATGATCCGCAACTGGCGGCTGCTCTGTACTTCCGCAGGTGTGGAAGGAAAGCTGAGCGATAAAAGCCTGTGGATGATCCTCGGGACCTACCTTGTATTTGATGGCTATGATCTGCCTGAAAGTGAATATTTCGGAAACCTGAACGAGAAGAAGGTGATCTCGCAGCTGGAAAAATTCAGCAGGATCAGGAAGATCAGGGAATCGGTTCCCGACTGGCTGGATTTGCTTGGAGAAAAAGAGCTTGGCAAGAGCTGGGATAAAACATTGCGTGCATTGAACCAAAGGCCAAGCATGGTGCTGAGGGCAAACTCACTTCGTACAAGCCCGAAGGAATTACAAAAAGCACTCGAGGAAGAAGAGAACATTGCTGAAACATCACTGATCGTCTGGTCGCCGGATGCAGTTGAGCTGAAGTATCCGCGCAATGTATTCAGGACAGAAGCATTTCACCAGGGATTATTTGAAGTGCAGGATGCCGCATCGCAAATGGTGTCGGAATACCTGAACGTTGCACCGGGCATGCGCGTGATCGATGCATGTGCAGGTGCAGGAGGAAAAACATTGCACCTTGCAGCGCTGATGAAAAATAAAGGGCGCATCATTGCCCTCGATACAAAAGAGAAGAAGCTCCTGGAATTAAAGAAGCGTGCAACACGTGCCGAGGTGAACATCGTGGAGACACGCACCATCGATTCATCCAAAGTGGTGAAACGGTTAAAGGATTCGGCAGACCGTTTACTATTGGATGTTCCCTGCTCGGGGCTTGGCGTATTAAGAAGGAACCCCGACAGTAAATGGAAATTAACGCCGGAAGAGATCGAGCGTGTGAAGAAGATCCAGCGCGAGATCCTGGGCAGCTTTTCGGATATGGTGAAGCCCGGAGGAAAAATGGTGTATGCAACATGCAGCATCCTTCCGAGTGAAGGTGAAGAGCAGGTGAAGTGGTTTCTTTCTGAAGTCGGCGATCGCTGGAACTTTGTTGGAGAGAAACGTTATTTGCCGGAAGTTCATCATGCAGATGGTTTTTACATGGCACTGCTTGAGCGCATCAAATAATGCCGCGAAAGAGGTTTTTGACTGAAGAGGGGAAGCAGGGACAATTATTATGGATTTTTATTCCGGGGCATTCTGCTCTTAAAGCAAGAGATAAAAATGAATGATCACAGCATGAATAAAAAAACAGTATCTTGCATGTGCGTTCATTGAATGAAAAATGATGATGTCCTGAAAGTATTAGTTTACATATATGTTCAGGGATGATGCTGAGGTGATGCAGAAAATAAATTCATTGTTATGAATGTAAAAACAACAAGAGTTATTTTTCAAAAGAGGCATAACATAAAAAACGATATTAACAATATCAACATTTCAATGTTAATAAAATAAAGCGCATTTATTTTTTTCGTGTTAATAATTTTTCTTACTTCGTATCAAATAATTTAATAACCAAAAAAACCATGGCAAAAAAAGTAGCAAAAAAAGCAGCTCCAAAAAAAGCTGCGAAAAAAGCAGCTCCAAAAAAGGCAGCTAAAAAAGCAGCAAAAAAAGCAGCTCCGAAAAAAGCAGCTAAAAAAGCAGCTAAAAAGAAAAAGTAAGAAAAGAGCCCTTCCAAACGGAAGGGCTTTTTTTTTGATCTTTATTTTCCTCTCCTTTCTCTTCTCCTTATTCTTTCACAATACACCAGCTTCCTTTTAAGAACGTCATCCCGTGCTCCGACACGGGATCTTATAATTGCTTGCAGTAAGACCCAATCGCTTCGCCCAGGATGACTCGCCATTCAGCTACTGCCTTTAGCTTCTTATACAGCCCCTTTAGCAAGTCCGTTCGGCACAACACCAATCCCCGGCAATTCATTCAGCGTGATCTTTCCTTTTATGAACCCTATTCCTTTGAACAGGTCGTTCTTTATAAGCAATGGCCCATCAAGGTCGGCATGATCTGCAAAGGGTGTTAATTGCGCAGCGGCAGAAACCGCGCAGGAAGTTTCACTCATGCATCCGATCAGCACTTTCAGTTTAAGTGTGCGTGCAAGCTTTATCATTTCATTCGCTTCATGCAGTCCCGTACATTTCATCAGCTTGATGTTGATGCCGTGATAACAATCCTTCAGCTTTGCAATGTCACTTAAGCGCTGCACGCTTTCATCCGCATACAAAGGAAGCGGGCTTCGTTCATATAACCAGTTTGCAGCATCGATGTCATCCTTCGGCATGGCCTGTTCAACAAAGAGCACATTCTTCTCTTGCAGCCATCCGATCATCTCCAGTGCCTGCTCTTTTGTTTTCCATCCCTGGTTCACATCCACCGCAATCGGTTTGTCTGTTACGCTTCGTATGGTATCGATCATCTGCCGGTCGTCAATGCCATTCAGCTTCACTTTTAAAACCCTGAACGCTTCCGCTTCAGCGATCTTTTGCTTCAGCATCACCGGCTCATCTATGCCCAGCGTAAAAGTTGTAAAGGGGGTTTGCTCTTTCTCCGCCCCGAACATTTTCCAGCAGGGCTTGCCTTCAAGTTTGCCGTAAAGGTCATGCAGCGCAATGTCGATGCTTGCCTTGGCAGCCGTATTTCCCGGTGCCATCGCATCGATCGTTTCCAGGATCGTGGAAATGTCTCCGGGTGTGCTCAGTGTTTCCAGGTAGGCGGCTGTCTTCTTTAAAAAGGCCATTACACTTTCGTGGCTTTCGCCGAGATATGGAGGCATGCTCGCTTCGCCATACCCGGTTATTCCTTCACATCCGATCCGCGTGATCACTACCGGCGTGGAGCTGCGCACACCATGCGCTATCCTGAACGGATGAATAAAGTAAAGTGTATGCGGTTCGAAAGAGAGCTTCATGGATCGGTAGATTGTGCCCCTAAATTAAAATGAATAATGAAGCCACCGAAACTTGTTAATTGTTTCTGAAAACAAAGTGTTGTGTAGTCTCAACTATATAATTTATATTTGCTTTACTAAAACAAACCCAACAAACAAATGAAAAAATTAGTTTTATTACTGGCTGCCCCTGCAATGCTTTTTATTGCATCCTGTGGCGGATCAAAAACCGAAGAGGCCACTGCCAGCTTACCGGGCATGATGGAAACTACCATTACAGTTAACGGCAACCAGCTGTCGATCATGGTTCCGGATTCAACCAAGGGAAAGCTCGAAGTAGTGGAGCAGTCCTGGGGTGCTACCGAAATAAAGGTTGGCAAGGAATTCCAGATCTCCGTTTCTGAAGGAGAAGGCGATGTTGCCCTTACAAAAAGCGACATTGCAGGAAATGACGTAAATAAGTTCAAGCGCTTTGTGAAGGACGAGCCAACTCTTGTATTCTGGGAATCGGAGATCACAGAACCTGAATTCCACTTTTACACGATCGTGAAAGCAGGAACTGCTTCTTACATCGTGGAAGATATCAAAGGAGAGATCTTCAATGAAAAAGGAGCGCAGACAATGATCGATGCTGCAAAAACATTAAAAGCAAAAGAAGGCGCAAAGCCGAGTGCATAAGAACCAGATGACCGGTCCGGAAAATGCCTCGCAGTCAGCGGGGCATTTTTTTTAATATCAAAACAGTAAAAGAGTATGTACCGTATCCTCAGTTTATACCGCGGAGCTTTCAGCAACATCCAGCGAAATGTATGGATCCTTGCCATTGCTATGTTCATCAACAGGAGCGGGTCCATGGTGCTGCTTTTCACTTCGCTGTACCTTACAAAAGACCTGCATTTCACAATTGCCCAGGCCGGGCTTGCACTCAGCTTCTATGGGATCGGGAGTGTGCTCGGTTCTTATGCAGGCGGATGGCTGACCGACCGACGCAATTTTTTTGACATCATGGTGCTTTCGCTTATCGTCAGCGGTTTGATATTGCTGTTGCTCCTTGTTACAACCGATCCTTTGCTCATCTCCCTCATCATTTTCGCTTATGCCTTCAGCGCCGATCTTTTCCGCCCTGCAAATTCAAAAGCAATTGCAGCGTACAGCATTCCCGAAAACAGGACGCGCTCCGTTTCGCTGGTAAGGCTCGCAATCAATCTTGGCTTTTCACTCGGCCCGGCCATGGGCGGCTTCATTGCTTTATACCTTGGCTACAAATGGCTCTTCGTGATCGATTCCTGCACAGGTTTTGCCGCGGCGCTCATGCTCTTCATTTACCTGCCGAGGCACAGGGAGGAGCCGAAGGATGCTGCAGCTACTGCTGTGCTGAATGACCACAGCACTTCCGCGTACCGCGACCGTCCTTATCTTTTCTTCATACTGATGGTGGCCCTGTACGGCGTTTGCTTTTTCCAGCTTTTCGCCAGCATTCCGCAGTACTTCAGCAGGGAATGCCATTTTCATGAAGATACGATCGGCTTATTGCTTGCGCTGAATGGCTTGCTCGTGGTGCTCATCGAAATGCCTTTGGTGGCAGCGCTTGAAAAAGACCGGCGGATCTTCCGTTTCATTGTAACGGGTGTGTTCTGCATCCCGGTTGCAATGCTGATCCTGTACCTTGGAAAAGGAATGATGATCTGGGCGGTTGTTTATACGTTCATCATCACCCTGTCGGAGATCTTTGCAATGCCCTTCATGATGAACTATGCATTGTCGAGGCCGGGAAAGGAACGGCAGGGGCAGTATTCCGCGTTGTATTCCATTTCGTACGGACTGGCAAATATTGCAGCTCCCTTGCTCGGCTTGGGAATTGCCAGCAGGTACGGATTTGATTACATGTTCTATTTCTTTATTGTACTCGGCCTGCTCACAGCTCTTGGCTTTATGCTGCTGGGCAGGAAAGATGCTGCAGAAAGAAAGCGGAAAGAATGATCAGAGCGTTACCGACCAGGAACGGATAAAATGTTCGTTTGGCTGCAAGGCAACGATCCCTTCCTTTTTTGTAAGGTCTCCATCGAAGCTTTTGTTATCTGCAATTCCGCACCAGGGCTCGAGGCAGATAAAAGGTGCGCCCGGTTTTGTCCAGATGCCGAAATACGGAAAATCACGGAAGGAGAATTTCAGGGAATGATCCGATCGCCTGCTTTTAAGGATCATATATTCCGATCGCATGTTTTTAAACACGATCGCATCTTTTTTAAAGAGTGCTTCTTCAAGTGGAAGGATGTTCGTATCTGTCATCACACGCTCCGTCATGCCATTGAACACGCCGCCATCCAGCAGCAGCCGGTCAAGTGTTTCTGCTTTTTCAAATTCAAGGTAGTAATCCGAAAATTGCTCAGCGGCATGTAAGGGACAATTGAACCCGGGATGTGCCCCGATCGAAAAATACAGGATCTCTTTTGCAGGGTTCTTAATTTCATAGCTGACGGAAAGCTCTGATCCCTTCAGTTCATACGTGATCAGCAATTCAAACTCAAACGGATAATTGGCCAATGTGCCTTCGCCGGAACATAGCGAAAATACCAGCTTCTCTTTCTCCTGCTGTTGAACAGAAAATACCATGTCCCTTGCGAAACCATGTTGCGGCAAAGAATATGTTTGTCCATCCAGGCGGTAGGCATTGTCATTCAACTTCCCCACGATCGGGAAAAGTACGGGCGCTTTGCGTGGCCACCATTCGCTGCTGCCCTGCCAGAGATATTCTTGTTGCTGCTGCTTGTGAAAGACAGAGCTCAGCTCTGCACCGGCATGTGCGATCTCTACGCGCAGTATCTCATTTTCAATTGTTTCTTTCATTGCTCTTTTGTTTGCCCGGTTTAAAGTGTTCCCGGATCTGAATTGTTGTAAGCACTACCGACATGACCATGAAGATAAATGCCGGGAGCAAAAAACGGGGCTGGGAATATTCCAGCATATTGGAGCATATATCTGTTGCGAAAGGGATGAACCAAATGAGGAACATCCCGGTATGTTTCCTGAACCTGCTTTTTACCAGCAGGTACAGATTAAAAATTCCTGCCAGCAGGTAGAGAGCCAATCCAAACCAATTGTGAAAAATACTGCTGAGCGAATTGCTTGACTGTGAGATCCTGTAATTAAGCCTGAGCAGGCTTTCACGGAATGGAGAAGGCGCTTGAAAACAGCTTTGTTCCAGCAGCTTGGTTGTAAGCGGAATGTGCTGCGGCTCCCCGGAAAATTCGCGGATCTTGTTCAGATAGCCTTCCGTGCTTTTATAAACATCCCCGATTGCAGGAACGGTTAAGAAAGTTGTCCCGCTGTTGCGAAATGTATTCAGCACATAGGGGAACGTATTTTCGCGGATGCCATCGGCTGAAACATTCCTGCAGATCTCCTGTGTTTGCTGTTCCGTGTAACCAAGCTCACTCAGGTCTTTTGTAACATCCCACCAGAATCCGTAATTCAGCACTTTGCCATGCTGTGTGTGAATCTTCTGTAGCTCCTGCAGCGCAGCAGAATTTTTTGGGATCAGCTTGTCGTAATGGATCACCCTGTCCCACAGATGCCAGCCCAGCCCGGTTTGCAGTGAATAATTTCCATAATGCATTTTGCTGAATACCGATTGCGATACAGGGAAAACAAGCACAGCAAGCATGCAGAGCAGCCTCCGGTATTTTTTCAGGCGGAAGCTTTCAATGGAAAAGAACAGGAGCAATACAAGTACGATTGCCAGCAACACCGGTTTTACGAGAACAGAGCATCCCGCTATAAGGAACAGGGAAACCGCTTCCGATGCGCGGTAACGCAGCTCTAAGCCGATAAACAGGTATGCCATGAGCAATACAAGAAAGCCTGCATACGTTTCGGTCATTACAAAATTGCAGTAGTTGAAATGAGGATAGTATAAAAGGTAAATGATCGCAAGCAGGTAACCAGGCCGTAGCCTGCCTGCCTGTTTGATCACGATGGCCTTCACCAAAAAGGCCGACAGGATGTAAAACAAAAATTGCAGGAGCTTTACAAGCGTTGCCCAGTCGGCATGAAAGAGGTTCGCGAAGGCATCGCAGCAGAACAGGAAAAGACTGTAGCCTAAAAAAGGATAATACTGGCTCGGAGCATGGAAAGAAGGATACATGCTTTCGCAGATGTACATTCCTGTTTTTACATAATGTACATTCATGTAATACCATGCGGAATCATTCATGCTGGGAATCAGCGGGACCGCTACAATAACAAGCGCCTGGAAAAGGATAATAACTGCAAAGATAATTTGCAGCACCGGCAGTTGTGTCAAAGTGTTGCCTGTCTTTCTCACGCCTTGCTGCTTTTTAGCTTATTCATTTTGCGGATAGCTTTTACCGCAAGTATGTAAATACTGCAGGGAATACCGATCCAGACCGCTTCGCTCAGGATCACGCGCAGTCCGCGCTCACCGAAAAATTTAGCTGTACCGATGGGAGAAACCTTAATAGGGCGCCACGGAAAAAAATAACGTGTATTGCGGAAGGGAGAAAAAAAGGCAACGCCCAATCCTCCGCTGGTCATAGCATCGAGCAGGCTGTGCGAAAGCGTGCAGAAGCAGAAAAATAAAATGTAGCGCAATCCCTCTTTTGTTTGAAGGCTGTTTTTGTAAAACAAAACACTCACAAAAATTCCCAGCAGCAGCGCAAACACAATGGAATGCGTAAAGCCGCGGTGTCCCCAGAATGAATCATAAGGAATGCCGAATTGAAAGCTGATCACATCGGCATCAGGCAGGATGGAGCAAAGGATGCCGAGGAAAAGGAATTTCCCGTTGCGGATCTTTTCTTCATAACCCGATCCGATCGCAAAAGCTGTGTATGCATGTCCGAATGCTGATGCCATAATTTTTTAGTGCCAGATAATGTAATCTGCAGTTGCTGACGCGACTTTTCCTGTCCACACATTGTATTCTTTTGATTCAGGGCTTTCGGTTACCTGGTAAAGAGCTTTCAGCTTGCAAATGGTTCTGTCCGGGGATTTTTTCAGCGGGGAATTGATCCAGGTTTTTGAATCAAAGGTAACGTCAAATACATAGTATCCGCCGGGAGCGATGGTTTGAGCAGAAGCAAAATTTTTATCCCAGCCCCGTTTTGTTTTAGAGGCAATTTCTGTTGTTCCGTCAGGATAGGTAACTTCAAAAGACAGGCAGAAATATCCCCAGCTGTTCCATTCCTGCCAGATGTTGATGGGTTTACCGGAGTTGTTCTGCAGCAAAACATGAAAACGGTAATCTGCGCCGTATAGCTGTATCCATGCAGTATCCGCAGCCGGTTTGGGACGCACATTCGGCATGATCATTTCAGCATAGGAAAAGGGGATGATGCTTAACGAAAGTCCTTTATCAGCATCACCGGCAGCAACTTTATTCTGTTCAGGAATTCCGGAGCAGGTGCAGAGCAGTGTTAGGATGGAAAGAATAAATAGCCTCATGGAATTTTAGTATGCTACTAATATACTGGGAAACATCCATAAACAAAAATGCCCCTTCGGTTGAAGAGGCATTTTTTATAATTCAAAGATGATTAGCCAACCAGTTTTTTCTCCTGGCGCTTACGCTCGGTTTCATCAAGGATCACTTTACGCATCCTGATGGATCCCGGTGTGATCTCTACATACTCGTCGGCCTGGATGTATTCCATCGCTTCTTCAAGCGAGAAATTGATCTTCGGTGCAATGCGCATTTTATCATCCGTACCGGAAGCACGCATGTTGGTCAATTTTTTCTCTTTTGTGATGTTCACTACGATATCATCCTGGCGGTTGTTCTCACCGATCACCTGGCCGGTGTAGATCGGCTCGCCCGATTCAACGAAGAACTTGCCGCGATCCTGCAGCTTATCGATCGAGTAAGCGATAGCAGTTCCCTGCTCGCCGGAAATAAGCACACCGTTGTTACGGCTTGGGATCGGGCCTTTCCATGGCTCGAATGCTTTAAAGCGGTGCGCCATGATTGCCTCACCGGCAGTAGCCGTTAAAATGTTGTTACGCAAACCGATGATCCCGCGGGAAGGAATTTCAAACTCCAGGTGCAGTAAATCGCCTTTCGGCTCCATCAACAGCATATCGCCTTTACGCTGGCTTACGTATTCAATTACTTTTCCTGAAACTGGTTCAGGAACGTCAACCGTTAAATATTCGATCGGCTCACATTTCACGCCGTCAATTTCTTTGATGATCACCTGTGGCTGTCCTACCTGGAGCTCATAGCCTTCGCGGCGCATCGTTTCGATCAGTACGGATAAGTGAAGGATCCCCCGTCCGAATACAAGATACGAATCAGCAGAGTTTGTTTCTTCAACGCGCAAAGCAAGGTTCTTTTCAAGCTCTTTGAACAAACGGTCGCGCAGGTGGCGTGATGTTACAAATTTTCCTTCCTTCCCGAAGAAAGGAGAGTTGTTGATACAGAAAAGCATGTTCATGGTCGGCTCATCGATCGCGATCGGTGTTAAGCCTTCCGGGTTTTCAAAATCAGCAACAGTGTCACCGATCTCAAAACCGTCGATCCCTGTGATCGCAACAATTTCGCCTGATTTGATAGCATCAGTGGCTTTCACTTTTCCAAGCCCTTCAAATGTGAACAATTCCTTAACGCGTGATTTGATCACGGTGCCATCACGCTTCACAAGCGAAATAGGCATGTTCTCTTTCACTTCGCCACGGTGCACACGGCCTACTGCGATACGCCCCACGAAAGAGGAATAATCGAGCGATGTGATCTGCATTTGCAGTGTACCTTCCTGCCTCGGAGCTTCCGGGAAGAAATCAATGATGGTATCTAACAGGTAAGTGATATCGTTTGTTGGTGTTTTCCAGTCCGGACCCATCCATCCTTGTTTGGATGAACCGTAAACGGTTTTGAAATCCAGCTGCGCTTCGGTTGCATCGAGGTTGAAGAACAGGTCGAATACCTGGTCATGCACTTCGTCCGGACGGCAGTTTGGTTTGTCCACTTTGTTGATCACAAGCACAACACGTTTTCCCTGTGCAAGCGCTTTTTGTGTTACGAAACGAGTTTGCGGCATGGGCCCTTCAAAGGCATCCACCAGCAATACTACGCCATCCGCCATGTTCAGTACGCGCTCTACTTCGCCGCCGAAATCCGCGTGGCCCGGGGTATCAATAATGTTGATCTTTGTTCCTTTATATCTAACGGATACGTTCTTTGCTAAAATGGTAATTCCACGCTCACGCTCCAAGTCGTTGTTGTCCAGGATCAATTCACCTGATTCCTGGTTTTCACGGAAAAGCTTTCCCGTGTGTAAGATTTTATCTACCAGGGTTGTTTTCCCGTGATCGACGTGGGCAATGATGGCAATGTTTCTGATGTTTTTCATTTCAAAAATTATAACTGTTTATTTTAAGCTTCTTTTTCAAAGAAGGGTGCAAAAGTAGTCATTTTTTCTGTAAGTTCAGCCTCCAAAGTCCTTATATTATTCGGAAATGCGTTAAAGGGCTGTTTTGGGAGGCGCTAAATCTCAATAACCACAATACTTACACCATGAACACAGGAAAAATATGGTTCGCTGAGCCGAAAGCAGAAGACCTGCACTGGATGAACGCAAATACGCTTGCGGATTCGCTTCACATCCGGGTAACCGAAATAGGAGATGACTATATAAAAGGCACGATGCCTGTTGATGGCCGTACGAAACAGCCTTTCGGGCTTTTACATGGCGGCGCTTCGGTAGCACTGGCTGAAACCCTTGGGAGCATTGCTTCCTGGCTGGTTGTGAACCCGGCATTATTCATCGGGGTGGGAATCGAGATCAACGCAAACCATATTAAGGCGGTGAAGGAAGGCGAAGTGACAGGTATCTGCAAGCCTGTGCACATCAAAGGAATGAACCATATCTGGGAGATCCGGATCTACAATGATGCCGGCGACCTGGCCTGCATCAGCCGCTTTACCTGCAGCATTGTGTCGAAGGCGAAAATGGAGATGAAGAAGTGATAAAATGTTTTGCCCCGCCGGGGCAAAACATTTTCTGAAGCATTGCTATGTTTATTTAAAAAATTCCTCTTCCGTAATAGGTTTGAGATCCCCTTTTTCATAAGGATTGATGCCGATCTCGAAGGATGAATATGAGGTGCTGGTACCTACATGCTGCTGGCGCATCACAAGGCTTTCCTTCCCCTCATTGAGCATGAAAAATCCGAGATGATGCTTGAATCCTCCCTTTATCGTAATATCGTGAAAGCTTTTCATCGGATCCCATTCATTGCCGAAATAGATCTTCAGGAAATAGCTGCCATCCGGAATATTGTTCATTTTGAATGTGCCTCCAAGCGGGATGTACTGGTTGCGGAAGGTGCGGTGCGGCGCTTTGCTGTCGACAAGGCACACCACAGCTTCCGAGTTGCCGCTGTTGCTGATATTGATGCTGTTCTTGCTGTCGGTATCGTACATTTCCGCACCAAAATAAGTGGTGTAAGGAGAATCGAAATTGCTGATCGGCTCTTCTTTGCTTGCAGGCTCCTTCGTTTCGGATGCTTCTTTAAAAGTGGTGTACAACAATGCGGAATCTTTCGGCGATATTTTGTAGGAGTGCTGCGGCTTGCTGCTCGAATAGGAAATGATGAAATAGAGCAGTACGAGGGCAACCCCGACACTGATCAGGATGTAATGGTTTTCCGATTTATCGGGCTTTGCTTTCGGCTTTGGCTGTGCGTTCGGGCGCGCCTGTTGCTGTTGCCTGTACTGTGCCTGCTGCTGCGCGTACTGGTATGCATTGCCGCTGTAGGGTGGAGTGTAGCCCGCCTTTTTTGCGGACGCTTCGGGCCTTGTTCCGTAGCCGAATTTCAGGTCGAATTTTTTCCTTTTTTCAGCATTGGAAAGCACGGCATACGCCTGCTGCACTTCCTTGAAAAAGTCCTCGGCGGCTTTGTTGCCCGGATTTTTATCGGGATGGTATTTTTTGGCAAGCTCGCGGTATGCCGCTTTTATTTCTTCAAAGCTTGCTGTGTTCGATACGCCAAGAACAATATAGTAGTTTGTGAATGCCATATGATGAAACAAAAAACCCCCGCTAAGAAGCGGGGGTCCTTTAAAAAATATGTCTGTTATTTTCCTTCTTCTTTTTTCGCTTCAGCTCCCGCCACTGGCTGGGTCACTTCCTTCAGGTACACTTCAGAGTAATCCCTGTAGCGCATAGGGTTAGAGAAGAAATTACGTACGTTCGATTTGATGAGGCGGTAATTTTCATCATACCAGAGCATCATTACAGGGGCATCGTTCATCAGCACCTGCTCTGCTTTCAGGAAATTTTCGTATGCTTCTTCCTGTGTTTTTGCAGATTTTCCTGCATCGAACAATTTGTCGAACTCAGCGCTTTTGTAGCGTGGTGTGTTCGGGTAAGAAGGCTGTGTAAGGTCAGCAGGAACAGAGCCGCCGTACATGGTCCACAGGAAATTCTCAGGACTTGGGAAATCCGCGATCCATGCTGCGCGGAACAGTTCAGCACGCGCATATTTAGCATCTTCCAGTTTTTGTTTTTGTGGAACAACTTCAAAGTCAACATTTACATTCAGCACTTCCATCAGTTGCTTCTGGATCTCCAGCACAACGTTTGCATTTTTGGATCCGCCGCTGTTCAGCTCGATCTTCACTTTCGGGAAGCCTTTGCCGTTCGGGTATCCTGCTTCAGCCAGTAATTTTTTTGCTTTTGCAGCATCGAAATCGTAACCGGTGATCTTGGTAATGTCGTATCCTTTGAAGGATGGAGGACAGAGTCCGTTTGTTCCCGGGCCGTATGCTTCGCCTTTCAATACTTCTTCAATGATCTTGTTCCTGTCGATGGCATAAGAAAATGCCTGGCGCACTTTCACATTGTTGAAAGGCTCTTTGGTAAGGTTGAATTCGTAGTACTGGCTTGCCATTTCAGGTGAGCGCTCGAGTACATATTTCGGTGGTTTGTTCTGGAAATCAGCGATCTGGCTTTCAACCATGTCTTTGATCGATTCGGAAGGCAAACCGATCACCATTGCTAAATCGCCGTTCTGGAAGTTATCCAGCTCCTGTTTTTTGGTTGGTAAAAAAGTGATGATGACAGAATCGAGGAAAGGCAGCTGGTTGCCCAGTGAATCTGTTCCGTGGTAGTTGTTGTTGCGTTTCAGGATCGCTTTGTCGCTGCCTGCATTCTCAACGAATACAAAAGGGCCTGTACCGACTTTTGAATCAACACCGTATTTCTCAACTGCTTCCTTCGGAATTACAGTAACGGCGGGTGAAGCAAGGATGTAAAGGAAAGAGCTGCTTGGCTCGGTGAGGATGATCTTCAATGTGTAATCGTCAACCACTTTCACGCCTTCGATCTCACCGTTTGGTTTGCCTTTGCTTGCTTCGAAAAATTTATTCGCGCCAAGCACGCGGTCTTTGAAGGTAGCGGAGAAATTTGAATTGTCTTTGCTGTCGGTGCACAACAGCTCGAAAGAATATTTAAAATCGGATGCTTTTACTTCCCTTCCTTTTCCTTCTGCAAAGCAATCATTATCCTGGAACATCACGCCTTTTTTCAGGTGGAACGTGTAGGTTGTGCCTGCAGCATCGATCTCCCATTTTTCCGCCAGGCTGGGGATGATG
>JAOQAD010000019.1 GCA_025963775.1 Bacteroidota bacterium | reverse complement strand
GCTCAATAAGCCTCTTCTGTGCCTTTCCCCTGCTCAGGGCTTTATCACTTTCGTGATATTCAGCCGTATCTGAATTTGTATCGGAAAGGATCTCATCAAAATTCTTAAGGCTGTACAATGTGCCTGTTTTTGATACGCCTTTCAGCTCGTATGTTTTTATTTCGGAAGGCAGGCGCAGGCAGTATACATCATCCCCGGTCACATCATTCGTATACTCGCTCTGAGTATACATGATCACCGTTTTATTCTGCTCCTGCTGCATCTCCGAAGGAAGCGATGTATCGGCTGTAAGCCTCGGATAGACCACGGCTGCCGATTCGAGCACATTGCCGTATTCATCCAGGCTGATCGTGAGGTTATGTGCGATGCGCGGGTCCGCAGGATCTCTCTCATAGCTGTAGGTAATGGCTTCGCTTTGCTTCACCACAAAAACAGCATGTTTGTTTTTTCCTCTTGGCTGCAGCAGCTCGATCATACAGTTGTTTGTTGCAACGGAATACGGAGTAAGTTCTTTTTTTCTTGCTGCTGCTGTACTGCCAAAGCTTGCAGCATCCTTTGCAAAGACCTCCGAGCGAAGGCTCATTCCCTTGCATGCCCTGAACGCTTCCCGCCATTCCTCAGCACTCAGCGCATCGATCAGTGTTGGCTCCATGCCGGGAGCAGCAACCAGCTCAGCTTCGGGCAGGGCAACTTCATGATGCGTTACCGGGAAGCCCTGCCGGATCATTTCCTCATACCAATACTCTGTTGCAAACTGGCCAAGGATCTTTTCGCGGTCAAGAAAAGCGCCGGTATGCGACCAGGATCTTGAAACGACCGGCTCCTGGTGCAATTCCCGGCCAACAATATTGGATGCACTGCCTTTGATCCAGTGCTCAAAATATTCCGAGTCGGCCTGTTCCACCATCCCAAAGCCGCGGAATTCACGCTCCGGGTGATCATAATATCCGTGATGGTATTTATAAGAGCTGACAAAGCGGTAACCCGAGATCCTGTCGCGTGTTTCACTTTTTGAAATGCAATGAACAGGAAAATGAAGCTTTGTGATCCAGGGACGGCCTGCCGCTTTATCATCAAGATAGAACTTTGTTGATGCTGTGTATTCCAGCGAAACTTCTTTGCCTAAATTGTTTTTATAGGAAACCATGATGTGTGGTTTCCTGCTGTTCATCAGGTCGACATATTTTACGGAAGCGCCATTATCCTTTGGTTGCGCGGCCGACCATACAATACAGGCCACGCCGTTGCCCAACAGATCGGTGACAGTTACTTTTGACCTGTTATGGATCTCAGGAAAAGCATCGATCTCAAAAGCTGTTGTGCTGAAACCATTGCCAGAGGAATTCATCCAGCACGAAAATTTGTTCTTTCCGAGGTAGATAATATCTGTTGTGCCTGAGCCGTCAATATCCGCCAATCGCAGGTAAGCCGGGTTAAACGAATCGGGATGATCAAACAGCGGCGCATTGTCCATCGCCACCTTTGCGCCGAACTTTCCATATCCGAGGTTTGGCCAATAACAAACTTCGCCGTTGCGGATACGCACAAGGTCCGTCATTCCATCCCCGGACATATCCGCAAGGAAAATAGTTTGCTTTGGATCGGCAAAAACAATCGAAGCGCCTTTTTCTTCATCAAAAGGCTTTGCTGTTCTCCGGGCAGCTGAAAAGCCATCACGCCCTTCAGAGGAATACCATGTGAATGCATTCTCTTCGGAGATGAGCATTTCAGGCTTGCCATCGCCATTGAGATCGAGCATCCGGGTATTCTCATCGCTGAAATTTATATTCGGAAGGCCTTTAAAATTTTTGAAATTCTGCCATTCATTATCGTCGCTCAGCTCAAAATATCCTTTGGGCTCTGCGCTGAAATTCACGAGCTGTTTGCCGCCGTCAGCATCAAGATCGGCCAGCTGCAGCTTATTGCCAAGGCCGGAAAAAGAAGGCTTTGGCGTTATCAATTCAGCTTGCGCAAAGTTTCCGTCGCCAAGATTACGCTTATAATACCAGCCTCCCGACTGTTCTGTTAAGATGCCGGATAAGCCTTCATTGAAAAGGTCGGTAAACTGGTATTGCTGCTCATCAATGCCGGAAGGTGCATGAACAAGGTCTTCAGCAGCGATCGCTTTTACATCCCTGTTCCATTCATGCGCCTGGTAACCGTATTCCATCGCCGGAAGGCTTTTTTGCGTATAGGCCCCGCTGGCCTGTTTTATATACCCTGTCGACGTTATCGACTGCAAAAATGTAAAGCTTTCAGAGGCAGTATTGTATTTAAAATCAAGCGATCTCACTAACCCGTCATATTCCCCGGTGCCGCTGAAATGATGAAACAGCAATACCCGCTTACAGACCCTCGTTGTCCTGATTTCAAAGCCTGCCTTATAATCCGAAAAAGCATCGGGCCTGAAATCCCAGTCCCTGATCTTATTATAAGGTGCATTCGGATCGTATTCCCCGTAATCGAATACCGTTGAAAACAGGTAATCGCTTTCAGCAGGAAAGGCTGTACCAAATTTTTTATAGGGTGTTTTATTTCCATACAGCACCTTCTCTATATAAAGGTTCGCATACCTGATCGTTCCGGCTGCAAAGCGGTTGCGGTTATGAAGCAGGGAAGCGTCAAAACCTTTATCATCTTCCTTTTTATAAATGTAATGCGAGCAGTTCCCTTTATCGTCGAATACAAATTCGGGCAGCCATTCAAAGGTCCTGGAATCATCTTCCGGGTCGGAGATCCGCGATGCGGAGGTCCAGCCAAAAAGTGTAATTACATTTCCTTTTGTAATTACACGCCATTTCAGCTTACCGGAGCTTTTATCACACCAACGCTCTATACGTGCAAAAAGCCCTTCTATGCGTGGCCTGTAGCATCTTATGACCGACAAGCCATCCGCCGAATCCTTTTCGCGGATAATGTAATCGCCTTTGTCATCGGTCAAAAAACTTCCACCTGGTGCCTTCTTAAATTCAGGCACGAGGTCTTCCGCTTCGGAAAAGAGAAAAGTATCCGAATCATCGGAATATTCCGGAAGCTCTTTATCCGTTTTTCTTTTTATAGAAGAGAGCCCAACATTCCAGCCAAGCCCGAAAATACCGTTCCCCGCACCGGAATTGTACGACAGGCTTAATGAAGGAGCCAGGCCCCGGGAGGAAGAAACAGGCAGAGGAATTGAAAAGGAAGCAGTGCCATTGAGCGCATTCACAGAGAATTTCTCATCAATTCCCTTTATGGCCCCGCCACCTTTCGGTAAAGAAATGGAAGGCACCTCAATGGCATTTGATTTTGTTTTCCCTCCGTCTGTTTTCAGAAAGGATGAAGAAGATGTTTTATTCCCCGACTGTTTTTCCATTTATAGTATGTTTATGCATAAGATCAACCTGCCAGGCAGGTAATCCTTCTTTGTAAAATCTATAAATCGTTACAATAAATTACCCAGGCACTTATGGAATGAGTGTGCCTGTGCTCATAACGAACACGCGTGTGGAGGAAGCCGGGAATTTCCGAGCAGGGCCGGCCTTTGTAAGCATTTACTTAATGCACCTTAGCTATTTGCCAGGGATGAGTGCCTGCTCCCTATTCCCATTGAGTAGAAGTAGTGGGGATAGCTGCCTGGTGCAGGTTGTTTCATTTTTGTATGCGGCTGTATTTTTTCCGCGGTGCAAAACAAATATATAACAATTTCCGGAAAAACAAATTCCTGCATTCTTATTCTGAAAGATAAATCAATTACAAAGTGTCGGGATTAAATTTCATACTTTACAGGCATTGTTTTTTTATAACAGAACTATGGCCCAGGCTACAGACATCATCATTATAGGAGCCGGCATTTGCGGGCTGTATGCCGCGAAGGAATTATCCGGCAAAGGGAAAAGCGTGATCCTGCTTGAAGCGAGGGAAGCAGCAGGTGGCCGCATCCGGAGCATCAACGGGAACTTTTCAAAGGCTGTGGATGCCGGCCCCGAATTCATTCATGGCGATCTGCCCATTACCAAAGCACTGATCAAAGAAGCGGGCGGAGCATTTCATGAGCAGAACGGAAAGTTCTACCGCTCGAAGAATGGCAAGGTCAAGGAAAGCGAGGATATGATCCCCGGCTGGGACCGCCTGATGAAAGAACTGAAATCACTAAAGAAGGATGTGCCGCTGATGGAATTCCTTAACACACATTTTAACGATGAAACGGATAAAGAATTAAAAACGGCCGTGATCAATATGGCAGAAGGTTTTGATGCCGCAGATGCAAACCGCATCAGCACCTTCGCGGTACGTGAAGAATGGATGGGCGACAGCATGGAGCTATCTTACCGCATCGAAGGCGGCTACAGCATGCTTGTGGATTATCTTACAAGCGAATGCAAAAAGCAGGGCTGTGTATTTATCATGAGCGCGATTGTAAAAGAGATCAACTGGAAACCGGAGCCAGTTTTTGTGCATTGCAGCGATGGCAGGTCGTATTCCGCAAACCAGGTATTGGTGACTGTCCCGGTTGGGATCCTTTTAGCTTCCGAAGATGAAAAGAGCCATATCCGCTTTACACCCGGCATCCCGGAAAAGATAGCAGCATTGAAGCAGATGGGCTTCGGGCCGGTGATCAAGATCAATATGGAGTTCAGCAGCGCATTCTGGAATGATCCTAAGTACAAGGGCAAGGCACCGCAGCTTCCCGATCTCGGCTTCCTGCTCAGCGAAAGCGAAATTCCCGTTTGGTGGACACAGGAACCGGATGCCCCTTTTCTTACCGGCTGGGCCGGAGGCAGCAGGGCGGAGAAATTAAAAACCCTCAGTGATGAAAAGCTTTTTGAAAAAGCAATGGCCTCGCTTTCTGAAGCGATGAACACTCCTGTAGAATTGCTGCAGCGCCTGTTAAAAGCTCATTCTGTTTCCAACTGGGGAACAGACCCTTTTACCAAAGGGGCTTATTGCTATGAAACTCCGGGAACAGCGGAAGCGAAGAAAATTCTTGCGGAACCGCTTGAAGACAAGGTGTTTTTTGCAGGAGAAGCTTTGGGGGAAAACATGGGGACTGTGGAGGCGGCGTTGGAGAGTGCGGTGGGGGTGTTAACCAACAGCCATTTTTGCAGAATCCTTCCATAAATATGGTGGCAAAGGTTCATTTAGCTCCCATTTTATACTCATAGGTTTTGAACCTGCATATTCTACTAAATTTCCTTTGCCTACAAATACATAAGACATCGTATTTCCATATTCATCTTCATTCTTTTCCCGAACAAATAATAGGATAAGTTTTCCTTTTTCCTTGTGATTTATATACGTTAACCCTTTTCCTTTATCAGATCTCACAGAATTCTGAGACTGCCAGTGAAATAACATCTCACTAATAGCAAAATCATCATATAACGTACTCGGTGAAAAATCCTTTTCTGATTTTACTAAATCAATAAATAAAAGCTCCGTATTCAACTTTTTATTTTCAGCTACGCCTTCTCTATTGGAAGATTTTTTTTCAAAAGTGCTTAATCCAAAAGCAGTTAAAATTTGTTCTCTTGTGTATCTCGCATGTAATTTTAAAGGTTGAGCATATGGAAGGGACATCTCCTTTTCCATGAAACTAATTTGATCAATACGCAGCTCCAAAAATTCTATTATTTCATTGTTCAGCACCTTGTTTTTTCCAATTGCTTTAATACTTGCGTCTAAAGAGGGGAAACAGCCTGCCTCTTGCCAAACATCATAATGCAACATTAAACACATCACTTTCTGTTCTTTATTCAAATCCTTCCAAACAACATTGAACTTCCTTTTAGCCAATGATAAAATAAACTCAAAATAGGATTTTGAATTACAAGAAAGCCACTTTTTGCTTATTGCTCTTACAATTTCGTTCTCGTTTGTAGTTGGAAAGTCTTCAATCTGCTCCGCACGTAAGCACAATCTTTTCCAACCATCTTTTTTATAAATCAATTGCAATGGAATATGATAAAACTCGGAAAAATTTTTTAATGATAAAGGCAAAGAAGCCTGGTGCTTAAAATTTCGAATCTTATGAAGTAGTTGATTTACATTAAAGGTTGTAGCTCTTTTGATGTTTTCAAGAATAAACTCTTTAGCCTTTTTTTCTAAAACTATCGAGCATCCTAAAGGTAAATGAGGGAAGTTATCTTCAATTTCCTTTTGTATTGAAGTATTTGTTTTCCCTACAAGCGCCCTAAATTTACCTCCGAAATCATATTCGGGTCTTGAATTTCCAACAAAATCCAAGACAGTTAAACAATCTTTATTCTCCGACAACCGCAGTCCTCGGCCCAGTTGTTGGAGAAACACTGTTAAACTTTCTGTTGGTCTTAAAAACAAAACAGTGTCAATATCCGGTATATCTACTCCTTCATTAAATATATCTACAACAAAAAGATAATTTATCTCTTTATTTGAGAATTTTTTTCTTACTTCCTCTCTTGATTCTCCATTTTTGCTTATTAAATAATCTGATTTTAAACCAGCAAAAAGAAATTTTTCCGCCATAAATTGAGCATGTTCTTGTGTTATGCAGAAACACAGCGCACGCGGTTCATGAATATCTTTTAAATACTTTTTTAAATTCTCAATTATTTCGCCAACCCTCTTATCGCTTTGAGTATAAATACGAGATAGCTCACTTACTACATATTTACCATTTTTCCATTCAACATTAGATATGTCAAGGCTATCAGTAATTCCAAAATATTGAAATGGACAAAGTAGCTTTCTGTTTAAAGCTTCTGGTAATCGTATCTCAGCTGCAATTATACCCGAAAAATCCTTAAGAATATCCAAATTATCCATTCTTTCAGGAGTTGCCGTTAATCCTAATAATATTTGAGGGTTAAACTTTCCGATAAAACTTCTGTAGCTTGAAGCGGGAATATGATGAGCTTCGTCAATAATAATAAAATCATAAAACTTATCTGAAAGTTTTAATGAGGATATTCTATTATTTAACGTTTGAACAGATGCAAACAGACAATCATAATTTTGAGGCTCTATCCCATCTACCCATAGCTCGCCGAAATTATTATCACGCAAAATTCCTTGAAAAGTTGTTTGAGCTTGTTGTAGAATTTCCTTCCTATGGGCCACAAATAAAAGCTTTGCACTTGGATTAATTTTCCTGAATTTTTTAAAATCAAAGGCCGATATCACAGTCTTGCCGGTTCCTGTTGCAGCTACGACTAAATTTCTATAGCGATGGTGAACAGTTCGTTCTGTTTCCAATTTTTCTAAAATTTCCTCCTGAAAAGGAAATGGCTTTATATCAAAAAAGGTAGCAGGACTATTTCTTTCACCTTTTACTCCTTCTTTTCTCAGGGCAGCCCTTAATTTTTCGGAATGCTGATCTTTATTAAACAATTCAAATTCGTTATCCTGCCAATACGTATCAAATGTTTTCTGAAACTTATCGATTATATGACCTACCTCTTGCGTTGTGACTTTAATATTCCACTCCAAGCCATTGGTTAATGCAGATCTTGAAATATTAGATGAGCCTATATAGCCTGTGTGAAATCCTGTATTTCTATTAAATAAGTAGGCCTTCGCGTGCATTCGTTCATTATCAGTGTTATAAGAAATTTTTATTTGTGTGTTATTCAGGGTCGAAAGATATTCTATCGCTCTATACTCGGTGGCTCCCATATAGGCAGTGGTTATTATCTTCAGTTCTCCACCTCTTTCAGTAAATTCTAATAACTCTTTCTCAAAAATGCGTATTCCTGACCATCTAATAAAAGAAACTAAAAACGATATTTTATCCGCTGATAATATTTCCTTTTTAATTTCACTTTCTAAAGACACACCCGCATTATTCCCAGTAAACAACTCACTTTGAGATAGTCTCGTGTATGGTGTAATTTCCTTTATACGCTTATCAATATCAGCAAATTTTACATCTATCTTAGAAAAAACAGCAGTAAGTATTTTTGCTTCTATTGCAATTAAATCGTCGTTAAATTCTTCATCATTTAATTCATCGCGTAGAAGAATAATGAGTTTATTTGATATTTCAATTTGTTTTTCTACACTATCTTCACCGGAAATAATATTTAAAGCCGTTTTTATAACTGAATATAAATATTGAGATAATACTCTTGACGCTTCTTTTTTATCAATAGTACTTTTCTGTATATAAAACGTATCCTTACTTAACTCATTTAACTTTGATGAAACTAACTTATTAATCAGTTTCTCGTATAGTCCCTGCTCCATTATATAACTAATTTTAACAATTCTTCTACGATTGGAACATCTGCTGGTGCCCAATCAAGAGCCGCCAACTCTTCCTTCAATAACCATTTAAAAGCTTTATGTTCAGATAGTGTAATTTCTCCCGATTCGTAAATGGAAAGGAAGGGAATTAGATTAATAGTAAATTCACCATAGTTGTATGGCTTATTTACTAAATTCTTCAATATTCTAACTTCGATATTCAATTCCTCTTTTAACTCTCTATGCAAACACTCTTCAGCTGTCTCATTAATTTCAATCTTCCCTCCTGGAAATTCCCATTTTAAAGGAAGTTTCATCTTTTCACTCCTTTGGGTCACCAAGATTTTATTTTCCTTTAATATTATTGCACACGTTACATCAATCATCTTGAATAATAGTTGGTGTTTGTAAATTTAAACAAAAAGAGTCGTGTAAAAAATTACAACATGCTTTACGATGATCTCATCGTCCCAAATCATCACTAAGATATACCGGTTCATTTTTGTCGGGATGACTAATATAAAGAACCTTTTTAGCAGGAATAGGCAGGCTGATCTCATTCTTGCTTTTCCATCTCGCTATTCCGGCTACTACCACCTGTTCATTTTCTTCAAGGATTGCTTCAAGATACCTCAATGATTTGTTGGTTCCAAAAAAACGGGTACTTACTTCGCCATGCCTCTTTAGTAAATTTTCCTGCGACCGGCTTGCATCCTTTCCCCATTTAGATGTATAGCGCTTATCCAGCTGCAAATAGCTTTTCGCCAAACGGGTTTCTATCAATGCGTAATGTGTGCCATCCGTGATCACTACATCTTTGCCTGTTTCTTCCCGGATGATCTCTTGCCAACCATCATCATTCTCTTCCACCACAACCTGGTAGTAAACACATTTTCTGCCCGACAAAGGCGCAATCATAGGCTCGCTTACATATTTTATCTTCCCTGCTATTTTTACAATTTCACCGTCTTCACAATCCGCAATTTTTTTTCCGGGAACCTTTTTCAGCTTTCGCTTTACAGTAGCTTCACGATTGAAGTATGCATGCCAGGCAATAAGGCCAATGACAAAGAGCAGCCCGAGGTAAAAAATGGAAACTTCTTTCATTTACACGTTTCTAAAAATTCATCACAACAACAATACCTCACACCATAAAAAAGGCCGCTCTTTCAAGCGGCCTTCTCCTTTTTTAATCCTTACTTCGTAACAACAATCCTTTTCCCACTTCCACTCTCCGCGGAGATGAAATACACCCCGCTGCTCAGCTGCTCCATGTTAAAGCTATAATTGTTTTCGGCATTTAAACGAATGGTTTGGATCGTTTGTCCAAGCTCGTTTACGATCCTGTAAACTCCTGCTGCATTTGCGGTGATCACAAATGTTCCGTTGTTAGGGTTCGGGAAAACCGACAAGCTGCCGGCAGCATTCAGATCCGCTATTCCTTCAATGATCACCGGCACACAGGCAGAAGTATCCGAGCAGCCGTTTTCTGTTACAACAACCGCATAATCTCCGTTTGCAGTCACTGTATAGCTTTGGCTTGTTTCAGCACTGATCGCTGTTGATGTTCCGCAATCGATCCACTGGTAGGAAGCAGTTCCTGCTGCAGCTGCCGTAATTACAAAACCGCTGGTAGTGGTGGCAACATTCACTGTATTGATGGAAAGCATCATTGTATCATTCGCAGAACAACCGTTCGCATCGGTTCCGGTAACAATGTAGCTGCCCGGAGAAGCTGTGAATGCAACTCCATCCGTAACACCGTTATTCCAGGTATAGCTTGTTGCTCCCGCTCCGGTTAATGTTACATCGGAACCGGCACATACTGCCTGGTCAGTACCTGCACTTACTACAGGCAATGGATCTACTGTGATCATTACAGTATTTGTATCCATACAGCCGTTTGCATCGGTACCTGTAACTTCGTAGCTCATTGTTGAAGCAGGTGAAAAAGCAACACCGTCCGTTACACCGTTATCCCAGGCATAGCTTACTGCACCGCTTCCGGAAAGTATGATGGAAGATCCGCTGCAAATTGTTGCGTCTGCTCCTGCATCAACAACCGGGAGGCTCAGTACATTCACTGTTACTGTATCTGTTGAAGAGCATCCGTTTGTATCGGTACCTGTTACATTATAGGGCATGGTTGCTGTTGGCACAAATGAAAGGCCATCCGTTACACCGTTATCCCATGTATAGGAAACTGCTCCTGATCCGGATAATGTGGCTGAAGATCCATTACAAACATTTGTGTAAGCACCTGCATCCACATTCGGAAGGGTGTTTACTGTCACTGTTACGTTATCAGTAGCTGTACATCCGTATGTATCAGTACCGGTAACCATGTAGCTCATCGTGGAAGAAGGTGCGAACCCCACTCCATTGGACACGCCATTGTTCCAGCTATAGCTTATTGCGCCGGAAGCCGAAAGTGTTGCCATTGAGCCCTCGCAGATTGCTGTGTCGTTCCCGGCATTCACTACAGGGATGGAAACAGCTATGTCTACCGTGTCATACATGGTCGGGCAACCGGTTACAGATGCCTGTACTGTGTATTGTGAAGAAGCGATCACCGTTGGAGTGATGGCAGAAGTGGCTGCCGAAGTATTCCACAGGTAAGTAATGGTAGGCGTTGGGGCAGGAGTTGTATAGTGGATCACGCCATTCCATACGCGTGGCGAGAACGTAGAGCCGGTTCCCGCAGTAAACGGATACTCAAGCCCTACTCCTTGTTTAAAATTAATGTTGGCATCACTTACGTATGTTGCTCCAACCGCTGTTCCATCTGTGTAGTTCAGGCTGACAGCTGTATTGGTAGATGTTACATAGAAAGCGTAGGTCTGTCCGGCCGGAATGGTAACATTCACCGCTACAGGCACCGGTGTTGGCGTTCCGGCAGGCATTGCAGTAACTGCTGCAGAACCGATGAGCGTCCAGGCCCCCGGAGTATTGGCAAAGCCTGCATAAGTGCCGGTTTTATAATACACCGCAATGGTTGTATTCCCCATCGGGCTTGCATCAAAGGAGCTGATGGTAACGGTGTTGGTCGCTGTGATATCGAACATATTACCGCGGTGGTTGTTCCCCGCCGCCATTGTAGTTGTAAGGGTTGAAGCGTTTACAGGCGGAGTGGCGGTAGCAGTAAGCGTTACTGCATCACCGGAACACACTGTTGAGGCCGAAGGCGAAATAGTAAGTCCGCATTGCCCGAAGCTGTTTTTTGTGCCGGCAAGAGAAAGCATTAACGCAAAAGCAAAGTAAATTTTTTTCATAGAATCAGGAGTTCAGTTTTAATTTATTTTAATTGAATGGCGCAAAGATAAGGTGTTTTGAAGAACGGGAACATATTGTTGAAATTTCCCCCCAATTATGTGATCGGGGGTTCGCCCGGGAAACCTGTCATTCGCTGCAACTCCCATTGATCCTTGCAATGGATTTTTCACTTATTACAGGCATATTTTTTTTGGGATGAACCATTGCAGGTTATGAAAAAACCTGGCATTAAAACGTAATAAGAAAAATGTAAATTAACCTTTAACTCCATTCACATGAAAATATCTACACGATCAATTATGCTGCTCGCCTTCATCATCCTCGGAATTTTCCAGGCAAAAGCGCAATGGACAGCCACGAGCAATCTCTACGGCGGAAGCATCTTCTCCATGGCCTCCGACGGAACCAATACCTTTGCAGGAACCATCGATGGCATATTCCTGACAACCGACAATGGCACTAACTGGCATGCATCAAACGGTGGCCTGCCAAACAACCTTACTGTAAATGCCATTGCTATTGGCGGTGGCAAGGTTTTTATCGGCACTTACGGCTCCGGCGTTTACGTTTCCGGGGATAACGGCAGTTCCTGGACACAGGCAAATACAGGCCTTGTAAGCCTTGATGTACGTCACCTGCTGATCAACGGAAGCAGCATTTATGCAGGCACCGGGTCAAACGGACTTTTTGTATCAACGGATAACGGCAGCACCTGGACAGCCATGCCCGGCAGCATCGGCTTTGCTTCCGGCGCTATCGCCATCAGCGGAAGCAATATGTTCGTTGGCAATGGCACCGGCGTTGAAGTGTCGGCCGACAACGGACTTACATGGAACCTGATGACTTCGGGACTTACCGATCCGCATGTGAATGCCCTTGCGATCAGCGGAAGCAACATTTTTGCGGGGACCAACAGTGGTATGTTCATGTCCGCTGACAATGGCAGCACATGGAACGCAATCAATACCGGCCTCAGCAATGATGGCGGGATCACGCATCCCGCAATAGCAGACATTGCGATCAGCGGAAGCACGCTGTACGCGGCAACTGCAACGGGATTGTTCCTGTCGACCGACAATGGCTCCACCTGGAGCAATTCCAGCACGGGCATGGCCAACACGTATATTCATGCACTTGCCCTGAGCGGAACGGATGTGTTTGCGGGAACAGACGGCGGCGCTTTTCTTTCCACCAACAGCGGCAGCTCCTGGACGATCAAAAATAACGGGATCACCACTACGGTTGTCTTTTCCTTGCTGGTAGAGGGTTCCAATATTTATGCCGGCACCGATTATTTAGGCATTTTCCGCTCCGGCAACGATGGCAACACCTGGACAGAAGCCAATAACGGCTTGAACAGCCGCTATGTGCGTACGCTGGCACTGAACGGCACCACGCTATTTGCAGGAACAGATGCAGGTGTGTTTGTGTCTGCCGACAGCGGAAACAACTGGACAGCCTCCAACACAGGCCTTACCAATCTGCAGGTAACAACCATCGCGGTGAATGCCGCGGGGATTTTTGCAGGAACATACGGAGCTGGTGTGTTTATCTCCACCGATAACGGGGCCAGCTGGTCGCCTGTAAACACAGGCTTAACAACGCAGAATATGCTCACGATCGCGATCAACGGTTCCAATATGTTTGCGGGAACTTTCTTCGGCGGCGCGTTTTTATCCACCGACAATGGAAGTACCTGGACAGAAGTGAACACAGGGCTTTCAAACCCTATCGTGCGCTCCTTCACCTTCAGCGGAAGCAATGTTTTTGCAGGAACAGAAGGCGGTGTGTTTTTGTCGACTGATAATGGAACGACCTGGAACCCTGTAAATTCGGGACGTGCAGGCTCCGACGTGATCAATTCAATGGTCAGCAATGGGCCTGAGGTATATGCAGGAACAGAAGACGGCATTTATCTTACCCTCGACAATGGCAGCTCCTGGATGCCCGTTAATTCAGGCTTCTCGGCGAACACCATAGCGTATGCGATGGCGGTGAGCGGAACCGATATCTTTGCCGGAACCGACAGTGGCGGAGTCTGGCGCCGATCACTCGCAGAGATCACAGGAGTTAAAAATCCGGAGTCTGTAAGGATCAATGTGTACCCGAACCCATCAACAGGCAGATACCGGATCTCGAACGCAGGAGCTGAAAATTCAGAGCTGAAAGTTTACAATACTGTAGGTGATCTGATCTACAGCTCGGAGATCATCGGCATGACATCAGAAATTGACCTCGGCGCACAGCCTGCAGGAATTTATTTTCTCAACGTAAAAAACAAAGGAAATGACGGCAAACAATTTTATGAAAAACTATTGAAGCAATAAATTTAAGAAAGGGCTGAAAGGCCCTTTTTTTATTGCGTCATTTACTCCGTCCAATGGCTTAAACCAGGCATTTCAACGCTTTTCCATTGTAATGCCGGATCAGTTCATTGACCGGGACGCCCATCTTTTCTAAAGCTTCCTTGAGTGGAAGTTTTTTGTCAGTACATAAAATACAACCAGATTCACAAACTGGAAAACATCCAGCATCAACACAGCGCGTCGCTCGCAATGACGTTCCTTAAAATAGCCCGCGATAAAAGTAAAAATGAATTTTATAAAAATATACCGATTGGTATTATTTTATTTATATTTGCAATGTTAACTAATTGAATCCATGTCAAAAGCCGAGCGCACACGCCAGTATATTATTGAGAAAACCGCCCCGGTATTCAATGCCAAAGGTTATTCCGGCACCTCGATGAACGACATCATGGAAGCAACGGGACTCACCAAAGGAAGCATTTACGGGAATTTTGAAAACAAGGATGAAGTGGCTATTGCGGCATTTGACTATAATTTTGGCAATATCACCGCCCTGATCAGCTCCCGCATCCGGGAAAAAAATACGGCGATCGACAAACTATTGGTGTACCCTCAAACACACCGTAACATTTTAAAGATCCCTTTTCTCAAGGCAGGATGTCCGCTTCTTAACACTTCTGTGGATGCAGATGATACTCATCCTGAACTAAGGGAAAGAGCTGTTAAAGCATTGAATTTATGGCGCTCCTCTATTGTAAAGATCATTGACCAGGGAATCAAAACAAAGGAAATTAAGAAAGGCACAAACCCGGTCGAATTTGCAGCGATCCTGGTATCGTTGACAGAAGGCGCCGTGATGCAGGCCAAAGTTACCGGCAAGCCCGCAGAGCTGAACATTACCATGGACTTCCTGGAGAAATTGATCAGGGATTTAAAAAGATAAAATTTTTTACCTTTAAACATACCGTTCGGTATATTTTATAAAAGGACAACAAAACTTATAATAAATGAACGAAGTATTTATAGTATCCGCCAAAAGAACCCCGATCGGTGGATTTTTAGGCGTCCTGTCAGGTTCCTCCGCAACCGAACTGGGTGCGATCGCTATCAGGGAAGCGTATCAGTCTGCAGGGATCGAACCCGGCAACATTGATTCCGTTTACATGGGGAATGTGCTCTCTGCAAACCTTGGGCAGTCGCCGGCCCGGCAGGCATCGAAATTTGCAGGCATCCCGGATGAGGTCGATTGCACCACCGTAAACAAAGTATGTGCAGCAGGCATGAAAGCGGCTATTTTAGGGGCTCAGCAGATCCAGCTGGGACTGGAGCACATCGTCATTGCCGGGGGAATGGAAAGCATGAGCAATGCCCCTCACTATGCCATGCTTCGCAAACCTATTAAAATGGGTAACGAGACATTTATTGATGGCTTGTTAAAAGATGGCTTAACCGATGTCTATCATAATTTTCACATGGGAAATGCCGCTGAAATGTGTGTGAAAAAATATGAGCTGAGCCGCGGGCAGCAGGATGAATTTGCATTGGCTTCCTACGCACGTGCTGCTAAAGCAAGCAAAGAAGGAAAGTTCAACAATGAGATCATTCCTTATAAAGTGGTTCAAAAAACAGGAGAAACGATCTTACAGGAAGATGAAGACATTCATAAAATAATCCCGGAGAAAGTTTCTAAATTAAAGCCAAGCTTCCTGCAGGACGGAACTATCACAGCCGCTAACGCCAGTAATCTGAACGATGGCGCCGCGGCCCTGCTCCTTGCATCCAGGGACGCGCTACAAAAGCATGATCTGAAGCCATTGGCAAAGATCATTGCATATGCAGATGCTGCCCTGGCGCCGGAATGGTTTACCACAGCGCCTTCGGTTGCCATCAGCAAAGCGTTAACAAGGGCAAACTTAACATTAAACGACATTGATTTTTTTGAGATCAATGAAGCGTATGCGGCTGTTGTATTGGCAAATCAAAAAATACTGGGCCTCGACATCAATAAGGTGAATGTGTATGGCGGTGCCGTGGCAATGGGCCACCCGCTGGGCGCATCCGGTGCACGCATTATTTGCACGCTCCTTTCTGTTTTAAAACAGGAAGGCGGCAGGTATGGTTTAGCCGCAATTTGCAATGGCGGCGGAGGCGCATCAGCAATCATTATCGAAAACATGAACGTTAATTAATCATTAAAAAACATCACACCATGAGAACAAATTATTTGGAAAGTGTCATCAAACAATTTGAGTATTACAAATCGCTGGGGGATAAAACAATTGCTCAATTACCTGCTGAGAAATTATCCTGGCAATACAACGAAGAGTCGAACAGCATTGCAACCATCATGAAGCATTTAAGCGGCAACATGCTTTCGCGCTGGACCGATTTCCTTACAACCGACGGAGAAAAAGAATGGCGCCATCGCGACAGCGAATTTGAAAACGAAAATATGCCAAAGGAAGCTGTAACAGAGAGTTGGGAAAAAGGCTGGAAATGCCTTTTCGATGCATTGAACAGCCTCGGTGAAAACGACCTGTCGACGATCATTTACATCCGCAACCAGGGCCATACAGTTATGGAAGCCATCAACCGGCAGCTGGCGCATTATCCTTACCACATCGGGCAGATCGTATTTATCGGCAAAATGATCCTTGACGAAAGCTGGCAATCGCTTTCGATACCCCGTGGAAAATCCACTGCATTCAACGCTGAAAAATTCTCAAAGGAAAAACACAGGGAGCATTTTACAGAAGAGTTCCTGGAGGACAAAGACGGAAAAAAACCAAACCCCTAAAAATGACATTCAGATTTTTAAACAGGGCTGATGTGTCTGCATACAAAGAACTGAGATTGTTAAGTCTCCGGGAATCGCCATTCGCCTTCAGCGACAGCTATGAAGATGAGCTGAATAAAAGTGTTTTCGATTACCAGCTGGAAATACAGATCTCGGGATCACCTGCTGAAAGCTTTGTACTCGGGGCGTTTTCAGGCTCCAACGAGCTGGCCGGGTTTGTGAAGTTCAAAAAGGATAAGAGGTCCAAGGCAAGACACAAAGGCTCGCTTCATGCATTGTACATACGGCCGGAGATGAGGGGCAACGGCCTCGGAGAAAAGCTGCTTCATAAGCTGTTCAGCGTAACCGGGCAGATAGAAGGCTTAGAGCAAATTCATTTGTGGGCATTGGTTGCCGGAAGCTCTGTTACCGGGTTTTATGAAAAGGCCGGTTTCCGGCAACAGGGAGCTATTGTAAAGAATGACCTGAAAATAAATGATACGTATGTTGACGCTGTTTACATGGTAAAATACTTCTGACAAATCATAACAAACTAAAAAAATTCAAATGACCAAAACCTCCGGTTCCAATTATAAGATCCGCTTCAACGATTGCGATATGTTCGGACACCTCAACAACTCCAGCTATCTCGATTACCTGATCAATGCGCGGGAAGACCATTTAAAGGATAATTACAACTTAAGCCTGGCCGATTATTACAGGAAGGGGCAGGGCTGGGTGGTAAGCACGCACGAGATTGCATACATACGCCCGGCTGTGTACAACGAAACTGTATGCATTCAATCCACGTTGTTATCTGCAGACCACGAATCGGTTCATGTGGAAACCATGATGCTGAACGAAAAGAAAGATCAGCTGAAAGCGGTCATGCGGAGCAGGCTTATTCACGTAAGCACCAAGACGGGAAAAAAAGAGCCGCATGACCCGGACTTCCTTGCATGGGCAAAATCGATGGAGAACAGCGAAGTGATACAGCAGGGTAACTTGCAGGACAGGATCAAATGGCTGCTTGCTGAGCTGAAGGCAAGGAACACTCCGGCGTAGCCTGCAGCCATTATATAAAGTCTTATAACCCTCCTGTGCTGATACGGGGGTTCACCACATTGTTATATTTTGACCCAAAGCGATAAGTGATGCCTGTGCTCATACTGAAAATATAACTTGTTGCCACTTCCCTCCGATGAAGAAGCTGCTCATCCCTGCTGGCTCCTCCTTTTGCAAGTGACAGCTGATCATGGACCATCACATAACCTGCGTAAATGTTAAAATAAAATCCTTTAAAAACCCGCAAGTCCGTATTCACTGACACTGAAAGATGATTCTTTTTTAGATCATTAAAATAATGCGAGCCTGATGCTGAAAAGCCTGCGCTTCCCCATGGCTGGTTGACAACGAGGGAAATGTTAAGCACATTCTGAAATACATTCTCTTTAATCATATCATAGATCGTTGTATCAGTATATTCATAATGGTTGGCGGAAATAAGCCAGCCTACGGTAAAACTCTTTTGTTGCGATTTTGAATATGGGAAAAAATTGTATTCCACCACAGGCGCTCCGGACAGGTAAAACCGCTGGTTATTATAGGTCGCGCTTCCCGTTTTCCCAAACACTCCACAGGACCAATGTTTATTAATACTTCTTATATATCCTGCGTAGGCTTGTTTTGCATCAGTAAAAGTAGTTGTGGTGTCATTATCACTTATGAAACGGCTCGCTGAATAGTCCATATTAATTCCCATATCAATTTTCACTTTTTCAGTTGTTTTATTTACTGAAAGGGAGCCACCGTAATTCTGGTTCAGGGCAGACCGCTCCCCATCGATATTAGCAGCTAAGGCTGTATTGATAACCCAGGACTTCCATTTGTCAATGGTTACGATCGCAGTGTCCTGCAGCTCATCCATTCCAATTTGTATATGCGGAGCAAAGCTGCTGTGTGAAACGTACCTCATAAGGCCCATTTTTATCACTTTGATAAGATCCCTGCGGGTATCATCTTCTACATTTCCTGCCTTCGATATATAGATCAGTGTATCCGAAATCAGTTTGAACCTTTTCAACCCGATGAAACAAAGCGTATACTTTGTATAGCCGACACCCGTCATTTGGCTGGTGATAAACAGGTCAACATCTGCAGACTGCTTATCGCGAACATAGTTTACAAATGTAATTTCAGTCCTTACGAAATCCTCATAACAGCTGCTGCAGTTAATAAAAATATTCAGAACTCCTTCCTTCATCGGCAGGCTATCTGCAGGTAACCTCGCTTCCGCCAGTGAATAAAAGAAACATAAAAGAATGATTGCGAATTTTCCTTTCATAAGTTATAATTATAGCTAAAAGAAGATCAATTCCCGATGACTGTTTCAATCAACCCCTTTATAATTATGGTATCACCGGGTTCTGCGTCAGGGAAAAACAAGAAAACATCTATTTGTTCCTGGTAGTTTGCTATAAATTGCTTTGCCTGAAATTTTTTGCCATAAATAATTTTACTGCCAGTACAAACACCAGACGGATGAGCTATGCTGCCATCAGGTTTTATCAGTGTAATATTCTTAAATTCACTCTCCAGTTTTAGCCTTTGTCGTCTGCCAGGAATTACAGTAAGCCATAGAGCGGTTAAGTTTTTGTCCAGGTCGTTACATTTTATATAATCAAAATCGCAATCCCTGCAATCCCAGCTATTAATAAGCTTTGCCGATTCAGGGACTACACAATAGTTGTCGGTTTTCCATATTACACAAGTTGCATGCAAACCCGCGTTACGCCCCGGAGACGTTGTTGATAGCGGCACACCGCCTGGAGTAACAACGGGTGTGTCAGGAAGACCCGGATCATTCCCGGCTTTACTTTCCGGCTTTATTTCTCCTGCCGGATTGTTTTCTCCAGGAATTATTTTTATAGGGAGAGCCGGCCCTGCTGTTTTAGCTAAAGCAGGGGCTTTGAATTCTGCATTAGTATTAGTCTCATTATTTAGTTTTTCGTCGCTTTTTGCCAGGGTTACCGGTTCCGTCCTGTTCTCTGTTGAATCAATATATACAGCCGGCGGGGTTTCCGGCTTGACCTGGTTAACCACCCGGTAAATGAATACACCCGAACCAACCACCACAACTCCCAAAAAAACACTTTTAATAATTAGAATTTTTAAAAATGCTGTTTTTGCAAGCCCTGCATTTATCTTTATTTTATTAAAATCCATTCCTTCCTTTAGCTGCTCTTTTGAGAGCTCCGGGCGGTTTTCAATTATTTTATAATTTTTCATTTGTGCTGCTTTTAATTGAAATCTTTAAATCTTAGCATAAACACTTCTTAGCTTATCCAGGGTCCGGTATGTTTTTACCTTTGCATTATTTTCAGTTATCCCAAGGATAAAAGCCACTTCCAGAAACGGCCGCTCTTCAAAAAACCGCAGCTCAATAAGCAAAAACTCTTCTTCTGATAAATACCTGAGCGCTTGTCTTAAATTTGAAATCATTTCCGCCTTTTCAGCAGAGGTTTCAGAAGCGATATTTTGAATTCCTTTTTCATCGAGGCTGATGACCCGCATTTTTTTTGAGTTTCTATAGAATTGATTAATTTCATTTATAGCAATTCTATACAGCCAGCTCGAAAATGGAAAACCCCGATCCTTGTACTTACTTATATTTACCAATGCTTTTGTAAAAACTATGGATACAATTTCTTTGCTATCATCAAAGGCCTCCACCCGCTTATAAACGAATTTTAATAGCAGCTCATAGTATTTCGCATACAAAGGCTCAAAACAATTGGGGTCTGTTTTTGATCTTTCTATATGTTGCTTTTCATCTTCTATGAGCATAAAGCCTTAAATTGACTGGTTCTGGTAATGCAACGGAGGATACAGCGGTAAGATACAGAAAAGCGAAAATTTATTTGGCTGAAGGGGCGGGCGCTTGCCAGGGAACTGTTTGAATGGGCAAAAGCAATGGAGAACAGCGAAGTATACGAGCAAGGCAACTTGCAGGACAGGATCAAATGGCTGCTTGCTGAGCTGAGAGAAGGAAAACAGGTATAAATAAATCTATCTCAATAAGCTGATAAAGCCTGTGAATGTTTTCTTTACACCTGAGAGATATTCGATCTCGGCAATATAATAGTACACACCATCAGAGGCATTTTCACCGCCATTTATTTTCCCATCCCAAAACTCTCCATCATGGACCGTTGCAATTTCAATTCCCCAGCGATCCAGAATTTTACTGGAGGTCTTCTCCCCGCACAGAGCCGGGATGAACCAGCTGTCGTTTATATTATCGTTATTCGGGCTAAAACAATTGGGAATACTCAGCGTATCGGCGATACCATTGCCTGAGACCTGCACAGTGGTATCATAAACGCAATTATTATCATCCTTTATCCCGACGCTGTAATAGCCGCTTACAAGGCCCGGATAGCTGGCCGATGGGCCATAACCAGTATTATTAAAATTGAACAGGTAGGGTGCTGCAGAATTATCTGTAATGGCCAGCTGAATGCTTCCATTGCCATTTCCGCAGATCTCATCAACAGTTGTTACCTGGATGGTATGAGAAGGGTTTGGAAGAACCGTTATCGCTATACTGTCAACGGCCGTGCATCCCTCTGGTGTACTGGCGGCAAGATAGTAGTGTATGCTGCTCAATGGCCTGGATACCGGGTGGTCGCAACTGCTGCAGTCCAGGTAAGTATTCGGTTCCCAGTTAAAGCTGCTGAAGGTGGCACTGCCTGTGAACGAAAGCTCCAGGCTGTCGCCGGCGCAGATCGCTGTATCGCTTACGATATCCACAAGAGGAGAAGGCGATGCGGTGATCCTTAATGTATCCGTAAGAATGCCGGCACATGGATCGGTAACGGTGACCCAGTACATTCCCGGCCCGAATGCTGTGTATGTTTGTCCGTGTGAGCCGTCCTGCCAGGTATATTGCATAAACCCGGCACCTGCATCAATCACCATGATACCGCTTCCGCATAAGGTAGTATCATTGCCAAGGTCGAGGCTGAAAGAATAATTTCCTACACTTACGGTTACTGTATCCGAAGAGATGCAAATTCTTCGCAACGAAAAATCATCCAGTGCAAAATCATTTCCATAACCATCCGTTTCTGTATTTATCACCTTAAATGTAACGCTGGTATTCGGCCCTGAATTCCATACGGGTGGGCCATACTGATCCCATGTCCAGGTGCCGGCATAAGGAATTCCCGCCTGGGTTGCCAGTGTTACATCGCCTGTAACATTCCCAATGGCGTGTATTTCAAAATCCGGCTGAATCACATCTGCACGCGAGGCCCAGAAACTGAATTCATAATCTGTATTTGCCGTGATCGCAGGGATAAGCTGCTCCCACAGGGTTGTAGGCCCGCTCGTACATCCGTCTACCGACATGTAGTAATTGTCGCTTGTTGGCGTGTGATCCGTAAGTGCCGGGTAGCCTGTAAAAAAAGTAGGTGCAACATAATAATTGCAGGGTGAATAAACCGCTGAATAGATCTGCCCGCTGCTGAACCCGTAATTACCAAGGACAAAATCGGGATTAACGACCAGGTTTGAATCAATGTTGGTACCTGTTACCGTATAGGTTGTTGTTATTGCCGGATTTGCAACCGGATTCGGGATCGCCGCATCGGAGAGCCCGGTGGCCGGCGACCAGGAATAGCCGGTATAGCCGCCACTCACATTGAGTTGAACGGAATTCCCGTTACAAATTGTTGTATCGTTGCAGGCAAGGAGATCAGGACAAAATGAATTACACAGATTTGCGCAATTCGTTGTAATGATCGAGGCCTGCTGCACAGACCACAGGGTGGTTGAAGAAAGCGTTCCGTCATTCGCATTTGGAGTGGCATCCAGGCAGGCCGTTCCTGCATTCTGATTTGCGCGGTAATAGATCAGGAGATCGGTTTCGTTCCCCGTGAGGCATTGGTCATAGTCTGCTCCTATTTCTGCATCCGTCCTTACTTTTTTCCAGATCCGGATCTCATCGAGGTTACCTCCCAGCGGCGGGCCGGGGTATGCAGGATTTAATGCCGCGTCCCAGCTTAACTGTCCCGGGATGATCCTTGAAAAAGATGTTGAACTGATCGTCTTCGTATCTACGAGAGTACCGTCCAGGTATAGCTTCCCGGTGTGCGTCACATAATCCATAGTGCCGGCTACATGATACCAGGTTCCGAGTATAAATCCTCCCGGGGGCATATAATTACAAGTGGAAGGGCTTGGGCCTCCCGGGCCGTCAACCTTAAACGCGAGGCTTGTTACAGGCACATTCCCCACTCCACCGGTCCAGCCGAAGGATAAAGCAATGTCTTCGTAAACCACGCCATCGATGGCACAGATCATCGGGCGGAAAGCGGTTCCAAAAGGATCTGTTAACCGTACCCAGCATTCCCAGGTAAAACCATTGCTGCTGTAGATCTCATTTGTAAGGGGCAGGTGAACGGAAGAGTTTGTATTTGTAAGATCCAAAGAGCCTTCACAGGTAGTGGAGACCGGTTCCGTAACAATTATTTGAATGGAATCAAGTGCGTCAAGGCAGAGGGAAGGATCGGAGCTGATCGCCCTGTATTTCATCCAGAACGATCCCTGGGAAGGAAAGGTATGTGCAAAGGTTGAGGCGGTACTCAATATGCTGCCGGGGTTTAAATACCATTGCTGGCCCGTGGCATTTGTAAACGAGCCCTGGAAATTAACGGAGCTGCCGGTAGTAACCGTGAGCGATGAAGCTGGCAGAATGATCGTTGCTGTAACGGGTGCAGGGCAGGGCGACGAGCAGCTCAGGCATTGCAACAGGCTGCTTCTTACATTATTCAAAAAGTAATTCATCCGCGTGTATTGTCCGGGCGTAAAGAGATTGTAACAGGAAAAATTACTGTAATCCATGTAATCGTTCCCAAGGTCGGCCACGTCCGTAGTAAAAGGATTGTTCGAGCTTGGATCATCCGTGTCCGTACTGCAGGAGTTTGCATTTGGGGCGCAGGAGGAGAACGTGGTCTGGTCAGGAGGAGTATCGCATACCTGGTCGCCATCAAGCAAGCAATTGTTGTTGCTGCAGGCGTTCTCAAAAGTATGGTACAGGCCAAGATAATGGCCGAGTTCGTGTGCTCCCACAGCATCATTAATTGCGCTGCTTCCAAAAAATGCTGCTTCGATCACCACACCATCCATTGGCATTCCGTGAGCAGAAGGGAAATACGCATAACCGATCACTCCGGGCCCTGAGCTCAGGCTATTGATCCCGCTTATGATCCAGATGTTCAGGTAGCATGTAGGCGGCCAGCGGTTTATATTTTTTAAAGCAATGTCATCAATTTCCATTGTTTCATTTGTCAATGCAGAAACATCCCGGGTGATCCCGTCTGTGGGATTTCCCAATGGATCGCGTTGTGCGAGGCAGAATTGGATCTGCGTGTTGTCGTTCTCAAGGAACTTACTGTTGATGTTGCTTATTGCGGTTTGTACCTGCAGGTTGGAAATGTTTTCAGGGCCACCGTTATGAATGATGTGTACAACAACCGGAATGTATTGTACCATTGCTGTGGGACTGCGCTGGCTTTGCCGGGATGTTAAGAGGTATTCATAAGCCTTTGCATTCAGAAAATTCTGAGCGGTGTTCAGCTGGGGATTTTGCAGTAAAAGCTGGTTGGTTCCGCAACCGGAAAAAATCCCTGCTTCATTATTCTGTGCAGTTGCCAGGCAACCGTATATGAAAATGAAGCAGTATAGTAATATGTATTTTTTCACTGTATGGAATTAAGATGCGCTATAATGACTATTTCCCTTATAAAATAGTTGCATTTCAGAAATGGTCAGGATCATCAACGGTAAGGCGGCGCGTTTCTTACCGCATTGTTATTCACGCGTTGTGTTGTTTTGCTCTTCCCTTTCTCATCGTATGTTGTAGTGCTTTCAAAGCCTGTATTACTGCCAAGGACATACACTTCCTTCAACTTCCCTTTCCGCACGGTGATCCGCCGTATAGCGAAACAGCATAAGCCTGCGCCCGTTTTCGGATAGAAATTACTTCCATAACCATCCATATTACCATATTCTGTAATGACAGTATCGCCCATTTTGCTGTAATCGTATAATTTTTGATAGTCAGGCGCTACCAGTTTAGCATCAATGTACAATTGATTGGAAGAATCGGCAGCGGTTTGCGCTTTTAAACCAGCTGCATGGGAAAGCAAAAGGACAAGTAAAATTAGAAATACAGATCGGATCATGAATATAAAGATAATGAAACAAAACTGCAACTTTATCTTTTCTTAGTGATGCTTTTTTCAACTTGTTTTATTTTTAATTTATCTGCATACATCTCTCCATATCTGTTCCATAAAAAAACAGATACTACCGTTGCTCCCCAAATCCAAGCTATCAAAAATGCAGAATGTTGATACCATGCAGCTAAACTAAACGACCACATAACAAATGAAATATATGCAACAATCACTAAGGTAATACTCAAAATTCTGTTCTTGTACGCTGCATGATAAGCCGAAATCAGGTTAAGGCAAGCCGCCTGCGTCAGACCCACAAACGTTCCGAAGAAGCAAAAAAGAAGACCAAAAGCATTCCATTGATGAAGGCCGGGATTTCGCCCTCCCTGAAAGATATTATAATACCAGGTACACCAGGCATCTACCAAGCCCTGATCAACAAAAGTACGAGCATTACTATGGTAATAGGACACCCTTTGGCTTCCAATCGTTTCAATACTATCAGTCATAGATTCCAAAACTAACCTCGAATCGATAGCAGCACTCATTTTTAGTCCCAACTGAAAGAATAAATAAACTATCACAATCGGAATTACCACATAGAAAAGCTTATCCGGTATCGTAATATTAATAAGGGGCACCTCCAATTCTTTAGGCTTATAAAAAAGAATGAATAACCCTATAACCACCAATACCATTAGCATATAGAGAACCGTAATCAAGCCGTCGGCAGAAGAGCGGTAAGCTGTTTCCCTGTTAGAATATATTCCTTTAATCAACTCCCGTATTTGAGAAGTGTCCGTTGATGAAGTCTCTAAAAAGGATTGCTTAGCGGGAATTAGTAACTGAAGTGGCTCCTCCTTCACAAGAAAATTTCCGAATTTTTTATTAAGAAAATCTTGTGGGTTTTTTTCAACTTCATTACCTGCATATTTTGTTTGAAGATTATAATAGTAACAGGATGCAAATGCAAATGATAAAAGAAAACAGATAATACATACAAGGAGATTGATGTTTCCAATGTAATTGCTTATTTTCATCGTTATAGAATAGATAGTAAGTTATAAAACTGTACTCAAATATAAACTATCCCAATGCTTTTTAATGGGATAAAAAAACAAAACCTCAATTCTTCCGAATTTAGATTAGAAGTCCGCTTAAGCTTTTATAGTGAAAAATTAAATGACACCATGTTGCGGGGAATGCCTCGGCCATTCACCGCATTTATGCGGAGATAATTGACAATCCGGAGAATAAACCCTACATTTACCGCATAATTGCGGAGAATATGACAAAATACATTTATAACCGAAGCTCGTGGCCGGACTTCACCTGGAATCACGAAGCGATTGTTCCCATCCTATCCAACATCAGGCATAAACAAGGGCGTTTAAAGGGTATTATGGAAGTGCTGGGCTTTGCCTTGAGAAATGAAACAACATTAGAAACACTCACCCTGGATGTCCTTAAATCTACCGAAATAGAAGGAGGAATACTGGATCCGGGACAAGTACGCTCTTCCGTTGCCAGGCGTTTAGGAATGGATGTGGCCGGGTTAGTGCCTGCCGACCGTCATGTGGAAGGCATCGTAGAAATGATGCTGGATGCAACACAAAACTACAATGTCCCTTTGGATAAAGACCGCTTGTTCGGCTGGCATGCTGCCCTGTTCCCAACCGGCAGAAGCGGTATGCACAAGATCATTGTTGGTAACTGGCGCGACAATGAAAAAGGCCCTATGCAGGTAGTATCAGGAGCCATGGGCAAAGAAAAGGTACATTATGAAGCCCCGGATGCAGGCTCGTTGGAAAAAGAAATGAATTTGTTCTTAGAGTGGTTCAATACTAACAATGCCATTGATGCCGTATTAAAATCGGCCATCGCACACCTTTGGTTTGTTACCGTTCACCCTTTTGATGATGGAAATGGCCGTATTGCAAGAGCTATAGCGGATATGCAGCTGGCCAAAGCAGACGGAGACCGCCAGCGTTTTTACAGCATGTCTGCCCAAATAAGGCTCGAGCGGAATGCCTACTATGAGATCCTGGAAAGAACCCAGCAGGGAGAACTGGATATCACCGGCTGGCTCGAATGGTTTCTCAATTGCCTGGACAGGGCATTGAACGTAACGGACGATTCATTGAAACCTGTACTCAGCAAAACACAATTCTGGGACAGGCACACTCAAACCCCGGTGAATGAAAGACAACGCCTAATGATCAATAAGCTGTTTGACGGCTTTACCGGCAAGCTGACTTCCTCCAAATGGGCAAAAATTGCGAAATGCTCTGCAGATAGTGCCTTACGCGATATCAATGACCTCGTGCAAAAAGAGATCCTTCAGAAAGAACCCGGAGGAGGAAGAAGTACGAGTTATATTTTAAAAGAATAGGAAATAGTTATTTCAGATCTGCGGTAAATAAATCTTAAATATCTCCTTTTTATCTGCCTCCTCTCAACAGGGTCAGGAATCCCGGTTGCTCCAGTTTTTTCCCTGAATGGTCTTCTCCGTAAAGAATATAGTAATACGTTCCGTCACTGCAAGGTACGCCCGCCGTGGTCCTGCCATTCCACCAGATCTTATCTGCGGCACTCATTTCCCAAAGCTTCAATCCCCAGCGGTCGTATATCACGAAACGGATCTCTTTGTATCCTTCAGCAGTAACCGTGAACAATTCATTATTGCCATCATCATCCGGAGTGAATACATTAGGGATAAAGATGGAGCTTAGAGGTTTCACATCGATGATTGCAGTGGCTGTATCATTGCATCCTCCGTTCAGCCCGATCAGCGTTACAACATACGTTCCCGGTGCGGTGTATGTATTCTGAGGGTTGGTCTGTGATGATGTATTCAAATCACCGAATGTCCAGGAATAACCACTGAAGCCGGCTGAGCTCGTATTTGTAAAATCCACCACCAGCGGAGCATCTCCCGAAACAACGCTTGGAGTGAATCCTGCCACAGGGTCAACTCCCTGGACAACTGTTACCGTATCGGTGGATGAACATCCGTTCGTTGTATCCAAAACGGTTACAATATAATCACCGGGAACACTGATGTTCGGGTTTTGTGCTCCCGATGTAAATCCCCCCGGCCCGCTCCAGCTGTAAATCGAATTGCCTGAGCTGGATGTAACGCCAAGCACGGAAGACGGATCTGCGCAGGTGATCGAATCATTTGATGCGCCGGATGTGATCGCTGGTGCTGTTCCGTTTGAACCAACATTTACTGTTGTTGTATTCACACATCCGTTTGCAGGATCTGTAACAGTTACAGTATATATGCCGGCTATGCTTACAAGGGGCGCTGCAGTTGTTCCACCGGACACTATTCCCGGGCCGGACCAGCTGTAATTCACTCCCGGTGTCGCGGAGCTCGCTGTGATCACCCCGCTTGCTGTGGCGCAATCAAGTGTTAAGCCGGCGCCTGCAGAAACATCCGGTTGAACAGTATTGCTTGTTGCAATCACTGTTGCACTGCCTGTACAACCGTTTGCCGGATCCGTTACAATCACAGTGTAGGTTCCTGCCGCGTTTACTGTCGCAGATGAAGTCCCCCCGCCGGAAATAATTCCTGCACCCGACCAGCTATATGTTGCACCGGGTGTTACAGAGCTTACGTTCACAGCTCCGCTTGAGACAAGGCAATCCAATACTGGCCCCGAACCCGCAATGGCATCCGGAAGTGTAGTATTTGTTGTTACGGAAACATTCGTTGTATTCGTACAGCCATTCGAAGGATCAGTGACAATTACAATATATGTTCCCGATGAATCCACTGTAGGGCTTGCTGTTGTACCGCCCGAAACAATTCCTGCACCTGTCCAGCTATAGGTAACGCCTGCTGTGCTGGAGTTTGCGCTGATGCTTCCGCTGTTCACCACGCAGGTTAATGTTAATGACGGCCCTGCGGTAACATTTGGCAATGCACCGGTATTTGTAACAACAACAGTTGCTGTTGCAGTACATGTATTTGCAGGATCGGTTACCGTAACCGTGTAAGTGCCCGCAGTATTTACAGTTGCCGATGAAGTTGCTGCGCCTGAAACGATCCCTGCGCCGGCCCAATTGTAAGTTGCACCGGGGGTGACAGATGTAACACTGATTGTTCCGCTGGTTGTTGTACAATCGATCGTTAAGGGGCTTCCTGCTACCGCATCCGGAGGAGTAGTATTATTCGCAACAGGAACAGTGGCCGTATTCACACATCCGTTTGCCGGATCTGTAACCGTAACAGTATATGTTCCCGGTGCATTTACAACAGGTGAAGCGGTTGTTCCGCCTGAAGCAATCCCAGGCCCGCTCCAATTGAATGTTGCACCGCTTGTTACCGACGTTACATCAATGGTTCCGCTTGAGTTGCTGCAATTCAATGTCAGCGCAGTTCCCGGGCTCGCATCCGGCAATGCTGTATTACTGTTTACCATAACTGTTGCATTACTGGTGCAACCGGTTGAAGGATCTGTAACCGTTACGGTATAAGTTCCCGATGCGTTAACAATTGCGCTTGCAGCGCTTCCGCCCGAAACAATGCCGCTTCCTGTCCAGCTGAATGTTGCGCCCGGTGTGGTGGAGCTTGCTGCGATCGTTCCGCTGGTGGTGATGCAATCTAAATTTAAGGCGCTTCCGGTACTTACATCCGGCAGTGTTCCGCTGTTCAGTACATCTACTGTGGCTGTTGCTGTACAGCTGTTTGCCGGATCTGTAACCGTAACAGTATACGTTCCCGCCGCATTCACTGTGGGCGATGAAGTTGTACCTCCTGCTGTAATGCCTGCGCCCGACCAGTTATAGGTTGCGCCCGCCGTTGATGAGCTTGCGGAGACCGTTGCCGATGAAACGCTGCAGGTAATAGTTTGTGCTGAACCGGGTGTAACATCCGGGGCAGTTGTATTGCTTGTTACTGTTACCGTTGCGGTGTTCGTACATCCGTTTGAGGGATCAGTCACGGTTACAGTGTAAGTTCCGGCAGCATTTACAGTTGCTGTTGCAGCGCTTCCCCCGGAAGTGATCCCGGCACCCGCCCATGAATACGTTGCGCCAGCTGTGCCTGAGCTTGCAGTAACCGTACCGCTTGTAGCTGAACAATTTAAAGCCAATGCCGATCCGGGTGTAATGCCAGGCTGCGTTGTATTGCTGTTCACTGTAACAGTGGATACATTTGAACATGATGTGGCCGGGTCCGTAACTGTAACGGTATAGGTTCCGGCTGTATTTACAGTCGCCGTTGCTGAAGTGCCTCCCGACACGATGCCCGCTCCCGCCCAGCTATAGGTTGCTGTTCCTGTTGAGGAGGAGGCTGTGACCGGTATTGTTAATGTGGTGCATGTTAATGGCCCCGGTGATGATGCGGATGCTGCAGGTAATGCATTTACGTTAACGGTAACAGTTGTAGAGTACGGACAGCCTCCCGTGGATGTTCCGCTGACAGTATAAGTTGTAGTGGAAGCGGGGTTAACAGAAACAGAGCTGGTTGTTGCGCTTCCGGCATTTGCGCTCCAGTTGTATGTGGATGCTGCTGATGCATTGATGGTTGTACTTGTTCCGGCACAAATAGCAGGAGATGCAGCGGTAGCACTAACAGTTCCTGATCCCGCAAAAGTAACCGGCAACGATAAGCTGTAAGAGCAAGGCCCTGATCCAACGGTTACCGAATATGTTCCACCCGCATTTACTACCACAGAAGATCCTGTGGTGGAACCAACAATTCCCGGCCCTGTCCACGCATATGGCCCGCTGATGGTTGCCGGCGCTGTTAATGTAACAGTGCTTCCCGTACATGGGGATGCGTTAGAAGTACTGATCTCAGCAGGCCCGCAGGAAGCATCAAAATAAGCATAACAGAAATGATCGCCTTCGGTGCAGCCTGAAGCTGTAAATTTTACGGTTACATTTTGTCCGACATACGCGCTTAAATTATATGAATTTGTTTTCCATGGAATGTAATATACTTTGTAATCAGTCATGGTAGATGGGAACCAGCAATTTCCGTTGGCCGACAGAACCCCGCCCGGAGGAACAACACCGCTCACCAGCTCCACCCGTTGAGAAAAACACCCGATCGCCACTCCTGAGCTATTGAAAACCTGGATCGAAAAATAAGGCTGATGGCCCGGGGTGTGTCCGCCGTCATTTAAAACAGCGGCGTAGCTGAATGTAAATAATGTATTTGTCGCGCCCACAGTGAATGTCTGCTCAAGCGATTCTCCACCGCAATAGGTTGCAGGGCCCGGCGCAGGTGAATGGCAAACATAAGGGCCAACACAATCGGTACCGTCAAATACGTTTGCATTTTCTCCGCCAAGGCGCACAGAATAGCTTCCTCCACCGGGATTCAGCATTGGAAACCCTCCGTAATAATCCGTTCCTGTATTAACCAGTGTATGGTATGAGCAATCGCGGTAGTTTGCATTGAGGCCCGTTGTAAATATCCCTGTTGATGTAACGGTCAACGGATTTGTTGAAAGGGCATTGTATCCTTTTTTACCGGTCCAGCCTGCAAAGCTCCCGCTTTCGAAATCCACATTACTGCATGCTGACATTACTTCGGGCGGCGGTGAATAGGATCTATTATCCATTTCCCCGGGGAATTGGGTGACACCGAATTTTGTCTTTACATAATTCGCCTCCAAAAAATACAGGTGACTTTTTAATTCCGAATAAGTGCTGTAATGCAGAAGCGCTTCACCAATGGCAGAGGACAAATCAAACCCAAGGAGTGAATCTGCCCCGAAAAAAGCGGTTTCCTTTTGTAATTGTTCTTTTGAAACAGAAGAAGAAAGCGTGTTGACCGCTTTTTGTTTCAGGTCGTGTGGCGTGTTCTGAGCCATTGCCGATGCGGCGATGAACAGGCAAAGGAGTGCAGAGTGCAATAAATTAGCTTTCATGATGAGGAAATTTGATTACATCAAAAATACCCTTGAAACAAGCGGAACCCAATCAGAAAAGGTTTATTGTTGGAAGTCTGATCGGGTATGCCTTACTCCGTATCCTTTTATTTTCTGCTTAAAACGGTAAAAATTATTGGAGTTTACACTTTAAGATGTATAGAATATTGAAATTCAGCACCTAACGAAAAAAGCCTCTCAAACGGGAGGCTTTTTTGTTCTGCTTATTATCCTCCAAATGCCCCTGTTTCCAATATAGAGGGTAAAGCAATAACAAGAAAATAATTCTTTGGATGAGCGCATTTTTTAATATCCAATTTCAACAGTTTTTTGATAAATTGTTTCATTAGTTATATTATTAATCATAAAATGTGCGACATCAGCACGTGAAATTGAAAGGCCATTGTTTAAAATAGTATTGACAGCAACACGGTATTTCCCTGTTACGGGTTTATCAGTAAGCTTTGGAGGACGCAGTATAGTCCAGTTTAAATCGGTTTGCTGTACACTTTTTTCCATTATTCTTATATCTGCATACATGTTGCGCAATAATTTTTGTAAAATGTATTTAGTTGCAAATCTCACTATTAAAGAATGAGTTGGGTTTACATCGAGGCCAGAGGCTGAAATGAAAAACACTCTTTTTGATCCTGTTTTTTGCATTGCAGCCATAAGGTTTTTATTTCCTTGAGAATAAAGCGTTGTAGCCTTAAATGAATTTTTACCTATTGCCGATATGACTGCATCTTTATTTGTGAGGTATTGTTCTAAAGTTTCGGTATTCATCACATCGCCTTTTACAATTTGAAGATTTGGATGAGATAAAATTAAATTTGCCGGGGTGCGTAATACCGCTGTAACATTATGCCCGGCTTTTAAAGCCTCTTCTAGAGCCTGACGACCAATGCCGCCATTTGCACCTAATACGACAATATTATAAGGTGTTGAATTTTTAATTGTTTCCATATTATATGATTTGAGATTTGTTTTTTGATAATTTAATTAATAAGCGAAGCATGCAGATGTGCATTTCAAAAGGAATATTGAGTATGAACCGTATCTTATTCATTGCCTGATCTTTTTTATTTTCTTAGATTGAATACATAGTTTGTGATTTGTTTTATCTCGCCAGTGTCAAGTTGTTCTGCAAATGCCGGCATGGTACTTTTACCATGAGTAATCATTCTGATCACAGAAATTGTGTCCAGCTTACTAATTTGAAGATTTGCTGCATTTGCAATTCCAGCTGTTCCATCAGCACCATGGCAAGCAGCACATTTTTCTTCGAACAGATTATTGCCATTGTCCGATATTTCTGCTGGCTGGGAAGGTGTTTGCTGTTGTGTAGCGGATTTATTTTCAGGCGATGAGCATCCAACAAGAATGGATAGTATTGCTAATAGAAGTATCGTGTGTGTTTTCATGTCGGATGATATTAATTAAATTTAAAAACACTAAGAATAAAAATCGCCACAAAGAATAGCATTTGAAACAGATGCACTACCGTCATATTACTTTTGAGTTTAGAGAGCTTAGAATCTGTTTCAGTCCCAGGTAATTCCACCAGGAGTTTTTTCAAATTATTTCCCAATCGCCTTCTAATTGCTAAACCGTTAATAATTATGAGTACAAGAATTCCGATTTTAACACGGAACCAAATTTGTTGCCCCCATACCTGGTGAAGAAATATCATCATACCAACGCCTGATAAAATAATAATGAGCATGCCTATACCCATAAAGCGCTGTAACTTATACAGAGAATCTGCCGTGACCAAAGCTGCTGGCCTATTTTCAGGCAATATTTTCCAGAAGTGCCTGAAGCTTATAAAATCGATAAATGTGGTTCCGGACATTATTGTAATTCCTACAATATGCACTACCAGGGCTATTTTGTAAATCGTTTGTTCCATAGTTAATTGTCTGTTTGTTTTTTTAATTGATTTTCTGTTTCCATATCCTTTTTGGACACGTATCTTATACAAGTGATAATAAGAATGAAGTCGATTGCTACGGATATAATTTTTGAAATAGGATCATTGCTGCAGACATGAGCAATAAAAGCAGATATCATAGCAATTAGAAAGCCTGCGTATACCCATTCTTTAATTCTTATAGGAGTTTGTGGAATTAAGAGCACGACACCTCCGGTTACTTTTGCAATAACCAATTCGATCCGGAAATAGTCGGGAAATCCGAGCATTCTTAAATCCGGCCCATGCGAGTAAGAATAATAGGCACTAAATAATATAAAGAAGCTTATAAAGCCTTTAGCTATCAGGTAAAGAGGTTTCTTTTTTTGAATTGTTCCCATTTTTTTATTGATTAATTATACTTCGTTAACGATATTTATTATGCAAATATAATACGTTTACGATATAAAATGCAATATATCGAAGCGTTTTTTTGTATTTTTACTCCGTAAACGAATTAAAACAGTATGAATAAGACAGTTACACTGGTAAAAGAATGGGGAGATTTTGAAACAAAACATCCTGAAGGAACTATTGAAGATTTTTGCAGGTATCATCTCGCGAAGGGAAGGGAAAAAAAATTAAAAGGGCCATTGGTTGGCGGGGTCATACCTTCCTCGAATGATGGCTTATTACTGAAAATCATTGGAAGGATCAGTAAGTTAAATATGTCATACGCAAACATGGCACTTAAAGGAACGGATTTAAACCAAATTGAAGAATTTGGAATATTAGCCACGATCAAACAGGAAAAAAACCCAAAGAAAACCGAAGTAATTTACGCCAATTTATTCGAGCTTTCAAGCGGTACAGATATGTTGACGCGTATGAAAAAAAGAGGTTTGATTAAGGAATATAATGACAAAGAAGATAAGCGTTCAAAGAGGATCGAATTGACAGCAAAAGGTGAAAAAGTGGCCGAAATATGCTTAGAAAGAATTTTAAAAAACGCAAAGATGTTAATGCATAATCTAACGGATGATGATAAAGAACTCTGTATTCAATTATTGAAAAATACCGAAATGAAATTTTCCGCATTATGGCAACAGCACAAAGGAGAGTCTTTCGATGAGGTATATAAAAATGTGGTTGGAGAACAGAAAACACTTAACAAAAAAAAGTAGTTTGTTCTGCATTTTAAACCGGTATTATTCTCTTTCATCACTCATGATTTTAAAGCGTTGCAGATAGCCTGGTGACTTATTGTAGCGTGATCTTCGTCCGGCAAATAATCAAAATGAACATGCACCCGCTTACTTTTATCCGATTTGAGTTTTTCTGCAAGCAGATTAGCGTCAGCCTCCATAACCCGAGCTACTTTCGTCGGAGTTAATCCTTCCTTACCAACGCCAATGTATATGACTGTCGGTTGCGTGAAAGTGGAGTCCGGTATTTGCGAATTTTTAATAGCTGGTTAACATCGCATTCATATATGAACCAACTCCCTGCAGATTCTTTTATTGCTTAATAAACACCCAGGATGCTTCAAAGGAGGAATTGTTATCCCTTATTTTCAAAAGGTATGTTCCGGCCTTCAAAGCGTTGACATCTGTTATAATTGAATTTGTGCCCCTCATTACGGAATATTTTTGGGAGATCACTTCCTGACCAGACACATCAAATACTTCAAGTAAAATTTCAGCGTCTGACCCTGCTGCAATATCCAGGTTCAGTACATCAGCGGATGGATTTGGATAAAGATTAAAGAAATTGGTTTCACCGGCCGCCGACAGGCCCGTTTCTGCCACCGACCTGCAGGCCGTTAATGACAATGCTCTCAAAACACTTGTTCCGCAAGAACGGTAACAAGAGCAGTAGTAACAGCACCTTCGTCCATATTTACAAGAATTGAATTTGTACTTTTTAATTCAGACTGAACGTGCTATTGTTTTCTTTCATAATTGAGTAATACTATACCGTCCTTCCCGAACACGCGACTTGATACCAGTATTAATTCCAAATTACTCTTTATGCCGTCAAAAACGGAAACGCCTTTGCCTAAAGCAACCGGATCGAGCATAATGGTGTAGTTGTCAATAAGACAGGCATCGGAAAGTTGTGTGAGAAGGCTTCCGCTACCCAAAATGGTTATGCTCTTTTTTGTGGTCTGCTTTAATTGTTTTATTTGTTCAATGATGTCTCCGCTCATTATGGTTGTGTTTTTCCAATCCGCTTTTTTCAAAGTATTTGAGCAGACTATTTTTTGAGATCTGTTCATATTTTCCGCAACTATTGGAAATAATTCTGCTGCCATAGGTGATGGCCAAAAATCTGCCATAATTTCAAATGTTTTTCGTCCGAAAAGCAATATGTTATCGGCACCTGAAGCATCGTTTGCGAATTTACCGGCTTCGCCACCGTGGGGATGCCAGCTTGTATCCTCGTTTTGGCCTTTGAAAAAACCATTAAGGGTAATGAATGTGAAAGAAGTTAGTTTGCTCATTTGTTTTTTTTAGCAAAGTAACAACGATAAGTTTTGCAAAACATTGACCTGGGTCAAAAAATCATTTTGATTTCAATCTGCTTAATGTTTCCTGTTTTATATCAAGATAAGAGGCTATTATTTTATTAGAAAGGCGTTGCACGACTTTGGGATTTTCTTTTATCAATTGGTTGTACCTTTCTTTTGCTGATAAGGTAACCAAACTTTCAATTTTTCTATTTTGAAATGAATAAGCCATTTCCATTATTTTCAAATAGAAATTTTTCCATTGCGGAATTTCATCTACAAGACGGTAAAAATCTTTGCGATTAATAACCAAGAGCTCCGTTTTTTCTAATGCATCAATAAATTCAAAGGATGGTTTTTGAGAAATAAAACTTGTAAGCGCTGTACCGATCGAAGGTTCAATCATTAGGTATCTGGTTTTTTCGTGACCTTGTTTTGTAATAAAATAGGTTCGAATACATCCGCTATTGATAAAATAAAATTCTTTGGAGATCTCACCTTCAGATACTAAAATTTCATTCTTTTTAATTAGCCTTGCTTTAAAACAATCAACCACCTTATCGAGATCTTTCCCGTCAAAAGTTGAAAACATTTGCATCAATTTTTTTAAGTTATTTTTTGCTTCCATTTTGCTTAAAGATGCAGAATTAAGTACTAATTTCTTTTATCCGACTTCCAGACCCGAACGAGTAATTGCCTGAAATAAACTGTTTTGTTTTTCGAAGCTGCTTTATCGAACCAAAAAACCCTGATAAATAAGGATTTACCAAGGGTTTCTGATTTGTACCCATCGGGTTTCAAATATCGAACTTTTTGGAGGATTTTGATAGGATTAGGATTTTGATGAATTCACGCAATTGGAAATCAGTTCAGTGAATTTCATTTAGCCCAACACCTACCTGCTATCGTTGCGATAAAGCCGCCAACAAATTTTCCAGATTTTCCATTGACATTTTAAATCCTTCTGTGAAGCCCATTTCAATCATTTTTTCCAAACGGGCAAGCGATTCATTATAAATAGTAATGCTGACTTTTGTGGTTCCGTTTTGTTCGCTGAAGGTATAATCCCAATCAGAACCCGGCAATTCGGGGTTTTCATCTTTGTCTGCAAAAGCATTAAATAGTTTAAAGTTGGTTTTTGGGCTAATGGCAGTGTATTTCTGGATTATCCAACCCTCTTTCCCTTCCGGGCTTACCATCGCATAAAATCTTCGGCCGCCAACTTTAAAATCCTGGAATTTTGTTTTTGATATAAAAGGTTTAGGTGCGACCCATTGGTCAAGGATTTCTGCTTTGGTAAATGCATCCCATACGAGCGATAGGCCAGCATCAAATTCTCTTGTTATGAATACCGTTTTCGCTGCTTTATCAACGGTAAAATCAAATAGCAAATTGTTGTTCATTTTTTCTGTTTTTTTAGTGTTAATAATACGTTGTCGAGTTGATTGAATTGAGTTTGCAAGATCTTCCTGAATTGTTCAATCCATTTGTCGATCTCTTTTACTTTGTTTGCATTGATGTGATAATAAATTTCTCTTCCTTTCTGTTCCTGCTTTACCAATTTACATTCAGTGAGTATTTTAATGTGGTTGGATACTGCTTGCCTGCTTGTATTAAATTCTTCTGCAATGGCATTCGGCGTCATTACCTGTGAGGCAAGCAAAACCAATATTGCCCTGCGTGTTGGGTCGGCTATCGCCTGAAAAACATCTCGTCTTGTTTCCATTAGTTTATAATTGCGCAATCATTTGCTTGCAAATATATGTGCAATTACCTGATTGCGCAAATTTTTTCAATTATTTTTCGGGAATGGATTGTTTTATGCGAAAAGAAATGAAAAAGGCCACCAGGTTTTCTTAGGTGACCTTTTGTCCTTTTAAGAGCTCTTTCGTGCCCTTTGTACCGGGATAGGGGTCGAACCAGTTACCATAAAAAAACAAAAACCCTGCTTTCTTACGAAAGCAAGGCTAGCGTTAAAGTCCGGAACTTGGAAGCTTCCGGACAATGTACCCGGGACCGGAGTCGAACCGGTACGGTTTCCCACAGGTGTTTGAGACCAGCGCGTCTACCAATTCCGCCACCCGGGCATTTGTAAGCGGGCTGCAAAACTACGAAATGTTTTCGAATAGCAAAAACCTGCCTGCTTTTTAATGTTTTCTTATTTACTGCCGGCCACTTCTTCCAGGAACACAAGCATCGCTTTCCAGGAGCGCTCATCCGCCAGCTTATTGTAGGCCGCTCCTTTGCTGTTATCATTTCCCGCAGCCGGATCGGTGAATGCATGTACAGCATTCGCATAATACACCATTTGCCAGTCGCCTTTGCCATCATGCATTTCCTGCTGGAACTGCTTTACATCATGCGCCGGCACATAGGGATCATCGGCGCCATGAAGGATCAATACTTTCGCTGTTACCGGTACATTCGCCCTTAATGAATCCTTGCCCAGTCCGCCATGAAAGGAAACAATGCCCTTTACCGGAAAGCCTGCACGCACCGCTTCAAGAGCACCTGTGCCTCCAAAGCAATAACCCATCACCACCACATTTCCTGCCTCGTTGCCCTGCGCTTCCAGTGCTTTTAAAGCAGCTTTGATCCGCGACTGGTAGACCGTATAATTCTTTTTATAAAATCCTGCAAGGGCGCCTGCTTCTTTTGCATCGGCAGGATGAATATCTTCACCGTAAATATCCGCTACAAGCACATTGTAGCCCAATTTGCCAAGACGGTCGGCAGAGGTTTTTTCATGCTCCGTGATGCCCATCCAGGCATGGATAATGAGTATGGAAGGAAGTTTTTTAGCCTGCTTCACGGAAGCATGGACGTAGTAACCCTTCAGGTTTGTTGTATCATCTTTGTATTTAAGGCCGGTTCCCTGTGAGAACGCCTGTGAGCTTATTACACCTGTAACAAGTATCATTAGTAGCTGGATCTTTTTCATACTGCAAAGCTAAAAATAAGAAAGGGATAATTCAACAGATTGTGCCAGGAACTGCTTTCTCACTGGCACCTTTTTTTCTGCAGCTACTGCATGCTTTTAGGTGCACACGTATCAATTTCAGGAGGATATCCCAACGCAGCCATAGAGGCACATCGCCTCGGCATCGATGCGATCCAGGTATTTAGCAAGAACCAGCGCGTTTGGGCTGAAAAGACAGTCAGCCCGGAAGAAGGCCTTGCTTTCCGCAAAGCCTGTGTGCAATACGGCGTGAAGCAGGCCTTTTCACATGCCATTTACCTCATCAGCCTTGGTTCTGAAAATGAAGAGATCGCGCAAAGATCCATGCTCTCGCTGGCGATGGAGCTTGAACGCTGCCGGGTGCTCGGGCTCAGCCATACCGTGCTGCATCCCGGTGCTGCCGGGAGTCAGCCGATGCCTGTTGCGATCGAACGGATCGGCGACCGCATCAAAAAAGTGCTTCAGGCCACAAAGGGAAATCCCGTTAAAATAGTATTGGAGAACACGGCCGGACAAGGCAGCAGCGTTGGCGGAAAGATTGAAAACATTGCGGCGCTGGTGGATCATATTAAATCCAAACGCATCGGGATCTGCATCGACACCTGCCATGCCTTCGCTGCCGGGTATGATATCCGCGATAAAAAAGGCATTGATAACTTTTTTAAGGAGATCGACCAGCGGATCGGGCTTGAAAAGCTGCTCTGTTTTCACCTGAACGATTCCAAAGGCGGGCTGGGCAGCCGGCTCGACAGGCATGCGCATATCGGCGAAGGATTGCTGGGCCTTGCGCCTTTTGAATACATTATGAAGAATTTCCCGCATGTCCCGAAAGTGCTTGAAACTTCGAAAGAGAACGATGCCGATAAAAAGAACATCCGCCTGCTGCGGGAGCTCGCAGGTAAAAAACGGAAAACGAAATGAGCAGCCTCTTCCCTGTCGAGCCCGTTTTCCCCGAAGGCTTCAGCTATTTCCCCGATTTCATTACCGAACAGGAGGAAACAGAGCTCCTCCAAACCATTTCAACGCTCAGCCTGCATACCTTTCTTTTCCGGGGATACGAGGCCAAACGCAAGGTAGCCAGCTACGGTTACGATTACCACTTCGACAGCCGGAGCATCTCCAAAGGAAATCCCATTCCGGAACAGCTCCATCCCCTGCTGGAAGCCACAGCCAGGCATTTACAATTCATCCCGCAAGAATTCGCAGAAGTGCTTGTGACCGAATATCCGCCCGGATCGGTGATCAACTGGCACCGCGATGCACCACCCTTTGAGCTCATAGCGGGCATTTCGCTGCTTTCCGACTGCAACTTTAAGCTGCGCCCTTACGACAAATCGAAACAGGGCCGGGGCTTCGTCATTTCCATCCCGGTAAAGCGCCGCTCGCTCTATGTGATGCAGGGCCCGGTGCGCGATGAATGGGAGCACAGCATTGCAGAAATGAAGCGGGGAAGGTATTCGATCACGCTTCGCACACTCCGAAAATGATTGCCCTTTTTCTTTGTCAAAAGCCCAAATTTTACTACATTTGCAACCCTTATAAAAAAAGGTTATGAATCATAAAGTAAAATTATTTTCAGGTTCCGCATCCCGTACCTTGTCTGAAAGCATCAGCCAAAGCTACAAGCAGGACCTGGGTAAGGTGTCCCTCCTGCGCTTCAGCGATGGCGAGATCCAGACTTCCTATGAAGAAACCGTTCGCGGAAGCGATGTGTTCATCATCCAGTCGACCATGCCCCCTACTGAAAATCTTTTTGAATTGTTACTCATGATCGATGCTGCAAAACGCGCATCGGCCAACCGCATCATCGCCGTGATCCCGTATTTCGGCTTTGCCCGCCAGGACCGCAAGGACCAGCCGCGCGTGGCCATCGGCGCCAAAATGGTGGCCAACCTGCTTGCAAGCGCCGGCGCTACCCGCATCATCACCATGGACCTGCATGCCGACCAGATCCAGGGCTTTTTTGAATGCCCGGTGGATCATTTATATGCTTCTTCTATTTTCATCCCATACATCCAGGAGCTTGACCTCCCGAACTTAACAATGGCTGCGCCTGATATGGGCGGATCCAAGCGTGCAAATGCTTACGCGAAATTCCTCAAATCCGACATTGTGATCTGCTACAAGCAGCGCGCAAAAGCGAATGTGATCGAGAGCATGACGGTGATCGGCGAAGTGGAAGGAAGGGATATTGTACTGATCGATGACCTGATCGATACCGGCGGAACGCTTACCAAAGCGGCCGACATGATGCTCGACAGGGGCGCGAACAGCGTAAGGGCTTTCTGCACACATGCCGTATTATCCGGCAAGGCATACGAGAACATTGAAAAATCAAGGATCACGGAGCTGGTGGTTACCGATACCATTCCGTTGAAACAGCAAAGCCCGAAGATCAAGGTTTTGTCGGTGGCCGACCTGTTTGCAAAAGTGCTGCACAGTGTGCATAATTATGAATCCATCAGCTCGAATTTTATTGCGAGCGTGTAAATAAGAAACTGCGCCGATTAATTAATAACGTTGACTGGGGCGCAACAGTCAATTAACCAGTCCACCTGGACAAAACCGGTGGACAAAATGAAAAACAAAATGAAATCAGTATCTATTAGCGGTTCGCCAAGAGCGAACGTAGGGAAAAAAGATGCAACTGCATTGAGAAATGCAAAGGCAGTACCATGCGTACTTTACGGAGGTAAAGAGCAGATCCACTTTTCAGCACTTGCTGCAGACTTCAGGGATCTTATCTACACACCACATGTAAACACAGTGAACATCGAAGTTGGTGGTAAAACATACCATGCGATCATCCAGGAAGCACAATTCCACAGGGTACACGATCAGCTGTTACACGTTGATTTCCTGGAGATCGTTGCAGGAAGGCCTGTAACAATGAACATCCCGGTTAAAACAACCGGAACTTCACCGGGTGTAAGAGAAGGTGGTAAGCTGAACAAAAAGCTGAAAACACTGAAAGTAAAAGGGCTTGTTGAAAAAATGCCTGATACGATCGACATCGCGATCGATTCATTGAAGATCGGCGATTCAGTTCGCGTTGAAGATATCAAGATCGACGGACTTACTTTGCTGGATGCTCCGAACGTTACTGTGATCAGTGTTCAGGTTACACGTGCCGTTGTTGCTGATGCTACAGCTGCCGCTGCGGCTCCTGCTGCAAAAGCTGCTCCTGCTGCCGCTGCAAAAGCACCTGCTGCTCCTGCAAAAAAATAATTTATCCTTAACATGAATTAAACCCCGCAACCCGCGGGGTTTTTTTATGTTTGCCCGGGATTGATGCAATGCCCTGAATTTTGTACTTTTGAACAGGAATCCAATACAATTCATGAGTAAATTTTTGATCGCAGGTTTGGGAAATATTGGCAGCGAGTATGAAAATACGCGCCACAACATCGGCTTTAAAGTGCTGGATGCACTTGCGAATGAGAACGGGCTGAAATTTATTTCCGACCGCCTTGCAGCTGTTGCCGAATTAAGGTTCAAAGGCCGTACCCTCATCCTGATCAAGCCAAGCACTTACATGAACCTTAGCGGCAAAGCGGTGAACTACTGGATGCAGGCGGAAAAGATCGATAAGGAGAACCTGCTGGTTGTCACCGACGACATTGCTCTTCCCTTCGGCTCCCTGCGCATGAAAGGAAAAGGAAGCGACGGCGGGCACAACGGCCTGAAGAACATCCAGGAAACGCTCAACAGCGTGGAATATGCAAGGCTGCGCTTCGGCGTAGGCAGCGAATTCTCAAAAGGACGCCAGGTGGAATATGTGCTCGGAAAATGGAGCGCGGAAGAGGAAAAAGAGCTCGCACCAAGGGTCAGCATGGCCTGCGACATGATCAAAGGCTTCTCCACCATTGGGCTGCAGCTGACAATGACCAATTACAACAAGAAGTAAACACGGTGCAACCAAGCCTTTTTTAATTGCATCTTAAATCATAGAAAAAAGAAACCACATGAAGAAAATTACAGTATTCGCAGTAGCAACATTTATCAGCATCTGCTCCCAGGCGCAAAGCTTTTCAGGCTTGTACGCTTTCGACAGTGTTAAGACCACTTCCGGGATCAGCGACCCATCACCGTTGCCGGCAGCAACGGGTGTAACATTCGGCAGCTTTTCCGCCACGGGAACTCCCGCCAATCCGAATGCAACAGCACGCTTTTCCTTTACCGACTGGGCACTGGGTGCAGCCAACGGCGAAACCGTATACGCCAATCTTACAGGCGCTGTAAGCACAGCCGAATATTATGAAGTAACGGTAAGCCCGGCAGCCGGCTACACCATTTCACTGAGCAGCATCACCTTCAGCTTCGGCCGCTCCGGCACAGGTGTTCGCACATATGCTGTACGCTCCGATGCAGATGCCTATGCAGCCAATCTGCCTGCATCCATCAGCCCGGCTAATCCGAACCTGAGCGTGCAAACTGGCAATGTCTTCTTTCTGAATACAGACATCACCACCACCAGCCAGAACGGAAGCACCATCACGCTGAGCGGCGCATCTTTCAGCAGCTTAAGCGGCCCGAGGACATTCCGCTTTTACGGATGGAATGCAGAAGGCACAGGCGGAACGTTCAGTATCGATAACGTAACGATCAACGGTAACGCTGTCGCGAACCCATTATTAACAGCCGGTTTCACGGGCACTGATGTTTGCCTCGGCGACTCAACGGATTTCATGGACATGACCACAGGGCCTAATCCTGTTATGAGCTATGCATGGAGCTTTGGCGATGGAACAGGAACTTCCACAGTACAGAATCCATCTTATTTATACTCCGCACCCGGAGATTATGAAGTAACGCTCATTGTTGTTGACAACATGCTGAATACCGATACGTATACTGATTCGGTGCATGTGTATGCACTTCCGGTTGCAGGCTTTTCCGTGATGAGCATGTGCAGCGGCAACTATATGTTCAACGATATGTCTACTGTAAGCGGTGGAAGCATCACTGCCTGGATGTGGAATTTTGGTGATACGGCAAGCGGAACAAACAACATGTCTGCTATCCAGAACCCATCACATACCTTCAGTACAAGCGGAAGCTTTACCGTAACGGAGATCGTTTCCAGCAACCACGGCTGTGTGGACACCTTCCAGGTGAACCTGAACAACTATCCTCTGAACGCAATACTGATGGATACTGTAATGAATGACACCGTTAATTTTACAAGCTCTGCTACCGGCGGCAGTCCTCCCTATATATATTCACTTAATTATGGCGACGGCAGCCCGGTCAATACCAGCTCAGGCGCAAGCTCAACCCACATTTATGCAAACGGCACATATACCGCATGCCTTACTGTGACAGACGTTAACGGCTGCACCAGCACGACCTGCAATACATTCACATCAGTAGCGCTTACTACAGGCATCAGCAAGAACGGCAACAGCGTAATTGTTCACATCAGCCCGAATCCTTCTGCTGACGGCGTATTCACAGTTACTACCGGAAATGCCGGAAAAGCAAGCATCAGCGTGTACAACATCATCGGTAAAAAGATCATGAGCCGCGAGATCACTGACAGCAAGCAAACGATCGACCTTTCCGCGGAAGCGAACGGAAGCTACTTCATCACGATCAAAACGGAGAAGGAAGTGATCACGAAAAAGATCATTATCAGCAAATAAGCGCATGAATTATAAATGAACGCCCTTCCGGACAACCGGGAGGGCGTTTTTGTTTTTATCTTTGTAATTCCCGATGCAAAAGCCCGAACATATACAAAATCTTCTTCGCAGCATTCCCGATAGTCCGGGTGTATACCAGTATTACGATGATACGGGCAAGATCATTTATGTAGGAAAAGCGAAGAGCCTGAAGAAGCGTGTTGCATCGTACTTCAACAAGGACCAGCATGAGAACGGCAAGACGATGGTGCTTGTGCGGAAGATCGCAGACATTAAATACATCGTGGTGAACACCGAGATCGATGCGCTGCTGCTGGAGAATAACCTGATCAAAAAATACCAGCCTCGCTACAACGTGATGCTGAAGGACGACAAGACCTATCCCTGGATCTGCATCAAGAATGAACGCTTTCCGCGGGTGTTCTCTACGCGCAACGTGATCCGCGACGGCTCATTGTATTTCGGGCCTTATGCTTCCGTGCGCGTGATGAACATGGTGCTCGACCTCATCCGTCAATTGTTCAACCTGCGCAACTGCAATTACCAGCTGACGGAAGATAACATCAAAGCAGGAAAATTCAAGGTGTGCCTCGAATACCACATCGGTAACTGCGCTGCGCCCTGTGTTGGCAAGGAAACAGAAGCGGAATATAACCAGACGATCGCTGCCATCAAGGACATTGTAAAAGGAAATGCAAGCTCTGTTGCCAAATACCTGAAAGATATTTTACAGGAGCAGGTGGCGAAGATGCAATATGAAAAAGCCGCTTTAACAAAAGAAAAATTAGACCTGCTGGAAAAATTCCAGAGCAAATCAACGGTGGTGAACCCTTCCATCACCAATGTGGATGTGTATTCCATCATCACGGACGAACGCAGCGGCTATGTGAATTTTCTGAAGATCATGAACGGCTCCATCATACAGTCGCACACCCTCGAGCTCAAAAAGAAACTGGAAGAGACACCGGAAGAGCTTCTTACCCTCGCCATCATTGAATTGCGTGAGCGCTTCGAAAGCCACGCCAAAGAAGTGCTTGTGCCTTTTGAGCTGGAGCTGCAGCTTCCCGGTTCGGAATTTTTTGTCCCGCAGCGCGGCGATAAAAAACAATTGCTGGAGCTTTCCGAACGCAATGTGGAGTATTTCAGGAGAGATAAATTAAAGCAGGAAAGCCTCGTGGATCCTGAGCGCCACACGAAGCGCATCCTCGAGCAGATGAAGAAAGACCTGCATTTAACGGAAGAACCGCGCCATATCGAATGCTTTGATAACTCCAATTTCCAGGGAGCATATCCTGTTGCGGCGATGACCGTATTCAAAGACACAAAGCCAAGCAAAAAAGATTACCGGCATTTCAACATCAAGACCGTTGAAGGGCCTGATGATTTCGCTTCGATGGAAGAGATCATTTACAGGAGATACAAACGCGTGCTGGAGGAAAATGCATCCTTACCGCAACTGATCGTGATCGATGGTGGAAAGGGACAATTAAGCTCTGCGCTTGAAAGCCTTGAAAAATTGGGACTGAGAGGAAAGGTTGGAATTATCGGCATTGCAAAAAAACTCGAAGAGATCTATTTCCCGGGAGATTCCATCCCGATGTACCTCGACAAGCGCAGTGAAACATTAAAGATCATCCAGCAGATCCGCGATGAAGCACACAGGTTCGGTATTACGCACCACCGCAAGCGCCGCGACAAAGGAACATTGAAAACAGAGCTGACAGAGATCAAAGGCATCAGTGATACTACGGCGAACAAACTGCTTTCGCATTTTAAATCCGTGAAGCGCGTGAAAGAGGCTACCGAAGAGGAGCTGGCGGCCGTGATCGGAAAAGCAAAAGCGAAAACGGTGATTGACTTTTATAAGAAGGAAGCTCCGCCTGCGGTGTAATTGTTTAGTAATGTCTACTTCTCGATACGCTTCACTGCGTTACGCACTCGAAGTGACATCATGAGCGCCGTCAGTTCGAGTGTCACGCTTTTTCAGCGTGATGTATCGAGAACGCGGGCAGAAGGGGTGTACTTAATCATAGAGCTTACTGAAGAGGAATTTATAGTACTACCCCTGTCAGGGTTTGAAACCCTGACAGGGGTTTATTTATACACGACTACATCAAGATCATCGTAATAAAATTTCAGCTTTGCAGGATCCCATAAGTAGATCTTCAGCTCATCACCAGGTGTATTGAAAGCCGGGAGCACAAACTGGAACTCCATCTGCTGCCAGGCCGGAGATGCTTTAAAATAATCGCTAAGCATAAAATTCTGGTAGAACAATTGTTCGCCTTTACCGGAGATCGCCGCCACAAGCTGGACATTCTCCAAAGAATGCTCTGCGAGGAACCTGCATGTTACAAGTGCCTTCAGATTGCCTGTTTGCTTCAGTTCCTTTGCCAGCACATTTACATTGGTGCCGAACTCAACAACAGAATCAAGCCTTCCAACCACTGATTGATATCCTGCCGCAACATTTGTATCGTTTGTAATATGCGGATCTTTTTTGCCTTCGAAGGAAGCAATGGCGCTGAACAATGTATTTTCCTTATTGATCCTAAGGAATTGCTTTAGTGTTTTCGGTGAAGTATCCTTGCTCCTTTTATAAAAAGATACCTTGCCCGTGCTGCCTGTTCTTTCCAGCATAGCTGTAAGCGGAGGATAATTTTTGATCACATCCGAAACGAGGTAAATGTCCTGTATGGCAACGTAATCCCAATCGCACCACTGCAAAGCCGTTCCGATGTTCTCATGCGTGGTGCCCATTACGGTGTAGCCTTTGCGGTTCATGAGGATGAGCGGCACATTGGTAGTATATGCATCGATCACGAGAATTTTTGCATCTGCCGGAACACCGATAGAATCAAGAAATTGAGCTGTGCCTGTAAAATTCTGGTGAGTGATCTCCACGCGGTCCCAGGAGCCGCTGGTGTAACGCTCGGCCTGTGTATTGCGGTTGGAGATGAAAAATAAAACAGCTGTTATTCCAAAGCTGATGCCCCATCCCAGCCTTTGCCTTTTTGTTTCAAGCGGCAGGTTTTTGATCACCAGCAGCAATAACAGGATCACCGGCACGAACAATGAATCGAGGAAATAATAATCGTGTGCATAGAACTGGCGCGTCATTAGCAAAAAGTAAATGCCCGTCCCGGCTGAAATGATGAGGAACTGGAACCAGTACTTTTTATCTTCTTCCTTATAGCCTTTACGCTTGTAAAACGTGCGGACAGAGATCAGCACCAGCACGAACATAAGAATGTAATGCCACATTGTGAAATAATGGAAGCACCAATGGTCGTACATTTCGGTGAGGATCTCTTTGAATTCGGAAAAGTTTTTTGCAGGCATCAGGCTGTCGAGGAACATGTTGCCGTACATGCGGCCAAGGTGAACGTTGTAGAGGTAATATGCGCCAAAGATGATGAATGCAGCAGCCAATGCAATGCCTTCGTGCAGCTTTAAAATTCTTTGCTTTAAGAACATGAACAATTGCTGCAGCAGGATCGCGAAAAGGAAAATAACAAAAGGCAAACGAAGCAAAGCAGCAAGCAGGAAAAAGATAACTGCGAAGTAAAAATGTTTTTTCAGCGCATTTTCCTTATAGGAAAAGAAATAATAATATCCTGCAAATACCGCTGCAATTGCGGGAATGCTGGGTATAAAGCCGGCCTGGTAATAGGCATATACGGGTGAGAAGAACACAAACAGCACTACGATCCATGACTTGATCTCAGAGCCGCTCATTTTTTTTGCGAGCAGGTACAGACAGACAAGTCCGCCGATGCTTACACAAAGATTATAGATGCGGAAGATCGCAGGTGCTGTGCTTCCCGCAATTTTCATGATCAGGGCAACAATAAATTCACTGAGCGGAAAATCCACGCGGGTGATGCCATCCACTGTTTGCAGGTTGAACGTAGCCGGGTGAAAAATATCAAAACCGTTATCAAGGAAACGCAGGGCAATGGCATAGCGGTCGCTCTGGGTCCAGGCATGAATAAAGGAAGGAAAAAGCCGGATCGTTGAATAGTAAATGCATCCGCTGAGCGCCAGTGAGAACAATACCAGCAGGGGAACCATACGCTTGTTACTGAATTTTATTTCCATCATCTTTTATAGCTAATTAATGATCTTATACCTGCACAGCGATTTGCCGCTTATTGTAAATTCATTTCCATCCTTACGCAATAAATGCCAATATTGTGCAAGCTCTCCAGGGTACGTTTCAAACCAGTCGTTCCTGATAAGGTAAACGTATTTCCCTTTAAAGATTTCCTTTACCAGCTCGGGGCTTTTGTTATTGCTGTGATCATGCGGGATCGCCGTGATCAGCGCAGGATCGGCGATAGAAACGATGTATGAGCTCCAGTAGTCGCCGATAATACTGCATTTCCCGAGTGCTTTGAACTCAGCCATCACTTCCATTGTTGGCTTTAAGTTTCCGGGCCGGATGCATTTCAAAAAATGTGGTGGACTGGCAGCACCCGCCAGCAGCGCCAGCATCAAAAAAGCACCGAAAATATTTTTTCTGCTGCCTGTGGCCATCAATTGGTCGGTAAGTATTAAGAAGGCCAGTCCGAACGAGATATAACTGCAGATAAAAAATCTTCGGCCATATCCATCAACCAGCGCCCAGCGGGAAAACAGGATCACGGTAAAAATGATCAGCCCGTCCGCCAGGAAAAAGAAGAGCCAGCGCTTCTTATCTTCGGAAAGCCTTAATTCCTGCCTGTAAAATGCAATAAGGATCACAGGCAGCAGCAACAGCACCAGGTATGTATAAACACTCATGAACGGTTCATTGATCCTGAACATCAGGAGGTCTGAAAGGGATTTCCAGGTTGTGCGGATCCCGCCAAACGCCTCCGCCGCTGAATTGATCTTCATGTATTCCGGTTTTTCATAACCCGTCCCGTTTTTAGCAAAGAGGATGAAACAGGTACACACCGCAAGCCCAAGGACAGTATACAGCAAAACCATTTTATGCGGTAGCCGGAACCTGTTTTTAAAAAAATGGAACAGCAAAAGTGTAAAAAGCAGCACAACGATGGTTACAGCAGCAAGGTCGGAAACCCATACAGTAGCGGTGAATAAAACGATCAGCGACAAGAGCAGCAAATGCTGCCGCGGCCTGAGCCTTTCACCGGGAATGATGTGTAGCTTATTGATAATGAAAACAGCCGATCCGACAAGGCAATACTGAACGCCGTAAGGGAAGCGGAGGATGTCGACGAACCATACAGGCGGCAGGAACCAGAACATTGCAAAAATAACTTTGGTTGGCCGGTTCCTGAACAGGCTTGAAAAACCGAAGAAGCCGATGATCAGCAGCAAATAATTACTGAGGGATACGGCATTGACAGGCGAAAAGCCCAATCCGCGGTAAAACACCTGGCTGACCAGTGGAATGAGCGTGCCACCGCGGTTTTGCCCCCAGCAATAAAGGTCCTTCGGCAGCTGGTAATAGTAGGTCATTAAGATGCTCAGCGCATCGTCGGAATTTAACAGGGCATAATACCGTGAAGAATAAAGCCGGTAAGAAACGGCAACGATGAGCGTGATGCTGAGCCAGAAGAGTTTTTTTTCTAAGTCCTTAAAAAGCATACGGTCAATGTTTGTTTTGCGGAGCTTTAACCTGTTGAATGAAGGCCACTACGACAATTTATCCGTGAGCAGTTTCATTTCAATGGCAGGAGAGATCTTCTCGTACACGATGTTGTATACGGCATTCGTGATCGGCATGTCCACCTTGTATTTTTTATTGATCTCGTAAATGCATTTCACGCCGTAATATCCTTCCGCGATCATGTTCATTTCCATCTGCGCGTATTTTACGGAATAGCCCTTCCCTACCATATTCCCGAACATGCGGTTACGGCTGAACTGCGAATAGGCTGTTACCAGCAGATCGCCGAGGTAGGCCGAGCTTTTGATGTCGCGGTCGATCGGGTGCACCACATCCACAAAGGCTTTGATCTCCTGGATGGCATTGGAGATGAGCACTGCCTGGAAGTTATCGCCATAGCCCAAACCATGGCAGATCCCGCTTGCGATCGCGAATACATTTTTAAGTACGGCAGAATATTCGGTCCCGAAAATATCGTCCGACACCGTTGTTTTGATATAGCGGCAATTGAGCTGTGAAGCCACATAGGCTGCATTTGCTGTATCCTGCGAAGCGATCGTCAGATAGGAAAGCTTTTCCATCGCCACCTCTTCCGCATGGCAGGGGCCTGTGATCACGCCGATGTTCGCCATCGGGATGGAATATTCGGTGTTGAAGAATTCACCCACAATAAGGTTATGCTCCGGCACAATTCCCTTGATGGCAGAAAATACCTTTTTATTTTTGAAGTCTTCCGCAGTAAGCCCCGACAATGCCTCCTTTAAAAAGGCGGAAGGCACAGCCATGATGAGCACATCCGCTTTTGCAACCACATCTTTCAGATCAGTGTTGAGCAGTAACTTGTTGGTATCAAACTCCACGGAAGTAAGGTAGTTCGGGTTGTGCTTATATTTCCTGATGTGCTCTACTACGGTGTTGCTGCGCAGCCACCAATGGATCTGGCTCGAATTGTTGCACAGCATTTTTACAATAGCCGTTGCCCAGCTTCCACCTCCAATAACTGCTATTTGTACTGAACTCATATTTCTTTTTTCTTAATTACAGGATTGAAATTACACATTTTTTGCTTTCAGCGCAACACTACGCCAAGCGGCATATTATCAGCATCGGTGTAATCGGGCTCCGGGAAGCGTGTTCCTTCAAACTCATTACGGAATGCCCTGTTCACAGCATCCAGCACTTCCGTTACCGCGATCTTTTTCATGCACTGGTTATTTCCCCTGCAGGGCGGAATAATGAACTCATGCACGCAGGGACTGCAATATACATTTTTGTAGATCGAGATGCTTTGGCCCATTCCGCCATATTGCTGCGGCGAGCAGGGCCCGAACAAGGAAACTGTTTTTACCTTCAGTGCAAAAGCAAGGTGCATCGGGCCGGTATCGTTGGTGATCAGCAAACCGGCATGCGCGATCAGCGCGATCAGTTCCTGCAGGTTCAGCTTGCCGGATGAATCGATGACTGATGGAAATTCCGCAAGCTGTGAAACAATGGAATGCACATAGCTTCTTTCATTCTTATCGCCGATCACAATTATTTTCAAACCCGGTTTTTCCGTCGCCAGCACTTTCAGCATCGTCACCACATTTTCCGCGGGCCACCTGCGCTCGAGGCGAAGGTCGGAAGCATTCGGGTTCACCAGCACATATCCTTCCGGAAGGGCGATGCCCAGCTTCCGGCTGATGATATTCATTGCTGAAGGATCGATGGCTGAACGCTTAATGCTGACTTCGTTAATGATCTCCTTACAGCCCATCAGCCTTGCAAACTGCAAATAAGTTTGCGATACGGGCGATTTGATGTTGAAGAACATCATGTGCGTGTACATGCCTTTGCGGTACGTTTTATCATCCTTAAAAAAGCCCATGCGGTTGCGTGCAAGGCTCATGGTGGTGATCACGCTGCTGTAGTTGGAATAGATCTCGAGATCAATGTACACATCGGGCCTGTTCTTCCAGAGCTTCAGCAGGAGCCGGATGTTCGAGCCAATGAGCGATCCGATGCTTTTATCGGAAACATGCATCACTTCATCCACTTCACCGATGAAATGGAACAGGGTAACATTGGAAATATTTGTAATGAACACAATGCGTGCGCCGGGAAAATTCCTGCGGAGCGTTTTTAACAGTGGAGTTGCCTGCACAATGCTTCCCATGCCCACGAACTTGCAGACTGCAATGGTTTTTACAGGACGATCCAGCGAATGGTCGATGCGGAGAAAGAAGCCGAGGATGCCTGCCAGCACGTTCAGCAGGTACACCATCGGGAGTCCTGCGAGCTTGTCCGCTATTATTTTATTCTTCAGCTTCAAGGCTTGTTTTTCTTTAGGATCACCACCATCTCACCGATCGAGAAATAGAAATTTTTCTTACGCAGCTTCGCAGGCAGCAGTGCATGCAGCAGGTTCACGAAAGGCGTAAGCAGCCAGTGCCTGTATACATTGTACTGCGTGTGCAGGTATTCGATGTTCAATGCTTTTTTTGATTTTTCATAATGCACGATGTGCAAATTACATTTTCCGGCGAGGTAGCTCATGGAGCCATGGCTGAAATAAAAGAAGTGCTCCAGCTTGTAATGCGTCCAGCGCCTGCCCATCAGGTTATTCGAAACAGTTTTTGTATCGGGCGTCATGATCATGATCACGCCATCGTCTTTTAACAGCTCTGCAGCTTTTGAAAGCGTTTGCTCCGGGATGCGCACATGCTCGATCAGGTCGGACATTGCGATCACATCAAACATCTTTGCCGCAAAGCTGCATTGCTCCAGCGTTCCGAAGAATATATGCTCTTCCCCGAATTTATTTTTTGCAATGCGTGATGAATATTCGGAGAACTCCACGCCATACGGCTGAAATCCCTTTTCGGTTGCAGCCTCGAGAAAATAGCCGGTGGCGCAACCTACATCCAGCACCTTTCCGGAAGCAACATAATTTCTGATGAGAGATAAACGCAATTGAAAAGTAGCGATCTTCATCTGCTTTGTGCTCTCGTTCTCCTCTGTGCCCTGCACTCCCCAAGCTTTGTAATAATTTTCGGAATACAGTTTTTTCAGTTCCTCATCGTTGAGCTGCGGGAATAAAAATTCAACACCGCATTTCAGGCAGCAAAGGATCTGCCGCCCGGGCTCCAGATCAAATTTTATTTCTACCTGCGGTGATCCGCACACCATGCAATCCATACTACTGCGCTTTTAATAATTGTAATTTTTTAACGGTGATCGCTTTGGCTGACCGCGAAACGAGTGCGATGTAATCAACAGAAGGATCGTACCAGTTGTATTGCGAGCTGATCCTTACCGCAAAGCTGCGCTCACCGCTTCCGGGAGGCACGGTAAACTTATAAGCCCCTTTATAGCCATTCTCACTGCTTCCATACAAAAGCTCGATCAGCTGAGGCTCTTCGTTGCCTGCTTCCAGCGAAAGAAAGATGGTATTGCCGCTTGTTTTATCGATCGCCTTGTTGAAATTAAAATATTTAATGTTGTTCTCCAACAGGCTGAAGGATGCAGGAGAAAGGTCGGCCAGCATTTTTTCAGCTGAGAGCGAATCGTCATAGTTTCCCCAGATATAAGGCAATTGCTTCAGGTCGTCTGTTTGCGGGTAGAAGGAATAAAAATCATTAATATAATCAGCCTCGTTTATCGTCAGCCATCTTATGCTCTTATTGTTTGCGATCTCCACCGAATATTCTGCGCCTTCATCGGGCAGGATATAAAAAGACATGTGGTTGGCCGGGTTGACCAGGTCGGCCTTTATCATCCTGCTCCCGGCTTTTGTAGCCAGTTTAATTTCCGGAACACCGTTATCGGAGCAAATGTAGCAGGAATATTTTTTCCCTTCTTTGCGTGTCCCCCTGAAGCTGATCCGCTCCGGCAGCGCTTCCAGCGAATCGCGTGTTTTAGTATACTGGAAAATAAAATTTTCCTTCCATTCCGGCTTGAAATCCGTTTTCTTCCAGACGCATAAATTATTCACGATCACAAATGGTTCGTAATGCTGGTAAAAGTATTCCGCCAGCCTGTAATGCCGCATGGTGTTGGGAACGCCGTCTACATTATCCCACCAGTTCTCCGGGAAGTTGGAGAATACGATCAGCGGCGCATCGTATTGACTGAGGCCGCTGATGAATTTTTTCTGAAGGTATTCGTTGTGAATGGTAAGCGGATTCTGGTAAAAATAAGAAGGCGAAATTTTGCCTGTAAAATAATACAGCATCGGCAGGTTGGAGAAATCGATGAAGGTCTGCTTTTCCGTTAAATGGGTTGCAATGAGTCTTTTGAAATCCCCGAAATGTGTTTCTTCAAAATTGGAAGTGTCGATGCAGCGGACGATCCCCGGCTTCGGCTCTATCGCTGAAAATGTTTTTGTCTTTTCCGCTGTTTTGGAATAGAGGTTTTGGAAATCCGTCATAACCGGAAATTTATAATTCATCAGCAGGAAGGTAGCCAGCACTACAAAGGCAACGAGGCGGGACACTCCCGAATGTTTGTAACACAACAGGAAAACGCTTCCGCTGAAAATAAAAAATGCGAAGGAGGAAAGGCCGTTGTCGTGGCCTTCAATAAAGCTGTGCCGCACCAGCCCTCTCTGGAAGTTCACAAAATAATAAACGATCATGAACAGGAAAGCAGCATAGATGAAGCGTTGTGAGCGTGTGATATTCAGTTTTTTGAAGAAGACCAACATGCCGCCAAGTCCGAGCAGCATCACCAATGGGAAAACAAAATACTGTACCTGGTACTGCACTTTCGATGCATCCCCAAAGCTGGTCAGTCCGTATGTTTGCGCAGATGCGAGATAATTCAAACCGCTCCACAACTTTTCAAATACATTGATATCGCGGTACCAGCCGATGGCCAGTAGCAAGGCAAGCATTCCTCCAAGTAAAACAGCCAATGCTTTGAACAGTATCTTCCAGCTGATCACGAACTGTTCGCGGCTGATACGGTAAACAAGAAGCACGGCGCAACCTGCTACGGCAGCGGGATACCCGATGTCGATCCGCCAGAGCACAAGAAATGTAAAACAGCTGATGAGCAGGAAATAGTTTTTAAAGGAAGCCGGCTCACGCAGCACTTTATCACACATAAAAATGGCGAGCAGGGAAATGATCACGTAATCACTCAGCAATGTATCCATCAGCGGAAACAGCAGCACAAGGAACAAAGCCGCGTATGCATTACGGGAAAGCCTGTACATGAACGAGTACACCATAAATGCCCAGAACACCTGGTAAAAGAACTCGTAGATGTACATTTCGCGGCTGTGCATGCCGTTGAAAAAAGCATAAAGTCCGCCGAAAAACAATTCCGACAATACATGCGAATTGAATTTTTCGAAGATCGGGACCACGCCGAATTTGCTGAATTCCATCAATGGCAAAAAGCGGTTTCCCGATTCAAACATTTCGTTGCTAAGCTCAACGAAAGGACTGTAAAATGTATAGGTGGTAAGGCTGATCACCAGCAATGGCAGGTAACGCAATGCTACCAATTGCCCATTATTCTTCAGCACAGCGATCGTTCCTTTCTGCAGTTTTTTATACCGAAGGAAAATGATCACAGCAACACACAGAAGGAAAAACAAATACAGCTTACGCGGGCTTAAATAATACACTTCGTGCCGGTTAAGAATAAGATAAACCTCATCCTTGAAAAAGGAAAGCACCGGGATAACAGCGAGTGGGATCAGCAGGAAAAACAAGCGGTTCAGCCATTGGCAGCTTTCCAGCCCTGTTTTATTTTTTACTTTAAAAACCGCGAAGAGCAGCAGGAGTACAACCGAAATAAAAAGCGTGACCAACAGATCAAGCGTTGGAAACCAGCCGGAGAGCACTGCAAATTCATTCAGCAAAAAGAACACCGAAAAACCCAGCACAAAGGCGATCGCGTAAAAGGAAACGCTGAGCTCTTTTGATTGCGGCTTGTTTTTCAGCAGCAGCCATTTCAATGCAAAGCCTGTCAATGCTGCTTTCTGAATGCAGTAGATCAGTTCAAAGGAAGAATCAAAGCTTTTTGTCCAGAGGCCGAAAAAGTAAAATGTGATCCCGGCTAAGGAAGTGTAATTGATGATCTGCGCTTCGGCTGATGAGAGGAAATGTGAAGATAACAGGGAGATCCGCCAGTTGATAAATGAAAAAGCGGCCATGCTGAAAAAGAAGATCAGCCCTGAATAATAAAATACATGGATCCGCTTGCCGATGTCGTACGCGTTGAGCGTTGCCTCCCCGATCATTCTGCCGGGAAATGCCTGCAGCGAAGGATCGAATGCCTGTGCGTATTTGCAGGCCAGCCAGAGCGAATAGAAAAGGGCTACAAAAATAAAATTTTTATAATTTTTATTGATGTAGCCCAGTAGTTGTTTATAGCTTTCCAATTCGTTCGTTGTTTGTCAGCTTAGTTGGTCGATTGATAAACCGGCCCTTCCCTTTTCACCATATTCTTTTCTGTGAGAGCAGTGAAGATCTTGTTCAGCTGGTTCTTTGAGATGCCTGTAGCCTCGCTGACGCTGGCAATGGTTGCCTGCGCCTGTTTTTTAACTTCGTCCAGCACCTTCTGCTCATCTCCCTGAAGTGCAAGGGCCGCAGGGTTTTCACCGGATGAAAGTTTATTGGCATGTGCCTCCTGTTCTGTGAACTGTGCAGCTACTTCCGGCCTCATTTGCGGGAAGAACAACACATCCTGGATGGATACATTGTTTGTCATGATCATTGCCAGGCGGTCGATACCGATGCCAATGCCTGATGTTGGCGGCATTCCGTATTCGAGTGCGCGTAAAAAATCCTGGTCGATGAACATTGCTTCATCATCGCCGCGTTCCATTAATTTCAGCTGCTCTTCAAAACGTTCGCGCTGATCGATCGGGTCGTTCAGCTCGGAGTATGCATTTGCCAATTCCTTTCCGTTCACCATCAGCTCAAAACGCTCCACCAGTCCCGGCTTGCTGCGGTGCTTTTTGGTAAGCGGGCTCATCTCTACAGGATAATCGGTGATGAATGTAGGCTGGATATAATTCCCTTCGCATTTAGCTCCGAAGATCTCGTCAATCAATTTTCCTTTGCCCATGCTCGGTGCAACGTCGATTCCCAGCTGTTTGCAGGCATCACGCAATTGCTCCTCGCCCATCTGGCTGATGTCGATCCCGGTGAATTCCTGAATGGAATCAAACATAGTGATGCGCTTGAACGGGCGCTTAAAATCGATCGTTTTTTCGCCCATCTGCACCTGTGTTTTACCGTGCAGGTCCATTGCGATGCGCTCGATCAGCTCTTCGGTAATGTCCATCATCCAGTTATAATCCTTGTAGGCAACGTACAATTCCATTACAGTGAATTCAGGATTGTGTGTGCGGTCCATTCCTTCATTGCGGAAGTTGCGGGAGAATTCGTATACGCCATCAAACCCTCCAACGATCAGCCTTTTCAAATATAATTCGTTCGCGATGCGCAGGTACATTGGAATGTCGAGGCTGTTGTGATGCGTTACAAACGGCCTTGCAGAAGCGCCTCCCGGGATCGCCTGTAAAACAGGAGTGTCCACTTCGAGGTATCCTTTTGCATTGTAAAAATCGCGGATGGTGTTCACCATCTTGGTGCGCTTCATGAAGGTTTCCTTTACGTGCGGGTTCACGATCAGGTCGACATAGCGCTGGCGGTAGCGGAACTCCGGGTCGGTCACTTCATCAAACACATTTCCTTCATCATCGCGCTTTACCATTGGCAGCGGGCGCAGGGACTTGCTCAGCATTTTAAATGAAGTGGCATGAATGGAAGTTTCTCCCACTTTGGTAACGAACACATAGCCGGTAATGCCAATGATATCGCCGAGATCGGTGTGCTTTTTAAATAACAGGTCGAAGAGGCTTTTGTCTTCTCCCGGGCAGATGTCATCTCTTTTTATATACACCTGGATGCGGCCTGCGGCATCCTGCAGGCTTACGAAGCAGGCTTTGCCCATATCACGGACGCTCATAATGCGGCCGGCAATGCTTATATTTTTATACTCTTCTTCCTTTCCGGGAGTAAAGTTTTCAAGTATGCTTTTCGATGTTGCATTTACTTCATACAATTCAGCAGGATAAGCATCGATGCCCATCCTCGTGATCTCTTCTAATTTTGCGCGTCTTAGTAATTCCTGTTCGCTGTGTTCAGTGCTCATTTCTATATATCCGATTTTGCGCAAATATACGCTCAAAGGGCTAATAAATAATGTATTTACCCATCATTTTTTAAGCTATTATTTAACCAAAATATGTATTTTTACATCCCCTGAGAACTGAAAAGAATATGAAGACACTCGTAGAAAATTTTTCCAAACAACTCACTGAAGCGATTGCTATCGGAAGCAATGCAAAGCTTAGCGCCGCAGAGCATGCCATTTGCAATGTACTGGTTTGCGGGCTGGGCGGATCGGGCATTGGCGGCAGCATTGTGAGCGAGCTGGTGATCGGAAATGCCAATGTTCCTGTGAATGTTTCCAAAGGATATTTTATCCCTGCTTATGTAAATGAAAATACGCTGGTGATCATTTCTTCATATTCCGGCAATACGGAAGAAACGCTGAACTGTATGAAGCTGGCACTTGCTAAAAATGCAAAGATCGCTGCTGTTACATCCGGCGGAAAGGTGCTTGAAACAGCCAAAGAAAAAGGTTTCGACTGCATTGTTGTACCCGGCGGAATGCCTCCGCGCTCCTGCCTCGGCTATTCACTTACCCAGTTATTTTTCATCCTCGGCTTTCATAAGATCATCACGAATAATTACAAGGCAGAGCTGGAAGCAGCTGTAAAACTGCTTGATTCGGAAGAGATCAATATCGTGGCCGAAGCGACCATCATCGCTGAAAAGCTGAAGGATAAAACCCCGGTGATCTATGCCACTACCTACAATGAAGGCATCGCGATCCGTTTCCGCCAGCAGCTGAACGAGAATGCAAAAATATTATGCTGGCACCAGGTGATCCCTGAAATGAACCACAATGAGCTGGTTGGCTGGACGCAGAAAAATGATAATCTCAGCGTGCTGATCTTCCTCGATAAGAATGATTATTCCCGAAACCTGGCCCGTGTTGACATCAACAAGGAAGTGATCAAAAAGTACACGGAAAACATCCGCGAAGTATGGTCAAAAGGAAATTCCACCATTGAAAAAGCAATTTACTTCATTCACCTTGGCGACTGGATCTCCATTATTTTAGGGGAAATGCGCGGCGTTGACCTCATGGAGGTGAATGTGATTAATGCGCTGAAATCCAAACTTTCTGAAATTTAAATTGTTGGATTTTAGATTTGTTGAATTTTAGAAGTCAACTCTGAAATTCTAAAAATCTGAAATTCTAAAATTTATCATGCAAACCGTTAAATTCACCGACCTCGGACTTATTGATTACAAAGAGGCCTGGGACCACCAGGAAAAACTCTTTGACCAGATTGTTCAAACAAAGGTTTCCAACAGAACAAAATCTCCCGACTCCGTTCTCCCGACTCCCAACTATTTACTTTTCTGTGAGCATCCGCATGTGTACACGCTCGGAAACAGCGGCAAACAGGAGCATTTGCTGGTGAACGAACAGCAGCTGAAAGAGAAGAATGCAACGTATTACAAGATCAACCGCGGTGGTGATATCACGTATCACGGGCCCGGGCAGATCGTTGGCTATCCTATTTTAGACCTCGATAATTTTTTTACAGACATTCATAAATACCTGCGCTTTCTTGAAGAAATGGTGATCCGCACGCTTTCAGAATATGGGATCGAATCCGGGAGAAGCGCCGGGGAAACAGGCGTATGGCTGGATGCAGGAGATCCGCGCAAAGCGAGAAAGATCTGCGCAATGGGTGTGCGTGCCAGCCGCTGGGTAACCATGCATGGATTTGCGCTGAATGTGAATGCCGACCTTAACTATTTCGGGAACATCATTCCCTGCGGTATTGTTGACAAAGCGGTGACCTCCCTCGACAAGGAGCTTGGAAGGAAAATAGATGAAGAAGAAGTGAAGCAAAAATTAAAAAAACATTTTGCGGAATTGTTTGAATGCGAAATAGTTTAAACATTCCACTATCTTCGTTGTTAGAGAAGCATCAGCAAAAAACATGAACTGCCGTTTTTCCATAAAAGACCTCGAGAAATTATCAGGAATAAAAGCGCATACGCTCCGCATCTGGGAGCAGCGCTATGGCATTCTCAAGCCTGAGCGCACCGACACCAACATCCGCTGGTATTGCAACGACAAGCTGAAGCATTTGCTGAATGTGACTTTCCTCTACGAACACGGCTACAAGATCTCGAAGATCGCGCTGCTGCAGCCTTCCGAAGTAAGCGAAGAAGTGAACAAGATCGTTGACAAGGAAATCAATGTGTGCGACCAGGTGCGCGGACTCGTGCTTTCTATGGTGGAGCTGGAGGAAGAGCGCTTCGAGCGGATCATCTCCAACAATATCAGTAACCACGGATTCTCCTACACTATTGAAAAGATCGTTTATCCTTTCCTCAGCAAGATCGGCGTAATGTGGCAGACCGGCAGCATCAACCCTGCGCAGGAGCATTTCATCTCCAACCTCATCCGGCAAAAGCTTATTGTTGCTATTGATGGCGTGGTAGCACCGGAAAACAAAAATGCACAGAAATTTGTACTGTTCCTCCCGGATGGCGAGCTGCATGAACTGAGCCTGCTTTACTTTAATTACCTGCTGAAATCAAAAGGCCATTCGGTGATCTATCTCGGACAGTCGGTTCCGCTGAACGACCTGCAGAAGGTAGTGGAGATCCGCCATCCCGCATTTATTGTTTCGATCTTCACACACATCATCGAAGATGTGGCAGGCCTCATCCAGACACTTGCCAATACCTTTCCTAAAACAAATATCCTCTTGTCCGGCTGCCAGCTGAAAGGCCTTGAAAGCCCCTGCCCTGGAAATGTGAAGCTTTTTGGCTGTCCGCAGGATCTGCTGGAGCTGGTCTGATCTCCGCCCGGTTCCCGATACATTTCTCTTCCTATCGTCAGAGAAACACTCGAACTGACGTTAATGCCACTATCTCTTCAGGGAAATATTCGGACTGACACCATTAATAGCCGTATTTATTTGTTTATCAGTCACTTAGTAATTTTTTATTCCTTTTCCCAATCCAATTCCTCCTGCTGTCCGTATCTTCTTGTGTTTAAGATTTTTACGATTTTATTAAACAAATATTTTTATTTTGTTTAAACATTTTGTAATTTTGTTAAACAATTTAAAAGGATTGAACTATGACAGCAATAGAATTTAACCAGCAGCTCATCAACCAGCGGGTTCCACTCAGAAATTTTGCATACAGCCTTACAATGAACAATGACGAAGCGCAGGACCTTGTGCAGGATACGTATGTAAAAGCGATCACTTACCGCGACAAATTCGCGGATGCAACCAACCTGAAAGCATGGCTGTACACGATCATGAAGAACACTTTTATTAACTCCTACAGGCGCAACATCAAGACCCGCCAGATCATCCAGCAAACGGATGACCTGAGCCTCGTGAAGCCTGCTGCCGGCGTAAACAGCCCCAGTGCAGAATCGCAGATCAATGAAAAAGAGATCAACAAGGCCATTGATGCGCTGGATGATGATTATAAAATTCCCTTTACCCGTTATTTCGATGGCTATAAGTACAAAGAGATCGCGGATGAATTGAATTTACCGATCGGTACAGTGAAGAGCAGGATCTTCCTTGCGAGGAAAAAGCTGATGCAGGACCTGAGGGACTTTGTGAGTGTGAATTAAGCTCTCCGTTCCTTTCTTTTTTCTTGAAAAAAAAGAAACAATCCGCCTGGCCGCAAGAAGCATAATCGCTGCCCACAAGCTACAGACACTGTATATACTGCAATTTAAGATGGAGATTTTGCTTTTAATGTGACTCTTTCTGTTTTATAAAGCAATAGCGGTAATGATTGCGAGCAGGAGATAATGATTAGAAAACCTTCGTGCTTGTCCGCAATCAATTATCCGCGGTTCTTCGCGACCGGCAGGGAGTGAAGAAATTGCCTTATAAAACGGAAAAGGTTTTTGTAACTTTTTGCCTTCAAAAAGTTAACACCATTATAGTAATGAAAACCGCATAGCAAATCCCCCGGCTGCTCCCGGATCACAAAAGTATGAAAGACGTAAGCATCTTTTGGTTCCGGAGGGATTTGCGCTTAGACGACAATGCTGGCTTATACCATGCATTGAAAGACCATAAGAATGTTCTTCCTGTTTTTATTTTTGACCCCGGGATCCTTGATAAGCTGGAAAATAAGGAAGACAGGCGGGTGGAGTTTATTTTGCTTGCGCTGAAAAAATTGCAGGAGCAATTGGAAAAGCTCGGAAGCTCATTGCTGATCCTGCATGACAAGCCGCTGGATGCGTACAAAAAACTGATCACGGATTATCCCGTAAAGAACGTTTATACCAACCACGACTATGAACCTTATGCTATTGCACGTGATCAATCTGTTCAGGAATACCTTGAAAAAAATAAGATCGGCTTTCACACGTTCAAAGACCAGGTGATCTTTGAAAAATCGGAAGTGACCAAAGATGACGGGCTTCCTTACACTGTATTTACTCCGTACATGCGAAAATGGAAAAACAAACTGGCTGAATTTCCCTTTCGCTGTCACCCGGTAAAAAATCACGTTCAGCATTTCTTCCGTACAAAACCTTTTCCGTTTCCCGGATTAAAAGACCTGGGCTTTCAGCCAACAGGCACACGGTTCTCCACTCCGTTATTGAATGAAGACCTGATCGCGCATTACCATGATCACCGTGATTTTCCTGCTGTAGAAGGCACCAGCAGGCTGAGCCTTCATTTACGGTTCGGCACCGTGAGCATCCGCGGACTCGTAGAAAAAGCAATAAGGCTGAACGAGCAATGGCTGAATGAGCTTATCTGGCGCGAATTCTACATGATGATCCTTTTTCACTTTCCGCATGTTACAAAAGGGGCATTTAAAAAGCAATACGATAAGATCCCATGGCGGAACAATGAAGCTGAATTTGCTGCCTGGTGCCGTGGTGAAACAGGCTATCCCATTGTTGACGCCGGAATGCGGGAGCTGAATGCAACAGGCTTCATGCACAACCGCGTGCGGATGATCACCGCAAGTTTTCTTGTAAAACACCTGCTGATCGACTGGCGCTGGGGCGAAGCGTACTTTGCAGAAAGGCTATTGGACTTCGACCTTTCGGCAAACAATGGCGGATGGCAATGGGCTGCCAGCTCAGGCTGTGATGCCGCACCGTATTTCCGGGTGTTCAATCCTTATGAGCAAACCAGGCGCTTTGATCCAAACCTGGAATACATCCGCAAATGGGTGCCCGACCTCGAAGAGCTGAGCTATCCGAGCCCGGTCGTGGAACATACCTTTGCGAGAACACGGGTGCTGGCAGCCTATAAAAAGGCTTTGGGGAATGTTGCTGAATAAAACCGCCACAGATTCGCAGATTTCTATGGTTTAAATTCATTGCAGATTTTATCGCTTGCGCGATTACACCGTCATTTCGAGTATTTTTCCCTTTCGGAAAAATGTATCGGGAAAGGACGGTAGAATATTTCACGTAAGGCATGGAATAAGATCCCTCGGGCAAGCTCGGGATGACAAGCGCCTTGCCAGTTCGGGCCTTTCGGCTTACTCAGGAAACTCCGTCGGGAACGTGCAGAGCCAGCCCACATGTTTCGACAGGCTCACCATGACAACGCGCATATGGAATTTTAAAACTATTTAACATCCCTTCAATCTCTATAAAGCCTAACTTTGCTCCTGAATTTCAACCATGCCCGGAGAAGATAAAATAATCGAAGTCAGCCATCTTGTTAAACACTACGGAAAGTTTAAGGCCGTGGAAGATGTAAGCTTTGATGTGTACCGCGGTGATGTATATGGCTTTCTCGGCCCGAACGGCGCTGGGAAAAGCACCACCATCCGCACCATGCTTTCGCTGATCCGGCCGACAGCAGGCGAGATCCGGCTCTTCGGAAAAAATCTCCGTACCGACCGTAATTACATTTTACAGCGCATCGGCTGCATTGTTGAAAAACCTGATTTTTACAAATACCTCAGCGCAGAGAAGAATCTCGAGATCTTTGCACGCTTATCCGGTGTGAATGTTACCAAAAGCAAAGTGCACGAGATCATTGAATTTGTTGGCCTGAAAGGAAGAGAGAAAGACAAACTCGGCGGTTTCTCCCACGGCATGAAACAGCGGCTGGGCATTGCGCAGACACTTATTCACGATCCGGAGCTTATTATCCTCGATGAACCGACCACAGGGCTTGACCCGCAGGGCATCATCGACATCCGCAACCTGATCTTACAATTAAAGAACGAGCGCAATAAAACCGTACTGCTTTCATCGCACATTCTTTCCGAGATCGAGCTGATCGCCACCCGCATGGTGATCATCAACAAGGGCAAAACCATTGTGCAGGGCTCCGTCTCCGAGCTGCTGAATGCACAGGAGCTGATCGTTGCCTTTTCGGTGAACAACATTGAAAAAGCAAAACAGCTTCTCGCGAACGCATCGCTGTCAACCGCAATTGACAAGATAGACAACAACAATTTGCTGCTTCATATTTCACAGGAGAAGATCCCTGTGGTCAATAAATTATTCTGCGATAACGGTGTCGATGTTTTTTCCATTGAAGCCAAACGCAAGCTCGAAGATTATTTTTTAAAGCTGATCAACGCCTGATGTTCTGGAAAAGCACTTATAACGAATTCATCAAGATCGCAGCCAAACCGCGCAGCTACATTGGCCTTGGTGCCATCACGCTGATCGTGGGCATCATCCTGTTCGCAATGAAGGCAGATGGAATGAATTTCATCTCTTTTGTTACAGCACCTTTTGAGCAATCACTTTCTTTCGAAGGAAATATTTTAAATGGCAACCTTATCGCGTTCATCATCCTGCAGATGCTCATCATTCACGTTCCGCTGCTGATCGCACTGGTAACAGGAGACCTTGTTTCGGGAGAAGGCGCCATGGGCACGATCCGGCTGCTGCTGACAAAACCGGTATCACGTACAAAAATATTGTTCTCAAAATACCTTGCAGGATGTGCTTATACCTTCATCATTTTATTGTGGATGGGATTCATGGCGCTGATCGTCGGCAAGTGGATGTTCGGCAGCGGCGACCTGATGGTGCTCAACAGCGACGGGCTCATCGTGCTGCAGGAGCACGACCTCGGCTGGAGGTTCGCACTGGGATTCAGCGTTGCATTTTTATCGCTCACAACAGTGGCAACATTGTCATTAACGCTTTCCTGCTTCTCAGAAAATTCCATCGGCCCGATCGTTTCCACGATGGCCATCATCATCCTGTTCAACATCATCGGTGCGCTGGATGTACCGGTTTTGCAAAAGATCCAGCCCTACCTGTTCACCACCCACATGATGGCATGGCGCAGCTTCTTCGAAGACCCGCTGCCAACGGAAAAGATCATTAATTCAATTGTTATTCTGCTTGTTCACATTGTTGGTTTGTTAGGCATTGCCATGTATAAATTCAACAAAAAAGATATTTTATCATGAGTTTATTTAAACATAATCGTAGTGGCCGCGCCGTCAGTTCGGGTGTTTCGCTATTTCAGCGAAACGTATCGAGAACGTGCGTGAGCCTCCTGTTCATCTTCCTTACCTCCTCTTCCCTCTCTGCACAAACCAACGCCAACCAGATCCTTCGCGGCGTTTACAGCAAACTGCAAAAAGCAAAGGACTATACAGTACAGGCCAACATCAAAGTGGACATGCCTTTTATCCGCATGCTGCCGATCGACGCAAAGATCTATTTCAAACAGAAGGATAAATTCAAAGTGGAATCGAAAAGCATTGCCATTGTTCCGCGGCAGGGCTTCGACCAGGCATCGAAAATGCTTGCAGATACCAATTCCTACACTGCCGTTGCGCAAGGCACAGAGATGATCGCAGGAACACTCACCACCATCGTTAACATCATCCCGCTTTCCGATACCAGCGACCTGATCCTCGGCCGCCTCTGGATCGACACGAAACAAAATCTTATTCTCAAATCACAGCTGACAACGAAATCAAACGGCACCATCCTTACGGAATATACCTACGGAGCGCAAGCCGCATACGGACTTCCTGACAAAATGATCTTTTCCGTCGACATTAAAAAATTCAAGATCCCGAAAGGTGTTGCTACGGACATTAATAACACTACGGATGAAAAGAAGAAAAAAGAGAACGAGAATAAGAAGGGAAAGATCTTTATCACACTTACGAATTACCAGGTAAATAAGGGAATTTTGGATAGTGTGTTTAAGAAGTGATTTATTTACCGCTAAGGCGCAAAGACGCGGGAGGTGTTTTGCCACAGATTCACAGATTCGTCTTCCTATAATTTTTACAGATAATTTATCATTGCGCGATGTCAGTTCGTTGCCCTTCCCTTTTTGGAAAGCGTATCGAGAACGTGGGTTGCATATAGCCGCAGGTTGCAGTCTTTTCTTATCCCACAGATTATATAGCTTAATTCAGCTTGCTTTTCTTCCAAGAATGGGTGGGATGTCACAAAATCCTAAAAGTGTCCATTGCACTTTTATTTAAATAGTTGATATTTGTTACAAGTTAAATATGGGTGTTTTTACCCATGATTTATCGGAATTTTACGGATAGATGTGGACAATAAAATATATTATATTTGAGTCCCGGACAAATACTTAACAAGATTAATTATGGACTATATTTTACGAACAATTGAAAAAAAGATAAAACGTTTTGAAGGAACGGCTGAAGCAAAAATTTATCATCAAGTAAGAGTAGAATATGCGTTTTTCTTATTACTATCTTATTTTTGGAATAAAAATTTCGAGGAAATAGGTATCGATGATTTTGTCTCCCAAGGGAATATAATTAGAGATATACAAAAACCTTCCATTGGAACAATTGCTAGTCTTATTCAAAGATTAGATACAAAAAAGGAGTTAACAAAAAATAAAACTAAAGATGAAGCTGATCACGGGCTTTCGAGCTATGCGGAATTACGAAATGATCTAATTGGTCACGGGTATAGCTTAGAAGACGACTATCGAAACTTTTCAGCAGCATTTGACAAATGGTATCAAAGGCTTTTAAGTTTAGGGATAGAAATATTAAACAGAAAGGTTGATCTAATCATTTGTCAGGGATTTGATGGAATATCCGAAGAATATACAGGTACTATTTACGATTATGAAGGAGATATTAGAAGCAATTGGAGATGTTCTAAAGAAATTACAGAGTTTGAGATCGGAAATCTTTATGCATCGTTTGAAGCAAATAGTTATTTTCGACTTTCTCCATTTATACACATTGAAACTACTGATGATGGACTATATGTATATAGAAATATCCAACAACCGCTTTTAGGTAAAATAAGATATAATAGAATTGATAAATCAGACAAAAATTTCACAAAATGTTGGGAAGAATTTGAATTCAGTGCCAATAATGGAATTCTTAGGCGCCAACCGAACGGTTGTATAATAAATAATTTCCATCCGAATTATAAAAGATATATTGAGGTTGGAAGTATTAAGACAAAAGTTTACGACTTCTTGATTGGGAAAGAAAAAGGATCTTCCGTGTGTATAACCTTATGGGGTCATGGAGGAAATGGGAAAACAGCTACCGTTCAGAAAATATGTGAAGAATTAGCGCTTAGCGAAAAAAAGCCATTCGAATTTATCATTTTTTTAACTGCAAAAGATAGAGAATTAAACAAATTTACTGGAAAAATAGTCTCAATAAATTTAGAAAATAGAGTTACTACATTCGATGAATTTATAAAAAAATTAAATCTTTTAATCTACTCGGAAGAATCCGACAACATAGAAAAAATAATTACAGAGAAATCCAAGATGTTATTTGTAATCGATGATTATGAAACTTTCGAAGATGTTGATAAAGAGAAAATAACAAATTTTATTAAACAATTAAACACAACATATCATAAGGTTATCATAACGACGCGAAATAGTTTTCTAAAAATTGGAGATGATATTCAGACAAATGAATTAGATGTTTCTAATACCATAAAATTTTTATTGGATGTTTTATCTTTTGAGCATAATTATACTGATTTCCAACTAAAGGAAGTAGCACTTGAAATTGAAAAAGGTGACAATAAAAAGGAAATTCATAAAATAACCTTAGGTAAGCCAATTGAAATAATCCGTTTTGTCAATTGTTTTGTCCAGAAGGATAAACTTAGTGCGGATTTTTTAAAAGAGGTTAAAAGAATAAATTCCAGATCCGAACGCAATGAATTTTTATATGGAAGGAATTACAAGCAGCTTGAAGGAGACAAGCTTGCACAAGATATTTTCACAGTGGTAGGACTCCTCACTCCACAAGACACGTTAACCAGTCTAGTAAAGCATATAAAATTAATTTTAAACAAAAAAGATGAAGATGAATCTTTATTTAATTTTTCCTTAGACAAGTTAGTAAAACTTCGCTTATTAGAAATTGATGAGGATGGTTCTTATAAAGTAGATTCCAAAGACATTCTTGAAATTATGAAACAAGAGTATGATAGACGGAGTGACACTTTTAAAGGAGGAACTAAAGCGATTTATGACAGAATAAAAGCTAATATCACCACCGACACGGACCGAGCTTTACTAAGTCATGTGAAATCTTTACGTCATCAATCAAATCCAGAAACAACTGTTCAGCAATATCGCGAAATCCTTAAACAAGGTAAAGATTTTTCGTATAACGTTAAGCTTGAAGCACTCTTAGACCTTGCTGATTTTTTATTTAATCACCGGAGTGAAAAGGATCTTGCCATTAAAACCTTTGATGAATACTTTGATCGATTTTATGAATTTGAAGTATTAAAAAGATATTCGAGCTATTCTTGGTCAATTAATAAAGAGAAGGCAATTAAAATCCTAGAAGATTTTCATGCAAAATACTCTGTTAAAAAAGTTAGTCTTTCGAAAAATCAAAAAATTCATTTATTAGGACTAATTGTAATGAGAGAATGCTTTTATTGGAATGATCGGTTTGATAGAGAATATGGGAACAGAAACAGAATTAAGGACGAATTACAACGGATTTTCAAAAATTATGGTCATTTGCTGATTGCTCAGTTAAAATCTTTTAATATTGCAAAAGGTTTAACATCTGAAGAAATTAACGACATTACGCTTGCTTTAGAAGGATTTGTAGACATATGCTATCGAATTCACAATAAGTCATATGCTATCGAAATTTGTGAATATGCTATGCAAAATTTTCCAGAAAGATATAGCACAAGGTTTAAAAAGAAAATGGACAAATTAAAAGGTTTAAGAACATCAGTACAGACAAGTAAGCCTCAAAATACCATTTCAGACTTTGGAATAAAACTGAAATCGGCAGTAAATCATCTTGAAATAATTAACCTTGAACCAAAGGAAAGCGATTATTCTGGTGTAGTTCTTAAAATTTACAAAGAGCCGACTAAATATGGCTATATTAAGCTTGCTTCGGGTGAAGTACAAGGACGCATCTATTTCCGTGAAGCAAGTTTATCAGATATAGAGTTTGATCATTTAAAAGAAGGTGATAAAGTTCAATTTGGTTTTGGAAAAATCAATAATGCTAAGTTTGGTGCTATCAAAATGTCAAAACTGAGTTAATAAAAAAATACACGAATACTAAACAAATTTATCTAAATTAATCACACCTCTATCACCCTCTCATTCGCCACCACAAACACTTCCGCGTTCCTCACCTTCTCCAAGCGGTACAACCCCGTTAAGCTCCCGAATGCCGGGAGGATCAATTGATTAGGCAATAAATAAAAGCAGGGCAGCTTGATGTTCTGCCTGCCTCGTCCCTGCAAAACAAAACCGGGATGAATATGCCCGGCGATATTCACCATTCCATCAGGGACTTTTTTTAAAGGCTCGTGCGACAGGATCAGGTCCTGGAGCTCGAGTGTATGATCGATCACTTCCAGGCAAAGCTTGTTATAATAATTCCGGTCGAGGATATCGTGATTGCCAATGATGAGCATAAAGCGGATGCCTGACCTGTAAGCAACAAACTCGCAAAATAAATTCCATTCGCTGTTGTGTGTGCTGTGAAAAAGATCGCCGAGCACGATGATCCGCTGCGGCTGCTTGCGCTCTATCAGTGCGTTCAGGCGCATGTAATCGCGCTCCGCGCTTTGCGGAGGAATAGAGATTCCGTTCTTCCGGAAATGCATGGCCTTGCCGAGATGAATGTCGGCGATCACCAATGTGTTTGTTTCCGGGAGGAACATGGCCTTTTCCGGGAGGAGCTCAACGATGGTATTTAGTAATTTGAGTTGCATTTATAATTCTCTTGTTTTGTTTCTTGTTTTTCTCCGGAGCGTTCCCCCTCCTTTTAGGAGGGAACAGGGGTGGTTGAACTTGCAGGGACCACCCTAACCCTCCTGAAAGGAGGGAACTGATGCTGCGTTTACGCACGTTCTCGACTCCGCTCGAACTGACAACCGCACCGATTCCGTTAATCCCTCTCGATCTGCGCTTTGATCTTCATCACCCTTGCTTCAATATCCTCGTTACTGAATTTCTCGCGCCAGCGCTCAGTAAAGATCGGGAATGAAAAAGGCGAAAAACGCTCAGGATACTGCAGCACGATCTTCTGCTTTTCGATGCGCTCGAACGCTTTGCGCAAGCGGGCGATCTCCAGCTGGAAATCATACAGCTCATCGTAAGCTTCTTTCAGCAGGAGATTATCTTTTTCATAATCTTCAAACACGCTGAAAAACAATTTAGAAGACGCCTGCAGATGTTTGGTCTTGATCTGCTTTCCCGGGAAACCGGTGAACACAAGCCCGGCGATCGCAGCAATGTCGCGGAACCTGCGTGCTGCCATTTCGGTGGTGTTCATGCTTTTCGTTATGTCTTCAGTCAGGTGCTTTGATGAGAACAGGTCGCTGTCGATCGCATCCTCGATCGGGATGTCCTGGTCGCTGAGCAATTCAAAGCCATAATCATTCATCGCGATGGAAAAGGTGATCGGCTTGAACATAGCGATGCGGTTGGCCATGATCGCTGCCATGCCTTCGTGCACATACCTTCCTTCAAAAGGATATACAAACACATGACAGCCTTCCCGCGTGGCCACCTTCTCGATCAGCAATTCGTTCTCATGCGGCAGTACCGATCGTTTGCGCTGCTCTTCCAGCAATGGTGCAAGAAATTTTAATTCTTTGTCTTTCACATTTCCTTCCTGGTATTCATTCACCTGGTGGCGGATCATCTCTGCCAGCTGCGAGGAAAGCGGCATCTTCCCGCCTTCCCAGGAAGGAATGATCCCGTTCTTGCTCTTGCTCGGGCGTACCTGTGCCATCATATCCTTTACACGCACCAGTTCCAGGTTGCGGCCGGCGAACCAAAACACATCTCCCGGCTTCAATCTTGAAATGAACCATTCCTCAATGCTTCCAAGGTATTTTCCCGAAACAAATTTTACAGTGAGCATGGTGCTGCTTACAATGGTTCCCATGCTCAGGCGGTGCTGCAGGGCAATCCGGCGGTCGACCACTTTGTAGATCCCATTCTCGATCACCACTTTGTGAAATTCATCGTATGCATATAATGATTTTCCACCCTGCGTAATAAAATGTAAACACCAGTTGAATTCAGCTTCTGTCACCGAATTATAACAATGCGTTTGTACGATCTCATTATAGACCTGCTTCGGCTCAAAGCCATCCGAAACAGCCAGCGTGACAAGGTATTGCACCAGCACATCAAAAGAACGGATGAAGGGAATGCGGCTTTCCATTTTGTTGTGCGTGATCGCATAACGCATGGCGCTGCCTTCAATGATCTCAAGGGAATGTGTGGGCACAAAATAGATCCTGCTTGTCGCTCCCGGCTGGTGCCCGCTTCTTCCGGCGCGCTGCATGAAGCGCGCAATCCCTTTCGGCGAGCCGATCTGCACCACCGTATCCACAGGGCGAAAATCAACACCGAGATCTAAGCTGCTCGTGCAGACCACCGCTTTCAGCCGCCCTTCGTGCAGCGCATTTTCCACCCATTGCCGTGTTTCCTCTCCCAGCGATCCGTGATGCAAAGCCAGCACACCTGCAAGGGAAGGATCAGTCTGCAGTAAATGCCTGTACCATGTTTCCGCCTGGAAGCGCGTGTTAGTGAACAGCAGGGTTGAATTGTTCGCATGAATGATCGGCAGCACTTTATCTACGAGACGCAGGCCGAGATGTCCCGCCCATGGCAGCTTTTCGAGCTGATCAGGCAGCACGGTCTCCACCACCATTTTCTTTTTTATGTTCGCCCTGATCATCACGCCTTTTTCATGTTCAGCTCCAAGTAAGATCTCTTTCGCTTCTTCCATGTTGCCGATGGTTGCAGAGATGCCCCATACTTTCAGTTGCGGATTGATCGCACGCAATCTCGACAAAGCCAGCTCGATCTGCACACCCCGCTTGCTTCCCAACAATTCATGCCATTCATCCACTACTACGAACTGTAAGTTCCTGAACACCTCCGCATAGCCTTTCTGCGCCATCATCAGGTGAACACTTTCGGGTGTTGTGATCAGTCCCTGCGGCATTTTCTTTTTCTGCCTTGCACGCTCTGCGGGTGTTGTATCGCCTGTCCTCAAACCAATTGTATAAGTAAGCTCCAGGTCATGGCTCACCTGTTTGGCCGCATTTAAAATTTCCTTCGAAAGGGCGCGCAGCGGCGTGATCCACAAGCAATGCAAGCCCGACGGGTTTTTCTTCTGATCCAGGTAATGCTGCAGCACCCCGAACCAGATCGCGAATGTTTTTCCGTAACCTGTAGGCGCGTTCAGCAGCCCGGAATTGCCCGCTGCAATGCTCTTCCAGGCTTCACGCTGAAAGGAATGGGGCTTCCATTGCTGTTGTTCGAACCATTGTTGGGATGCTTTCATGTTTTCTTACCGCAAAGGCGGAGACGCTAAGTTTAATTTTATAATTAATATCTACCCGAAGCTGTCATCCCGTGCCCCGACACGGGATCTCATAAATGTTAGCAGGATCCAAAAAACAGATCCCGTGTCGGGGCACGGGATGACGGTTG
>JAOQAD010000033.1 GCA_025963775.1 Bacteroidota bacterium | reverse complement strand
TTGTAGGAATAGTCATAATGATCAATTTAATACAGATCGCGAAGTAGGATGGATTTACAGGTCTGGTGTGGAGGTCATTTCGAGTTCGACCGAAGGGAGAGTATCGAGAAAGTGTGTGAGCTTGTTCTCGATATGCTCGTGCCTCGCTACTCGAACTGACGCTAATTTTAATACAGAATTTGCGAACCAGTGTGTTTCTTTTTCTCGCAAAGGCGCAAAGCACGCAAAGGAATAAGAGCCCCGGCAAGCTCGGGACGACAAACCGCGCTGCCAGTTCGAGCGAAGTCGAGAACATGTGAGGGCGATCTCTAGTTAAGAAACCTATATGATATTACGATTTATATTACTAACACTAAACAACCGACAATGAAAAAAATAACAAGCATCGCAATGGTAGTACTGAGCTGCTTCACTGTAAGCGTAATAGCTCAGAACGATGAGCTGTACAGCAAAGCCTACAAGCTCAAAGTGGAATACAAGTACAAGGAAGCATTTCCTTTGTTCCAGGCCCTGCTTAAAGCAGATTCAGCCAATGTGAACTACCTGCAGTACGGCAGCTACTGTTATTCCAAATACGGTTACTATTATGCGCCGGAAGCGGAGAAGATGAAATATTACAAATCTGCAGAATGGCTGGCTTTAAAGGCGATCAAAGTGAATGAAGCGAGTGCGGATGCACATTATGCATATGCGATGGCATTGGGCCGCATCAATGAGAATGCAAGCTCCAAGCAAAAGATCGCGAATGCAAAGCTGATCAAAGCGCAGGTGGACAGGTCCATTGCGCTGAACCCGAAGCTGGCAGGCGCTTATCATATCCTTGGCCGCTGGCACAGGACCATTGCAGGCTTCAATGCTTTTGAAAAAGCGATGATCAATTCCTTCTTCGGTGGCGTTCCTCCCGGTGGCTCGTACGAAGATGCGATCAAAGCATTCATGTCCGCCATTGCGCTCGAGCCCAAATACATGAACCACCAGTATGAGCTGGCGGAGACCTATTATGAAATGGGCAAATCGGTAGAGGCGAAGCTCTGGGCACAAAAAGCGCTGGAGATCGTTCCTTCGAATGAAGATGACATCAAGGCGAAAAAGGATTGTGAGGCTTTGCTGAAGAAGTTGTAGTTAGAATAGGAGGGAGGAGAAAGGAGGTAGCTGGGAGTGCTTGCAAACTCCAATAAGGATTCGTCATCCCGTGCTTCGACACGGGATCCCATAAATGTTAGCAGTCTGCTCTATTTGCTTTTGACCGTTTGCCATGAAATTCATTCGTTCAATAATTAACCGGGTAAAAGGAATCCTTGCGATCGACCTTTACCAGCGGCTTTTATACGCCTTCGCATTCATACTTTGGTTTCTTCCTGTGCTTGCCGACCTTTTTGACCAGTTGTTCGCGCATCATATTTCGCAACATCGGGAGAATACAGAGATCTGGCTTTTTTTCGGCGGAACGTTATTTCTTCTTGCATTCCAAACCATCCGGAACAATAAGGTAGGATGGATCCTGGCAATTTCTCTTGTTGCTTTTCTTTTACTCTCCGATGTTTATTTCTCCATAAAGAGCTTGTTCAGGGGCACCTTTTTTCAAAATACAGATCTTTGGCTATTGTTCATTACCTGGGGAGTGCCGGGCCTTTCATTGTGGATCTTGTATTATATGAAACCGCAGCGGATGTTATAAGGGGATGTCAACCGAGTGTGTAATGAAATGAAGCGTATCGAGAAGTGTTAATCGCAGCTCAGTTCGTTCACTTGTTCCCGGTACGCTCGTACCTCGCTACCCGAACTGAGGCCATTGTAAAAAGAGTACACTTAAAGTGGGCAAACTAAAAAGCGTGACGCTCGACTGACGCCAGGAAGACATGGATTACGTCATCGACTTTTTCGTCAACCTGTGAAAAGGATACCTGAACAGGATCACGATGTGATTGAAGATCGTCTGAAAAAAGCCATAATGTTTTACCATAATGAAGAAGCGCTCCAGCAGCGCTTTTTTTCTGCGCTTGTTGGAGGTGCCGCCTTCAAGGAATTTTGAAATGTAGTTGTGTGTGTTGATCACCTTATCCGACTGCTTCAGCACATTGATCACCCAGTCGATATCCGCTGCTATTTTATAATCCGTGTTATAGAAATCGCACAATAATCGCTTGGCAATAAAGGACTGATGGGATACACACATACCGTATCGCAGGCTTTTCCAGTTCATGTGCCCGGGAGGAGAGAGGCGCCTGTCGCCAAGCACAATTCCTTTTTCGCTTACAACGGCAGTGTTGCCGTAAAAAACATCCGCATCCACGGCAATGTCAAAAACCTTTTCAATGGTGTCAGCGGCAAACAGCTCATCGCCGGCATTGAGGAACAATACATAATCGCCGCTCGAATCCTTCAGGCCTTTGTTCATTGCATCATAAATGCCGTTGTCTTTCCCGGAGTGGATCAGCGCGATCTTTTCTTCGTGTTTTTCGATCAGCTCGAGCGTGCCGTCAGTGGAAGCGCCGTCGATGATCACGTATTCGATATTAGTGTAGGTTTGGGAAAGTACGCTCAGGATCGTGCGTTCAATGAGCTGAACGCCATTGTATACAACTGTAATGATCGATATTTTCGGTTGAACTGGCATGTTTTATAATGAGATTGCTTCGGTCGTACCTTCCTCGCAATGACGTTCGAAATTGATCTTAATCTCTGAAAAAAATGCCGTTGCATTGCAGCACTTTGCCGCTTTTGTGATCGGTGAATGCAGGTACGATGCTGACAAGTGTGAATCCTTTTTTTGTCATGTAGTCGAGGATCTCGGCCAGCAGCCAGCTCTGATCCTGGTACAAAGGTACGAGTGAAATTTCCATTTCAACGCCTTTTGCTTTTTCAAGCATGCCCTGCGCGCCTTTCAGCACTTCCTGTTCAAAGCCCTGCACATCTATTTTCAGGAAAATATTTTTGCTGCCTTTGATGTATTCTTCTGCGATCTCATCCAGCGGATAAACCTGCACTTTTTCTTTGCCGATGATCTTCGATTCGGGAGCGCCTTCCAGGTGTGTGTCGAGCATGTTCAGCAGGGTACTGCTCACGGAATTTGCGGAAATGTTGATCTCGATCTCTTCCTTTGCGCTTCCAATTGCGCAGCGCTGTGCAATGGCCCAGTTGCCGTAATTTTTGCTGAGTGAATCGATCACGGAATGTGCTGAGCTGAGCGGCTCAAATGAAACGATCTTGTTCCTGTAGCCTGCATCCATGATCCCGGTCGCATACTGGCCTTTGTTCGCGCCGATATCGAACACGAGGTCAACATGATAATGCTCAAAAAGACGGATGCGCCTCAGCTCTTCGCTGGTGGCCGGGTTGTATTTCCGGACGAGGATCCCGAAGTTCTGGAAAATCTTTTTGGTAAACCGCTCAAAATTATTCATTCATGCTGTTTTAGGCTGCAATATTAATCAATTTTTTGCGGAGTCGATCCCAAAAAAAACGCCCCTGCAGATGATTTGCAGGGGCGCTTTCTTAAACATGCCTGGTGTTTTACTTTTTTGTGAGCATCCGCTTCAGCAGATACAGCACGATTACAATGACAGGGATGAGGATTGCCCAAAGCGGGTACACTGTCACATTTTTGCTGAAGGAAAAATCTTCGGCATAGATCGAAAGATTCTTTGATGTATCGAAGCGGTGCTTAAAGCCGGCTTCCCCATTCACAAATTCGAGTATTGTTGGTTCCCCGTTGATGATGAACTCAATTTTGTTCTTGTTCAGCAGCAGCTTGGTGTGCTCAGGATTGATGAATTTTAACTTGATTTCAGCATCGGTAAAAGAGAAGATGGGTGAAGGAATGCTTACCTGTATATCTTCATTGCTGATCCGCGCAATGATGATCGAATTATCTATTTCCTGGATCTCCTCAGCAGGTTCATTCTTCGCGAAGGAGGTGCCTGTAAAAAGAGTGCACAGGAGGGTAAAAAGCAATGCGATTTTTTTCATTTTGGTTGTTCCGTTTTTTGGAGGCCGCAAATATAGAGCATTGAAAAGTGGCGGAGAAGATAATTTAGATAAATACCCTAAAATGGCAGTCAAAACCGGCCGGAAAAAGAAAAAGGCGCTGTTTCAATCATGGAGATTGAAAGAACGCCTGTAGGGGATGTTGTTTTGGATGCTGACAGATCAGTCAACCAGTTTGGCAGCCGGATAACGCTGTATCCAGGATTTAACCGCTTCCATTGTACGTACTGTGATCACGGTTTTATAGTCGATCTGAACTTTAAAACGGGGGCGGTTATCTTCTGTAACTAATTTTTTTGTTTTCATTTTGTTGTTGTTTATTGGTGTTATGTTTTAAAACTCAATTAATATGCCAGTTAGTATATAGTTAACATATATTAACATCAGATTGTTTAGCTCTTGAATGCAAATAGTTGCGCTAACTCCTGCCAGGGCCTAAACTCCTGGCAGGGGTTAATTTTTATCCGGCGTTTTCTTTTCCTGCATTCCTGAAAATGAACTCGTTTTTATCGAGGTCAAGTACGATCTCTGCATCCTTCTGGATCTTCCCGGCAAGGATCTGCTTGGAAAGCTCATTCAGTACACGTTTCTGGATCACCCGCTTCACAGGCCTCGCGCCAAACTGCGGATCGAAGCCGAGCTGAGCCAGCCAGTCAATGGCCGCTTCGGTTGCAGTAAGGTGAATGTCGTTTTCCTTCAGCGTTTTCACAAGGCCGTTGAACTGCAGCTCCACGATCTTCTGTACATCTTCCCGTGTAAGCGGCGTAAACATGATCGTTTCATCGATCCTGTTCAGGAACTCGGGCCTGATCGACTTTTTCAGCAGCTCAAACACTTCCACCTTGGTCTTCGCGATGATCTCGTCCTTGTTCCCCTCGTTCATCTTCTCAAAGTTCTCCTGGATGAGGTGTGAGCCCATGTTGGAAGTCATGATGATGATCGTGTTCTTGAAGTTGACCACGCGGCCTTTGTTATCCGTCAGCCTGCCGTCGTCAAGCACCTGCAGCAGGATGTTGAACACATCCGGGTGCGCTTTTTCGATCTCATCCAGCAGGATCACACTGTAGGGCCTTCTGCGCACCGCTTCGGTCAGCTGTCCGCCTTCATCGTATCCCACGTATCCCGGAGGCGCGCCCACGAGGCGGCTTACGGCATGGCGCTCCTGGTATTCGCTCATGTCGATGCGGGTCATGCTGTTCTCATTATTAAAAAGGAAGTCGGCAAGGGCTTTTGCCAGTTCGGTCTTACCAACGCCTGTAGTACCAAGGAAAATGAAGGATCCGATCGGGCGTTTGCTGTCCTGCAGCCCCGCACGGCTCCTGCGTACGGCATCACTGATCGCTTCAATGGCTTCATCCTGTCCTACCACGCGCTTGTGCAGCTCATCTTCCAGCTTCAGCAGCTTCTCCCGCTCGCTCTGAATCATGCGCGCTACGGGAATGCCTGTCCAGCCTGCAACAACGCCCGCAATGTCCTCGCTGTCCACTTCCTCCTTGATCATCTGCGAGCCGCTTTGCTTCATCTCCGCCAGCTTGCTTTCAAATATTTTGAGCTGGGCTTCCTGCTCCTTCACTTTCCCATAGCGGATCTCGGCTACTTTTCCGTAGTCGCCGTTTCGCTCCGCCTGCTCCGCTTCAAACTTCAGCTGCTCCATCTGCTCTTTCACCTTCTGAATGCCTTCCACCACTTCTTTCTCGCCCTGCCATTTCGCCCGTAAGCTTGTACGCTTGTCGGATAATTCCGCGATTTCCTTATTCAGGTCATCCAGCTTTTTCCTGTTGTTTTCCCTTTTGATCGCTTCCCGCTCAATTTCCAGCTGGCGGATCTTGCGTTCCACCTCGTCAAGCTCTATGGGCATGGAGTTGATCTGCATCCGCATCTTGGAAGCCGCCTCATCCATAAGGTCAATGGCCTTGTCCGGCAGGAAACGGTCGTTGATGTATCGTTGCGAGAGCTCTACGGCTGCTATGATCGCTTCATCCTTGATCCTTACTTTGTGATGGCTCTCGTATTTTTCCTTTATTCCACGCAGGATCGAGATGGCATCCTCGCCCGAAGGCTCATCCACCATTACTTTCTGAAAGCGCCTTTCAAGGGCTTTGTCTTTTTCAAAATATTTCTGGAACTCGTTCAGGGTGGTTGCACCAATGGCGCGCAATTCGCCGCGGGCAAGCGCCGGCTTCAGGATGTTTGCCGCATCCATGGCTCCTTCGCCGCCACCGGCGCCTACAAGGGTGTGGATCTCGTCAATGAACAGGATGATCTCTCCCTCTGCGGAGATCACTTCCTTCACCACAGATTTCAGGCGCTCTTCAAATTCTCCCTTGTATTTTGCACCTGCTACGAGCGAGCCCATGTCAAGCGAATAGATCTGTTTTGATTTCAGGTTCTCCGGCACATCGCCGTTAATGATCCGGTGGGCAAGTCCTTCCGCAATAGCTGTTTTACCCACTCCCGGCTCACCTACAAGGATCGGGTTGTTCTTTGTGCGGCGGGACAATATCTGCAGCACCCTGCGGATCTCCTCATCCCTTCCGATCACGGGATCCAGCTTTCCTTTTTTTGCCTGGGAGTTGAGATTTATGGCATATTTGTTCAATGCATTGTAAGTATCCTCAGCTGTCTGGCTGGTTACCTTGGCACCCTTGCGAAGCTCTGCGATGGCTGCTTTCAGGTCTTTTTCAGTAACGCCATTGTCTTTCATCAACTGCGATACGGAGTCTTTTGTAGAAAGCATTCCCCAGAGCAAATGTTCGATGGAAACATATTCATCGTCCCATTCTTTCAGGTAAGAAGAGGCCTTCGAAACGGTTTGGTTGGCAGCAGTAGATAAATATGGCTGTCCACCCGAAACTTTCGGGTAGCTTTCCACGATCTTGTCCAATGCCTTGATGAACATCGGGGTATTTACATTCAGTTTTTTGAGGATAAAAGGTGTTACATTCTCATCCACCTCAAGGATCCCTTTCAGCAAATGCCCGTTCTCCACGGCCTGGTTACCGTTCACGGTGGCAAGCTGTACTGCCTGCTGCACCGCTTCCTGTGATTTTATAGTAAAGTTATTCAGGTTCATAGTTTTTGTTTTTTATTCCGTTTTGAACGGTCAAAACCTGTTCCAACAGGCTACTGTGCTTTCAATAAGGACGAATTGGCGGATCATATTGATTTTTGATGCCTTTTTGGCTTTTTGGAAAGGATTTCCATGACTATTTTTCATACCGCTTAATTTTAATATATTGCAGGATAATTCAGAAGGCATGAAACCCTTTTTTACACGCATCTCTTTATTTTAATTTTCGGGTTTGTTGAAGTGTTTTATTACCGGTGAAGCCGGGATGAAAGAATAAGCATTTATGATCAATAGAAAATTTTTCACGGTACTCCTGCTTTTATGCGCTATCATGCTAAAGGCGCAGGACCAGCATGCCGTTGACAGCCTTCTGGCTCTTCTTAAAAAACATCCTGCTGATACGCTTGAAGTGAATGTGCTTTGCCGCCTTGCATCGGAATACCGCTACAATGCTCCCGAGAAAGCAATGGAGTATGCCGATAAAGCCCTTCAAAAGGCTGAAAATGCAGGTTTTCAGAAAGGCATTGCCAAGTCGATGCACGTGCTGGGCATGATCAACATGAACCAGGCGAATTATGACAAGGCGCTGGATTATTATTTCCGTTCGCTGAAGATCAGCAAGGAGCTGAACGATAAGAATTCGATCTCCACTTCCAATAACAACATCGGGATGGTTTACTGGAACCAGGGCAAATACGAAAAGGCGCTTGAATATTATCTCACATCGCTGAAGATCGATGAAGAGCTGGGCAACCAGAACGGAATGGCGAGCTCCTTCAACAACGTGGGACTCATCTATTGGTCGCAGGGGAATTACGATAAGGCGCTGGATAATTTCATGCAGGTGATCACGATCAATTCACAGCTGGGTGATAAGAAGGGAATGGCCGGTGCTTACTGCAATATCGGGGGAGTGAATTATTACAAGGGAAAAATGGATATTGCCATCATGTTCTTCAAAAAAGCGCTGGAGCTTTATGAAGGGCTGAATTACATGCCGGGGATGTCCACCACCTGTGTGAACATTTCGGATGTGCTGATCGAGCAGAAAAAATACGATGAAGCATTGGAGTTTTCCACGCGCTCCCTGAACATTGAAAAGGAGATCGGCAACAAAGCGCAGATGTGCTATGCTTATATGTCGATCGCAAAGAATTACAACGACCAGCACCTGTACCCGAAAGCGATCGCGAATTATACACAGGCGATCAGCATTGCGAAGGAGATCAGTGCGCTGAAGCAGCTGAGCGAATCGTACAAGGCCATTTCGGACGTGTACCAGCAGCTGAAGGACTATAAGCAGGCGCTGAAGTTTCACCAGGAATACACTTCGGTGAAGGATTCGATCCTGAACAAGGAAAGCTCTGCGCAGATCGCGGAGATGGATGCGAAGTACAACACGGATAAAAAGAACAAGGAGATCGAGCTGCTGAAGAAAGAGAAGGAGATCCAGGTGATCACGCAGGCCGCTGAAAAAAGCAAAAGCACCTTCATCCGCAATTCGCTCATCGGCGGATGCGCCTTTGTGCTGCTGATCGCGCTGCTGCTCTATAACCGCAACCAGGTGAAGCAAAAGGCCAATCTTGCACTGGAAGCGAAGAACCAGAACATTTTTGAGCAGAAGGAGCAGATCGAGCTTCAGAATGAGGAGCTGGGCATCAAGAACAAAGAGATCACCGACAGCATCAAATATGCAAAGCGACTGCAGGAAGCCATTCTTCCTCCACAGGCACTTGTGAAGCGCTTGCTGCCCGACAGTTTCATCCTGTACAAGCCGAAAGACATTGTGAGCGGCGATTTTTATTTCGTGGAAGAGTGGGGAGGAAAAACATTTGTGGCCGCTGTGGATTGCACCGGGCATGGCGTTCCGGGGGCTTTCATGAGCATTGTCGGCTACAACCTGCTGAACCAGGCGCTGAATGTGTATGGCCTTGAAAAGCCCTTCCTCGTGCTTAACGACCTCAATAAAAACATTTCCAAGATGCTTCACCAGTCGGAAGACGATTCCACGGTAAAGGACGGAATGGACATCTGCCTCGTCAGCATCGATCCTAAAACCAACATGCTGGAATATGCGGGAGCCTTCAATCCTTTGTGGATCGTGAGGAACAACAGGCTTATCCCGCTGAAGGCAGATAAGTTCCCGGTAGGCGCATTTGTAGGTGAGGCGATGCAATCGTTCACACACAACGAGTTCCAGTTGCAGGCGGGCGACATGCTGTACCTGTTCACCGATGGCTATGCCGACCAGTTTGGCGGGCCCGCCGGGAAAAAATTCAAGTACAAGCAATTGCAAAGCATGCTGGAGCAGAACTCTGACCGGCCGGTTGCAGAGCAGTATGAGCTGTTTGATAAAACCTTTGAAAACTGGAAAGGAAGCCTGGAGCAGATCGATGATATTTTACTAATCGGTATAAAAATAAGCTGATGGATCTAAAAGAACGGATCATGGATCGCATGCGGAAATTGCTTCTCCTGCTGGGCCTTTTCTGCAACGGGCATCTCAGTGCCCGCGTGAATGCTGACAGCATGGAGCTGGTGATCAGCTCAGCTCCTGACACGCTAAAGGTTACTGCACTGCTGAAGCTCTCCGATAACTATAATGATTCAGATCCTAAAAAAGGGATCGAGATCCTCGACCGCGGCTATGCCATTGCAAAGCGCATCAACAACCCGAAACTGATCGCAAAGGTGACCAACCAGCTGGGCAACAATTATTATTACCTGGGCGACTATGAAAAAGCGATCCGGAATTTCCTTGAAACGTTGAGCGCGAATGAAGCGATGAAGGATGCAGACGGAATTGCCGATTGCCTGAACAACATCGGCAGTGTGTACATCGAGCAGCAGGATTTTAAAAAAGCGCTGGAGTACCATTTCAAAGCCCTGAAGATGCGGGAAGAGAATGTTGAGAAGGGAATAGGCAGCAATGAGGATATTTCCATGTCGTACGGCAACATCGGACAGGCCTATTATTACCTCGGTGATTTTACGAAGGCGATGGAGTATTACAACAGGTCACTGCGGATCGCTGAAAAAATTGATAATAAAAGGAGGATCGCGCTGATGCTGAACAATATCGGCAGCATTTATGCGGAGCAAAAATTTTATGACAATGCCCTGGCATATTTCCGGAAATCACTGGAGGTGCAGAAGCAGACGGACAACAAGCAGATGGTATCCATGGCACTGAACAACGTGGCGGAGGTGTATTACATGAAAAATGACTACAGGAATGCGGTCGATTTTTATAACCAGGGATTATCGGTTGCAAAAGGGATCGGCGACCTGGATGACCTGAAGACCAGCTATGAAGGCCTTCATAACTGTTACCTCGGCCAAAAGGATTTTGAAAAGGCGCATAAGTACCTTTCGCTTTTTTATTCGATAAAAGATTCGATCTACAATACTGAAAACTCAGCGCAGATCAATGAGATGCTCACGCGCTTTGATACGAACAAGAAGGAGCAGGAGATCCTGCTGCTGCAGAAAGACCAGGAAATCCATATCTTCTGGAGGAATGCATGGATCATCGGCTGTGCGCTGATCTTCCTTGTCGCCCTGCTGCTGTTCAACAGGAACAAGGTAAAGCAAAAGGCGAACATTGCTTTATCGCAGCAGAAAAAAGAGATCGAGCTGAAGAACAACCAGCTTGCTTCCAAGAACAAAGAGGTTACAGACAGCATCAAATATGCAAAGCATTTGCAGCTGGCGATCCTGCCACCGCAGAACCAGGTGAAACGGCTGGTGCCCGACAGCTTTATCCTGTACAAGCCAAAAGACATTGTGAGCGGGGATTTTTACTGGGTGGAAGAGTGGGGGAACCAGGTGCTTGTAGCAGCTGCAGATTGCACAGGGCACGGCGTTCCCGGAGCCTTCATGAGCATTGTAGGCAGCAACCTCCTGCAGCAGGCCGTATTTAATTACGGCTTGTCGAAACCTTTCCTGATCCTCAACAACCTGAATAAGAACATTTCAAACATCCTTCACCAATCGGAAGAAACGGCTACAGTGAGGGACGGGATGGACATTGCGTTGCTGAGCATTCACAAAACGAGCAGGACGATTGAATTTTCCGGTGCTTACAACCCGCTTTGGCTGTTGCGTAACGGGGAGCTCATCGAGTTTGCCGCCGACAAACATCCCGTTGGTGTTTTTGTTGGAGAAGAGCTGAAGCAATTCAAGAACAGGGAATTCGAATCGCAGCCGGGCGATGTGCTTTATGTATTTACAGACGGCTATGCCGATCAGTTCGGAGGGCCGAGAGGAAAAAAATTCAAATATTCCCAGCTGAAAGAATTGCTTCTGAAAATAAGCAAGCTGGAAATGGAGGAGCAAAAGAATATATTGAACAGCACGATCGAGGCCTGGAAAGGCAACCTGGAGCAGATCGATGATATTTTAATAATCGGGATACGGATAAGCTGATGAGGTGTACACTGCGAAGGGTCCTGCTTTTAGTGCTGATCAGCCTTGCTTTGCCTGCAATATCGCAGGTGAATAAAGCGAAGGTGGACAGCCTGTACCATGCCTACCTGAAAGAAACCACTGACACAGGTAAAGTAAATCTTCTTCTGAAGATCTCCTATAAATATGAAGGCAAGGAAAGAGTAAAAGGGCTTTCGTTCGCGAGGGAAGCGCTGGAGCTTGCAAAACGGATCGCTTACCAGAAAGGCATCTGCTATTCCGCTGCCGCTATTGCCGATTATTACTATGGCCAGCTGAATTATCCCGATGCGCTTAAAAGCTATCTCACAGCTGCTGAAGCCGGTGAAAAGGCGGGGATGTACTTCCAGCTTTCGCAGATCTACAATGCCATGGGCATCATGTATTCCAACCAGGGGCGTTTTGACCAGGCATTAAAGTATTTCATGAAAGTGGCGAAGCTTTCCGAAGAACACCATGAGGAGCGGCGCCTGGCGGTGTCGTACAACAACATAGGGATCTGCTACAAAGACCTGGGACGCTATGTGGAAGCGAAAAGATATTATGCAATGGCCCTGGAGCAATTTGAAAAAATGGACTTCAAAAAGGGTATTGGCTCTACACACAGCAATCTCGGGATCATCAGCCACATGCTTAATGATGATGAAGTTGCGCTGAAGCATTATGAAAAAGCGATGGAAGTGTTCCGCTCCATGCACGATACGATCAGTGAAGCAGGGATCTTCACCAATATCGGCGAGCTGTACAGGGACGAGAAACAATATGCGAAGAGCCTTGACTATTATATGAAAGGGCTTGAAAAAGCAAAGGAGTTCAACAACATCAACTTTACGGATGATGCTTACGAAGGCATTTCAAAATTGTTTGCCCTTACGGGAGATTATCAAAAAGCCTATACTTATAATCAACTTCACCTGAAGCTGAAAGATTCCATCAACAATGAAGAAGGGATGCGCCAGGTGCAGGAGATGGAAAGGCGGTTGGATAATGAAAAGCAGGAAAAAGAGATCCAGATCCTGAAGCAGGGCAAAGAGATCCAGGACCTGAAGGTGAGCTCACAATCGGCAAAACTCCGTCAGAACAGCATTCTCATTTATGCAGTGCTGAGCGTACTGCTCATTGTGCTGCTGATGTCGTTCTTTATTTACAAGGCTTACAAGCAGATCAAAAAAACAAACGTGGAGCTGGCGGAGAAAAAGAAAGAGATCCAGGACAGCATCAATTATGCAAAAAACATACAGGAAGCGATGCTGCCGGATGTACAGGTGCTGAAGCATTATTTCCCGGAAGGCTTCGGGCTCTTCCTGCCAAAGGATGTGGTAAGCGGCGATTTCTACTGGTTCAATGAGCTGAACAATAAGATTTATTTCGCTGTCGCGGATTGCACAGGGCACGGCGTTCCGGGAGGATTCATGAGCATGATCGGCATCGATAAGCTCAACCAGGGACTGAACGATAAAAAGCTGGAAGGCCCGGGCGACCTGCTTGCTTTCCTGAATAAAGGTATTAAGCAGGCGCTGAAACAAACTGCGGATTCAAGCCTTTCAAAGGATGGAATGGACATCGCGGTGTGCTCTTTCGACAAGGATACGCTGCAATTGAAATATGCCGGAGCCAACCGTCCTTTGTGGCTGGTAAGGAATAAGGATGTGGTCGAGTACAAAGCTACAAAGGCTTCTATTGGCGGGTTTACGGAGGATGAGCAGCGCTTTGAAGAGCAGATCATCCAGCTTCAGAAAGAGGATGCCATCTATTTGTTCAGCGACGGCTACCCGGATCAGTTTGGCGGGCCTAAGCAGAAAAAATTCATGACAAAGCAATTGAAACAAGTGATCATAGAAAATTACAGCATGCCGATGAACCAGCAGGAAGCGCGGTTCAGGAAAATATTTGATGACTGGAAAGGCGATGCAGGACAGGTGGATGATGTGCTTTTATTCGGCGTAAGAATTTGATACAAGAGAAAAATTTGAAAAGGATCAGCGGACTGTGTTTTATGTTAGTGTTCATTTTTTCTTCAGCCTTGGCGCAGAAGAAGGAACGGCCTGACAGCCTGTTGTCGGTGCTCAAAACATCCCGCAACGATTCCCTGTCCGCGCATACCTGCAACAAGATCGCTTATTTCTACATTCATTCCAATCCCGATTCAGCGAATAAATACCTTGTGATGGGAAGGAAGATCGCGATGCGCAGGAAGCTGCCGAAGATCCTGAGCTACAATTTCACGCTTACAGGCAATATCAATTACTGGGACGGGAACACGGATACGGCCTTTTATTATTATTCAAAAGCGCTTGAGATCGATCATGCGATCAGCGACAGCAGCGGGCTTATTTCCGATTACATCCATCTATCAAAAATTTATTCATCAAAAGGAAATATTGATAAGGCGCTTGACAACCTGTTCAAGGGCCTGGAGATCGCTAAAAGCACGAAAGACCTTGAGCAGGAAGCCGACTGCCTGTTCTCGCTTGCGGTGCTGTACGACAGGCAGGATGTACCGGAGAAGGCAATTAAATTCTGCGAGAATGCGATCGCGATCCAGAAACAGATCAACGATTCCGCAGGCATGGCGTATTCGTACCACCGCATGGGGCTTGCGTATGAAGGGATTGAAAAATATGCAGAAGCATTGAAATACCTGGAAATTTCCTTTGAGATCAGGAAGAGGATGGGATCGGTGGCGCAGTATGGCGCTTCGCTGAACGGCATCGGGCTGGTGTACATGGATAAAGGCGAATACCAGAAGGCGCTGAAGAATTTTTACGATGCTTATAAATACTGGTCGCAGGCCAATGATAAGGAAGGCATTGTGATCGCAACAGGAAACCTTGGCGAGATCTCCCTGCGCATGGGCGATGATGAAAATGCCTTGAAATTTTTGCTGGAATCTTACAGGCTTTCGGATGAGATCCATTCGCTGTCTTTTCAGAAAGGCTCTGCAAGGGCTATTGCCGGCATCTATTACAGGCAGGGCAAGTATAAGCTGGCTTACGACTACTTCAATAAATATTCCGACCTGCGCGATACGCTGTTCAGCGATGAGAACTCGGAGCGGGTGGCGCAGATGCAATCGAAATACGAAAGCGAGCAAAAAGAGCAGAAAATTAAATTGCTTACGCAGGAAACAAAGCTTCAGCAAAGCGAAAATGCGAAAAAGAAGCTGATCCTAAACGCGATCTCCATCGCTGCATTATTGATGGCGATCCTGATCTTCATGTCGTTCCGCAATATCCGCCAGAAGCAGAAGGCTAATAAAAAACTGCAATCGGCTTACTCGGAGATCGAGCAGAAGAACGAACGTTTGATAGAGGTGTACAGGGAGCTGGAACAGAACCGTGATGAGGTGGCCGGCAAAAACAAGGAGATCACCGACAGTATTAAATATGCGAAACGCTTGCAGGAAGCCATTCTTCCGGGTAGCGACTTTGTAACAAAATTATTCCCGGATTCATTCATCCTGTACAAGCCGAAGGACATTGTGAGCGGCGACTTCTACTGGTTCGAGCATTGGGGAAATAAAAAGCTGTTCGCGGCAGTAGATTGCACAGGGCATGGCGTTCCGGGTGCATTCATGAGCATTGTCGGCTATAACCAGCTCAACCAGGCGGTGAATGAAAGCGGGCTTTCGAAGCCCAACCTGATATTGAATGCGCTGAACAAAGGCGTTACAAAAGCGCTGAAACAAACGTTGGAAGGCTCTACGGTGAAGGATGGAATGGACATCGCGCTTTGTGCCTATGATGAAAGCACCGGGATCCTGGAATATGCAGGCGCTTATAATTCGCTGTGGCTGGTCCGTAACGGGAAGCTCACGGAAGTGAAGGCCGATAAAAAACCGATCGGTGTATTCATCGGTGAAGAGCTGAAACCCTTTCATAATTACGAAGTGAAGCTTGAGAAAGGCGATTGCGTGTATGTTTTCACGGATGGCTATGCCGACCAGTTTGGCGGTGAGAAAGGAAAAAAATTCAAGTACAAGCCTTTGCAGCAGTTGCTGATCAGCAACCAGCACATGGGCATGCAGGAGCAGAAAAAAGTGCTGGATGATACGATCGAGAGCTGGCGCGGCGCGCTGGAGCAGGTGGACGACATCCTCATGATCGGCATCAGGATCTGAGAGGAGCGGTTTTAAATTCCTATCTTTGTAAGGCATGAAGGTAAGGATCGCACTGATATTGATACTAAGCCCTTTGCTGCTGGTTGCCCAGGTGAAGAAAAAGAAGCCGGTACCGGCAAAGCAGCACAAGCCGGAGATCCGGGAATTTTTTTCGGCCCGGAGCTTAAATACTGATTCGGCGGCAACGCCTTACCTGTATTACCAGGTGTACGACTGGGCCGGAACGCGCTACAAGTACTCGGGAAAAACGAAGAAAGGGATCGATTGCTCCGGCTTTGTCTGCAGGATGTACAAGGATGCCTATTGCATTGACCTTGCCGGCGGTTCAAAAGACCTCTTCAAAATGGCCTGCCCGGTTGAGAAAGCAGACCTGGAGGAAGGCGACATGGTGTTCTTTAAAATTAAAAAAGGGCAGATCTCTCATGTCGGGATTTACCTCGGGAATAATAAATTTGCACATGCATCGGTGAAGATGGGAGTGATCGTGAGCGACCTTGATGAGGAGTATTATAAGAAATACTTTTTTAAGGGAGGAAGAGTAGAGGAGAGGTAGGAGGCAATTGAAAAAGTAGGGAGTCGGTAGAAGGTAGTTCGTAGACGGTTAATATCCATAAAAGGACAATGAATAAAAACTCTGCGGGCTCAGCGCCTCTGCGAGAACATTAAAAATATAAATTTGAAATGACTAAAACCCTTATCCTTAACAGCAAGCAGATCGAGCAGAAGATCAACAGGATCGCGTATGAGATCTATGAGAACAATTATGATGAAAAAGAGATCGTGATCGCGGGCATTGCAACGAATGGCTTTTTGCTGGCGCAGCGGATCTCCGGGGTGTTGCAGGGCATTTCCAAAATCAAGGTGCAGCTGATCGAGATTTCGATGGACAAGGAAAATCCCTTCAATTCGGAACTGAAGCTCAAACTGAGTGATAAGGAACTGAAGAATAAAGTGATCATTCTTGTGGATGATGTGCTGAACTCGGGAAAGACATTGATCTTCGGTGCGAAGCTGTTCCTGAATGCGCCTGTGAAAAGGCTGACAACGGCAGTGCTTGTAGACCGCGGGCATAACCGTTACCCGATCAAAGCAGATGTAGTAGGGCTTTCATTGTCCACAACGCTGCAGGAGCACATCACCGTGGAACTGAATAAAAAAGGGAAAGAAACTGTTTATTTAAGTTGAAAAAAATTTCAGGTTCAAGGTTCTGTGTTAGTCAGCGCTATATTGCGCTCACGAACTCTACCAATTCATCTATATCAAGGTTCTTTCCTTTTACAATGTATTGCGCCTGGTGGTAGATGTCTTCGCGCTTTTCAAGGTGTTCGGTAATATACTTTCTTAATTCCTCTTCTGTTTTGTTTTCGATCAGGGGGCGTTTGTCCTTCGCCTTCAATAGCCTGCTGGCAAGGGAATCCGCGCTCATTTTCAGGTAAATGGTGGTGCCGTTATTATTCATCAGCTCCATATTGCCGTAATAGCAGGGAGTTCCGCCGCCACAAGCCACTACGATATTTTCTTTGGTGACCAGCTTTTTCAGCGCATTGTGCTCCAGCGCACGGAATTCATTCTCACCTTTTTCAGCAAAGATGCTGCTGATGGTTTGTCCGCATTCAGCTTCAATGAATTTATCGAGGTCGATGAATTCGAAGCCCAGCTTCATTGCTAATTTCTTGCCTGCAGTGGATTTACCGCTGCCCATGTAACCGGTAAGGAATATTTTTGTCATCAGTTGGGAAGGATTAGGATTTGCGGGCCGTTCAGCGGCTTGCCGTAATTAATGGAGCTGAGCTTGTTCTTTTCAAAATAGAAATCGATGTTTGCTTCGTCAAAGCTGAGGCGCTTTTCGCCCCATTCATGCACTTCGGTTTCGTACTGGGAATAATTTTTGCTTTTAAAGAGGTCGATGATCTGCTGTTCATTCAGCAGGAAGACCTTTTTGCCCCATAGAGTGGCTTCTTCATTGTCGATCTCCACACAACCGAACAATTGGCTGTTATTTTCATCAAAAAAAATCGAAAATCCCTGGTCCCAGTAATGCCATACAGTCGACTGGCAATCGTCAATATCATCCAGCAGCTCGATCTCATCCGGTTTCCCGAGGATTTTCTCGATGTCGGGCATGGCTGCTCCAAATACCATATTGGAAAGGCCGATGCAGGGTTTTATTTCGAGTTGTGTGCTCAAGGCGTTAGTTTGACTTATACACAATTATACTAAATTTTACGACATATACCTAATAAACGCAGACAGAATAATAATGAGTTATGACCAATTTTCAGGCAGGGTCAATGCCTCTGAAACGCATTGAAAATCAGGGTGAAAGAAAATAGTTGAGTTTTTTATAAAAAAGGCTTTGCAAAATAAAATAATGCTTCTATATTTGCACTCCCAAAATCAAATATGGGGCTGCATATAATAGTGCAGAGATTAAGATTCCGTAGCTCAGCTGGTAGAGCATTACACTTTTAATGTAGGGGTCCTGGGTTCGAATCCCAGCGGGATCACAGATCGTCCTTAATCGGGACAGTAAAAAAAAGCAAAATCCTGTAAACATAATGTTTACAGGTTTTTTTGTTTCTACCAATCCACAACAAAATACAAGAAAAAACGAAAAGCAAGTAACCGATTCGGTAACCTGCTTTATCTTCGATTTCAGGTTACCGAATTTTACTGAAACCATTCACAAATACAGCAGGCACAGCTTCCGGAATCATGATCCGCAAGCATACTGCTTTGATGACCTGGGCAGAAAACAACCTGAAATACTTCGGGAACGAATGCAATGTGATGGCTGAGATACTTTTATCCAGGTACGATCAGTTCATTTCACGGCAGCTGATCACGCACCTCACTACCAATCTTTCAGCATCCGAAATCGAAGCAGCATACGGCAACCGTGTCCGCTCCCGGATGCGCGAAATGTTCAACCTTATAGCATTCAGCAAACAATCAATAGATAAAAGAAAATAACCGCTTCCCTGTTTCACTGAGAGTCGTTCCTCCTCACGCTGATCATGAGCTTTGCTCCCTTCGTCTTCGACACAGGTCGCAAAATGCTCCGCTTCCCCACTGCGTTGAGGTTCGTTCCTCACCTCGCTGCTCTTGGTTCCACCGCTTCCCCGCTTCGCTGAGAGTCGTTCCTCCTCACGCTGATCATTTTCCGTTTCTCTTCTACGTTGAGTCTGACGCCTTCGTGCGAGCCTAGCGGCTTCTGACATTGAGGCCACTTCTAGCTATCTAGTTAGTCTGAAAGCCTTTTTAAATGCTCGCCTTTTTAGTGTTTTAGAAGGACTTCCAGTACAGGGGAATTTAACAAAAATAGTCATCTAAAAATCAATATATTTGTAGAGTATCCGGTAGCTATTTTATTGTTGAGAATATCCCGTGGATTGCATAAACGTATTTCAGTAAATTAAATGGATGATTCATCAAAAATCTTAGAGTTAAAAGAACAACTTGCAGCTGAACTAGCCAAGACTAATTCGGATAATACGTTGATTTTATCACTTTCAACCGAAATTTCGAAACTCGATAAAGAAGCTATCCGGTTTTCTGTTGATGCGGGTATTATTAACCGGTTAGGTAAAGAACTAGTGGGGAGACATGAAACAGCAGTTTCTGAGCTTGTAAAAAATGCTTATGATGCAGATGCTGTAGAAGTAGAATTAATATTTGAAAATGCTTGGACAGGTAACGGTACTCTATTCATTAAGGATAACGGCTTAGGTATGACAAGAGAACAGTTGATAAACGGTTTTATGCGTTTATCTTCTGCAGACAAATTGCATAATCCCGTTTCTGAAAGATATAAAAGGGTTCGTGCAGGAAGAAAAGGGATAGGCAGATTTGCAACACAGAGATTAGGTAATAAACTTACTATTGTTACTCAAACATTGGACTCTGATATTGCTATAAAAATTACAATAAATTGGGACGATTTTGAAACAGATAAAGATTTGTTGAGCGTAGCAAATCAAATTGAACTAGTAGAGAAAACAAAAGCAGAAGGAACAGATCTGATAATTCAAGGACTAAGAGAAGGCTGGTCAGATGCAATGATTAAAAGAGTTTATAGATATACAGCGGATTTATTACAGCCATTTCCATTATCCAAAAAGAGAAAGAAGGAAGAAAAAGATAGAACTGACCCAGGCTTTAGTAGTGTTTATTATAGAAAAGAAGATAAAAGCCTGATTAAAATAGTAGACGAAGAAGAAGCTTTCTTTAAACATGCGTTAGCTGAAATTGAAGGATATATATTAGATGACGGACAGGGTTGTTGGGCTTTAAAAAGTGAAAAGCTGGAATTTAAAGAAGATATTTTCCTGATCGGCAAAGAAAGAGATAAAGATAGCTCGAAGTTTCAGTTCGTAAGAAATATCCACTTTAAGTGCTATTATTTTATCTACGATGCATCATTACTTCCGCCACAATCATTAACATTTATACGAGAGGTTGCAAGCGAAAGAGGGGGAATAAGATTATATCGTAATGGATTTAGAGTACTTCCCTATGGCGAAAAAGGTAATGATTGGCTTAGATTAGACGAATCTGTTAGAAAAAGACAAATCCTTACCCCGCACGCTAACAATAACTTTTTTGGTTTTGTAGAAATTACAGATAAGGAAGGAAAATTGTTTGAAGAAACATCAAGTAGGGAAGGGCTAATTGAAAATGAAGCGCTAAATGAACTTGAAGATTTTGTTTACAGATCTATTGTAAGCGCTACATTAAAAGTTGCTGAGTTAAGAGGAAGAAAAGCTACTAGCTCACAAAAAGAATGGAAGCCAGAAGAAAATCCAACCGAACAGGTAGACGCTGCAATATCTGATCTAGAGAGTTATATTGGATCTAATGAGAACTCGGATGAATCCGGAAGTTCTAAATCGGAAAAATTCAGAGATGTTGTTCTAAAATTAAAAGAAGGCAGGGAGAAGGAAAAAGAAAAATACGAGGCTCACCAAAAACAATTGCTAGACGAGATTAACATGCTAAGGATATTAGCAGGTTTGGGATTAGTAATTGGCGAGTTTGTTCATGAAGTCAAACGGTTTTTGCCAGCGTTTGACTCTGACACAGTGTTTTTAAAAGAAGCAGTTAAAGATTATGCGGAAGGCCTAAAGAGGGCAGAGCGACTTGAAACTAATCTAAAATCTTTTACAGCATACACGGCATATTTTGATAAGGCAATTTCACAAAACGTCTTACGTGAGATTCGTCCAATAGATTTAATTGATGCGGTTAATGATTTTGAAAAAGTAATTGACAATGACATCAGTCGTTCAAAAATCAAATATCATAAGGCTGTATTTAAAGAATATGATTTATACACTACGCCTATGCATCCTTCGGAGTGGGCTTCTATACTATTCAACCTGTATACAAATTCTAAAAAAGCAATTAAGCGCGCACAATCTGAAAAGAATTTGCTTATTACATGCGGCAGAGAAGGGAATAATGTTTTTTTAGAATTCTCAGATGATGGCGATGGCATACCAAAAGAGAATGAAGAAGTAATATTTAATGCATTTTTTACAACTTCGTCTGCAGCTGGTTATAATGCAAATGAAAACGAAGCGCTAACAGGTACGGGATTAGGACTAAAAATCATTAAAGATATAATAGAAAGTTATGGTGGTTCAATTTATGTTACGACACCAGAAGAAAACTTTAAGACTACAATGCGAATAGAAATCCCAGCAAATAAATAATTAACATGGCTCAATATAAATTATTATACATAGATGATGAAAATGATGAAACTACTGCCGCTATAGCTGATGGTCTGAAAATTCATGATTTAATAGACATTGAATTTGAAGAGCCTAAAGACTTCAAAACTCAAAAACAAATTATCGAACAAAGACTAAATAATTACGATGGAATTATTTTAGATTTAAGATTGGATGGGAAAAAACTGGATATTTCATATAATGCACCTGCGCTGGCTCAAGAAATACGATTAATGGCTGCGGAAGGTGTGATAAAGTCTTGTCCAATTATTTTGTGTTCAACGGACGACAAGATGAGGGCAACATATGAGGTGGATAGAACAAGTCATGATCTTTTTGACTACAAATTTACTAAGGAAGAATCTCCACCTTGGGCAAAATTCGCTAAGAAAATAGCTTCATTAGCAAAAGGCTATCAGGATCTCCTGTCAAGTGCATATTCCTTTGAGAAGATTCTTTCTAGGAGTGATCTTCAAACATTAGATCATAGAATTTTTGAAAAATTTTTAAATAATGAAAAAAACTTTCCAGCATCAGAATATGCCGGATTTATTATAAAAGATCTTTTCCATCAGCCAGGGCCGCTAATTAAAGAAAGATTGTTAGCAGCAAGATTAGGAGTTGATATTGCCAAATCAGGGCAGGCGTGGGTTGATCTATTGACAGGCTTATTTAAGCCTGCAAAATATCAAGGCGTGTTTTCTGACGGCTGGGACAGATGGTGGGCAGATACTGCAATTAGTATTTTTAAGGAAGCATCTAAAAAGCGTCCTTCCATGCTTAAAGCTTCGGATAGGGTAAAAATTTTAATTGAATTAACCGGTTTAAGTAATCTTGTTGCCGCAGATCCCATGCCTCGCGCAATAAGTACAAATTTTTGGACCGTTTGTGAAGCCTATAAAACACCTTTAGATCCTTTGGAAGGATTTAAAATTCATACAACTATAGAACCAAAGTCGTGGCAAGAAGATAGATATATTTCTTTAGAAGCGGTTTTAAACAAAAAAGGTCCTAAGCCTCATTCTTCTGAAGCTAATCGGATTAAATTAATTAAAGAAAGTCTTGCTTCCAAATGAGTGTTTCTAGCCAAGCAATGCATTTCAGAGAAAAAAGGGCATCTGAATTGGAAATTATAGCCAGATTGCTAAGTAAGACTATTGGCGGGGAAATGAATACAGCTCCTATATATAAAGCTGTAAGCCAATTACGCGATTCCTCGTACATTCCTCTTTGCAATGGAAAACGCGATTCTGATAACTGGGGATATGAGGTAGAAGATTTTATTATTCCTGTAGAAACTTCAAGGCACGTAAGGCCAAAAGGGGTGACCAAGCTGGAGCTTACGCTAAATATTAAACTCGTTGCAAATTATAAAGAATGGGACACTCTTAGCGACCCTTTATGTGATTTATGCTTCAACGTTGTAATAAGAGGAGTAGGAGCAACAAACTACTTTAGTTGCTTTCATATAGATAGACATGATTTTTCTAAGATTACAACGGAACCACATCCTGTTTACCATTTGCAATACTCTGTCAATCCTTATGACGATCCGAATTTTGATTATGGTAGTGTATTATATATTGATACTCCAAGGATAGTGCACTATCCAATGGATTTTGTATTGGGCATCGGCTTTCTGACTTCCAATTTTTTCCCTACTGCGTTTGAACTTTTATTAGACGATGGAACTTTTACAAATCTCTATAAAGAATATCAGGAAAGGATCTGGAAACCTTTTTCACATTCATTAGCTGATCATTGGACTTTTGACAAGCGTAGTATTGTTTGGAAGCCATCATCAACTTTATGTCCATACATAATATGAATTCTGAAATATTCTCCTTTTTAAAGAAGCATTGCTCAGCTAAACCTAAAGATGTCGATCGACTTATCATTTCAGCATTTTTAGTAAAGAATAACCTTGTTGTAGATCGTAATATATTTCTGAAAGAATTTATTATTACCCCGGAAGAGAAAAAGGAATTCGTAATCTTAACAGATTTTCTTGTCATCGTAAAAAAGGAGTTGAGTAAATTCCATTTTGAAGAACTGATCGAGCTCTTCGAATTTGTGATATCTCCCTCAGATCGTATTGTAAGCGGAGCTATCTATACTCCATTGAACATCCGCGAGTA
>JAOQAD010000016.1 GCA_025963775.1 Bacteroidota bacterium | reverse complement strand
GTATCACAAGAAGCATAGATGTCATCATTCGCGATCAAATTCATAATCTGTATTTGATATTAATTAAAAATAATGTAGGTTTGTACTACCAATTAAAAACTAAATAAATTAATTATGGGAAAAGGTGATAAAAAAAGCCGCAAAGGCAAAATTTCAATGGGTTCGCATGGTGTGAGCCGTCCAAAGAAAAAAGTAAAAAAAGCTGCTGCTAAAAAAGCCGGTGTTGCTAAAAAAGCTGCTGCACCTGCTAAAAAAGCCGCTCCTAAAAAAGCTGCTAAGAAAGCAGAATAATTTTCAAAACTGTTTAATAAAAAATCCCTCTGCAAATGCAGAGGGATTTTTTTTATGTAATTGTAAAAGAGATCTTGAGTAAATGCTTACGGTGCTAAACGCTCGATCGTCCAGTTTTCCTTTTCAAGCGTGAACAGGATCCTGTCGTGCAAACGGCTTTGCCTTCCCTGCCAGAACTCGACTGATTGAGGTGTTAACACATAGCCGCCCCAATGCGCAGGCCGCGGTACATCGCCGGGATACTTCTTATCCAGCTTTGCATATTCCTCATCCAGCACATTCCTGTCTGCAATCACTTTGCTTTGCGTGGAAGTCCAGGCACCGAGCTTGCTGCCACGCGGGCGTGAATTGAAATACATGTCGGATTCCTCTGCAGTTTGTTTTTTCAAAATGCCTTCTATCCTCACCTGCCGCTCCAGCTCCGGCCAGAAGAACAGGAGTGCCGCATTCGGATTTCCCATGATCTCCTCTCCTTTCCTGCTGGTATAATTCGTATAAAAAACAAAACCATTCTCATCAAAATTCCGCAGCAGCACGATCCTTGAAGAAGGCTTCCCTTCAGCAGAAACAGTGCTTAATGCCATTGCATTCGGCTCGTTCACCTTCGCATCCACTGCTTCCCGGAACCATTTTGAAAATTGTGTCACCGGATTTTTGTGCACATCCTTTTCATCCAGGCTTTCCTTTGAAAAGTCGTGGCGGAGGGTGTTTATATAATTCCTGATATCATCCATTAACTACGAATTACGAATCTATACTAATTTACGAAATACGAATTGTTCTAATTGTCATCCAGGGAAACGTCATTGCGAAGAGTACGACGAAGCAATCTCACTCTGCGAATTACGAATCTATACTAATTTACCGAATTACGAATTGTTCTAATTGTCATCCCGGGAAACGTCATTGCGAAGAGTAAGACGAAGCAATCTCATTCTGCGAATTACGAATCTATACTAATTTACGGAATTACGAATTGTTCTAATTGTCATTCCGGGAAACGTCATTGCGAGGAGGTGCGACGAAGCAATCTTACTCAGCGTCGTGGCACGGGATGACAGTGATACTTCTCCGGACTACAAACAACGAACTACTAACTAATTCCCACCAGCTCATTCAATTTCTCCACCAGCTTTTTCGAAGTGTTATTAAAATAACGCTTCTGCTTGTACGCCACCACCCACTGAATTCCTTTGATGGTATTGGTTAAGAACAATTCATCAGCGCCAAGCAATACACTTTGCGTGATGGAATTTTCATACACCGCGATCTTGTTCATGGCAGCGATCTCGATCACTTTTTTACGCATCACGCCATTCACGCAGCCATCGGAAACAGGAGGCGTATAGAGCACACCGTTTTTCACGGCAAAAATATTGGAGCTGATCGATTCGATGATCTGGCTTTTATCATTCACCAATACACAATCATCGAGCTGGTGCTGTGTTTTGTAAACTCCTGCCATCACATAAATGGCGCTGTTGGCGGATTTAATGGATGCGAGCGGGTTGAGTGCTTTTTTGAAATCGGTGAACAGGTCTACAATAAGCCCTTTCGGATTCAGGTGATAGCCCTGCTCTTCTATCGGGTACACTTCAAGAAGAAAAGAGACCTGGTTATCGGTTGGCGTATAAAAGCCGCCGTTGTTGCGGTACACGGTGAAGCGCGCTCTTCCGTCGGACCCGATGCCATTCTTCTGGCACAGTTCCGCGATGAGGCGCTGCATGATGTCGGTATTCAGGTTGATCGGTGTAAGCATCTTCATTACGCGCAATCCTTCCAGCAGCCGGTTCACATGCTCCTGCAGGAACACAGGCTTTCCGTTCACGATGCGTACTGTTTCGAACAAGGCATCGCCATAGCGGAAAGCCCTGTTGGTATGACTTACAGAGGGCTGATCGCTGGGGATCATGAGGCCGTTATGATTGATGAATTGCTGCATAGGATTCGCCTGCAAAAATAAGCACTATTCTATTATGTGAGAAATTAATTTAAGCGGGCTGTTTGCTTCGATCAGGATGCCTCTTACTCCTGCCTTTTCTGCGGCTTCCACGTCCCTTTCCTTATCGCCGATGAAATATGACTTTGCCGGATCTATGTTAAAGCGGGCCAATGCCTTCTCCACGAACAATGAATCGGGCTTGCGGCAAATGCACCTGCTTACATCCGGATGGTGCACGCAGTAATAAATTTCGGAAAGCTGGATGCCGTTCTTCACCAGTTCATTCGTGAGAAAAGAATGGATCACTTCCACTTCTGCCTGTGTGTACAAACCTTTCGCGATCCCGCTCTGGTTGGAGATTACGATCAGCAGGTACCCTTTTTTTAAGTAGCGCTTTAAATTTTCGAAAAGATCAGGAAGGATCACAAAGTCCGATAACCTGTGTGTATAGCCGCGTTCGGTATTGATCACGCCGTCCCTGTCTAAAAAGATCGCTTTGTTCATCTTAATAAACGCCCTGGATCTTATGAATGAAATCAATCGCCAGGCTGGGTTTCAGGGCAATAGTGAACAGCACGCCGAAGATGGATCCCCAGAAGTGCGCATCGTGCGCAATGCCCGTATTGCCTCTCCTGCTCAGGTAATGCTCGATGCCCAGCAGCAGGATCCCGAACAGGTAAGCCGGTATCCTGATCCCCGGAACGATGATCAGTCCCAAGGGATAAGTAGGATTTAATATAATGAATGCAAAGATCACTGCCGATACAGCGCCTGAAGCTCCCAGCGCGTTGTAATGAATATTGTCCTTGTGCTTTTCGTACGAATAAAGGGAAGACATCACCAAGCCGCCTACATACAGCAGGATAAAGAACAAAACGCCCTTTCCGCCATACACTGCGCCATACATTTTTTCAACGCCCTGCCCGAACATCCACAATGCATACATATTAAAGACCAGGTGCAGCCAGTCGCCGTGGATCAACCCGTTGGAAACAAAGCGGTAACCCTGCTTCTGGTGGTGGATCATATACGCATTGAACATCAGCTTATTCTTCAGCGTATAATTTTCCATCGCGGTAATGGAAACGATAACAGTAATGGCAATGATGATAAGGGTGATCATAAGCTCAAAGATAATGATTTTTTGGTTTTGGCATGCTGAGCTGAACCGAAGCATCTTCCTGCATTCCGGCTTTGCGGGACGAAGATCCTTCGACTCCATTTCATTCCGCTCAGGATGACATCCTCTCCGGGCTGATCTCTTTCCTTGTTTTTGGTTTCATGATGAGGCGAAGCGACTGATCGAACGTAATATAGCTCCATGCCCAGTTAATGAAAGCGAACAAACGGTTCTTGCCGCCAACGATCGACATGAGGTGGATGAACATCCAGATGAGCCATGCAAAGAAGCCTGCAAATTTCCATTTCGGAAAATCGGCAACGGCTTTGTTGCGGCCGACTGTTGCCATAGAACCAAGGTCTTTGTATGAAAATCCCTTCAGCTCTTTTTTTTCATCCATGCTCTTAAAATTCTTCGCAAGCAGCTTGGCTTGCTGGATCGCGACCTGTGCCACCTGCGGATGTCCGTCGGGAAACTTCTCTTCCGTCATCAATGCAATATCACCGATCGCGAAAATATTGGAGGAGCCTTTCACTTTGTTCTGCCTGTCGACCATGATCCGCCCTGCCCTTCCGATCACTGCCGGATCAAGCCCTTCCAGCCTGTTGCCAGTAACTCCCGCAGCCCATACCAGCGTGTTTGTCGGGATTGCTTTTCCTCCTTCGAGAAATACATTTTCGCCGTCATAATCTTTCACGCGTGAATTCAGGAACACATTCACACCGAGGGCTGTTAAATATTCCTGCGCCTTTTTTGAAGCATTCTCCGACATCACGTTCAGCACTTTGGGCGAACCTTCCAGCAAATACACCTGCATCATTTTAAAATCAAGCTCGGGATAATCTTTCGGCAGAATGGATTTTTTCATTTCAGCAAGCGTGCCGGAAACCTCAACGCCTGTGGGCCCGCCACCCACCACCACGATGTTCATCAGCGTTTTTCTTTTTTCGCGGTCTGTTTCGGTGAGCGCCTTTTCATAGTTTTCAAGGATCCTGTTACGCAGGGTCAATGCTTCGCTTACCGATTTCATAGGGTACGAAAGCTCCGTTATTTTTTTATTGCCGAAAAAATTGGTGTCGGCACCGATCGCGATCACGAGGTAATGGTAATTGACAATGCCGATGCTGGTGTCGACCTGGTTGTTTACAGCATCCACTTTGTATACTTCGGCAACGCGGATGTGGACGTTCTTTTTATTCTGGAATATTTTCCTGAAGGGGAAAGAGATGGTGCTGGGCTCCAGCCCAGCTGTTGCTACCTGGTAGAATAAAGGCTGAAACTGGTGATAGTTGTTTTTATCGATCAGTACAACCTGGTAGTTTGAATCAGAAAGACTGCGGGCAATCTGCAATCCCCCGAAGCCTCCGCCGATAATTACAATCCTTTTTTTATTCGTTTCGGTAATATTGGCTTTCATAAGGATGGAAATAGTTAACAAATTTACGATTAAATCATAAAAAAGGTAAAAATAATATGCCAGATGAAAGCTGTTGAAATGCCTGTTATCCGCCGCCGGAAGCGGCACGCCGTTTCTCCTCTTCCGCACCCGATTGCCGCTTTGCTGAAGCGCTGGAGCCGCCTTTCCCGATGATCCAGGTGAGCGATAAGCTAACCACTCTTGTATCCCGGTGCCGGGAAAATTTTTCATTGATCGAGCTGAACTTTATGGCTCCGCTGGTGTTGTTCATGTACAGCAAGTCTGTGCCACTCAGCTTTGCACTCAGCTTCTTTTCGGGGAACGATTTTTTGATCCCGATGTTCAGCGAAGAAGAAGGATTGATATCCAGCACACTGTACACTTCCCTTGTTTTGTAGAAGAAGGAAAGCTCCGCGGAAAGTGTTTTCCCTAAAATGAAGGAGTTGGTGGTGTTGATCGAAAACACTGTGTTGCTGCGCACATACTGCTCGCCCTGCTGGCTTCCGGCGTATGTTCCCTTGTACAGGTCAATGTTGTTAAAGCTGTTCCACCATTTGAAAGGCTTTAAGGTCACATTCATGCTCAGCCCGTAATAATCAACATGATCCATGTTCTGCTCCGTCTGGATCGTGATCTTGTTCACATCATCCTGCAGCAGCACAGCGCTGATGTTCCTGCTTGCATAGGAATAATACGGCGTGATGCTCAGGTTATCGTTGAAAGTGTAGGAAAGCTCGATGTTATCCGACAGCTCCGGCTCGAGGTAAGGATTTCCCTGCTTGTAAAAGGTAGGATCAACATACAGGATAAAAGGGTTGAGCGACTGGTAATTCGGGCGGCTGATCCTCCTGCTGTAGCTGAGTGAGATGTTGTTCTTCTCATTCAGCTTGTAAAGGGCGAATGCGCTTGGGAACAGCTGTGCATAGCTGCGGCTGAAAGTAACATGGCTCGTTACCTGGTTGCCCTGCACCAGCGTCTGCTCCCCGCGCAATCCAAACTGGATGCTGAATTTATCCCAGTCTTTGCTGAAATTCAGGTAGGCTGCATTGATGTTCTCCTCGTATAAAAAATGGTTGGTCTTTCCCGTATCAAGTGTTTCAACGCCGTTGTTCGTGTTATAAAAAACCTTGTCGTTATCCGCGGTCACGTAGCTCGATTTGAGCCCTGCTTCCATCTTTGCTGATTTGCTGAATGGATTTACATAATCCACTTTCGCGGAATAGATCTGCAGGCTTGCCTTTACGCTTGTGCGGATGGCTGTGGGCGGCAGGAATTCATTGCCTGCCGGATCGGTGTAAGTGTTCCTGAAATTCTGTTTGATCGGGTTGCTGTAGCTTACGTAATCAACATCCGCTTTTATCTCCCTGCCCAGCGTATCGAACGTATGTTTGAAATTAAGATTTGCATACACATTGTCCCTTGCTTCCACAGCATCGTTGTCTGTGTTGAAATAATACTGCAGTGCATCGCTGCCATCCAGCGTTTCGGAGTTGCTGTAGCCGGGCGAGCTGAAATGATTGCTGTTGCCGCCGGCGACAAATCCCAGCGTGGTGTTTTTAGCGGCATAAATATCGCATCCTAATTTTGCATTGTGCATGTTGAAAGGGAACATCACGAAATTATGCTGTGAATAGCGGGTCACAGGCGTATCGTGCGTGTAAAAAATGCGGTCGAGCTCCAGGTCATAAAAATCACGTTTCCTTCCGTAATCATAATTCCCGAACCAGTTGAATTTCTTTTTCTTAAAATTAAATGACATTCCCGCACTTAATTTTTCATAAATGCCCTGTCCGTATACACCGTAAACAGAGGCATTGAAGCCGTCCTTTCTTCCCTTCTTCGTTTTTATGTCGATGATCCCGGCTGTTCCTGCCGCATCGTATTTCGAAGATGGATTTGTAATGAGCTCGATCTTCTCCACCGTAGAAGCGGGCATTCCTTTGAGATATCCGGCCAGCTGCTCGGCGCTCATCTGCACCGGCTTTCCATCGATCATTACATTCACGCCCTGCTTTCCTTTCAATGAAATATTTCCTTCCTGGTCGATGCTCACGCCGGGCGAACGCTCCAGCACATCGTACACGCTGTTGCCTGTGCTTACAATGCTGTTCTCCACGTTCACCACTGTTTTATCCGCGAAATGCTCTATGAATGGCTTCTGCACTGTTACTTCCACTTCCTTCAGGTCTTTCGAAGAACGCTGCATCGCGATCGGGAATGTTTTCTTTTCATCTGCCTGCAGGGTAAAATGTCCTGAAGTGTATTTTTTATAACCTGAAAAATACGCAGCTAAAAAATAATCACCCGGCTTTACTGCAAACCGGAACATCCCTGACTCGTCGCACAGGTCCGTTTTTACAAGCGATGAATCTGCTGCATTCATCAGGCTGATGGTTGTATACGGAATAAGCTGTGAGGCGGAATCGCTTACTGTGCCTTCAATAGAGGCATTCTGCGAAAGGACGAGCGAATGAATGAACAGGAAGGAGACAAGAAAAATGAGTGGGCGCATGCTTTTTTTTCTTCAAAGGTAATGTCAATACAAAAGGCGCAGCAAAGATTTACAAGAGTGGTAAATTGAGGTATGATGAGCAATCAAAAAGAACGATAAGTGGTGGGATCAGATACGAATATTTACGAATTACGAATAGGAGCGTCATTGCGAGGAGGTATGACGAAGCAATCTCTTCTAAATACGAATTATTACGAATGTACGAATTACGAATAGGTCGTTGCGCGCTGTCAGTTCGAGCGAAGTCGAGAACGTGCGGAAGCTTACTACTTCATTTGCACGAATCGCAAATCATACGAATCTGTGTGTATATAATTTACGAATTCCGAACACGAAGATATTCCGGCATTCTCAGTTTATTTTTCTCCCGGAATTTTTTTTGCAATGCAGCAAGCGCTGCCGATCGTTCTTTTTCTCCGCGGGCATCGTACATGCGGATCAGCTCATCAAACACCCTCATTTTATATTCCCGCTCGCCGGTGGCACATCTCAGGCGATTGTAAATGAACAAGCGTTTTTCCCCGAAGCTGATCCAGTTCAGCGTATCATTTTTCTTTTTCGCAACCTTATAGGCAAGGTAGCACATGTTTGTCTTATAGTACGGGCGGTAGTAATCTTTGTAATCCGGGGCATTCAGAAATTGTGCGACACTTACAAAAAAGGAAGCGGTATCGCCCTGCTTCAACAAGGCAAGCGCCATTTCCCGGTCAAGATTGTGAAAGTAAAAAGAATCGGGAAATTGTTTTTTGACCTCGCTAAGGTGTTCAAGATAGACTGCAGCATCTGTCTTTTTCAACGTATCGAGATCTTTCGACAGGGAATGGAATGTTTCCTGGGAATAGGAGATTCCAACTGTGAAGATTGATAATATTAAGAAAATTGTCTTTTTCATTTGAGCAGAATGTCATCCTGAGCAAAGCGAATGGATCTTCGTAAATTTAATTCAGTTAACCTTATGAAAAACCTGCTAAGACTTATGAGATCCCGTGTCGTAGCACGGGATGACCGTCCTTTTGGAGACCTTTCTACCAACTACCAACTCGGAACTAAAACTACTTCCCCGGGTATCCTTCCGGCTTCAGCTGAATATCCTTTGTGATCTCGAATTTGTAAGAGCCTTTGTCGAGGATAGCAATATTTTCAATCACTGCCTGGAAGCCGTTTGCTTCGATGCTCACTTCATAATTACCCGGTGAAAGCACCATCACATATTTCCCGGTGTTCGGGTTAGGAAGATAATTTCCCACGATCTCCTGTGTTTTTGAATTGGTAACAGAGATGAACACATCCGTAAAATTTAATCTCTGTGTGCTGTCGGCAGAAGTGATGTTTCCTTTTACAACGGAATACTGCGGCTCCACTTCATTGAAGGTAACACGGTAAATATCGAGGTCGCCAAGGCCTCCATCACGCACAGCAGCCATGTAACCAAAGCGGCCGTTGTTCGATAAGCGGAAATTGAAATTGTCTTCGGTAGTGTTGATCGGGTAACCCACATTCTTAGGATTCGCAAACTGGTGTGTTGTTTCATTCATTTCAGCTTTGAAGATATCATACCCGCCCATGCTTGTATGCCCGTTCGAGCTGAAATACAAAGCCTTTCCGTCGTTCGTCACATTCGGAAAATCCTCATCAAAAGGTGTGTTGATCTCAGCGCCCATGTTCTGTGGCGGACCCCAGGTGCCGTTCGGCAGCTTGCGGCTCACATACAGGTCGGTGCCGCCCATTCCGCCATCGCGGTTGCTTGCAAAATACAGCATGCTTCCGTCGTTGCTGATACATGCTGCGATCTCTTCCGCTTTCGGCGAATTGATGTTGTCTGCCAGCTTATCTGCTGTTTTAAAGCTTTTGTTCTTGTCGGTATTGGTGATGTAAATATCGCCCACACCTTTTAAGTTCGTATAATACAAGAGCATGATCTCGCCGGAGGCGGACAAACCGATGATCTCCTGCTCACCATCTTTTTTCGAGATCGGCGGCCCGATGTTCTTTGCTTTCGCGAAAGCGCCTTCGGTCACTTTTGAAACATAGATCGCAGAAGGATAGGTTCCATCTTCTTTTGCCTGCTCTGCGCCTTCATCCGGCCTTCTTGTATTGTAGATGATGAACGATTCATCGCTCGGGACAAAGGGATAATAATCGGCGTATGGCGAGTTCACGCTGTTGCCAAGGTTTTCAAAGGTTACATTCAGCGGGAACTTCATCAGCTCTTTTGCATTGATGCAAAACTGGATCTGCCTGTCTACATCCGCTAAGTTATCGGCATTTCCCCTGCCTGTCTGCTTGAACACATTGTAGGCCTTCACAGCATCGTCGAAACGGTTGGCATAGTGATAAGCGCGGCCGAGCAGGTACATCGCGTTCGGATCAAATTTCGGCTTATGGGTAAGTATCTCCAGGTAAGGGATCGCTTTCGATTTGTTGATATTGGTATTGAGGTAACAGATCGCGATGTTGTAATTGTATTTATCGCTCTTCGGGTCTTTGTCCAGCAGCACCAGGTAATCATCCAGCGCCGCCTCGTAATTTCCCTGCAGGAATTTTTTATCCGCTTCGTAAGGATCAACCTTTCTGTCGGCTTCTTCCTGTGCAATCAGCAGGTTAGCGAAAAGGATGAACAAGAACGTAAATACAAGAGATACTGATTTTTTCATTGCGTTGTCTGTTATGTTTTGTGAATGGGCCACAAAGATAAAAAAAAGCAACGAATGAATACTTTTAACAGACGAATAGATTTATTAAAGGAATCAAAACGAAAAATTACCTGAATTTTTCGCAGAGCGTAGGATGGTATTTTTTCTTTCTTTTCGGCATCCAGTTCTTCAGCTTCTTCTTGAAATTGAAGGAGCGCTCCGTCATGGAAATGGCACGTTTCCTCACTTTGGCGCCGCTTCCGCCGCCGGAGCCTGCAGAATAATATGAACCTGAGGAAGAGGGCGTGGATGTGCCGGCGCCGCTTAAGCGCTCTACCGAACCCGGACTTTCGATCTGGAAACGCATGTGGAAACCATTTTCCAGTGTAGGCTCTATGTTTTCGTTAACCGGGGCGAATTCCTGCTGTGCAGGCGGTGGCGGAGGTGCGTTTGTCTGGTAATTGATGTTGGAGAACTGGTTGCCCGTAGGATCATTATCCACAGGATTTCCCACGATGGTAACCGTTGCTTCGTTATTTTGAGAATACCCGCATAAAGAAGCAAGAGTAAATGAAGAAAAAAACAAATATGTTAATCTGAAATTTTTCACCTAACATCTTAATTTAATGTAAAATAACAAAAAAAAAGATCAAAAAGCAATGAAATCAGCATTAATTTTTTAACGTTTCCTCAATAATCAAAGTATAATTTGACAAACAGAAAAATAATATTAATTTTAGTTTTCCTTTGTGTAAACAAAATATGAACAAACCTTTACAGATTTATTTACCACTGCTCACTTTGCTGATGGCATTTTCATGTACGGATGTGAAGGAAAAAACAGGAGAAGTCACTGAAGCGAAAGACAGCCTGCCATTGACTTCCTTCTATTCCTACTATCTGAAGACATTTGAAATTAGGGACAGTACGGGAGATGCACAGGGCTGGGGCTACGACATCTACATCGACAGCACCCGCACCATCCACCAGCCTACCATACCTGCGGTTTCGGGGATCAGCTCCTTTAAAACGGAGAATGATGCATCCCGGACAGGAAACTACGCGATCAGTAAAATGAAGAAGAGCGGCTCATTCCCGACGCTCAGCATAAAAGAGCTTGACAGCTTAGGTGTACTAAAATAACAGCCCATGATAAAAAAACTACTCGTTCCTGTTTTATTGATCTTCCCGGTGCTGGCTGATGGCCAGATCATCATGAGCAACAGCACGCTGAATGTATGCTCAGGCACTTACATGGATCCGGGCGGCAGCTCCAATTACGTGGACAATTCGGTGTTCACTCAAACCATCTGCTCCAGTTCGGGCAATTGCGTATCTCTGAGCTTTACTACTTTCGGCCTTGAGCCGGGATATGATTTTCTTGCGGTCTACGACGGGCCAAACACTTCATCGCCACAGGTACCCGGAAGCCCTTTCAGCGGAAGCTTTTCGCCGGGAACGGTCACTTCGCACACAGGCTGCTTAACCCTCGCTTTCACTTCCGATTTTGTGACCACCGATATCGGCTGGACCGCCACCATTTCCTGCGTTACATGCCCGCCACCGCCTCCGCCGCCACCACCGTATGCATGGACGCAGAAAGCAAGCGTACCAGCTTCCGGCCGCCACCGTGCAGTTGGGCTGAACATTGGCAACAGGGGCTATGCAGGGCTCGGCCACATCAATGCCATTACCGATGTATTATTTGACGACTGGTGGGAATACGATCCGGGAACCAACAGCTGGACACAAAAAGCCAGCTTTCCTCCCGGCCCAAGGATGCATGCCTGCGGCTTTACGATCGGGAATTACGGATACGTGGGAACCGGCAGGGACAACAGCGGGATAGAGCAAAACGACCTTTACCGTTATGATCCGTCCACCAACAGCTGGACTGTAATGGCCTCCATGCCGGGTTCAGGGCGCAGGGGCGCTGTGGCCTTTGCAGTGAACGGAAAAGGATACATCGGCACAGGAAGCTACGGAGCCAGCTTTTATGAATACAACCCGGTAAGCAATTCCTGGACGGCGAAAGCGCCTGTTCCCGGGCCGGGCAGGATCTCTGCCGCCGCATTCTCCATCGACGATAAGGGATACATCGGCACCGGCGATACCGGCGGGCCGAACGTGGATTTTTACGAATACAATCCAACAACAAACGTGTGGACCACCAAAGCACCGCTCAACATAGGGCCTGCGCGTATGGAAGCTGCAGGCTTTGAGCTGGAGGGTTACGGATATATCGGAACCGGTGCTGATGCGCAAAGCGGAAATAATTTCGATGATTTCTACCGCTATGACCCTGCCAGCAATACATGGCTGCAGATCGTCAACTACAGCGGGGCTGCAAGGCGCTACATGAGCACATTTGTTCTTGGGGCAAGGGCTTACGGCGTTTTCGGGACCAGCGGCACCAATTACAACGACCTCTGGGAATACGGCAACATGAACAGCATCGAGGAAGCAGCCGTGGTTTCCATCAAAACATTCCCGAACCCTTTCAATGAGAAAATCACCTTCTCCATTCCGCGGAATGTACAATTGAATGATGCCAGCTTAAGGCTGATGAACATTTCCGGGCAGGTAGTGAAAACCATGGAGCACATTTCGGAATACGAATTTTCCATTGACAGGGCTTCCATGGCGAAAGGAATGTATTTCTACGAGCTGACCATTAACGAAAACACAAGGGCAACCGGTAAATTTATTGCGGAATGATAAAAAAGCACCTCGCACTTTTAACTTTTATTGCTGTTTTCTGCGGCATTGCAGGCGCTCAGAACATTTGGGACAAGCGTGAATCCGTAGGCGGATCGAAACGTGAGCGCGCCGTCGGCTTTTCGATCGGGAGCCGCGGCTATGTTGCCCTCGGGCAGGATACGCTCAACCTGATGCTGAACGACCTTTGGGAATTTGACCCCGGCACCAATTCCTGGACACAAAAAGCCAATTTTCCGGGCGTTGCAAGAAGGGATGCTGCCGCATTTTCAACAGGAGGCAAAGGCTATGTAGGCACAGGAATGAACAACGCGGATGCTTTCGCCGGCACACCACTTTCGGATTTCTGGGAATACAATCCGGCCACCAACGTATGGACCGCAAAAGCGCCCTACCCGGGTAATTCCGGCGCAGGGATCTACTATGCCACGGGCTTTGCCGTTTCGGGAAAAGGCTATTTCTGTTGCGGAAAAAGAGGCTCTTCCAGCTATTCGGCTGAATTATGGGAATATAACCCGGCAAGCAATAGCTGGGGAATGAAAGCTTCTTTCCCTGGCGGGGTGCGCTATGGAGGCGTTGCCTTCACGATCGGCAGCGCAGGATATTACGGCACAGGAACGGATGAGAACATCCTTACACAGGACTTTTATAAATACAACCCGGCAAGCAACAGCTGGTCGGCCATTGCTCCTTTCCCGGGCGCGGGCCGGTTCGCCTGCAGCGGTTTTACGCTTGCCAACCGCGGCTATCTTGTTTTCGGTACTGATGGCGGATACAAAGATGAGCTCTGGGAATACAACCCACTTACCAATTACTGGTCGGTGAAAGCTTCCTATCCGAATGGAGAAAGAAGATCGGGAGTTGCTTTTACCATCGGCAGCAAAGCATACGCAGGCACAGGCAAAGGCTTAACCGGAACACGCCGTGATTTTTATGAATACTCTGCAGCGCCTGTTATCGGCATCAGCGAGCAGGATTTCAACCTCATCTCCTCTCTTTACCCGAACCCAATGAATTCCGAAGCCACTGTTGTGCTTTCCGCGAAGGTGATGGACTACGAAAAACTTTCCTGGGAGCTGAGCGACATCCGCGGAAGAACACTTCAATCGGATGCCATTGAAAGCGCATCATTTTCAGTACAACGAAACGGCCTTCCTCCCGGGATGTACCTGCTGCGCTTAAAATCGGGAGGAACATACATCGCATCACAAAAACTGATCATTCAATAATTCATTTTATGAAAAAAATAATTTACTCCATTGTTCTCTTTTCTGTCTTTTCCATTACGCTTCCAGCACAGGGCTGGTGGTACCGGAAAGCGGATGCAAACCTTTCGGGCCGCACGGCAGCAGTCGGCTTTTCAGTCGGCACAGGCGGATTTGTCGGTACGGGTTTCGACAGCTCTTCCTACCGCAGGAACTTCAGCTCGTACAACCAGGTAACAGACAGCTGGACGCAGACGCAAAGCATGGGCGGCCTTACCGGATCAGGCCTGTCGAGGAATGCAGCAACTGTATTTGTGATCGGCACCAAAGCGTATATCGGCACGGGACAAGGCTCCAGCCCTTACCTGAAAGACCTCTGGGAATATAATGCAGGCAGCGACACCTGGACACAGAAAGCAGATTTCGGGGGAACGGCAAGGCGTTCGGCTGTCGGCTTTGCTGCGAACAGCAAAGGATACATCACCTGCGGGCAGGACATTGCCGGCTTAAAGAATGACCTCTGGATGTATGACCCTGCAACAAACGCATGGACTGCGAAGGCTGCTTTCCCGGGAACAGCAAGGCGTTTGCCGGTTGCTTTCGTGATCAGCAACATTGCCTACGTAGGCACGGGAGATGACGGCACCTTCAAAAAAGATTTTTACAAATACGATGCTTCAACAAATGTATGGACAGCTATTCCCAATTACGGCGGAACACCGCGCTATGGCGCAACGGCATTTATCATCGGCACCGACGGCTATGTAGGCACAGGCTATGACAATACATTAGCAAACCGGAAGGATTTCTGGAAATACAATTCCATTCTCAACACCTGGGTGGCGATCACGGACTTCGCCGGAAGTGCCCGTTCCAATGCAGTTTCCTTCTCGATCGGCAGCTACGGCTACCTTGCAACAGGATACGATTCTTTGCCGGAAAAAGATCTGTGGCGATATGATCCTTTATCCAACGGCGTGATAGAAATGGACAAACTGAGATCGAGCGTAAAAGTTTATCCGAACCCGATGCAGAGCTCCGCAACGGTAAGCTTCAATACAGCATCGCTGGAAGCATTCAGCAAAATTTCCTTTATGCTTTTTGATATCAATGGCAGGCAGCTGAAGAATATAGAACAACTGAATTCTTCGGAATTTACGATCGAGCGTGAAAGGATGCCTGCCGGGATGTATATCTATAAGCTCATTGCGGATGGACAGATGGTGGCTTCGGGGAAATTATTGGTTCAATAAATTTGAAGTCATTCCTATTTTACTGTCATCCCGTGCTACGACACGGGATCTCTACGGAATGTTAAGGCTTGCAGGATTCGAACACCTTGTTTCGTGTGTCATCCCGACCGGAGCGGGGGATCTTATTCTGCGCGGAGCCGTTTGCCACAGATTCGCAGATTTTCTCTTAATAATTGCCGCAGATTATCGCTTCGCGATTGATTATGTGTTAACCTTTGTTTTCCCTTCCCGTGCCGCGACGGGATCCCATAAATGTTAGCAGGTTCTTTTGAACAGATCCCGTGTCGGAGCACGGGATGACGATGCTTACGTCAATCTCATTCACTACTCCACACCCTGCAACACCCCGCCCGCCAAAGGCGTCCAGGTACCTGTGCTTACACCGATACACCTCAGCCCGTTGCCTGTCCATACATTGCAGGTATTGAAAAGGCTGTACGTTCCGTTCGCCTCGTAAAAGCAATCGTGCTCAGAATAACCGGGATGATCGATCGCAATGAACTTTCCCTCTTTGGCCTGGAATGAGCTCCTGATGTAATTGACCAGGATGCGGTACTGTAAAGCAGAAAGCTCAATGCGCCTGCACTGTTCATTCTCCTTCGGCTGAAAACGCTTGTAGGTAACATGCATTGCAGTTGTGCTCAGCCCGAATGCGGCATTGAATGCAGTCGAAAATTTCAGGTCGGCCCAGGTGGGCGTCCCGATAAAAAATCCTTTATCTCCCCAGCCCACTGCCACATATTCATAAGAAGGCCCTGCCATTTCAAAATCGGAATACGCGAGCTTTTTGCTCCAGTCCCATTGCATGGTTTTTACCGGCATCACAAAATCGGTATGCACCCCGTTGGATTCAATGTAAACAGTGATGGATTTATTTTCCCTCAGCGGGCCATAGCCATTATGGACGTATGGCAGGAAAAAGGCAAAGGCCAGCCAGAGTACCAGGAATGCAATGATGCCCAGCAGGGCCCGGAAAAAATAACGGAAGAAGGTTTTGATCACTTCGGTACGGATAGATTGCCTATGAACGCAGAAGACAAAGCATATATTTTACTCTTAACCGATTTCTTTTTCCTCGAACTTTACACCAAGCGTTTCCAGCTCTTCCAGCAAGGGAAGATAGATCTCTTTTGTTGTCGGGATGATCACGCCCCGTGCCTTTATCTTTCCCTGCAGGATCAGCTTTGCGGTGATGGCCAGCGGAAGGCCCACGGTTTTTGCCATTGCGGTGTGGACCTGGTCCTCGCCTTTCACAACGAGTGATGAAAGAATTGTTTTGGTTTTCTTTTCTCTGGTAGTAAATGTAAACTGGTGCTGCATCACGATCATGTCCTTATCATGCTCCTCCAGCTTCCATTTTTCTTCCAGCAGATGCTGCAGGATTTGCGCAGGTGAAGCATTCGGGATGCCGATCTTCACGGGCTCAAACACGCCAAGCCATTCGATCATTGAAATGATTTCAGCATCCATGTCTTTTCCCATGAAGGCAATAAGCTTTTCTTTGGTGCTTTGTGTGCCTTCCGGCAGGAAAGCTTCCAGCAGCTCAGGATAGGTTAGTGTATCCGATGCTTCTATTTTGTATGTATCATCCGTTAAGCCTAGTTTCACGAATACATTCCAGGCCTTGCAGTAGCCCGGCATACGCAATGTTCCGCGCAGCATGGTCGGAATATTTTCGATGCGGTAGGCATGTCGGTACGACAATGAATCGCGGTTCGCATACGCATCAAATTTGCCGCAGCCATCTATTTCGATGGTATCCGTTTGCGTGAACAAACGATTGTAAGGAATGTATTTGTATTGTCCGTTCTCAATGTACTGTGCCGTGCCTTGTCCTGCCAGGATCACATTCCGCGGGTTCCATGAAAATTTATAGCCCCATGGATTGTTGTTGCTTTCGGGAGCCACCAGTCCGCCGCAATACGATTTGAACAAAGTGATCTGTCCGCCCTGCTCATAAATCTCATCGATCACCTTCATCGCGGAAGCATGGTCAATTCCCGGATCCAGGCCGCTCTCATTCAGCAGCACAATGCCTGCTTCCTTTGCAGCTTCATGCATTGCCGCCATTTCTTTCGACACGTAGGAAGCCGTTGCCAAATGCTTTTTGAAGCGCAGGCAGTCGTTGGCCACATTCATGTGCATAAAAGCGGGAAGCATGGAAATAACGAGGTCGGCATAGCTGATCTCTTCCGCGCGCTGCTGCTCGTTGTTGATATCAAATTCAATGGCGCGGCTGTTAGGATGGTCCTGCGTTTTTTGCCTTACCGCTTCCAGCGAAACATCCGCCACGGTCACTTTCCAGTTTTCCCTGTCCGAATTATCCAGCAGATATTTAATGAGAGATGATGATGATCGCCCTGCTCCTATTACCAAAATGTTTTTCATTGCCATGAATTTATTGTTGGCGAAATTAAAACTATTTATTGTAATTCAGCACTTAGCGCAGGAGATGTTTCAGGTAATGCTGCATCCAGTAGATGTGCATGAACTGCGCGGGCGTGGATGCCTTATGCTTTGCCAACTGCACAGCCTTCGCCAGCTCGGCGAGCTTTTTATTCTTTTGGCCGGAGTTTTCCTGCAGGATGCGGATCAGCTCCGTGGTCACATCCAGCAGCTTCATCCCGGAAAGGTATTCCTGAGCAACAGGATCGGAGACCACCTTCAGCGCTTTTTCGTAGCTGCCTTTGAGCACAAGCAGCTTTGCTTTTAATACAAGCGTCTGGTCGAGGGAGATCATGCGGTTGTCCGACTTCTTCAATACTTTCACGTATTCTTCCACCTGCTCCGTCAAAAAAGCAGGATCCATCTTATACGTTTGCGGATACACTTCGGTATAGATCCTTGCTTTCAGCACATTTGCCAGCACCAGCTTGTCGGTCTGGTGGTTCGTTTTCAGGTAAGCCATAAAATCATTGATCGTATCCAGCGCTTCTGTGTAGCGGTGCGCCATGCTTTGGGCTGTGACCATATTATAATAGGATGCCTCCGTCTTGTACATTTTAAGTACGGAATCCTCCCGGTTGATCAGCTCCCACACTTCCTTCATTACCTGGTAGGTTTCTTCAAACTCGCAGCGGTTAAAATGGAAAGAGATGATCATCTGGTTAAAATGCATGTGCTGCTGCTGCACGTAATTCACCTTGTAGTTCATGAGGGGTACCATCGGGTGCGCGGCCTGCAGCTTTTTAAAAGCGGAAAGGTGACGGCTCACCACCTGCATATCGCCTTCATAATCCTTGGAGCCGAGCTTGTAATAGGCCGAAACATGATGGTAGCACATTAAAAAGCGCGGGTATTGCTTGTGTTTTGAAGCCAGGTTACGCATCAGCCCCAGCTCCTTTGTTGCATATTTAACGCCTTTCGTAAAATTGATCTCGTAGATCTTCCGGGTGGTCATCCCGCAGATGCTGATATCGTTGAGCAGCCCGATGGCTTTTTCCTGCCGGATGAACAGCTCTTTGTTATTTTCGATACGGTTAAAGGATTGGTTGCAGAAGATGAGCTGATCAATGACCGCAGGAAGCAGCTCGAAGATGTTCCTTTCCCAGCAGGCCTTTTCCAGCTCCGCCAGCTGCTTATAGGCGGTTTCCTTATTTTCGGAAGCCATCAGCTGCTTGGCGGCGAGGAATTTCAGCTCCTCTTCAGGATGGATCAGCGAAGTGTCATTCTTCTTCAGGCTTTCCAGCTCGTCCAGCATCTTTTTGCGGAGCTTGAAAAAACGGTTCTCAAGTACGTTGTAGGCGGTTTGCTCTTTCTCATCTCCATACACAGAGTCGATCGCGGCAGCGGTTTTGAAATTAGGCACCGGGCTGCGCTCCACAAATTTTATGAACTTACTGACCGTGGGAGAATTTTTGAACCTGCCCGCAAATTCGGCACGCTCGGTATCGCTCAGTTTCCGGTACGACTCATACACATATTTGTTCATGCTTTTCCTTTTATGAGTTCATAAATGCCTTTTTTTCATCCTGTGCCGACGGGCTTTCCCGGCGATCCGCGAAGAAGCTGCGGTTCAGCATTCCCCTGTTGTTATTGGCATTCCGCTTGGTTGCCAGGCTGCGGAGCTTACATTTGCCGGCGGAATTGCACCCTGTAAAAATAGCAAATACTTCCATTGCGCAGCTTCATTTGCCGTATTACCTAAAAAGCCCGCTGCATTGCTATTAAGTAGTGGTTTTAGCAGGCAGCGGCAGGTCCCGTCCTCTCTTGCAGGGCGGGATTTTTTCTTTTCCATAACCGCGGGCACGGTTTTTTTATAACTTTAAGCCATGCAAAAACGACTGATCCGGTTTGCAGGGATCTCCGGCGCTATAGGCGTCGCCCTTGGCGCCATGGCAGCCCACTTCCTGAAAACAAAAATGGAAAGCGGTTCCATCACAATGAACGAACTGCAGGCTTTTGAAACGGGAGCCCGGTACCAAATCTACCACAGCCTTGCATTGCTTTGCCTTGCCCTTTTGCATGATAAGCTCAACAGCAAGCTGATCCCGAAGGCCGGCTATTGCTTTATGGCGGGAATCGTACTGTTCTCCGGCTCCCTGTACCTGCTTTCCACAGGCGGGCTCATGGGCATGGGAACTATGCGCTGGCTTGGGCCGGTAACGCCCATAGGCGGAGTTTTCCTGATCGCAGGCTGGCTGCTGACAGGCATTTCAGCCTTTAAAAAAGATTGAAAGCCGAGCGCTTTTTTGTAATAATTATCAACACTTTTAATTAAATTTAAACTTTATATATTATTTATAATTGACTAATAATAAATACATTAAAATAATGAATATTTAAAAATATCAGTGTTTATAACCCGTTTAAAAATATTAATAAGCCCTGATTGCTCAATAATTTTTAAATTTGTGTCCTTAAAACCAAAAAAATTAACCAAAAACAAAAGAAATGAACGAATTTGGAATTAAAGCCAAAAATGCAAGCATTGCAAGTTTAGGTTTAGGAAATGTATCTGCTGCATACTGGAATTTGAATGCTGCAGAGCTTGTAGAAGAAACGATCGTGCGTGGAGAAGGAATGCTTACAGATACAGGAGCATTAGCTGTTGATACCGGCGAATTCACCGGGCGCTCACCAAAAGATAAATTCATTGTGCTTGACGAAAAAACAAAGGATACGATCTGGTGGGGCGATGTTAATTTTAAATTTGATGCTGATAAATTTGATACGCTTTATAACCGCGTTGCCGCTTACCTGGCAGGAAAAGAAGTATATGTCCGCGATTCATACGCCTGCGCCGATCCTGCATTCCGCCTGAACATCCGCGTGGTGACCGAATACCCATGGTCGAACCTGTTTGCCAACAACCTGTTCCTCCGTCCTACCCACGACGAGATCATGAGCTTTGACCCGGAATGGACCATCGTCTGCGCTCCCGGCTTCCGCGCCGTACCGGAGATCGATGGAACCCGCCAGCATAACTTCACCATCATGAACATGACCAAAAAGGTTATTTTAATTGGTGGCTCCGGCTATACCGGCGAGATCAAAAAAGGAATTTTCTCGTTACTGAACTATATTTTGCCCCACGAAAAAGGAGTGCTTTCCATGCACTGTTCTGCCAACATCGGCAAAGATGGTGATACTGCTGTTTTCTTCGGGCTTTCCGGGACCGGCAAAACAACCCTTTCCGCTGATCCTAACCGCGGCCTGATCGGTGACGATGAGCACGGCTGGAGCGACAAAGGCGTGTTCAACTTCGAAGGCGGATGCTATGCAAAATGCGTGGACCTGACCAAAGAAAAAGAGCCGGAGATCTGGGCTGCCGTTAAATTCGGCTCCCTGCTCGAAAACATTGAATATTACGAGAACACCTCCACAGTTGATTTCGCGAACATTTCCAAAACGGAAAACACCCGCGTTAGCTACCCGATCAATTTCATCCCGAATGCAGTTGATCCTTCTGTAGGAAATGTACCGAAGAACATCTTCTTCCTTACCTGCGATGCATACGGCGTATTGCCACCGATCTCCAAATTAACACCGGGACAGGCGATGTATCACTTCATTTCCGGTTACACCGCTAAAGTTGCAGGAACCGAAATGGGAATAACCGAGCCGACACTGACGTTCTCTGCCTGCTTCGGAAAAGTGTTCCTTCCCCTGCACCCTACAAAATATGCGGAATTACTGGGTAAAAAATTAAAAGACAATAAAGTGAACGTTTGGCTGGTGAACACCGGCTGGTCAGGCGGAGCATTCGGAACAGGAAACCGCATGAAGCTGTCCTACACCCGCTCTATTATCACTGCGGCACTGACAGGCAAGCTGGATGCCGTTAAATATGAGACATTGCCGGTATTCGGATTACAGATGCCGACAGAATGCCCGGGCGTTCCTGCTGAGATCATGAATCCACGCGCTACCTGGAAAGATAAAGATGCATACGATGCCACAGCAAACAAGCTGGCTGCTTCGTTCATCAAGAATTTTGAGCAGTATGCAAATGCTGCAAATGAAGAGATCATGGCTGCCGCTCCCAAAGCTGCTGTGAATGCTTAGGCTGTATTAGGTTGTTAATTATTTATAGAGATGCCCCGGTTATCGGGGCATTTTTATTTTGTTATTTCTCGCAGAGGCTGAGGTTGGAAGATGTGTACTCGGCTTGTTTATTTACCGTCATGCCATGCTACGACACGGCATCTCTACGCAATCTTAAGGCATGCAGGATTTCTCGCAGAGGCTGGATGTATGTCATCCCGGGCTTGTCCGAAGGATCTTATTCCAACACAGTTTTCGCCTCCTCCCCAATCCAGTTCCCGTCATGCCGTGCCACTACAAGGCATCTCTACGCAATCTTAAGACATGCAGAATCCCCTTCACCTCATGATTATAGAGAGATACCGTGTCGAAGCACGGTATGACGATGATTCTTGCTAACTTAAAATTTCTGCCCACTCTCCTCCAACCTCCTAACTACCCACTCCTAACTATTTTTACTACTTTTGCCCCATGCATCTCTTTTACACGCCCGACATAACCGGCGTTACATACACGCTCAACGAGGAAGAAAGCAGGCACGCTGTACGTGTGCTTCGCCTGGAAGCCGGCGATGTGATCCGGCTGATCGATGGTGCCGGCGGATTTTACACGGCAGAGATCATAGATGCTCATCAGAAACACTGCAGCGTAAAGATCACAAGCGTCCAGAAAGAGTTTGAAAAAAGGGCACAGCGCATCCATATTGCCATTGCCCCGACAAAAAGCAACGACCGTACGGAATGGTTCGTGGAAAAGGCAACGGAGATCGGGATCGATGAGATCAGCCTGCTGGATTGCGATAACAGCGAGCGTACGGTGGTAAAGACCGAACGCCTGCAAAAAGTGGCCATCGCAGCCATCAAGCAAAGCCTTAAAGCTTATCTTCCGCTGATCCACGACATGAGCAGCTTTAAAAAATTCATCAATAGCACAAAAGAGCTGGCCGTACAAAAGTTCATTGCCCATTGCCATTCACGTGAATCGCTGCCGCATTTGAAAAGCAAGTTCACAAAAGGGGATGCGCTAATTCTCATTGGCCCGGAAGGCGATTTCTCCGCAGAGGAAGTAAAGCTGGCGGTGGAGAATGGCTTCATTGAGATCAGCCTGGGAAGCAGCCGCCTGCGCACAGAAACAGCAGCACTGTATGCCTGCACAACTATAAACTTATTAAACCATGACTAAATATCCCTTCTTTAAAAAGATCATTCATTCCTTCTACAACAAGGATGTTTACATTCATGCAGGAAAAGTGGAGCTGAACAGGATCGGATTCAGGTACCTCCTGCTTTTACTTGCTGTTTTCTGGATTCCGGAGATCATTAAGGTGCATGTGAGTATCCTTAAGTTCATCAATGTAGAATTGCCCGTTTTCGTGGAGAAGCTGCCTGTGGTGGAGATCCATGATGGCGTTGCCAGCTTCGACAAGCCTTCACCTTATATTCTGAAGGATGAGAATGGAAAAGATGCGGTGATCTTTGATGATTCCGGCGAATACACTTCTCTGGAAAACACGGAGGCGCAAATGCTTGTGACCGACAGCAAGCTGATCTACATCAAGGATAAGTTTGAAACCCGCGAATACGATTTTTCAAAGATCAGCAACTTCTCGCTGACGCATGAGAAGATCCTCTCCTGGGCATCCTGGGGAAATTTCCTTTCGATCTTCCTGTACCTGTTCATTGTGCCCTGTATGTTCCTGTACCGCGCGGTGCAGGCCCTGCTTTATTCGCTGGTGGGTTTGATCTTCCAGGCGATCCTCAAAACAAATTTTTCCTACCAGGCTGTTTACAGGCTCACGATCCTCGCCATTACACCGGCATTCGTGATCAACAAGCTATTGGGATATTTTGACATTGACTTCACCGGCTGGAGCTTCCTCTGCATGGCGATCTCGCTCGGCTACCTGTTCTTCGGAATGAAAGCAACAAGGGATGCCAATGTTGTGCAGCCTGCTGAACCGGGAACAACAATGCCTGTTGAGAATAACCCGGGGATGTTTTAGCATTCTTTAAGTTGACAGTCAAAACCACCCCTAACCCCTCCTGGAAGGAGGGGAATACATTGTGCCAGGCGAAAACATTTAGTAAATAATGATAATTTTAGCAGCATCCGCTCCCCCTTTTAGGAGGGCCGGGGTGGTACATTATTCAGTAATATCATACGCCCTCCTGAACTCCGAACAGATAATCGCCGTTGCGATGGCTGCATTCAGCGACTCCGCTTCTCCCCCGCTTTGCTTGAAATGTGAAAAGGATGGAATGCTGATCCTGTCGCTGATCAGCTGTTGAATGTCTTCGGAAATTCCTTTTGATTCATTGCCGATCACGATCAGCCCTTTGGAAGGCAATTGCTTCGAATAAATGCTTTCCCCTTCCAGCAGGGCGCCGAATACAGGCAGTCCGTTCAGTTTCTTCTGCTCCTGGAGGAAAGCAGCAAGATCTGTATAATGTATTTTTATCCTTGCAATGGAACCCATCGTGGCCTGCACCACTTTCGGGTTGAACACGTCCACGGAAGTGGGGCTGCAGACAATGCTCCCGATCCCGAACCAGTCCGCGATCCGGATAATGGTTCCCATGTTCCCCGGGTCTTTGATCTCATCCAGCACAAGCGTTAAGTTATCTTTAAAAGCAGCGGGATCCAGCTCATATACCGGGATCTCGCACAATGCAAGCACCTCGTTCGGCGCCATGAGCGTGGAAATGCGTTCCAGCTCAGCTTCTTTGATCTCAAATCGCTCGATGGCCGGATCAATTTGGTGCTGCCTCAAAAAAGCAGAGGTGGCAAACACCTGCTTCACCTTGATTCCGGAAGCTAACAGCTCAGGCACAATCTTGGCGCCTTCGGCAATGAACAGGTTGTGCTCTTCACGGTACTTTTTTTGCTTGAGGGAATTTACAAACTTGATCTGGTTTTTGGAGAGCATCTTAAATTGGATTTTATTTCGACAAATGTACTAATTTAGTGCCCCTTAAAAACGGCAACGGCAAATTGATAAAACAAAGCTCCCACATACGATCCATCCTGCTGGTTATCCTGCTGCCTTTTTTATTGTTTGCCTGTAATCCCGCCAAAAAGCTGAAGAGCGGCGAGCACCTCCTCCACAAGAACCATATTGTAAATAAAGACACGAAGCTGGACAACAGCGATATCGAAAGCTATATCAAGCAGAAGCCGAACAGGAAGATCCTTTTGTTCCTCCGCTTTCACCTCTGGCTGTACAACCAGGCGAATGAGGAACGCGTGAAGCGCAAGCGCATCATGTACGATAAAAAGATCGAGCGGAAGAACAGCCGCCGTGTGGCAAAAGGAAAAAAGCCAAAGAAAAGCGACCGCCAGCTTTTCGGGGAATGGCTGCTGAACATCGGCGAGCCGCCGGTGATCTATGATTCGCTGCTGGCTGAAAAATCAGCAAGGCAGGTCAAATCCTTCCTCAACAACAAAGGCTATTTCATTAGCTCGGTGAAGGATTCGGTGCATTACCGCGGAAGAAAGAAAGCGGACGTTTATTACATCATTGAATCTGCTGACCCTTACACCTTCAGCAATGTGGAATACCGCATTCCCGATGAGCAGCTTGCCTATTATGTGCTTTCGGATACGGCCAACCGGAAGATCGTGAAGGGAAACAATTATGATGTGGACATGCTGCAGGCCGAACGGGAGCGCATCACCACGGAGATGAACAATAACGGGTATTTCTTCTTTACGAAGGAATACATCTATTACGAGATCGACACCACTATCGGGAACAAAAAGGTGAACGTAACGATCGGGATCAAGAACTTTGCCCGCAAGTATTCGGAAACCTCCGATTCCATCGTGGAAACGCCGCACCGCAGGTATTACGTGAACAACGTGTACATCGAGCCCGATTTCGTTTCAAAGAAATACGACAATTACCCGAAAGACACCCTGAAAGTGGAGGAATACACCATTCTGCATACCACGAAGCTGCGCTACAAGACCCGCGTATTGCTGGGCTCCATCTTTATCCGCAAGGGCGAATTATACCAGTTGCTCAACGTGGACGATTCGTACAAACGCCTGTCGGAGCTGAAAGCCTTCAAGACCATCAACATTTCCTTTGAGGCTGCCGGCGGCGATTACCTCGATTGCCACATCCAGCTCAGCCCGATCTACAAGCAATCGCTGACCATTGAAACGGAAGGCACCAATACATCCGGCAACTTCGGCGTATCGAGCAGCATTGTATTCCAGAACAGGAACCTGCTGAAAGGCGCTGAGGTGCTTGAGCTGCGCTTAAAAGGAGGCGTTGCCGCACAGCAGGTGTTCGGTACGTCGGAGAGCACCACCAACCTTACTGCTGCAGCCAACCAGTTCAACACCATTGAGCTGGGCCCGGAACTGAATGTGACCATTCCCCGCTTCCTCCTTCCGTTCAAAGTGCAGATCTCGAAAAAGGCGAACCCGAAGACCATTTTCACCAGCTCCATGATCTACCAGCGCCGGCCGGATTACACCCGTTACATAACCAACCTTTCTTTCGGCTATACCTGGAAGGAAAGCACCAAGAAGCGGCATACCATCAACCCGCTTGTGATCAACTTTGTAAAAGTGTTCCTGAGCCCTACTTTTAAGAATTACCTCGAGGAGAACGTGCATGATCTTTATACTTTAAATAGTTTCAGCAATCACTTGTCAACCAGCACAGTATATACATTCACATTCAACGAGCAGGACCTTAACAAGGATGTTAATTTCTCCTTCTTCAAGGCCAGCGCGGAATCATCCGGGAACATTCTCCGCGGGCTGTACAATTCGGTGAATTATTTCCGTCCGGGCACCTTCAGCATGGACGAGCAGGGCCGCTACAAACTGGCGGATGTAGTGTATTCCCAATACCTGAGAGTGGATGGCGATTACCGCTATTATTTCAATGCGAACGAGATCAACAAGGTAGTGTTCCGCGTTGCTGCTGGCATTGGCGTTCCGCTGAAGAACTTCACTTCACTTCCCTTCGAGCGCAGCTTTTTCAGCGGCGGTTCCAACGGCATCCGTGCCTGGCAGTCGCGCACGCTGGGCCCGGGCTCCTATGCAGACGACGGCAGCTTCTCCTTCGACCAGTTTGGCGACGGGCAGCTGGAAGGAAATGTGGAATACAGGTTCAAGATGTTCAAGATGCTGAACGGCGCCCTTTTCGTGGATGCCGGCAACGTATGGCTGAGGCAGCGCAATGCCAGCAAGCCCGGGGCAGAATTTGAGTTCGACCGCTTTTACAAGGAAATTGCCGTAGGCTCCGGCGTTGGCCTGCGGGCGGATTTCAATTTCTTCGTCCTCCGGCTTGATATGGGAATAAAAGTGCGCGACCCGCAGTTCCCGGAGGAAAAGCGCTGGGTGATCGGGAAGCTCTTTGATCCCGCCTGGAAAGCCAACTACAAGGTAACTCACAACAACCGGAAATACAACTTCCTGGTGTTCAATATCGGGATCAATTACCCGTTCTAAAGGTTGCCCGCGCTGAAAAAAAATGATTCGCAAATCATGGATTTTTTATTAGCTTTGCCATCCGTAAAAAAGAGCGGCTGGTTTAACCGCTGAAAATTTATCAAAATAAGAAAACGCGATGGCAAACAAAAAAATCGAAGAGTTACTGGGTGCAAATGCCGCTAATTTATTAGATCACACCTGCAAGACCATTTCAAAAGAACATATCCATTTACCGGGCGCTGATTTTGTTGAGCGCTCTTTCGCGGGATCTAACCGCAATCCGCAGGTGCTTCGCAGCCTGCAGCAATTGTACGGAACAGGCCGCCTGGCAAATACCGGCTACATGAGCATCCTGCCTGTTGACCAGGGAATTGAGCACAGCGCAGGCGCATCCTTTGCCCCTAACCCGATGTATTTCGATTCGGAGAACATTGTGAAGCTGGCCATCGAGGGCGGCTGCAATGCAGTTGCATCCACCTACGGCGTGCTGGCATCCGTTTCCCGCAAATACGCACACAAGATCCCTTTCATTGTTAAGATCAACCATAACGAGTTTTTAAGCTACCCGAACAAGTTTGACCAGATCATGTTCGGCTCTGTAGAGGAAGCATGGAACATGGGAGCAGTTGCAGTGGGCGCTACTATTTATTTCGGATCGGCTGAATCGGGCCGCCAGATTGTGGAAGTGGCACAGGCATTTGAACGCGCTCACGAGCTGGGAATGGCAACCATCCTCTGGTGCTATACCCGCAACAATGCCTTTAAAAAAGACGGCGTGGATTACCATACCGCTGCGGATCTTTCCTCACAGGCAAATCACCTCGGGGTAACCATCCAGGCGGATATCATCAAGCAGAAGATGTCGGATAAGAACGGCGGTTACAACGCCATCAATTTCGGTAAGACACATCCGAAAGTATATTCTGAATTAACCACTGAGCACCCGATCGACCTTTGCCGTTACCAGGTGGCGAATTGCTACATGGGGCGCTTCGGGCTGATCAATTCCGGCGGCGAATCAAAAGGCGCTTCGGATATGGCGGAAGCTGCGACCACTGCGGTGGTGAACAAGCGTGCCGGCGGACAGGGTTTGATCTCCGGGCGTAAGGCATTCCAGAAGCCAATGAAAGAAGGCGTGGAATTGCTGAACATGATCCAGGATGTGTATTTGGATAAGACGATTACAATTGCGTAGTGAACAGATCAAGCGATTTTAATTCGTTGGTTAAGCTTACGCGCAGATCCTGAAACAAGTTCAGGATGACCAGCACACAGATTGGTACATTCGTACAAATTCGTAATTAGTAGATTAGTAAAAAATTAGTAATCAGTAGGGTTTTGGAATAAGATCCCTCGGGCAGGCTCGGGATGACAACAATTCGTAATTAGCAGATTAGTACAGATTCGTAATTCGTAGATTAGTAAAAGATTAGTAATTCGCAGATAACATGAGTTGGTTTAAACGTATTAAAGAAGGGATCACCACTTCTACTAAAGATAAGAAAGAAACACCTGAAGGCCTTTGGTACAAATGCCCGAAGTGTAAAAAAATATCTCCGTCCAACGAGCATGCAGCCAATAATTATGTCTGCACCAATGAAGAATGCCAGTACCACGAAAAGATCGGATCTGCCGAATATTTCGAGATCATTTTCGATGACAATCAATTTACCGAGATCAACGAGAACCTCATCGCAGGCGATCCACTGGACTTTACCGATACAAAAAAATACACCGACCGTTTGGTGGATACCATAAAAAAGACCAGCCTGAAAGACGCGATCCGCACCGCTCATGGAAAAGTGGAAGGCGAAGAGCTGATGGTGGCTTGTATGGATTTCAGCTTTATCGGTGGCTCGATGGGCTCCGTGGTAGGTGAAAAGATCTCCCGTGCCATTGATTACTGCCTTAAACACAAAGTTCCTTTGATGATCATCTCCAAATCCGGCGGCGCCCGGATGATGGAAGCAGCATTCTCCTTAATGCAGATGGCAAAAACTTCCGCCAAGCTTTCGCGGATGGCTGAAGCAAAAGTACCTTATATCTCCTTCTTGACCGACCCGACAACGGGCGGTGTTACAGCATCCTATGCCATGCTGGGCGACCTGAACATTGCCGAGCCGGGCGCTTTGATCGGCTTTGCAGGGCCACGCGTTGTAAAGGAAACCATTGGAAAAGACCTTCCGAAAGGCTTCCAGACCTCTGAGTTTGTGCTTGAGCACGGCTTCCTGGATAAGATCGTGAACAGGAAAGAGCTGAAAACCAAACTGGCGCAGCTCCTGAAGATGCTGAAGAATTAAGGAGAAGTGAGATTGCTTCGTCGTACCTCCTCGCAATGACCTCTCCGATTCCCAATATTCGTATGCATCCGTAAATTCGTAAATGTTTCTATGACTGGATTTTATTAGCGTCAGTTCGAGTAGCGAGGCACGAGCATATCGAGAACAAGCTTATCCAATTCCAGATACTCTCCCTTCGGTCGAACTCGAAATGACCGCACACAAGATTCCTAATTCGTAAATTCGTAAAGATTCGCGATCCGTACAAGAGATTACGTCGTCGTACCTCCACGCAATGACCTCTCGATTCCCAATATTCGTATGCATCCGTAAATTCGTAAATGTTTCTATGACTGGATTTTATTAGCGTCAGTTCGAGTAGCGAGGCACGAGCATATCGAGAACAAGCTCACACACTTCTCGATACTCTCCCTTCGGTCGAACTCGAAATGACCGCACACAGATTCCTAATTCGTAAATTCGTAAAAATTCGCGATCCGTACAAGAGATTACTTCGTCGTACCTCCACGCAATGACGTCCGCGATTCACAACATTCGTATTTCGTAAATTCGTAAAGATTCGTATTTCGCAATGGCATGAACTTGTACTCATTTCAATTGAATCAAAATCAATTTGAAATAAAAATGAAATACCTTCTTATACCTTCCGCTTTAATTACCCTGCTTAGCTCCTGCTCCACCACCATGTATGTATCGAACACCGTTAACGTTCCGCTCCTGAAGGAAAAGGGCGAGGTGAAGATCAATGTCGACCAGAACGATGCGCAGATCGCGGTAGCGGTGGGCAAACACTGGGGAGTGATGGCGAACGGATTCTACAAATCGCATGAGAGCAATGATAATTATGTGCATGAGGGAAATCTTGCCGAAGCCGGCTTTGGTTATTACAAACCTTTCAGGAACAACCTTGTGTTTGAGACCTACACAGGGCTTGGAATTGGCACCATTGATAAAAAGCAGACCTTCACAGCCGGCGACAACAGCGTGTACTGGGCCTCCTTTTCGGCGCAGGGCACCAAAGCCTTCCTGCAGCCAAGCATCGGCTACTGCGGGCGCTTTTTAGACCTTGCATTTACCCCGAGATTATCGTTTGTAAAATACACCCATTTCAGCTCCTACGGCTATTCGGAAGCCCAGCTGGCGGAAGATTACCTCGAGAACAACCGCCTGACCACCGGGATCTACACCTTTGCGGAGCCGGCACTTACCCTGAGGGCTGGCTATAAATTCGTGAAAGTGCAGGCACAATACGGGCTTACCATGAACCTGAGCCCGAGAAATATTAAGCACAGCGCCAACTTTGCAAGCATTGGCCTGGTGATCGATATTGCGAGGTGGTACAAAGGGCCGCGGCAGGAACCTGGGACAAAATAACGATCTCAGGCTAAAATTCCACAGGTACAGTATTTTAGTCAGCCTCAAAAAGCGTTTTTCCAGCGACAAAATTTATCATTTCGGATCAGCAAACGATCCTATCGACCTCTACAACCCTTTACTGGCATACAGTTGGTAAATTATAAGATTGAACTAAAATTCAATCCTTATGAAAACACGCTATCTTGTTATGAGCATTGTGGCAGCCGGACTGTTCTCTTCCTGCAGCACCAATATGTACGTACCGAATACGGTAAACGCACCCTTATTAAAAGAGAAAGGTGAAATAAAAGCCAGCCTTGACGAAAGCAACCTCCAGCTGGCGGTGGCAGTGACCGATCATGTGGGGATCATTGCCAACGGGTTCTATAAAACCTACGAAGGGAAGGAATACTATTCACATTCAGGACATATGGGAGAGCTCGGCTTCGGGTATTTCAGCCCGCTGAAAAACAACCTGGTGTTTGAAACCTATGTTGGAGGCGGGATGGGTTCGGTCAGTAAAAAAGTAACCTATACCAACAGCGATAACGCCGAAATCACCAATTCATTTAGTGCAAAGGGCGCAAGGGCATTCATCCAGCCCGGCATCGGCTACAGCAACAAGTATTTCGATGCAGCCTTTACCCCGCGCTTCACTTTTGTAAAATACACGCGCTTTTCCTCCACCGGCTTTGGGGAAGATGAGCTGTCGGGGGATTACCTCGACAAAGGCAGGATCCTCAACGGTTTTTATACCTTTGCAGAACCTGCTTTTACAGTTCGCCTGGGGTACAAATATTTAAAGCTCCAGGGGCAGTACGGGCTTACCATGAAGCTGGGAGGCGGCAACCTCAGGTACCAGTCGATGTTTGGCAGCCTTGGGATAGTGCTGGACATTGCAAGGTGGTACAACAAGCCGGTAAAGAGGAAATAAGATCAAGCTTCATAAACGTCATTGCGAGCGATAGCGAAGCAATCTGCCCATAAGGTGAGATTGCTATCGCTCGCAATGACGTACCGCCTTAAAGCATTCCGGTGGCTATTAATAAAAATTGTTCAAATAATTGGAGTTTATATGAAAATTTGTATCTTTGCAATCCGAATTTAAAAAATTAAAAGACGAGATACAATGTATTTAACATCAGAAATTAAGAAAGACATTTTCAAAAAACACGGCAAATCAGAAAAAGACACTGGTTCTTCTGAAGGCCAGATCGCTTTGTTTTCCCACAGGATCCTGCATTTGACAAGCCACCTGCAATCCAATAAAAAAGATTTCGGTACACAGCGTGCACTTTTGAACTTAGTTGGTAAAAGACGCAGCTTACTTGACTACCTGAAGAAAACAGATATCGAAAGATACCGCGCAGTAGTTAAAAAATTAGATCTAAGAAAATAATCTTAATGATCAAATAGATAGTACTTCAAGGCATTCCGGGCAACCCCGGGATGCTTTTTGCATTTTATAATTACAGGGTTTTGAAATAAATAAGTTAAAAGAGGTCAAGAAAACAATAAATTAAAAAACAAAAAAACATGTCACAAATTGGAATTACACACACATTTGAATTAGGCGATGGTCGCTCAGTTACATTAGAAACAGGAAAATTAGCGAAACAGGCCGATGGTTCGGTGGTTGTTAAAATGGGTGATACCATGTTGCTTGCAACTGTTGTATCAAACAAAGACGCAAAAGAAGGAACAGACTTCCTTCCCCTATCCGTAGATTACCAGGAAAAATTTGCTTCCGCAGGACGTTTCCCGGGAGGATTCTTCAAACGCGAAGCACGTTTAAATGATTACGAAATATTGATCAGCCGCCTTGTTGACCGTGCATTACGCCCGCTCTTCCCTGCTGATTACCACTCCGATACACAAGTTATGATCTCCCTTATTTCCGGGGATAAAAATGCATCGCCTGATGCACTGGCCTGCTTAGCTGCATCTGCTGCAATCTCTGTTTCCGATATCCCGTTTGACGGCCCGGTATCTGAAGTACGTGTTTCTAAAATAGACGGCAAGCTGAAGGTTAATCCTACAGTAGAAGAGCAGTCGAAATCAACACTTGACATGATCGTTGCTGCAAACGCAAAAGACATCATGATGGTGGAAGGCGAAATGAAGGAAGTTTCTGAAGCAGAAATGCTGGAAGCGATCAAATTTGCACACGAAGCTATTAAATTACAGATCAATGCCATCAACGAGCTTGTTGCGAAAGTGGAAGCTGCAAGAGGCGCAAAGATCGTGAAGCGTGAATACAACCACGAAACAAACGATGCTGAGCTGCGTGAACGCGTTCACAAAGCGCTTTACGACAAAGCATACGCGGTTGCAAAATCACAAAACCCGAACAAAAAAGAGCGTGGCGCTGCCTTCAAAGCTGTGGTAACCGAATTCATCGATTCATTGCCTGAAGAAGAAAAAGCAACGATCAGCACATCGCTTGTAAAAAAATACTACCATGAAGTGGAGTACGATGCGGTTCGCCGTTTTGTACTGGATGAGAGAGCACGTCTGGATGGCCGTAAAACAGACCAGATCCGCCCTATCTGGAGCGAGATCGGTTACTTGCCATCTGCACACGGTTCTGCGATCTTCACACGCGGTGAAACACAATCGTTAACATCTGTTACACTCGGAACAAAATTAGACCTTCAGTCAATTGACAGGGCTTTGTTCCAGGGATCAAATAATTTTATGCTGCACTACAATTTCCCGGCATTCTCCACAGGCGAGGTAAAACCAAACCGCGGACCGGGAAGGCGTGAAGTAGGCCACGGTAACCTGGCTGAGCGTGCACTGAAACAGGTATTATCACCGGAAAATCCATACACGGTACGTGTTGTTTCCGATATCCTTGAATCAAACGGTTCTTCTTCCATGGCTACAGTTTGTGCAGGTACGCTTGCGCTGATGGATGCAGGTGTGAAGATCACCAAACCGGTATCAGGTATAGCAATGGGACTGATCACCGATGACAAAGGCAAATACGCGATCCTTTCCGATATCCTCGGAGATGAAGATCATTTGGGAGATATGGACTTTAAAGTGACCGGCACAAAAGACGGGATCACAGCCTGCCAGATGGACTTAAAAGTGGACGGACTTCCTTATGAAGTAATGGCAGAAGCATTGGAACAGGCGAAAAAAGGGCGTTTACACATCCTTGCTGAAATGACCAAAACCATTTCTGAAACACGTTCCGACTACAAGCCACATGCTCCGCGCATCGTGAAAATGGTGATCCCTAAAGAATTCATCGGCGCGGTAATCGGGCCCGGCGGTAAGATCATCCAGGAAATGCAGCGTGAAACAGGCGCTACCATTGTTATCGAAGAGATCAACAACCAGGGACATATCGATATCGTTGCAAACAATGCTGATGCGATCAACGCGGTACTCGCTAAGATCAAAGGTATTGTTGCCCAGCCGGAAGTTGGCGAAGTGTACGAAGGAAAAGTAAAATCCATCATGGCATTCGGCGCATTCGTTGAGTTCATGCCGGGTAAAGACGGATTATTACACATCTCTGAAGTAGAGCACCGCAGGTTGGAATCAATGGACGGCGTGCTGAAAGAAGGAGACAAGATCCAGGTGAAGCTGATCGGTGTTGACCCGAAAACAGGCAAGTTCAAATTATCGCGCAAGGCTTTATTGCCAAAACCTGAACAACAACAGGCTGCGCAGAACTAATAATTCACATTCAGCTTATAATAAAAACAGTGAAGCCCGCAATAATTGCGGGCTTCACTGTTTTGTACAACAACTGAGATTAATTGTCTGTAAGCACCATTCTTTTTGAATCAATTAATTTATTATCAGCAATGATGGAATAGATATAAATTCCTGCGGATAATTTATTGGAGCTTACTGTAATTGCTCCTGCTCCCTTTTGCGACAAAGGAAGTGTCAGCAACTGCTTCCCGGAAAGGTCATACACTGCAATATACGCCTGGTTTACCTGCTCAGGCAGGTTATACCGGATGGTAGTTTCCTTGCTGAAAGGGTTGGGCTCATTCTGGTACAGCTTCACATCCGTAAATGCATTTACAGGCTTTGCAGAATTCAATGCATCCTGTTGCTGCTTCAGTTCCGCAATGGTTTCTTTTTGTTCATCAAGCTGCTTTTGCTGCTCCTGGATTGCCGAGATCAGTACAGGAATAAGGCCCGTATAGTTTACTGATTTAAAATCAGGGATCGTTCCGGTAACTTCACCGTTTACATTTTTCTCCACACTACCCTTCACATCCCTTACCAGCTCAGGGAATACTTTTTCAAGATCCTGTGCAATAAGTCCCATTTGCAGGCCTTCCGGCAGATTCATTGCTTTAAACTCATTTATTTTGAATGTGTACGTGCTCGGTTTTAATTGCTTTAGCTTGTCAACAGCTCCGGTGAGCGGCTTCACATTTTCCTTCAATTTCAGGTCAGAGCTTTGGTACGTACCGGTGCAATAAGTGCTTCCTACGAAATAAGCAGCCCAGCCTGTAGCGCCGTTAGTTGCAGTATAAGTTGCATAAATTCCTGTTGCCGACTTACCGCTTGAAGTAGCAGTTCCCTGGAAATAGCCGCCGCGGTTAACAGAGCCATCCTGTGCATTTCCCCACACACCTACATTCTCATTGGCAGATGTAGAGATCAGGGCCGCATCCGTAAGGCCGTTGCCATACAGCCCGATCGCATACGCAGAAGCTCCTCCGAGCATCGTTGTGGCCTGGCCTTTGGCACCAATGGATACACCATTTACATTTCTGAACGCCTCAAAAAAACAAAGGTTATCCGATGCTATAGAAGTATAGCTGTGCGTAACATGCAGCTTTGCCGTTGGAGCAGAATAACCAGTCCCTATCCCGACAAATCCATTTGAGCCTGTAATGGAAAGGCGATACGCCGCTACAGTATAATCGTAAATACCGAATAGCCCCGGGCCTTCCGTAATGTTCCCCGAACCTGTTGAGAATAATGCATAATTATGCCCGCCGGTGCTGCTGTTGTATAAGCCTAAGGACGCTGCGGTTGTTCCGGCCTGGGAGATCCTGATCCCGTCATTTGTTCCGGTTACCTGCACATGGAGGGCAGCCTGCGGGGCAGTTGCCCCGATCCCGATCCTGCCGGTGCTCTGCATCCTCATATACTCAGTACCGCTTGCCTTAAAGATCACAGGCATGGCATTGGCAGAGCCGAGGAACTCCACCCCGGTTAAGGTGTTGGACGCAATTGTTGACTGCGAAAACGATTGCTGTGCAAACAGGAACGCAGAAGATGCCAGTAAAATTTGCTTTAATTTCATGATATATGGTTTTGGTTAGACATGAAAATTAGGCCATCTCCTGTCCCCGGGCCTGTTGCTTGATAAGTTTTTTGCACATTCCGGAAATCATTTTTAAAATCAGCAGATCATTATAGTATAACAGTATTTAGTTAAATTTGGATTATAACTTTATTCATTTCACATGGAAAACGATTTCGCAAACTACAACACCCGCCTCGATGTAAAATTTGACCATCTCGAAAAGATGGACATCAACGAAGAGGTGAAAGCCTGCAAGGACAAATGGTTCAACCAGACACTCACAAAAGTGAACGGCAGCGTAGTGCGCCTCGGCATTGTGGAAGGAGAATATCACTGGCACAAGCACGACGATGACGATGAATATTTCTTTGTGCTGGAAGGCCAGCTGCTGATCGACCTGGAAGACCGCACCATAGAGCTGAACCCCAACCAGGGTGTAACTATTACCAAAGGCGTGATGCACCGGCCACGTGCACCGAAAAAAACCGTGATGCTGATGGTGGAAACAGATAGCATTGTTCCTACCGGAAATTAGGATAATAAAAAAGCCGCCCTTCAGATGAAAGGCGGCTTCCTGTTTTTAGCAATTAACTATTGAGAAAAGGATCCTGGCGGGATATTACAGATGGTGCACCTTGGTAGTGTGCAAGGCGAATACCACTGATGGTAAAACAGATAACATTGTTCCGATGGGAGATCAGCTCAGTCTTTTCCCGCCGGCTTGTTCTCACTCCCTTTCATCCTGTTCCAGATAATAAGGTAGTTCTTTTCGTAAAAAACATAACGGAATGTCTCCATTACCAGGAAGCCGATCAGCAGCGAGATCAGCCAATGGAGCCAGCCCGGCGTATCATTCACTTCGTACTGCTTTCTTTTTAAGAGGCCAAAGAGGTTATTGATACTCTTCTTTTCAGTTACATAATGGGTGAACATGGAAGAGGTGAAAAAGCCTGCCGCAAAGCCGATAAAATTTCCCAGCACATCCGAGATCAGGAACTGTACGGCTTTCTTCCTCGTAAAGATGCCTTTGATATAGGATTTAAAATGCGACTTCTTGTCCATGATTTAATATTTCCCTGTAAGATAAGTATTAAAATTATCGTGGAAACAGCCACCAACCTGCTTTTCAGCAAAAAATCCATCTGTCGGCAAAAAATCCTGATTTATCGTAAAAAAAATGTACTTTAGTGTAACATTTAGGGAAACGCTACCGTATAGGAATATCGTTTTAAACAAACCACCGTTTTTTTATGAGACAGCTCAAGATATCGAAACAGGTTACTAACCGCGAAACCGCGTCACTGGATAAATATTTACAGGAGATCGGAAAAGTAGACCTGATCACTGCAGATGAAGAGGTAGAATTAGCCCGTAAGATCCGCGCCGGCGACCAGGCTGCGCTTGAAAAACTCACCAAAGCCAATTTACGTTTCGTTGTATCCGTATCCAAACAATACCAGAACCAGGGCCTCAGCCTTCCCGATCTGATCAATGAAGGCAATTTAGGACTGATCAAGGCTGCTCAGCGCTTTGACGAAACCCGCGGGTTTAAATTCATCTCCTACGCCGTATGGTGGATCCGCCAGTCGATCCTGCAGGCTTTGGCCGAACAGTCACGGATCGTTCGTTTGCCCCTGAACAAGATCGGCTCGATCAACAAGATCAATAAAACATTTTCAAAATTAGAGCAGGAATTTGAGCGTGAGCCAAGTGCCGCTGAAATTGCCGTAATGCTGGAGATCTCTGAAAGCGATGTAAAAGAATCGATGAAGAACACCGGCCGCCATGTTTCCATGGATGCACCGCTTACCACAGGCGATGACAATGCCGGAAGCATGTACGATGTAATGGAATCCGACGATGCGCCGAACCCTGAGAACGGGCTCCTGCACGAATCCCTCCGCAGGGAGATCGAACGTGCCCTGCATACGCTCACTTCGCGTGAGGCGGATGTGGTCCGCCTGTATTTCGGCCTCAACGGCGAACACGCCATGACGCTGGAAGAGATCGGCGAGAAATTCGACCTTACACGCGAGCGCGTACGCCAGATCAAGGAAAAAGCGATCCGCAGGCTCAAACATACTTCCCGGAGCAAGATCCTGAAAACCTATTTAGGATAAGAATAATTTGTGATTGATTAAAATTTAAAAGAAGAGGAAACATTTGTTTCCTCTTCTTTTTGTAATAGGCTTTCGCCCAAGCAGAATAAAGAAAGACCAGGCTCCTGAAATCTTTCTTTTTTCATACCTTTGCAGCTCTTAAACTCAACAAACCAACAATCCATAGATGAGCCATATCATTGCCCCTTCCATTCTATCCGCCGATTTCGCCAACATCCAGCGCGATGTTGAAATGATCAATAAAAGTGAGGCCGATTGGTTCCATGTCGATATTATGGACGGCATGTTTGTCCCGAACATTTCCTTCGGGTTTCCCGTTGTGAAAGCGATCAAAAAGCACGCAACAAAGCCTTTGGATGTGCATTTGATGATCAACGATCCTGACCGCTACCTTCAGGCATTTAAAGATGCCGGAGCAGATGTGCTCACCGTACACCTCGAGGCCTGCACTCACCTGCACAGGACCATCCAGGGGATCAAAGCACTGGGAATGAAAGCAGGCGTGGCGATCAATCCGCATACATCCGTAAACATGCTGCTGGATGTGATCGAAGACATTGACCTTGTTTGCATGATGAGCGTGAACCCGGGATTCGGCGGACAAAAATTCATAGAAAACACTTACCGTAAGATCGGCGCACTGCGCGAAATGATCCGCACTACCAAATCCAATGCGCTGATCGAGATCGACGGCGGCGTTGACCTCAACAACTATAAAAAACTGGTAGACACCGGCGCCAATGTGCTGGTAGCGGGGAATACAGTGTTCTCCTCTGCTGATCCTGCAAAGACCATCGCGGAATTAAAGAAGATATGATCCGTTCAGGCCAGAAGAAGGCAATAGTGATCGGTGCCGGATTTGCAGGGCTTTCTGCGGCAAGCAAACTTGCCAAAGAAGGCTTTGATGTGACCCTGCTCGAAAAGAACGCGGAGATCGGCGGCAGGGCACGCAAGCTGGAGATAGATGGCTTTACCTTCGACATGGGCCCCAGCTGGTACTGGATGCCGGATGTGTTCGAAGATTATTTCAAAGAATTCAACACCACTGTTGCAGAACAGTACGAGCTGATCCGCCTCGACCCCTCCTACGCAGTATTTTTCGGAAAAGACGATGTAATCCGTGTTCCCGCCAATCTCAGCGAATTTTATGCGCTGTTCGAAAAGCATGAACCCGGCAGCAGCGTGCAGCTCAAGAAGTTCCTTGCAGATGCCGGATACAAATACAAGGTGAGCATGTCGGACTTTGTTCACAAGCCCAGCCTGTCGATCCTTGAGTTCATGGATTTCCGTATCCTGAATGCAGCGTTACGAATGGACCTTTTCAAATCCATCAGCAAATACATCCGGAAGCATTTCAAAAATGAAAAGCTGGTGCAGCTGCTCGAATTCCCGGTGCTGTTCCTCGGCGCAAAGCCCAATGAAACCCCTGCATTGTACAGCATGATGAACTATGCCGATATTGTGCTTGGCACCTGGTACCCGATGGGCGGCATGGCAAAGATCGTGGATGCCATGGTGAATGTGGCGAAGCAACAGGGCGTGAAGATCCTTACAAATGAAATTGTTGAGCGCATCAATGTGAAAGGCAACAAAGCGGTAAGCGTTGTTTCCAGCGGAAAAACATACACTGCAGATGTGATCATCGGCGCGGCGGATTATCATCACATCGAGCAGAATTTATTGGAAGAGCCGTACCGGAATTATTCCACAGCTTACTGGAAGTCCCGTAAAATGGCCCCTTCCTGCCTGATGTATTATGTAGGCATCAATAAAAAGATCGAAGGGCTCGAGCATCATAATTTATTTTTTGACGCACCGTTCGACCTGCATGCGGAAGAGATCTATGACCGTCCGCAGTGGCCGGAAAATCCCCTCTTCTACTCTACCTGCGCCTCCAAAACAGATAAAAGCGTTGCCCCGGAGGGAATGGAAAATTTAGTACTTTTAATCCCGGTAGCAGTAAACATTGAGGACACGGAAGAGATCCGTGAAAAATATTTCAACATCATGATGGGCCGTCTCGAGCATCTGACCGGGCAGCAGATCAGGCAGCATGTGATTGTAAAGAAAAGCTACGCGATCAACGATTTTAAAAAGGATTACAATTCCTTTGGCGGCAATGCATACGGCCTTGCCAACACATTGCGGCAAACAGCTATTTTAAAGCCCAGCCTGAAGAATAAAAAAGTGAATAACCTGTATTACGCCGGGCAGCTTACCGTTCCCGGGCCGGGTGTTCCGCCGAGCATCATTTCGGGACTGGTAGCGGCGAAGGAAGTAATAAAGAAGTTTAGGAGTTCGTAGTTGGTTAAAGAAATGATTAAAGTTTTGAATAAAAACTCAAAGGTTAAAATAGTACAGGATCAATTCCCCTCTGGAGAGGAGTTAGGGGTGTGTTAAGCCTTCCCTTTACCTGGAATAAGATCCCTCGGACAAGCACGGAATAACAAACACAGATTCGTAAATTCATACAGATCCGTTATCTGTACCCAAAAACATGGAATTATACAACAACGTATCCTACAAATGCAGCAAGCTGGTCACCACCAGCTACAGCACTTCCTTTTCTTTAGGTGTAAGCCTGCTGCACAAGGATTTCATCATGCCCATCCATGCTATTTACGGGTTTGTGCGCTTCGCGGATGAGATCGTGGATACCTTCCACACTGCCAATAAAAAAGAACTGCTCGAACGCTTTACAAAAGATACGCATGACGCGATCCGCGACGGGATCAGTCTAAATCCTATCCTGCACTGCTTCCAGGACACTGTGAACAAATACAACATTGATGTGGAGCTGATCAACACATTTCTGCGCAGCATGGAAATGGACCTCAACAAAACAAATTATAACAAAGAAGGATACGAGGAATATATCTTAGGCTCCGCTGAAGTGGTTGGCCTGATGTGCCTGAAGATTTTTGTGGAAGGCGACGAAAAGCAATACCAGGAGCTGAAACCGGATGCCATGAAACTGGGCTCCGCATTCCAGAAGATCAATTTCCTCCGCGATCTCAAAGCGGATGTCCATACGCTTGGCCGCTCTTATTTTCCCGGCTTTGATGCAAAAAATTTCAATGCGGCAGTAAAGAAAGAGATCGAAGCGGACATTCAAAAGGATTTTGATGCCGGCCTGAGAGGTATTAAGAAGCTTCCGCGGAAGGCCAGGCTTGGCGTATACCTCGCGTACATCTATTACATTTCGCTCTTTAAAAAGATCCGGCGTACAGCGCCTGAAAAAGTGATCGAAAGCAGGATAAGAATTCCGGATTCAAAAAAATACATGCTGTTTGTAGGCTCCTACCTGAAACACAGCTTTAACATGATCTGAGATGAGAAAGCTGCTGCTCTTCTTTTTTATCCTTGCCTCCGCTTTACTGCATGCACAAAGCATTTCCATCGACCAGCTGCGAAAGGCCTATTATAAGCTCAATACCGACAGTACCGCCTGCGCTGAGCTGTATGCAAAAATTAATAAAACCAATTCTACCGACAATCTTATCAATGGCTACAAAGGAGCGGTGAGCGCTTCCATGGCGAACCATGTGAAGAGCAGGCAGGAAAAGATAAAATTGTTTAACAGCGGAAAAAAATTGCTGGAACAAGCGATCGCAACCGACAGTGCGAACGTGGAGCTGCGCTTCCTCCGGTTTACGATCCAGACGAATTGCCCGAAAGCATTGGGCTATTACCGGCAGGCCGGTACGGATAAAAAATACATTATCGCACATCTCGGTTCGCTGAAAAATACATCCTTTAAGAACAAGATCATTGAATACATGCTGAGCTCAGCCAATCTCAGCGCCGAAGAAAAAAAACAGCTCCATGCAGGAACAAAAAAATAAGCGTGTACTTATTTCATCACTGATCCTGGTAATTGTTCACCTGTCGGGGATCATCGGCATCCACACCTTTTACAGGGATGTGTTCCTGGCGCTTACGCCTTTCAACCTGGTACTCAGCGCGGGGCTCCTGTTGTATAATCACAAAGAATTCAACCGCTCCTTTTTCATTTTTATGCTCGTGGTTTTCTTCGGCGGATTCTTCATTGAAGCGGCCGGTGTGTTTACTGCCATTATTTTCGGCGCTTACCGGTATGATGATTCTCTGGGCTGGCAGCTGCTGAATGTACCGGTTGTGATCGGCATCAACTGGTTCATGCTGGTGTATTGTGCAGGTGTTATCAGCAGCAAATTAAAAGCGAACACCTTCCTGAAAAGCCTTTCCGGTGCGGCACTGTTGGTATTACTGGATGTGCTCATCGAGCAGAGTGCTCACACCTATGGCTTCTGGTCATGGCTCGATAACATTATCCCGCTCCGCAATTACATCGCCTGGTTCATTGTTTCTTTTGTTTTTCTCTGCCTGTTCCACTCCTTGAATTTCAATAAGGAAAATAAGCTGGCACCGGTGTTCTATCTTATTCAACTGATATTTTTTGCTTTGCTCTTCGCTTTGTAACTTTGTAAACATGGAATTCCTGCTATATACATTACTTTTTATCGCTTCATTTCTCCTGATGGAATTTGTCGCCTGGCTCACGCACAAATACCTCATGCATGGCTTTTTATGGAAGATGCACAAAGACCATCATGTAAACAACAAGGGCGTACTGGAGCACAACGATTGGTTCTCTGTTCTGTTTTCCATTCCCAGCTTCCTCTGCATATATTGCGGCCTGGAGTACAATTATCCGCTTGCCAGCGTGGCCGGCTTTGCTATGGCGGCGTACGGACTTGCTTATTTCCTGGTGCACGACATCTTCATCCACCAGCGGATAAAATTATTCCGGAATGCCGACAGCATGTACCTGCGCGCTGTCCGAAGGTCGCACAGGATCCATCATAAAAACACAGAAAGGGAACACGCTCAATCGTTCGGCTTCCTCATCGTGAATAAAAAATATTTTCAACAGGCAGCTTCCAATTCCTTATTCGATAAAAAAGGATGAAACAATTCACCTACCTGCTGTTGCTCGTTTTCACGCTCTCCTACCCGCTTTACAAAAGCTTCGAGGACAAGGTTGCCTACCACAAAAAATGGAAGGCGCTTTTTCCTGCCATACTTATTTCTGCGGTTGTGTTCATCGCATGGGACATTTGGTTCACAGGCATAGACATCTGGAACTTCCGGCCGGAATATACCATCGGGCTTTTCTTTTGCGGCCTGCCCCTGGAAGAATGGCTTTTCTTTTTCATCGTTCCCTTTTCCTGCGGGTTCATTTACGAGGTGATGAATTATTTTGTAAAAAAGGATGTGCTTGCCCCTTATTCCAGGCTGATTTCAATTGTACTGATCACCTTCCTGCTCATCACAGCCGGGCTTCATCCCGACAAGTTCTATACGCTGTTTACCTTTCTTACGCTGGCCGTTTTTCTCTTCCTTCAGCAGTTCATTTTCAAATCCTCCCGGATGGGAAGGTATTACATTGCCTGGGCAGTATGCCTCATTCCTTTCCTGGTCGTGAACGGAATTTTAACGGCAACGGTATTGGTGTACGACAATCTGGAAAACCTCGGTGTGCGTATATACACCATACCACTGGAAGATGCTTTTTATGGAATGCTTCAGTTCCTTGTGGTGATCAGTACGTACGAATATTTTAAAATGAAACGCTTATGAAAAAGCTCATCGCAATTCTTCTCCTCAGCTCACTTTCTGTTACACTCTTCGCACAAACACCTTCCGGTACCGATCTTTTTGAATTCAACAAATCACGCAATAAAAAAACTTCACGCGGCCTGAAAGTGCTGGGCGGATGGGCAGTTGCGAACATGGCTGCCAGCGGAGTATTGTATTTCAATACAAAAGGAACCGATCAGCATTTTCATGAGATGAACCTTATGTTCAACGGAGTGAATGTGCTCATTGTCGCCGCCAGCCTGCTGCCAAAGGAAAAGAACGATCTCAGTCTCACAAAAACCCTTCAGTGGCAAAGCAATACCGAAGCCACCTACATAGCGAATGCTGCGCTTGATTTGCTGTATTCCTCAACCGGCCTGTACCTTACGGAAAGGGCAAAGACACAGCCGAAGCAGCATGACCGCTTCAGGGGCTGGGGAAATTCCCTGATCCTGCAGGGAGGTTTTTTATTCCTGTTCGATACCAGCATGTACATCGTGCATAAGCGTAACGGAAAAAAGCTGTATAAAATGATGGACAAGGTAAGCATCGGCACTTCCGGGCTTGGCTTTAAAGTTGCTGTGCACCTGTGAAATAATTACTATCTTTATTTCATACAAACACATCCGACATGAAAAAACTTTTGCTCCCTTGTTTGCTCCTGTTGACCCTTATTTCCTGCCAGAAAGATAATTCCGTTCCCACAGACGATATTCCCGTAATTGTTACCTCCTACCGCGAGCATGGCCTTGATGTGTGCTGGGACCAGTCGGGCAGCAACCGCATCGCCTATTCCATGAAGGAAGCCGATACGTATTACGACATTCATTTTGCAGATGAAAGCGGCGGCAATGACATCTGCTTAACCTGCGCCAGCGCGCTTCTTCCGAACAAGCACATCTGCACACCTTACTGGCATCCTTCCGGCAACTGGATCATCATGGCCGTTGAAGAAGCAATTCACCCGGGATCATCAACCGATGCGCTTCCCGGCTTCGGCGCTTATTGCGACATCTGGATCATGAACACCATTGGTACAAAAGCGTACAGGATCGTCGACCTCATTAATGATTACGACCATGGTGTGATCGCGCCGCGCTTTTCGCATGACGGAAAACAGATCGTATGGACCGACCGTAAGCTGCAGCCGAACCTTTCCAATCCTATGCAGCAGGCGGGTTTCTGGACGATCAAGATCGCGGATTTCAAATTCAATCCTTCCGACAGCATGCCCATCGTGAGCAATATCCGTACGATCGAACCGGTTGCCAATGCATTTTATGAAGTGTACGGATTTTCTCCCGACGACAGCCGCCTTATCTTCTGCAGCAACATCAACCAGGCTTCCTTCCTCGATGAGCATATCTACACGATCGATACGCTGGGCGGAAACCTGCTGAAATTAACCGACAGGGATTACAACGAGCATGGATTTTACAAGCCGGACGGCAGCAAAATCTGCTGGATGAGCAGCACCGAAAGCACAAAGCACGGCACCGACTGGTGGATGATGAACACCGATGGCAGCGGGAAAGAGCGCCTTACTTATTTCAATGAGCCGAAAAGCTCACAGTATGCAGGGCATGCGGTATGGGCAGGATTGGGCTCCTTTAATCACGATGGAACCCGCTTCATCGGCGGCGTGCAGGAAAGCCTGATTACACAGGAAGGAAAAATTGTAATGGTAACTTTCAAATAGTTTCTCGCAGAGACGCGGAGCTCGCAGAGGCTATAAAGAATATAATTTAGTAACTCAAAACTCACATCATGAAAAAAACAATCTCTTTCGTTTGCTTCATCCTGTTAGCAAGCATTTCATTCGCACAAACAAAAACAGCAAGCAAGCTGGGCACATCCTCAAAGCTCTCTCACAACGATTCGGTCATGTGCAGCAAAACATGGAAGGTCACTTCCGTTGAAGAATGGCAAGTGGTTACAAAGCCCCCGGCAGAAAAGAACCAAAACGACATGTTGCAGATGACGCTCGACGGAAAATTCAATTTAATTCTATTCGGTGCAAAGAAAGCTGGCACATGGTCAAGGTCGGGGCAGAATATTTATTTCCTGGATGATACCGGTGTAAAATTCAGCTACAAAGTAGTAAGCGTGGATCCTAAGAAAATAAAAGTGGATCATTACAGCGATGAGGAAGGGCATTCTATTTTTGAGATGGAGTAGAATCATTATTTATTGTGACCGTCATCCCGTGCCCCGACACGGAATCTTTTCAAAAAGAACCTGCTACCATTATCCGGACCGCCAGGGAATATATTATGCGTTCCGATTAAACAGATTCTTCGACTCCACTCCGTTCCGCTCAGAATGACAACCAACCTGCTAACATTCAGGATACCCGTGCCTCGTGGGATGTCAGTTCGAGCGAAGTCGGGAACGTGCATAGGCCTTCCCACGTTCTCGACTTCGCTCGAACTGACAACACACAGTACATCAATCATAATCAATCATAAGCGTCGAAGACGATCATAATTTTAATCATAAAAGATCTGTGAAAATCAGCGTATCTCCCTGAACTGACAACACACAGTACATCAATCATAATCAATCATAAGCGTCGAAGACGATCATAATTTTAATCATAAAAGATCTGGGGAAATCAGCGTACCCACCTAAACTGACAACACACAGTGTGTCAATTAACTTCATCTGTGAAATGCGCGTAATCTGTGGTAAAAATCACTTCACCAATCCCACCGTGATCTTCGCGCTCAGCAAACACAAAGGAATGCTCGGTCCCGGATGTACGCTGCCACCGCAGAAATAAAGCCCTTCAATCTCTTTCGAAAAATTGGCATGGCGCAAAAATGCAGCGAACTTGTTATTCGAAGCATTTCCGTAAATGGCTCCGAAAGCGCTTGAGGTACGGCTTTCCACCAGGCGTGGATCAAGCGTCATTTCGCATTCAATGTATTTTTCAATATCCGTTTTCAAAATCCTGTTGATCTTTTTGATCATGTTCACGCGGGCTTCAGCCACTAATGCATCCCAATCCTGTCCCGAATTATTTGGCACATTGATCATTGTGAACCAGTTCTCAGCACCCGGAGGAGCATCTGCCGGCGTGTGTTTGGAGGTGATGTTGATGTAGATCGTAGGATCGTGATAAATTGATCTTTTTGAAAAGATCGTATCAAACTCTTCAAAATAATTTTCAGAGAACAGGATATTATGCAATCCGAGCTCTTTAAATTCTTTTTTTATTCCCCAGTAAAAGATCACCGCGGAGCTGGATTTGTCCTGCTTCAGCGTCTTCTCGGGCTTCTTCACATCCGGCATCAGCTTCAGGTAACTGTTATACACATCCATGTTGCTGATCACCACGTCAAAATGTTCAACACCGGCATCGGTCCGCAATCCTTTTATTTTTTTGTTTTCAATGACGATCTCACGAACAGCGCTTGAAAACTTAAACTCCACTCCTGTCTCTTTCGCAAGCTTCACAAGCGCTTCCGTGATGGCAACCATTCCTCCTTCCGGGTAATAAGCCCCTTCCATAATTTCAAGGTGCGGGATCACATTCAGCGTAGCCGGCGCCAGGTAAGGACTTGAACCGTTGTAAGTGGAATAGCGGTTAAAGATCTGCACCATCTTTTTATCCGAGAATGCTTTTTCATTCGCCTCATTCATCGTTTCAAAAGCCCCTATTTTAGGGAAGTTCAGCAACCCTTTCAAAACAGGTTTCCTGAAAAAGTTTCTGAATTTATGCAGTGAATTGTGCAGGAATACATCCGCCGTAAGGTTGTAAACGTATTCCGTATTGTCGAGGTATTTTAAAATAGTGCTTTCCTGCTCATCGAGGATCTTCGCCATTTCCCGGGCGAACCGGGCTTTTCCATGCCAGGCATCCAGCATGGTGCCATCCCCGAAAAAATAGCGGTACACCGGGTCGAGCTTCACATAATTGAAATGATCCCGTGGATCTTTACCGGATAAAACAAACAATTCATCCACATACGCAGGCATGGTGAACACCGAGGGCCCCATGTCGAAACGGTAGCCTTTGTTGCTTTCGGACGACAATTTGCCTCCTGCAAAGCTGTTCGCCTCGAAAACTGTAACGCGGTAACCTTTGTTTCGCATGCGGATGGCAGCGGCTAAGCCGGAAACTCCGGAGCCGATGATACCGCAGGACTTGTTGTTTTCTTTGATCATATTGATAATAGTGCGCAAAAATAAGATTTTTTAACCACCCTAACCCTCCTGGCAGGAGGGGAATGCTTCGTGGAAAAAATAATACATTTTCAGCAGGGTCCTCAGCTCCCTCCTCTTAGGAGGGTCGGGGTGGTACAAGCAAATAAACAATCGCAACAAAACTTTGTATATCACGCTAAAAGGTCTATTTTTGCGTCTTTTTAGAAATCTTACTAATTATTTTCATCAGCCGTTAAAGAAACTAATTTTGTGCCCGAAAGGTACAGAACACATTTATATTGAATATGATCAACGTTGGAACAAAGCCATTGACCGCAAACGACTTTCACAAGATCCTGTACACCGGGGAAAAGATCGATCTGGATGCTGCTGCCCTCACAAAAGTGGCCGAAAGCCACGAATTCCTGAAGTCTTTCTCAAAGAACAAGCTGATCTACGGCATCAACACCGGCTTTGGCCCGATGGCGCAATACAAGATCAGCGAGGAAGACCAGCTCAGCCTGCAATATAATCTTATCCGCAGCCACTGCACCGGTGCGGGCAACCGCCTTTCCGACATTCATGTAAAATCTGCAATGATCTGCCGCCTGAGCTCGCTCATGCAGGGCTTTTCGGGCATTCACCCCGAAGTGGTGATCCTGCTGAAAGAGCTCATCAATAAGGATGTATACCCGCAGATCTTTGAGCATGGCGGCGTTGGCGCTTCCGGCGACCTTGTGCAGCTTGCCCATTTAGCATTGAACCTGATCGGCGAAGGCGAAGTGACCTACAAAGGTGAGCTTCGTGCCACTGCTGATGTGTATAAGGAAGTTCGCGTAAAACCAATTACCATTCACCTTCGTGAAGCACTGGGGCTGATCAACGGAACATCCGTAATGACAGGCATTGCCATGGTGAACCTGCTGCATGCAAAGCAGCTCATCAACTGGAGCCTTGTGTCCTCCAACATGATCATTGAAATGGTGGAATCGTACAGCGACCATTTTTCGGAACAGCTGAACAGTGTAAAACCTCATATTGGCCAGCGTTCCATTGCACGCGCCATGAACAGTGCGATGAGCGACAGCAAGCTGATCCGCAAGCGCGAAGAGCATTTGTTCGACGGAACACAGCATGCCAACGTGGAAGTGTTCAAGGATAAAGTGCAGGAGTATTACTCCATCCGCTGCATCCCGCAGATCCTTGGCCCGGTGCTGGATACCATCACCTTCACACAAACTATTTTAGAGAACGAAGTGAACTCTGTGAACGACAACCCGATCGTTGACAAAGCCAATAACAATATTTTTCACGGCGGTAATTTCCACGGCGATTACGTGGCGCTGGAAATGGACAAGCTGAAGATCGCGCTCACCAAAATGACCATGCTTGCCGAACGCCAGCTGAACTTCCTGATGAATGAAAAGCTGAATGGCAAATTGCCTCCTTTTGTAAATCTCGGGAAACTGGGATTAAACCTTGGGATGCAGGCTGCACAATTTACGGCAACCTCTACAACGGCCGAAAATCAAATGCTTTCGAACCCGATGTACATTCACAGCATCTCCAACAACAACGATAACCAGGACATCGTAAGCATGGGAACCAATGCTGCGCTCATCACTGCAAAGGTGGTTGAAAATGCTTACCAGGTGCTGGCGATCGAATTGCTGAGCAATGCACAGGCAGTGGATGCGCTGAAATTCAACAGCAGGCTTTCAACAGCATCGAAAGGCGTGTATGACCAGGTACGGAGCATCGTTCCGCGCTTTGAAGACGATACGATATTGTATAAGAAGTTGGAAAAGATCAAACAGTACCTGCAGAATAATAACCCGGATCTGATCGGACAGTAATTTCAGTTGGCAATTGATCAGTTGGCAGTAGGCAATTTAAACAGTTGGCAATATTTCGGAGCTGTCATTGCGAGGGAGGTACGACCGAAGCAATCTTTTAAAAGAAAATGAGAACAAAGAAACAACTCAACAATTAAAGATATGAAATACGCATTAGTAACAGGAGGTTCAAGGGGCATTGGCCGCGCAATCTGCGTACAGCTGGCAGAAGCCGGGCATTACGTGATCGTGAATTACACGTCGAAGCAGGATGAGGCTGAAAAAACACTCGCCATGATCCGTGAAAAAGGCAGCGACGGAGAGATCATGAAATTTGATGTATCGAACCAGGCAGAAGTGGATGCGGCATTGAACGGCTGGATCGAAAAGAACCCGGATAAGACGATCGAAATACTGGTGAACAATGCAGGGATCCGCAAAGACCAGCTGCTCATGTGGATGAGCAATGAAGAGTGGAATACGGTGCTGGGCATTGGCCTTGGCGGATTTTACAATGTAACGCGCATCATCATCAAAGGTATGCTGGTAAAAAAATGGGGCCGCATTGTGAACGTGGTTTCCCTGTCAGGACTGAAAGGATTGCCGGGACAAACCAACTATTCCGCTGCAAAAGCGGGTGTGATCGGTGCAACAAAAGCACTGTCGCAGGAAGTGGGACGCCGTAACATCACTGTGAATTGCGTGGCTCCCGGCTTCATCAAAACCGATATGACGGAAGGCATCAATGAAAAGGATTTCAAACAGCTGATCCCGATGGCACGTTTCGGCACCGCGGAAGAAGTGGCGGATGCGGTCAGCTACCTCGCTTCCGATAAAGCAACCTACATCACGGGGCAGGTATTATCCGTTAACGGCGGGCTGTACAGCTAATTGTTGAAAAAATGTATGTCGGTACATTAAAAAAATTAACTATTTTTAACCTTCTTTTTACACAGTATTGATGCACAACAGAGTAGTTATAACAGGTTTAGGGATTTGGAGCTGCCTTGGGAAAAGTCTTGAGGAGGTAAAAGATTCACTTTATGCCGGAAAATCAGGCATCGGGATGGATATGGAGCGCAAGGAATGGGGATACCGTTCCGGGCTTACCGGCATTGTCCAAAGGCCTGAGCTGAAAGGCATCCTGGACAGGAGAGCGCGTGTAGGACTTTCTGAAGAAGCGGAATACGCTTACATGGCAACGCTTGAAGCCATGAAAAATGCGAAGATGGACATGAGCTGGGTGGAAAAGAACGAAGTCGGGATCCTGTACGGGAACGACAGCTCCGCTAAAGCCGTCAGCGAAGCCATTGACACGATCAGGCTGAAAAAAGACACAACATTACTTGGTTCCGGTTCCATCTTTCAATCGATGAATTGCACCGTAACCATGAACCTTTCCACCATTTTCAAATTAAAAGGGATCAACTTCACCATCAGTGCGGCCTGCGCAAGCGGCTCACACGCGATCGGGCTGGGCTACCTGATGATCAAATGGGGATTGCAGAAACATATTATTTGTGGTGGTGCACAGGAAGTAAATCCTTTTGCCTTCGGGAGCTTCGACGGACTGAGCGCATTCTCTGTCCGCGAGAACGACCCGGCAAAAGCATCCCGTCCCTTCGACAAGGACCGCGACGGGCTGATCCCGAGCGGCGGAGCGGCTACGGTGATCATTGAAAGCTATGAAAGCGCAATGGAGCGCGGGGCGCCGATCCTGGCGGAGATCGTTGGATATGGCTTCTCCTCCAATGGCGAGCACATCTCCAACTCCAGCGTCGACGGGCAGATCCGCTCGCTGAACATGGCACTGAAAGATGCAGGCATTGAGGCAGGCAGCATTGATTATATTAATGCACATGCTACATCCACTCCCGGCGGCGACTTCGCGGAAGCACAGGCGATCGATGCGGTATTCGGGGAAAGCAAGCCGATGGTAAGCTCCACCAAATCCATGACGGGGCACGAATGCTGGATGGCAGGCGCAAGCGAGATCGTTTATTCCACGCTCATGATGCAGAATAACTTCGTAGCGCCGAACATCAATTTTGAAAATCCGGATGAGGCTTCAGCCAAACTAAATATCGTTTCCAAAACAACGGAGAAAAATATTGATGTATTTTTGTCCAACTCATTTGGCTTCGGCGGAACAAACTCATCCCTTATCATTAAAAAAATAAAATAACAAAATACAAACCATTACTCAGATGACACAAGAAGAAATTATTGAAAAAATTAATGCTTTTTTAGTTGACGAATTTGAAGTGGATGCCGAAAAGATCATTCCTACTTCTAACCTGCGCGAAACGCTTGAACTGGACAGCCTTGATTATGTTGACCTCGTGGTGATCATCGAAAGCAATTTCGGCTTCAAGGTAGTGGCGGAAGATTTCATTAACATCCATACCTTCCAGGATTTTTACGATTATGTGAACCGCAAAGTGGCTGAAAAAGCAACGGCGTAGTATTTCGGATACAATGGCAAAGTGGGAAGGAAAATCGAAAGGGACAGTATTAGGCCATAAGATCTTTGTTTTTATTCTCAATCATTTAGGGCTAAAGCTGGCGTACATCGTACTAAGGTTTGTAGCCCTTTATTATTTCCTTTTCGCACGGAAATCGAACCGCAGCATTTTCTATTTCTACCACGATGTGCTGAAATACAAGCGCAGGACAGCTTACCTCAAGATCTACAAAAATTATTATGTGTTCGGGCAGACCATCCTCGACAAGGTGGCGCTGATGGCGGGCGTTAAAACCAAATTCACGGTCGACCATGAAGGCGGCATCAACCTCGATAAGATGGATGCCGGCGGCAAAGGGGGGATCCTGATCAGCGCACACATTGGCAACTGGGAAATTGCAGGCCAGCTGCTCAACAGGCTCAACACTACTTTCAACATCCTCATGTATGAGAATGAGCACGAGAGCATCAAAAAATACATGGATGATGTGGAGAAGAAAAAGAATGTGAAGATCATTGCCATGAAGGAAGGTGAAATGGGCCATATCATTGAGCTACACAATGCCTTCAGCAAAAATGAGCTGGTGGTGGTGCATGGCGACCGCTTCCGCGACAATGCCCCTACCCTTGAAGCAAAATTTCTTGGAAAAACAGCAAAATTTCCTGCCGGCCCCTTCATCATGGCCGCAAAGTTCGGAGTGCCCGTATCAGTTGTGTTTGCTGTAAAAGAGAGCAGCACGCACTATCATTTTTTCGCCACCGATCCCATCGAGGTGAAACGCAGCCGCAATCCGAAGCAAACCGAAGAAGCCGTACAGGAGCTCTTGCACAAATACCTCGAAGAAGTTGAGAAAATGGTGCTTCGCTACCCGGAGCAGTGGTTCAATTATTATTCCTTCTGGAAAGAGCAGGAATAATTCAGTTGTTGAATTTGCATTTTCTTATGTCAGTTCGGGTTTTCGTCTTTTTCCGGCGAAAGTATCAAGAACTGGTGGCTTAAGGACATTATCAGCTATTTTTCACCAAACGAATCCAGTATTTTTGTGATATCCTTCTGCGGGTCGAACTGCATCAGCCAGAGATGCGCCTTGATCTCATCATTGAAAACACGCACAGGAAAATGAGGCTTGTTCACCTTAATGAAAAAATTAGCAGTAAGCTTTAATGCAAAATTATTGGTGAGCACCGCATTTGCGATCACGCAGGGAGATTCCTTTTTATCGGCAGCGATCTTTCTTCCTTCCGAGCTGATCGCCACATGGTTCCGTACATCCGAAAAAAGCAGGTAAGGCTTTTTATTGCTGAGGCTTTCAGCCGCCACGATCATTTCCCTTATTTCCTTTACATCCAGCTCAGCTCCTTCTTTGAAACGAAGGTACATTACCGGCGCTTTGTAAATAATGGTTGAATGCGGAAAATCAATTTGATTCATAAAACTGACGCCTTAATGCAGGAATGAATGAGTGTTTTACAAAGATAAAATAAAATCGAATAAAACAAAATCACCGCAGGGTTGCACTATTGCACAAGGATCGCGCCCTGCTCGGAGGAATTGGATGAATGGTAATTGCAGAAAAAATAATAGGTTCCCGGCGTGCTGAATGTGTAAGAATAGGAGTCGCCGCTTTTGATCCTGCCGCTGTCGAACAGGTTATGCGTTTCCGTCACCGAATGGTTTGCATTGTCCTTATTGGTGAACGTGATGGTAGTGCCTGCCGCGATCTTGCGCTGCAGCGGATTGAATGCCTTGTACTCCAGCCAGATCTCGTTAGGGCCCGGATCGCCTTTTGGCTCTTTATGGCAGCCGTTCAGGATAAAAGAGGCCGGAAGCGCTATAAGCAGGAATAATTTTTTGTTCATGTGAGAGGTTCTGGATTACAAATATATCAAAAACATTTCAAAAGATAAGCAGGCCACTTCGCTGCGAAATCATTGAAGCAAGACCAGTTCTTGATACTTTCGTCAAAAAAGGCGAAAACCCGAACTGACTTTATCTGCGAAATCTGTGCTGAATAAATCACCTGTTTTTAGTAAGTAATCACTGAAAACCACCCCGCTTTCTCCTTATTTTTAAGTAATATTGCAATACACCAATTAAGTAAATCCATGCAGCAACAGTACGATGTGATCATAGCAGGCGGTGGCCTTGCAGGCCTTACGCTTTCCATCCAGCTCAAAAAGCAGAATCCTGCTATCTCCATCCTCATCATGGAATACCGCGACACCATTGCTCCTACTGCTGCGCATAAAGTAGGCGAATCCACCGTGGAGCTGGCAACGCACTATTTCCGCGAAGTGCTGGAGCTGAAAGATTACCTCGAAGAGTTTGAATTACCGAAACACGGATTACGCTTTTTCTTCAAGACAAATAACAAGGAGGAGATCTCCAACCGCGTGGAGCTCGGGCCAAGGCTGAAGCTCCCTACTCCGTCGCATCAGCTTGACAGGGGCACTTTTGAGAATTACCTCGAAAAACATACGAAAGAGCTCGGCACCGAATTTATGCTTGGCGCCCGCGTGAAAGATGTGAACTTTTCCCAGGAGGGACATGAAGTGATCTTCAACCACGAGGGTGAGGAAAAACGTTTAACAGCCCGCTGGATCGTAGATGCAACCAGCCGCTTCAGCCTGCTGAAACGAAAACTGAAATTTGAAAAAGAAGCGCCTCACAACGTGAATGCCGTTTGGTACCGCGTAAAAGGTGTGATCGATATTGATGAATGGAGCGATAACGAGTCCTGGAAAAACTTCCTTGCACCGAAGCTCCGTTACCTCAGCACCGTGCATTTCATGGACAAAGGCTACTGGCTTTGGGTAATTCCCTTAGGATCGAAAAACACCAGCATCGGCATTGTAGCGGATGAGGACATCCATCCTTTCAACACCATCAACACCTACGAAAAGGCGATGGAATGGATCAAAAAGCATGAGCCGCTTGCCTATACAAAGGTTTGTCCGCCGAAGGAAGAACTCATGGATTTCCGCATCCTGAAGCATTTTGCGCACAACAGCGGAAGGATCTATTCTTCCGAAAGATGGGCTGTGACGGGTGAAGCCGGCGCTTTCCTCGACCCCTTCTACTCTCCCGGCAGCGATTTTATTTCACTGAACAATACCTGGCTCTCCGATCTCATCCTTCGCGATAAGGCGGGCGAGGACATCACCGTACGTGCGGAGATCTATGAACGTACGCATTTACGCTGGTTCGACAGCTGGCTGCCGATCTATCAGGATAAATACAAGCTGATGGGAAACACGCAGATCATGGTCTTCAAAATTTTCTGGGACTGGGCGATCTATTGGTCAGTTCCCTGCCTGCTCTTCACCAACAAAGGCTTTACCGACCTGAAAGTACTGAAAGAGCTGTTTGTTTCAGAGAACAGCCTCGGAAGGAAGTTTGGCGACCTGAACAAAAGAGTGCAGGACCTGTTCATTGAATGGCAGCCATTCGAGCATGAAATTTTCAGCGGCCGCTACATCGATCCGCTGGACCTTGAGTATTTAAAAGCATTCCAGCAGGGGCTCGAAACAAAACATACAACAACCGAATTGCTGCAGAAACTGCGGATGAATGTAAACATCCTCGAACAGGTTGCCGCCGAAATGTTCCGCCTTGTAAGCCATGAGGTGAAAGGCACACCGGAAGACATGAAAGTAAATCCATACACGATGACGCTTGATGGAACTACGGATACGGAAAGTGCTGAGGCGCTCCCGGTAAACCAGGGGATCAGGAAGGAAGTGCAGAAGATGTGGTTTTATGAGTTACCGGTTGGGAGTTTGTAGTGGGAGTTGCAGAGGGTTCTGGATTTTATTAGCGTCAGTTCGAGTAGCGAGGCACGAGCGTATTCGAGAACAAGCCCACACACGTTCTCGACTCCGCTCGAACTGACAACACACAAGCGAACAACGCGCTACACATTCGTATTTTCGTAAATTAGTAAAGATTCGTAATTAGTAGATTACATGAAGAAAGAAGAATTACCACAGGATGAAAGCGCATTAAAAGCGATGACACGGGAGCTCCTGTACGTAAAAGACAAGGAAGGCAAATACACCACAGGCCTGAGCACCGGCTGGGAAGTGAAGAAAGCCGCGCTCGACAATGCCTGGGATGATATCAAAGAGCGCGTGGAAGCTGCAAGGCTTGCCGTAAAGAACGGAGAGAAAAGCCCTGTGTATTATTTCATGGAGCTGCGCCTCATGGACTTCCCTGTATTATCAGGCTATACTGGCTTCTGGACATTCAACATCAAGCGGCATTTAAAGCCGGCAGTGTTCAAAAACCTCAGCGAAAAAAAGCTGGCTGTGTATGCAAAGGCATTTGATATTAAAGTAGAGGAATTGAAAAATTTTAAAGGCTGAATGTAAAGTTGGCAGAATGTCATCCCGACCGCAGCGGAGGGATCTTCTGTCGGTTACAGGCATGATACACGAGTAAAAAGATCCTTCGATTGCGCTGCGCTCAGGATGACATTCAGTAAATAATCAGCATTACCGTCAGTTCGAGTGCGGAATGAAATGAAGCGTATCGAGAACAAGGGAACGGGATCATTAAAAAAAGCAACATTGGAAAAAGAATTCAAACACATACAAACCGCACATTGTGAGAACGGTGCAACAACAAGCCTTTTAAGGTATCACGGATTGGATTTCATGACAGAGCCTCTTGCTTTCGGGCTTGGCTCCGGCATTTTCTACATTCACATCCCTTTTCTGCAGGTGAACAACGGCCCTGCGATCTCCTACAGGAGCATGCCCGGCTGGATCTTCAGCCGCACCTGTAAATCGCTTGGCGTAAAGGTGACCCGCAAAAAATTCGGCAACAACGAAGCTGCCGCGAAAGCTTATCTCGACCAGAAGATCAAAGAAGGCGTGCCTGTTGGCTGCCAGGTGGGCGTTTTTAACCTTCCCTATTTTCCACCGGAATACCGTTTCCACTTCAATGCGCATAACCTCATTGTATGGGGAAAAGAAAACGGCAATTACCTGATCAGCGATCCGGTGATGGAAACAGTGACTTCCCTTTCGGAGGAGGACATGATCCGCGTGCGCTTTGCAAAAGGCCCGCTGGCGCCGAAAGGACATGTGTACTTTCCTGAAAATGTAAAACCGGTGAGCAAAGAAGTTATTCAGAAGGGCATCATCAAAGGCATCAAAAGAAGCGCCCGCGACATGCTGCACATTCCGGGGAACATTGCAGGAGTTGACGGCATAAAATATACGGCGAACCACATCCGCAAATGGCGTGAGAAGCTGGGGCCGCGCAAGGCAGGGCTGTACCTCGGGCAAGTTGTGCGGATGCAGGAAGAGATCGGCACCGGTGGCGGAGGCTTCCGTTTCCTTTATGCCGCTTTCCTGGAAGAAGCGCATGCATACATTCCAAACGACGAGCTGCTCAGCATCTCGCAGGATTTCACAAAAGTGGGCGACCTCTGGCGGGCAAGCGCCGTGCAGATGGGCCGCATCTACAAAGGCCGCATCAACAATGAGCAGGCTGATTTTGTAACCTGTGCCGATATGCTGCTGGAGATCGCTGACCTTGAAAAACAGGCATTCCTGAAGCTGAAAAAGCTGGATCTTGATTAGACGGCGGTTCTTATGAATTCACAAGAAGTAAAGTAAGATCCTTTATTTACAGTACATTCAGCACCACTTTGTTTTTTTGCCTGGCCCATTCCACCTGTTTTCAGTACAAAAGCCATCAGCCCTTCCCGGCTATGGCCTTAGCTTTGCCTTGTTGTTAGTAACAGAGCAAGATCATTATTAATAACAAAAAAACCACTAAAAAAAGAACCTATGAAAAAGTTAATTCTCGCCGTAATGGCAATCGGAATGCTGAGTACGGCAAATGCACAAAAAGAGACCAAATATGCAAAGCTTTATTACAAGGACATTAAGATCGAAACCAATGAAGTAACGATCACTGTCGACAATGCCGTTTCAACCGAAGGCGAAACAAAGTTCAAGCTGAAGATCACCAACAAGACCAGCGACTTCCTGATCCTGAAGCCTGAAGAATGTAAGTTCATGATCGATGGTAAGGAAATGAAGCCGACAGAAAAATGGAAGATCATTGAGCCGAACGGCGATAACTTTGTGACCGTGAATTTAAAAGGCGCTTACAACGGCGTTAAGAATTACAGCTTCCTGCTCGATGGCCTGTACAAAGTGCCTGCAGCTGAAAAAGGAATTGCAACACCGGATTACAAACTGCCTGTGAACAAGAACGAGTTCAAAACCGGGAATTACACCGTGAAGCTGAACAAGCTGTACAAGGAAAGCGATGCCACCAACCTGAAATTAGACATCACGTACAACGGCGATAAAATGGGCATTGTGTTCCCTGACAAAGCAGGCGTGGTGATGCCAAACGGGAATGAGTATGCATCGGTTAAATCAGGCGGATTGCTTGCCAAATCGGGGCCGGTGCTTTTCACAAAGAAAGGCCAGACCGAATCGGTGACGCTTAACTGGGACCGCATGGAAGGTGGAAAAACAATGGACATGCAGAAAGTGGACATGATGGTAAAATTCAATGACATGTTCACCGAAGCAAACCTCGAAAAAATGAAAGCAGAAACACTTTCCTTCGAGTTTGACCAGGCCACCAGCGATGCCAAAGGGAAATAAATAATGCGCTTGAAAAAGCCGTCCTCCTGCTTCATTACTTGCAGAAGGGCGGCTTTTCTTTTTGTTTTTACTGCATGGAAATTATATACTACTTTTGGTGTAATAATTGTAAAACGGCATCCCATATCCCGTGCAACCCGGAATATCATAAATGTACCGTCATCCCGTGCCACGACACGGGATCTGTTTATAAAAACTTAATAAACGAAATACAACCGCTATGAAAAAAATCTCCGCAGTATTTTTAAGCACACTACTTTTTATCAGTGCTGCTTCCGCCCAGAATTACAAAAAGATCTTTTACCGCGACCAGGTGATCGAGAACAACGATGTGAAGATCATGATCATTGATGCGGTTTCGACCGCTGCCGGCATTAAGTTCAAGATCCGCATCTATAACAAGACCAACGATTACATTGTGTACAAACCATCCGAAAGCATTTTCAAGATCACAGGCAAGAATTTTAATCCCGATGAAAAATGGCTGATCATCCGCCCCAATGATGAGGATTCGCAGGTAATTGATCTGAAAGGGCCAAGCTACATGGTGGCAGAAAATTTCAATTTCGTAATGGAAGGCATGTACAAATTCTCGACCGATGTGAAAGGCGTGAATGCGGCAGACTTTAAGCTTCCGGCATCAAAGAACGATTTCAAGGCAGGCGGCTTCGACATCGCCCTTGTAAAAAATAAAAAGACCACAGCACGCACCGATGCCAGCTTTAAGGTGAAATATGTCGGTGATAAGATCGGCGTGTTCGAGCCCAACAAAGTAAGCATGAAAATGGCGGACGGAAAGGAATATGCAAACTACCATTCCAACAAAAAGCCGTTGATCTTTGCAAAAGGTGATGAGGATGACATCGTTGTGGCATGGAAAGACATTCCCACCACTTCCGGCGATATGCAGAAAGAGGAAATGACGATCATGTGGAAAGATGCATTCAAGGAGATCACCCCGGATAAAATGCTTCCATTGACGCTTACCGTGATGTTTGACGAGGAAATCACAAAAACGAAAAACAAGTAAACGGTTATTATAAATGAAAAGCTCCGCTAAGAAGGCGGGGCTTTTTTGTTTTACACAGCCTCAGCTATTTTCTTATTTTTGCAATCTATGAAAAACGTGCTTGTTATTTATTTCACTCAAACCGGACAGCTCAGCAGCGCAGTGAAAGCTACCATGCTGCCTTTCGAGAACGACCCCGAAGTAACGATCCATTACGAGCAGCTGAAGCCATTGAAGACATTCCCCTATCCATGGAGCTACATGGAGTTTTTTGATGTGTTCCCGGAAACGGTGCATGGTGTTGCCTGTGAGCTTGCTCCTTTTTCATTTGACCCGGACAAAAAATACGACCTCGTGGTAATCGCTTACCAGCCCTGGTTCCTCTCGGTTTGTGTTCCCGTAAATTCTTTTCTCCAAAGCCCTGAAGCACAAAAAGTGCTGGCAGGAACACCTGTTGTTACCGTGATCGCCTGCCGCAACATGTGGCTGAGCGCACAGGAAAAAATGAAGAAGCGTTTGCTGGAGCTGAAGGCAAACCTCGTGGGCAATATCACCTTCGTGGACAAGTCGGCAAACCTTGTCAGCCTTGTTACAGTACTCGCATTTGTGCTGGGCGGACAGCAAGGCCGCTTCCTCGGGATCTTCCCGAAATACGGCGTAAAAGAGGATGACCTACGGATCGCTCCTTCATTTGGATTGAAGATCATAAGTTCATTAAAATCAAATAATTACACCAACTTACAAAAAGAATTAGTTGATGTAGGTGCCGTAAGCGTAAAAGCCAATCTCATGCTCCTCGAAGGAAGGGGGAAAGTGCTTTTCCCGCTTTACGCCAATTACATCTCTAAAAAAGGTACTGCTGGCAGCCAGGACAGGCGGACACGTGTCCGCATCTTCGGCATTGTGCTGCCCACAGGCATCCTGATCCTTTCCCCCATCATTACCCTCATTTCGCGATTGGCCCCGCTCATTGCTTCGGGGAAAATGAAAAAAGAGATCGCTTATTTTTCGCAAAATTCACTCCGTTAAGCCCTTGCACAGGGTCAGATTCAGTAAGAATTTTCAAAAAAACCAGCCGCAGTTTCCTCTGAATTGATTAAATACCGTACTTTTGCGTTTCGTGCGAAATCAGAACAATTGGCTGATTTCTTTGTTTTTGTTAATTAGGCACAAAACAAACGTTTAAATAAGTTTATGGATAAAGCTGTTTATATTAACCGGATTGCAAAATTTTTACCCGGGGAACCTGTGGGCAATGAGGAGATGGAGGAATATCTTGGATATGTTGATGGAAGGAAATCCAGGTCGAAATCGATTGTGCTGAGGAATAACAAAATCACCAACCGCTACTATTCCCGCGACAAGCAGGGCAACAGCACCCATACCAATGCGGAGCTTACCGCGGAAGCGATAAAAGCCCTTTGTACAGGCGGATTTAAGCTGGAAGACATCGAGCTGATCACCAGCGGGACCACTTCCCCTGACCAGATCCTGCCAGCCCATGGCATCATGGTGCACGGCCTGCTGAAATCGAGGCCTGTTGAAACGATCTCTTTTTCCGGCTCCTGCTGTTCCGGCATGAACGCCCTGAAATATGCACACATGTCCATCCTCACCGGGAACTCCTCCAATGCCGTAACAACCGGCTCCGAGAAGCTTTCCACCTGGCTTTCGGCGCAATCCTACGAAGAGGAAGCACAAAAGCTGAAAGAGCTGGAGAATGACCCGATGCTGGCTTTTGAAAAGGATTTTTTACGCTGGATGCTCTCCGACGGGGCTGCAGCCGTTTTACTAAGCAACAAACCCAACCCGGAAGGCCTTTCGCTGAAGCTCGAATGGGTCGATATCTGCTCTTTTGCAAATGAAGCCGAAGCCTGCATGTACGTGGGAGCTGACAAGGATGCAGAAGGCAACCTGCACGGCTGGAGCAAATACACGCCGAAAGAATGGCTTGAAAAGTCCATTTTTGCCATGAAGCAGGATCCCCGCTTACTTGATAAACACATTGCCCAGCTGGGCACACAAAAATACCTGGAACTGCTGGATAAGCACAAGGTCGATCCTCAAAGCATCGATTGGTTCCTGCCACACATCTCCTCCGAATTTTTCAGGAAGAAAGTGGATGATGAAATGCTGAAGAACGGGGTTCAGCTCCCGCAGGAAAAATGGTTTGTCAATCTTACGAAAGTTGGCAACATCGGCTCTGCCTCCATTTTCATCGCGCTCGAAGAGCTGATGAATTCCGGCAAGCTGAAAAAAGGCCAGAAGATCTGGCTTTCCGTTCCTGAAAGTGCCCGTTTTTCCTACGCTAACGCTTTATTAACTGTTGTATAAAATGACTGAAGTACTTAACCGTCCGCTAATCGAGGGAGCTGAAGTTTCCGCTCTTATTCCCCAAAAACCGCCGATCGAAATGGTGGACAAGCTTTGGTTCAATGATTCAACAACCACTGTATCCGGCTTTACCGTGCAGGCCGACAATGTTTTCTGCCATAAGGGACTCTTCACCGAGCCGGGCATCGTGGAGAACATCGCCCAGACTGCCGCGATCCGTGCAGGATACATGGCTTCCCTCCTTCTGAAGGATGGTGAAAAAGGAACTCCTCCTGTAGGCTACATCGGGGCGATCAAGAAATTAGTGATCCACCAGCTTCCGAAAGCAGGCAGCGAACTGAAAACTGAGATCATCGTTCAGCAGGTTGTGTTCGACGTTACGCTGATCAGCGGAAGATCGACCGTTGACGGCGAACCGGTAGCTGAATGTGAAATGAAAATATTCCTGAAGCGATAATGAGCAGTACTGCCGCGATCCGGGTAGAGCATTTCACGAAGATTTACAAAGGTTCCGGCACTCCTGCAGTTGACGACATTTCATTCACTATCCCATCCGGCAGCATTTTCGGGCTCCTGGGGCCGAACGGCGCAGGCAAAACCACCACCATTTCCGCCTTATGCGGGTTGCTGAAACCATCCAAAGGCGAGCTTCAGCTGCTCGGGTACCCGCTTGCGACACAATCGGAAGAGATCAAAAAGAACATCGGCGTTGTTCCGCAGGACATTGCCCTTTACCCTACCCTTACTGCATTTGAGAACCTCCGGTACATCGGCAACATGTACGGGTTGAAAGGCAGCAGCCTGGATAAAAATATACTGGAGCACCTGGAGCATTTCGGATTGCTGGAACATTCCAAAAAGCAGGTCGGCACATTTTCCGGCGGCATGAAACGGAGGATCAACCTCATTGCGGGCATCCTTCACCATCCAAAGATCTTATTCCTGGATGAACCTACGGTAGGCGTGGATGTACAGTCGCGCAACGTGATCACCGAGCACCTTCATCTCTTGAACAAAAGCGGGATGACGATCGTGTACACTTCGCATTTAATGGAAGAAGCGGAAAATCTCTGCAATGAGATCGCAGTCATCGATCATGGAAAAATAATAATATCCGGGCAACCGAAAGAATTGATAAAGGAACAGGCTTGCAGTAACCTTGAGGAATTGTTCTTAAAATTGACAGGAAAAAAGTTGAGGGATTAGTTGGTAGACCGTTAATATTTGTAATTGGGCATATATGGCCTGTTTCTATAACTGAATTTTTTAGCGTCAGTTCGAGTAGCGAGGCACGAGCATATCGGGAACAAGCTCACACGCTTTCCCGATACTCTCCCTTCGGTCGAACTCGAAATGACCCGCACACCGATTCGTAAATAATATAATACTCTGCAGACTCTGCGGTAAAAAAAATGCTTCGCTTAACATCCACCATACGAAAAGAGCTCCTCATCCTTCTCCGCGACCGGGGCGGGCTGGCGATCCTGTTCCTGATGCCGATGGCGATGATCACACTCATGGCACTGATCCAGGATGCACCCTTCCGCGATTACCAGGAGCTGAAGATCCCGCTGCTGCTGTCGAACCGCGATACTTCCACACTGGGAAAAACAATTGAAGAAGGATTGAGAAGCGCGAAAATTTTCGAGATCACGAAAACAGGGCAGCCGGAAAGCAGCATCAAACAAAGCGTAAAGGGTGGCGATTATGAGATCGGCATTGTGATCCCGGAGAATGCAACAACTATTCTGAACTCCAAAGTAAATGCCTTTGTAAATGCAAAGCTGAGCGCTGCAGGACTTTCCGATTCGCTGAAAGCCGCTCCGGCAGCACCAGGCGAACTGAGCCTCCTGATCTTCTTTGCGCCCGACACAAAAAAATCATTCAAGATCTCCATCCTCAGCACCCTGAAGCAATTCACATCAAAGCTGGAAACACAAACCCTGCTTGATTATTTCAGTAAGGAGCTGAACAGGGAAGGAACTCTTTCCGGCAAGGAAAACAAGATCGATGAGCTCGTCAGCTTTAAGGAAATGAATACCGTGGAAACGCCGCAGGAAATGCTGCAGCTGAACTCCGTGCAGCACAACGTGCCCGCATGGACCATCTTCGGGATGTTCTTCATTGTCATTTCCATGGCGGGAAGCATTATCAAGGAACGCGATGACGGCAGTTACACACGCATCCTCAGCATGCCGGGATCGTACATTACGGTAATGGCGGGCAAGATCACTGCTTACCTGTTCATCTGCATGATCCAGTGCCTGCTGATGCTGATGGTCGGGATCTATCTCCTGCCTTTGCTTGGCCTTCCGGCGCTGGTGATCGGTCATTCCGTTTCCGCGATAATTTTAGTGGCTGTGTGCTGCGGGCTGGCGGCTACCGGCTACGGGATACTCGTGGGAACACTTTTCAAAACACACCAGCAATCATCCACCTTCGGCGCAGTTTCCGTGGTGATACTGGCAGCGCTTGGCGGCATCTGGGTACCGGTGTACGTAATGCCGGAAAGCATCCGCATCCTGTCTGGCCTCTCCCCGCTGTACTGGGCGCTGAGCGCATTTCACAAGATCTTCCTCGGCGGCGGCTCCTTCATGGCTGTGCTTCCTTATGCGCTCAAACTGCTGGCATTCTTCGGTTTCACGGTGGGAGCTGCATGGCTTTTCAACAAAACGAAAAACAAGTAATTCTTACGAACAATCCCCTTTTTCTGCTGTTTTATCAGCAAAAATTGCTCATATTTTAATACTTTAGCGCTCTGATAAAAACACATGGAAATAGTGTCCCCGAAGGAAAAAACCATCATTCATACATTGTCGTCCCGCACCGAGGTGCTGGTGCGTTTCAGTGAGGTGGATGCACTCGGAATTGTATGGCACGGACATTACCTGAAATTTTTCGAAGATGGGCGCGAAGCATTCGGGAAACAGTACAAGCTGGGCTATCTCGACATGTACAGGGAAAAGTTTGCAAGCCCGCTGGTGAACATCAATGTGGATTACAAAAAGACCGTGCAGTATGGCGACAGCGTGATCATTGAAACAACCTTTATTAATTCGCCGGCAGCAAAGATCATTTTCAATTATAAAATTTACCGCAGTTCCGACAATGAGCTGGTCGCAAAAGGTGAATCCACGCAGGTATTCATGAACCTGCAGCATGAATTATACATTACGCTCCCTCCGTTTTTTGAACTATGGAAGAAAGAAAATAATTTAATTTAGTACAGATCGCGATCTGTACTAAACAAACAGATTCGCAAATTCGCATCAATTCGTTATCTGTACAAAAAAACTAAAAACACTTTTTGAAATTACAATCATACATAATCGCCGATAATATCATCTCCCCGCTTGGTTTCAGCACCGAAGAGAATTTCGGGCAGCTGAAACAGATGAAGACGGGAGTGCAGCGGCTGGAAAAAAGTGATCTTTCTGCTGAGCCTGTCTGCGCGGCGGTCATCGATCAGCAGCGCCTGGATGATGAGTTCAAAAAACTAAATGCTTCAAAAGCCTATACCCGCCTCGAGCAATTATTCATTCTTTCCATCAACGATACGCTAAAGCAGAATCCGGCAATCGAGATCCGCAGCAAAAAAACGCTGCTCATCCTTTCCAGCACCAAAGGCAATATCGACCTGCTGGATCCTGAACACAAGGGTAAATTCGATAAAAAGAGATTGTTCCTCTGGGAAACCGGGAATGTGATCACAGAACATTTCGACAATCCGAACAAAGCGCTGATCGTTTCAAATGCCTGTATTTCCGGCGTACTGGCGATCATTTTAGGAAAGCGCCTGCTGGAAGAAAACAACTACGACACCATCATTGTTTCCGGCGGCGACATCATGACGCATTTTGTGGTGTCGGGATTTCAATCCTTCAAAGCCGTAAGCAATGAAGTTTGCAAGCCTTACGATGCTGCACGCGATGGCATCTCGCTCGGCGAAGCCTGCGGAACGGTTGTGCTTACAAACGACAGATCAAAAATAAAAGGAACAGCGATCACCGTAAAAGGCGGTTCCAGCTCCAACGATGCCAATCACATTTCAGGGCCTTCCCGCACAGGCGACGGCCTATTGCTCGCTATTGAAAAAACGCTGAAGGAAGCAAACATGGATGCATCACAGGTTGCGTACATTTCCGGGCACGGCACCGCAACGCTCTACAACGATGAAATGGAAGCGCAGGCGATCACCACTGCAAAGCTGCAGGATGTGCCGATGAACAGCCTGAAAAGCTATTTCGGCCATACGCTGGGCGCTGCAGGCATCGTCGAGTCAATCGTTGGCATCCAGTCGATGCGCAGCAACACGCTCATCGGAACCTACAATTACAGCCAGCCGGGCGTTACCATGCCGGTGAACATCATAAAAGAAACAACAGGAAGCACTGTGGACAATTGCCTCAAGACCGCTGCCGGCTTCGGTGGCTGCAATGCGGCAGTACTGTTTGCAAAAGAAGCATGAGCGACGTAAACTACATATCGGCATTCTGCAGGATCAGTTCGGGAAAAGTGAACGTGAACCATTCCATTATGTTCACAGGTGAAGCAGGCGAAGAGCCTGCGGCATTCATCAAATCCGTTTACAAGCATTACCAGCTGAACTATCCCAAGTTCTACAAAATGGACAGGCTCTGCCAGCTGGCATTCATTGCATCGGAGCTCTTGCTGAAAGATAATAAGCTCACTGAAAAATACAACCGGGAAGAGATCGCCATCGTGATCTCCAACAGCAGCGCTTCACTCGAGATCGATACCGAGCACCAGCAAACGATCTCCGACAAGGCGAATTATTTTCCAAGCCCTGCCGTGTTCGTGTACACGCTGCCCAATATTCTCATCGGGGAGATCGCGATCAGAAATCTCATCAAAGGGGAGAATACTTTCTTTATTTTTGATAAATTTGATGCGCAGTTCACGGCATCGTACATTAACTCCTTATTGAACTCCGGCAGGGCAGAAAGCTGCATTGCCGGATGGGTTGAATTTTACGAAGGGAATTACGAGGCCTTTTTATACACCGTTGAAAAAACGCCGGGCGTAACCCGCACGGAGCACACAGCAGAACAACTACTAAATCTATACAAATAAGCAAAAAATTATGAACGAATTAATCGACAAATTAAAAGGTGAGATCATTGAACAGCTGAACCTGGAAGATGTAAAAAAAGAAGACATTGACAATGACGCTCCCCTTTTCGGAGAAGGATTAGGCCTTGATTCCATTGATGCGCTGGAGCTGATCGTGCTCCTGGAGAAAAACTACGGGATCAAAGTGGCAAACCCTGCCGATGGAAAAAAGATCTTCCAGTCGATCCGCACCATGGCGCAATACATCCAGGACAATAAGAAATAATCTTACCGGCATTGGATAAAAAAGTATACGTAACCGGGATCGGGATCATCTCGGCCATTGGAAACAATGTTGCTGAAACACTCGACTCGTTCAACAGCCTCGAATCGGGCGTTGGAAAGCTGGAACACATTGCATCGCGCCACAAGGATGAAATTCCTGTCGCAGAAGTAAAGGCCAGCAACGAGGAGCTTACTGCAATGGCAGGCTTTTCCAGTGATTATAAAAATACACGCACTGCACTGCTCGGGATCATCGCTGCGAAAGAAGCGGTGAAAAGCGCAGGCATCACCAACATCAGGGAATTTCGAACAGGGCTGATCTCCGCTACCAGCGTGGGCGGCATGGGCATGACCGAAAACCTGTGGATGGATTACCTGGATACAGAAAAAAGCGGCGACTGGCTCCGCTACATCGAAAGCCATGAGTGCGGCGACAGCACGGAAGCGATCGGCGATTCGATCGGCGTGAAGGATTTTCTTTCCACCATCAGCACTGCCTGCTCTTCCTCCGCCAATTCCATCATGCTCGGTGCACGAATGATCAAACAAGGCCTGCTCGACCGCGTGATCGTGGGCGGGACCGATTCACTTTCAAAATTTACGATCAACGGCTTCAATACACTGATGATCCTCGACCGGGAACACTGCAAGCCATTTGATGCACAGCGCAAAGGGTTGAACCTCGGTGAGGGCGCAGGTTTCATCGTGATCGAATCGGAAGAAGCTGCAAAAGGAAAAGAGATCCTCTGCGAGCTTACCGGCTATGGAAATGCGAATGATGCTTATCACCAGACCGCCTCATCCCCGGATGGAGCAGGCGCGTATCTCGCAATGGAAAAGGCATTCAGCGTAAGCGGGTTAAGGCCTGCCGATATCAGCTACATCAATGCGCATGGCACCGGCACCGAGATCAACGACCTTTCCGAAGGCACAGCGCTCGACCGGATGTTCGGTAAAAAAGTACCGATGATCAGCTCCACCAAACCCTTCACAGGACATACACTTGGCGCCTGCGGAGGAATTGAAGCGGTATTTTCAATACTCGCGATAAAATACAACATGGTGTATCCCAGCCTCAATCACGTTCACCAAATGGCAGAGCTGAGCTTTACGCCCGTTAAAGAATTTAAAAAGAACCAGCAGATCGATCATGTGCTGTCCAATTCATTTGGCTTCGGGGGCAATACCTCTGCACTGATCTTCTCAAGGGCAAAAATAGAGAATTAAAGAATTAGAAAATTAATTCTCCAATTCAACAAATCACCAATTCAACAATTGTAATGGAAGCATACATCAGGGGCGTAGGAATTATTTCACCGCAAAAAACATTCGACACGGAAGAGTTCCTGCCGGAAGTGGTGGAGTATTCCAACAATTCCCTCCGCTGCATGGAGCCTTCCTACAAGGATTTCCTGAATCCCACGCTGGCACGCAGAATGGGCCGCGTGGTCAAAATGGGAATTGCCGCTTCCAGCGCATGCTTTAAAGATTCCGGCATTGCCATGCCCGATGCGATCATGACAGGCACCGCGCTTGGCTGCCTGGAAGACACGGAGAAATTCCTGCTGGCCATCATCGAGAATGATGAGCAGTTCCTCACTCCCACTTCATTTGTACAATCCACGCATAACACTGTAAGCGCCCAGATCGCGCTGCAGCTGAAGTGCATGAACTATAATTTCACATACGTGCACAAAGGCTATTCCTTTGAAAGCTCTGTGCTTGATGGCTTAATGACCATCGCGGAAGGGAACGGAAAAAATATTCTCGTTGGCGGCCACGATGAAATGACCGATAAATATTACCGCGTATGCGACCGTGTGGGCTACTGGAAAAAAGAAATGGTGCCTACTATGCAGCTGATCAACAGCAAGAGTGATGGCAGCGTTGCCGGGGAAGGCGCAGCATTCTTCATGCTCAGCCCGGAAGCAAGCGACAAAAATTATGCAAAGCTGCGCTCGCTCAAATTCATTTACAAGCCGGAAAACCAGCAGGAGATCGAAAGCCGCATCAGCGAAATGCTTGCTGAGAAAGGATTAACTGCCAATGACATCGACCTGGTTATTTATGGAATAAACGGGGATGCCCGTTACGACGGCATTTACAACCAGCTGAAAGATTCTTACTTTAAGAATTCAACCGCAGCGTACTTCAAGCATCTTTGCGGCGAGTACCAGACATCCGGCAGCTTCGCTATGTGGCTGGCTGCAAGGATATTGAAATCCAAAAGCATTCCGCCTTCCGTGCTGATCGGTGATAACAGGCATACATCCATCAAAAATGTGCTGATCTACAATAGCTTTATGGGGACGGATCATGCGGCGTTTTTGCTTTCGCAGTGTTAACATTTGTTCTGCGGGTTGAAAGATCAAAACAGGAACAATTATGAATTTCAAAAACACAAGCTTCATCTTTCTATTTGCGATCATCGGCACCGGCTTGTGGCATTACTTCTATGGCATCAGCCTCTGGTGGGCGCTGATCCCTGTCCTGCTCTATAAATCGACAGTCATATACGGCTCTGCGAACATCCGCTCCAATTTTTATACAAAAGCCATCTGCAAAGGTAACACGACCGAAAAGATCATTGCGATCACTTTCGATGATGGACCGAACGCCCAATTCACGCCGCAGATCCTGAAAGTACTCGATGAACACAACGTCACTGCCACTTTTTTTGTGATCGGGAAGAACATCGAAGGCAATGAAGAGCTGCTGAAACAGATCGATTCCAAGGGCCACATTCTCGGCAATCATACCTTCAGCCATTCCTTCTTCATCGATTTTAAAAACCGGAAAGGCTTTATTGAAGAGCTGACAAAGACCATGGCTGCCGTGTACAGGATCACGGGGAGGCAGATGCGGCTCTTCCGTCCGCCATACGGGGTTACCACGCCGCACCTGGCCAATGCCGTTAAAGACCTTCAATACTGTATTATTGGCTGGGATGTGCGCTCAATGGACACAACAAAAGATTCCGAACAGCTGATCCTGGAACGGGTTAAAAAGCAGGTAAAACCGGGCTCCATCATCTTATTCCACGATACTTCCGCGAAAACTGTGAGTATTCTCAAACAAACCCTTAATTTTGCAAGCGAAAATGGCTTCAAAGTTGTAAGCACGGAGCGGCTTTTGAATTTGAAGGCTTACGAGCTGTAGTTGGGAGGCGGAAGAATGGAGGTTGGAGGCTGAGAAGTCTAAACAGGACTGTCATCCCGTGCTCCGACACGGGATCTCACAAATGTTAGCAGGATTAATTGACAGATCCCGTGTCGGAGCACGGGATGACGTACACAAGATGATTTAAATCAGAATTTAACATCAATGAAAAATACAACATTACTCTTCTTTATTTTTATTTCGATAGTATCCTTCGCCCAGCTTCCCAAAGGCTTTTCAGCCATGAAGGACACCACCGCCTTCAAACAGAAGATGGAAGCACAATCGAAGCTTACCAACACCATGGAAAGCGATTTCACGCAGGAGAAATACCTGAGCGTGATGTCGGAGAACATTGTCAGCAAAGGGCATTTCTGCTTCAAGAAAACAAACATGCTGCGCTGGGAATATACAACGCCCTACACTTATCTCATCGCGATCAATAAGGATAAAATGTTCATCAAGGACAATGGCAAAGTGAACAAGTACGACATCAACTCCAACAAAATGTTCAAAAGCATCAACGAGATGATGGTGGCCACCGTACAGGGAAACCTCCTGAACAGCAAGGATTACAAGGCAAAATACTATGAGAGCGAGAAGTATTACCTCATCGAGCTTACGCCGGTCCAGAAGGCGGCAAAGGATTTTTTGAAGAACATCCTGCTCTTCATCAGCAAAACGGATTATTCCGTTGAAAAGGTAAAAATGGTGGAACCGAGCGATGATTACACCAGCATCGATTTTACGAACCGCAAGACCAACCAGCCGATAGCTGATGAGAAATTTACTGTTAAGTAGCCTTCTCGCGCTTACGCTGTATGCCTGCACGTTCGGGCATTACGGCAGGCTGAAGCCGAATGCGAAATCGTGGGTAACGCCTCCCTCGTCCATTTTCGGCGATAATTTCAACTCTTTCCTTTTCAAGACCAACATCAGCGTTTACGGAAGAGATTTCAGCGGCCTGCTGGTCACCAAGCAGATGTCGCCAAAGGATTACCGCGTGATCTTCACCACCGAGCTGGGCATGAAGCTTTTCGATTTCGAATTCAGGGACACCTCCTTCACGCTGCACTATTGCGTTCCACAGTTCAACAAGCCGAAGCTGCTGAACACCATCCGCGAGGATATCGGGATCCTGCTGATGAATGACCTGAAGGATAAAAAAGCTGATCTGTTCCTTGATGCGAAAAACCAGCATGATGTTTACCGCGTACAGGACGGGAAAATGTTCAATTATTACTTTAAGGAAAAAAGCACGGATCAGCTTGTGAAGATCGAGCATTCCAAAAAGCACGTAAAAAAGATTATCTTTACCCTCAATAATTACGAGAACGGCTTCCCGACGAATATTTTGATCAAACATTACAATATCAAGCTGAAGATCGAACTCAACCTGTTAAAAAAATAAAATAAAATAAACACAGAGGAGAAGAACATAAAGCTTACCGACTACCGGAACTTTTAACCTGAAACCTTTAAACCTGAAACTACAGAATGCTGCTCAACTCCTTCTTTAAGATTACCGATATCCAACAGGCTGAAAAATACACTGTAAGCATCGAACTGAACCCCCATCACGAGGTGTACAAAGGCCATTTTCCCGGCAACCCGATCGCACCGGGTGTTTGCCTTACGCAGATGGTGAAGGAAACCGTTGAGTTCATCACCAAGAAGAGCCTCGTTATGGTAACGGGCGACAACCTGAAATTCATGGCCATCCTCAACCCGGAAGTAAATCCCGGGGTGATCATGACACTCTCCATCAAAACAAAAGAAGATGGAAATCTGCAGGCCGACAGCACCGTGACGGCAGGCCCCACTACCTTCTTTTCCATCAAGGCGAGCTATAAGGAAGCTTAAGCCGTTTTTCCCGCGGCGGGGGCTCCATTAAATCCCCTGACATTAGTAGAAAAACTCAAAAATCTTGCTATTTTTGCATACCCAAAAAAGTTGCCCCCGGGCAACCTTTTTTTTTTGGCTGTGAACAGAACATGAACATCGATCCGACGAACGAATTGTACAGGAATAAAATGGCCGCGCTGAATTGCTGCGTGATCATTCCTACCTACAATAACGAACAGACGATCGCGAAGGTGATCAGTGATGTGCTTGCCTACACCGGCAGCGTGATCGTTGTGAACGACGGCGCCACCGACTCCACTCCGGACATCCTTAAAAATTTTGAAGGCAAAGTGGATGTTGTTTCCTATTCGCCCAACCGCGGAAAAGGAATTGCCTTGCGAACAGGCATCAAACGCGCGCAGGAAAAAGGCTTCCGTTATGCGATCACTATCGACAGCGACGGGCAGCACTTTGCGGATGACATCCCGGTTTTTATAGCAAAGATCGAAGAACAGCCCGATTCGCTGATCGTCGGCGCACGCAACCTCAACCAGGAGAACATGCCGAAGAAGAATACTTTCGGAAATAAATTCTCGAATTTCTGGTTCCGCTTCCAGACCGGCATCAACCTGCCCGACACACAATCGGGATACCGCCTCTACCCTATTGAAAAAATAAAGAACACGCGCTATTTCACTTCCAAATATGAATTCGAAATTGAAGTGATGGTGAAAGCCGCATGGCGCGGTGTGAAGGTGATCCCGGTTCCTGTAAAAGTGTTTTATGCCGAAGGTGATAAGCGTGTCACACATTTCCGTCCCGGCAAAGATTTCACACGCATTAGCATTTTAAACACCTGGCTGACGGTACTTACCTTGCTTTGGTACAAGCCTGTGCGGCTGATCCGCAACATGCGCTGGAAGAACATCAAGGCATTCATGCAAAAACATTTTCTCGACTCCGGCGAATCCGTGATGCGGAAATCGCTGGGCGTTGCCTTCGGCGTGTTCATGGGCATTGTACCGATCTGGGGCTACCAGTTTGTGAGCGCACTGATCTTCGCACACTTCATGAAGCTGAACAAGGCCATCGTAGGATTAGCCGCGCAGATCAGCGTTCCGCCAATGATCCCGTTCTTAGTGTACGGAAGCTTAAAGACCGGCCAGCTGGTATTGGGAAAAGATATTCATGAAAGTATTTTTAATTCCGATATCAATACAGTCACCGAGATCTGGGAATCGATGAAGCTGCATTTGCTGGAATACCTGGTAGGCAGCATGGTGTTCGCAGTAGTGATGGCAATTGTGTTTGGCCTGATCACCTATATTATCCTGAAGATCACAGAAAAAAAATTACTTGTTAAAACCGATGAAGCGAAATGAGTTAAACAGGTAATTGAGTTAACTGGTAATACGGGCCAGGCCTGGCTTACCTCATTTAACTTGATCACTGATAACAACTACTAATGGGAACCATATTCACAAACATCTATCGCATCTTAAAAAGAAGAAGGGCTCTTTTCTTTCTCCTCTTTTTAGGCTCGCTGCTGTTTGCCGGTTTCTTTGCTTCCAGGATCCAGCTTGAAGAAGACATCACCAAGATGATGCCTACCGATGCAAAGGTGGAAAGGCTGAACACCATTTTCAAAAATTCGAAGTTCCTCGATAAGATCGTTGTTACCGTCTCCATCCCCGATTCATCTGCGGAAGCACAGCCGGAACTGCTGATGGAATACACCGACAGCCTCGTAAGCGCTGTACAGAAGATCGACACTTCGCTGGTGAAGGACATTACTTATAAAGTGAATGACGATGTGATGTACGATGTGTACAACACCTTCATTGATAACCTTCCTGTGTTTCTTGAAGAGAATGATTATGCCACGCTCGACCGGCTGATCAGCTCCGAAAAACTGGATACCACGCTTGAAAAGGATTATAAAACATTGCTATCACCGGCAAGTGTTGTGCTGAAAAAGAACATCCTCCGCGACCCGGTCGGGATCACGCCATACGCACTGAAGCGGATGCAAAGCCTGCAGTTCGATGATAATTTCGAGCTGGACAACGGTTATATTTTTACAAAAGACAAAAAGCACCTGCTCTTTTTTATCGTGCCGAAAGTGAAGCCTTCGGAAACAGCAAAGAATGCAGAATTGCTGGCGGGGCTTGACACAGCGATCAACACGACCATCAGCAAAAGCGGGAATAAGATCTATGCAGAGTATTTCGGAAGCGCTGCCGTAGCGGTTGGCAACGCTGTGCAGATCAAGAAGGACGTGAAGCTCACCCTCACGATCACCATTATCGGTTTGTTCCTGTTCATCACGTTCTTCTTCCGGAGGATCGAGGTCTTCTTTATCATTTTTATCCCGGTGGTATTCGGCGCAGCATTCTCCCTTGCCCTTCTTTACCTTTATAAAGGAAGCATTTCGGGGATTGCCATCGGCGCAGGATCGATCATCCTGGGCATCGCGATGGATTACACCATTCACTTTTATACGCATTTCAAGCACTTAAATTCGGCGGAAGAAACGGTGAAGGATCTTGCTTTCCCGCTCACACTTGGAAGCACCACCACCATCGGCGCCCTGCTGAGCTTAACATTTGTAAAATCAGAAGCGCTGCAGGATTTCGGCATGTTCGCGGCATTCAGCCTGCTGGGTGCAGCCCTGTTCACGCTCATCATCTTCCCGCATTTCATGCGGAAGAAAAAAGCGGAAGCGCATACAGCATCCGAAGCTGCGCACAAACCCAACATCATCGAGCGTATTGCCGGCTACAAATTTGAAAAGAACAACTACCTTATTGCATTCATTTTAGTGATCTGCCTCATTTCCGTTTTCACTTCGCAGAAGGTCGGCTTTGAGACCGACATCATGAAAATGAATTACGTAGAGCCGAAGCTGGCAAAGGCGGAGCAGAACCTGAATTCGATCAGTAACGTTTCCTTACGCAGCATTTACCTTGTCTCCAGCGGAAAAAATTTAGATGAAGCCCTTGCAAACAACGAGAAGAACCTGCCGCTGCTGCAGGAGCTGGAAGCCAAACAGGCATTAAAAAAATATTCTACGGTCAGCACTTTCCTGCTTTCATCAGCCGAGCAGAAAAAACGCATTGAGCGCTGGAACAGTTACTGGACAGTGGAAAAGAAAGCGAAGCTGAAAGCTGATCTGATTGCAAAAAGTGAAAAATATAAATTCAGGGAGAATGCATTCGACCAGTTCTATGCCCTGCTTGACAAGCACTACGAACCGGTAGGCATTGAAGCGTTCAAGGGATTGAAATCGACCCTGCTGGATAATTACGTGACCCAGAGGGCGGATGAAACTACCGTGGTCACCGTAATCAAAACCACCGCGGAGAACGAGGACAAAGTGTACAATGCCTTCAGCGAAAATAAAAATCTCGTGGTGTTCGATAAAAAATTCCTGACCAGCCGCTTTATCGACATCATCAAAAACAACTTCAACCTCATCCTTGCCATCTCTTCCCTGCTGGTGCTGATCATGCTGATCATCTCCTACGGCAGGTTCGAGCTTGCGCTGATCACCTACATCCCCATGGTGCTCAGCTGGCTCTGCATCCTTGGACTGATGGGCGCTTTCGACATTAAATTCAACATCATCAACATCATCATCTCCACCTTTATTTTCGGGTTGGGGGATGATTACAGCATTTTCATCACGGATGCACTGATGAACGAATACAAAACCGGGCAGAAGAATTTAGATTCGTACAAAACCGGGATCTTCATTTCCGCCACCACTACCATGATCGGCATAGGCGTGCTGGTATTCGCTTCACACCCGGCTTTGAAATCCATCGGGATGATTACCATTATCGGCATGTTCTGCGTGCTCATCATCTCCAACACCATTCAGCCGGCGCTGTTCAAGTTCTTTATCACCAACAGGACGGACAAGAAGCGAGTTCCCTTCACATTGCTCAGCCTGCTGCAATCCGTTTGGGCCTTTGCATGGTTCACTTTTGGCTGCTTTACGCTGATCCCGCTCGGATTTGTAATTGTCAAGCTTTTGCCGATCCCGAAAAAAACACGATTGAAGATCTTCCACCAGCTGCGCCATTACTACACCAAATCAATGATCTTCGTACACCTGCACGTGCGGAAAAAATACATCAACGAACTGAACGAGCAGCTTGACAAGCCTGCTGTTGTGATCAGCAACCACCATTCGGTGATCGACTCGCTGCTTATGCAGTCGCTGAACCCGAAGCTGATCCTGATGGTGAACGACTGGGTATGGGATTCTCCCTTCATGGGGCCGATCGTGCGTTTGGGAGGGTTCATCCCGAAAGCGGCAGGCTATGAAGAGAACCTCGATAAGATCAGGCAGCTGTTTGCAGACGGATACTCGCTGGGCATTTTTCCTGAAGGATCACGTTCGGAAACTGCGAAGATCGGGCGTTTTCACAAAGGCGCATTTTACATTGCGGATAAATTGCAGGTGGATATTGTACCGATCGTTTTTCACGGAACCGCTTTTGTCCAGGGCAAAGACGATAGTTTCCTCCTGAAGCCAGGGAAGATCACCGTGAAGTACCTGCCCCGCATTCCTGCGGATGACAGGTCGTTCGGCGATAATTACACCGACAGGACGAAGAACATCAGCAAATATTTCAAAGCGGAAAATGCAAAGATGCGTGCAGAGATAGAAACAGTGGATTATTTCTTCAACCGCCTCAGCAAGAATTACATTTACAAAGGGCCGCTCGTGGAATGGTACATGCGCGTGAAAGTAAAGATGGAAGACAAGTACCGCCTCTTCGAATCATTGCTCCCGAAAAAAGGTACGATCACGGACATCGGCTGCGGCTACGGTTTCCTGCCTTACATGCTTGCATTCATGAGCGAGGACAGGGTTGTGATCGGCACCGATTACGACGAAGAAAAAATTGCAGTGGCAGCGAACTGCTTTTCGAAAACAAAGAACATTTCCTTCTTTGCTGCAGATGCAACGGAATGCGAATTGCCGGAGAGCGATGCCTTCATCATGAGCGACATCCTGCATTATCTCCCGGCGGCTGAACAGGAAAAGCTGATCGCGAAATGCATCGGCAGCCTCAACGCGGGCGGCATGATCCTGATCCGCGATGCCGACAGCAGCATGAGCAAAAGGCACTGGGGCACACGCTACACGGAGTTCATCTCCACAAATGTGGGCTTCAACAAAACAAAAAATAAATTAGAATTTGTATCTTCCACCTTTATTGTGGACGTGGTAAAAAAGCACGGGCTGCACATTGAGAAGATCGACAATACAAAATTAACGTCAAACGTAATTTACGTAATAAAGAACTGATCTGTATGGCACAGTATGATGTTGTAATTATCGGGAGCGGACTGGGTGGACTGGAAAGCGCATACATCCTCAGCCGTGAAGGCTACAAGGTATGCGTGCTTGAAAAGAACAGGCAGCTGGGCGGCAGCCTGCAGATCTTTGTGCGCGACAAAGCTATTTTTGATACGGGCATCCATTATATCGGAGGGCTGGACGAAGGACAAAACCTGAACCAGTGCTTTAAGTATTTCGGGATCATGGACAAGCTCAACCTTCACCGGATGGACAATGATGGCTTCGACCGCATCACCTTCGATGATGATGACACCGAATACAGGCATGCACAGGGCTACGATAATTTCGTGGAGCAGCTGGCGCAGCAGTTTCCCGCGGAGCGCGAAAACCTGAAAAATTACGCAAAGCAGATCCAGGAGGTCTGCGATTATTTCCCGCTTTATAAATTACGTGAAGACGAAGCGCCGATCATCGGCACAAAATACCTCGACATCAACGCGAAGGATTTCATTGCTACCATCACGCCGGATAAGCGCCTGCAAAGCGTGCTGGCTGGCTCCAACCCGCTGTATGCCGGCGATGGCAATAAAACACCTCTTTACGTGCATGCGCTTGTTGCAAACACTTACATCGAGAGCTCCTACAAATGCGTGAATGGCGGCGCACAGATCGAGAAGCTGCTGACAAAGAATATCAAAGCGATGGGCGGCGAGATCCGCAATTATGCTGAAGTAACGCGCATTGTTGAAAAGGATGGCCTTGTAACGCATGTTGAATTAAAAGGCGGCGAGCACATTGAAGGAAAGCATTTCATCTCCAACATCCATCCTTCCACTACCATGACGCTGCTGGAATCCGACAAGATCAAAAAGGCTTACCGCAACCGTTTGCAGGGACTGGAGAATTCCGTTTCCGCATTTATTGTCGACATTGTATTGAAGCCGAACACCTTCAAATTCCTGAACCATAATTACTATCACTACAAGAGCAACAATGTATGGGACAGCGTGCATGTTGAAGGCGATGCATGGCCGGATGGCTATTGCATCTTCGTTCCAAAATCGTCGCGCTCGGATGTATATGCCGACAGCATGACGATCCTGAGCTATATGAAGTACGATGAAGTGAAAAAATGGGACAATACCTATGCGACCATTCCTCATTTCCGCGAAAGCCGTGGCCAGGAATACGAAGATTTTAAAACGGAGCGCGCTGAAAAGCTGATCCGCCAGGTTGAAAAAAGATTGCCCGAACTGAGGAACTGCATCAAATCCTACACAACCTCTTCCCCGCTCTCCTACCGCGATTATATCGGGGCGAAGGACGGTGGATTGTACGGCATTGCCAAGGATTATAAAGATCCGCTGAGGACATTCATTTCACCGAAGACAAAGATCCCGAACCTGCTGTTCACCGGGCAGAACCTGAATATGCACGGCGTACTCGGCGTAACCGTAGGCGCTATCCGTACCTGCGGGGAGTTTGTCGGGCAGAATTACCTGATCCAGAAGATCAACCAGGCGTAGTATTTAATACGATAAAGAATGTTGAATATATTTGAATGGTTGTGTCACTTCGAGTTCGACCAAAGGGAGAGTATCGAGAAGTAGACCAGCTCCCGGTACTTTCGCGAAAAGGTGAAAACCCGAACTGACAGCAAAATTACCTGATCCAGAAGATCAACCAGGCGTAGCGTTTAAATCCTAAAAAAATGAATAAAAGGGAATTCCTCTCCTTGCTCGGCCATGCTTCAAATGCAGCGCTTGATTTTGCGAAAGTATATGTACTCGATGAGCTTCCCCTGGATTACAAATATAACGTCAGCCTGAGCCTTTCCACTGATGATCCCCGCTTAACACAGTTCGACATTTACCCGGAAGACCGGGGCAAAGTGGCCGGCTTACTTGAAGATACGGAAGTTGTTGAATTGCTTTGCCGTAAGGAGAAAGTCCCGGTATGGATCGATATTTCAGTTCATTCCCTTGATAAGGGCTGCACAGTAATTCAGCTGCTTTGCGCAGGAAGATATTCTGCTGATGTAGCTACATTTTATTATCCGGATAACGGCATGCCTCCTTTCGGAATAAAAAGCCCTGCATTTCCTGTTGGTTATAAAACCGGTGAAAAGTTCAGGCTGAAACCGGCTTAAAGCATAGCTGAACTTAACCTAAAAAAGAAATAACATGAAATTATATGTAATCAAACTTGTCCTTGCTTTCCTGCCCTTCCTTTTCCTTGCAGACAATACATGGAAAGTAAAAAATTCCGCCGTCACGTTCAAGATCAAAAATGCGGGCATCACCGTGGATGGCTCCTTCAGCGGACTGGAAGCGGAAATAAAATTCAATCCGCTGAAGCCGGAAGAAGGTTCCATCAAAGCATCCGTGAATGCAAAAAGCATTAATACAGGTACGGAAATGCGCGACAATCATTTGCGGAAGCCGGAATATTTTGATGCGGAAAAATTCCCGAAGATCAGCCTGCAGTCCACAAAGATCGAAAAGACAGGCCCGATCAGCTACAACGGCCATTTCAGGCTGACCATGAAAGGTATTACAAAGGAAGTGCTTATTCCTTTCAATTTTATGAAGCTGGCAGACAAAACGCAGTTCAAAGGCAGCTTTTCGCTTAACCGCAGGGATTACGGCGTTGGTGGGAACAGCCTCAGCATGGCTGATAATCTTACAGTTAGCATTGTTGTGGATGTTACAGAATAAATCTGTTTTTTCATTCAAATAAAATTTTAACTTTGCATCTCAGTTTAAATGTCCGGGTGGCGAAACTGGCAGACGCACCACCTTGAGGGGGTGGCGAGAAATCGTGAGAGTTCGAATCTCTTCCCGGACACCCAAAATAAAAAACGAGTCCTTTTTGAAGGACTCGTTTTTTTATTTTATTACTGCTTCGGCAGTCTTATTGTAAAAGTAGAACCCTTGCCACGCGCACTTTTCAGCTCAATACTGCCATTGATCTTTTCAAGCGCCGTTTTTACAATATACAAGCCCAGCCCCGAGCCTTTTGAAGATTGCGTGCCCTTATAATATACATCAAACACTTTCTCATGAATGGATGGCTCCATTCCTATCCCGTTATCCCTGAATACGATCCGTACTTCGTTTGCCGTATCCGAAATGCTGATGTTCGTATAGGAATTCTCTGCATTTACATCCTGGTACTTGATGGAATTCTCGATCAGGTTCTGGATCACCGGCTGCAGGATCAGCCTGCTTGAAACAAAAGGAGCGCTTAAGCTGATGTCCACCATGAAGTTCATCCTTGAAAACCCTTCATAGAACTGGAACTTGTTAAAGGTTTCGTCGATCATGCCCTTAAAATCGATCTCATCCTCGAACTTTGCAACGTCCTTCAGCGCCATGCTCTGCACAAGCCCGATGAGCGTATCATCCAGCTTTTTTGTAGAGAGGCTGATCATGTCGATGTACGATAATGCTTTCTCATCCGTGATCTCCAGCCTGCTTACATTCGTAAGTCCCATGATCGAGGAAAGCGGCCCTCTCAGGTCATGCGATGCCCTGTAAATGAATGTTTCCAGGTCCCTGTTCGCCGATTTCAAATGTGCCTCCGATTTTTTCAGGTTATTACGGTCCAGCTCCCTTTCCTGTTCAGCAAGCTTTTTTTCCGTGATATCCCGCCCGGTGATGCATACGTCTGTCACTTTCTCATTTTCCCGCACAGGCGCCATCGTAAAGCTGAACCAGGATATCCTGCCGTTCTTTACCCCGTAGTAATGCTCGTACTGGATGGTTTCCCCCTTCAGCACCTTTAACATGATCTCTTTTAAAGGGGCGATCCTCGATTCATCCATGAACTCATAAATGCTTTGTCCTGACCGCACTTCCTTATCAGCATTTAAAAAAATATATTCTTTTGCCTTTTCATTGAAGGCCTTTATCATGCAATTGCTGTCAAGGAGCACGAAGCCTTCGGATGCATTGTCGAAGATCGCCTTGTGGTTCTTTTCCGCTTCCTTTATTTTTTTTTCGATCGCAATGCGTTCTTTTTCCTTTTCGAAAATATCCATTGCAAACGACACATCCCCCGCCGCTTCTTCAAGCAGGGTAGTTTCTTCGCTGTCAAAAAAATGATGAATGGAAGAATACAGATGAAAGGTTGCCGTGATCTCTCCGCCTTTTTTCAAAGGCAGGATGGCCAGGGAACGAATTCCACGGTCACGGGCATGATGCTTCCAGGCTTCCAAAGCCGGATCATTTTCAATATCGTTACTGATGTAGGATATACCGGTAAGGAGCACCTGCTCTATCGGGCCGCCCTCTTTGTACGCCGCATTGCCGAACAGATCAAGGTCCTCCGGCCCCATACCGGCTTGTTCCAGGAGGAGCATCCTTTTCCGGATACTGTCCACCCTCCCTATCCAGGCCATTTTGAATTTCCCGAACTCAAGGGCTATTTTGCATACCTGCCTTAAAAGCAGTTGTTCATCCTTTATATGAATAATAGTTTGGTTCACCTGGCTGATAAAAGCATACAGTCGGTTCAGCTGATTTATTTTTGCTTCGGCTTCCTTCCGCTCAGTAATGTTATCGATAAAGCCTGCAAAGTATCCTTCTTCCGGGCGATACAGTGAAATGGAAAACCATTTTCCTAAAACCTCCGCATATGTTTCAAAGCGTTCCGCTTTCCCTGTAAGCACAACTCTCCCGATCATTTCAAAATAGGCCGAACCCGATTCCTTTACGCCCGGCATTGCCTCTGAAGCCTTTTTACCGGCCACATTCTCAAGGCCGGTCATCGCTTCGTAATTTTTGTTGACGATCAGGTAAATAAAATCATCCGCTTTCCCCGCCTCATTAAACAACACCTTACAATATGCAAAGCCATGCAGCATGTTCTCAAAAAAATGATGGTAGGCCTCTTCTGTAAAAGCAGGGTTCTCAGAATGCTTCTGACTTTTTTGTCCACGCTCATCCGGGTCCGGCTGCTTTATATTATCCTCTGACATTTCGGTTTTAGCTTTAAAAAGCAAAAATAGCCCTATTTATATGATTATCCGGCTATTTTCAAGTACAATTGTATTAAATGTAAGATTTTGGGAGCTTCCGTACATTATAGAAGTTACTCAAAGCATTATTCTGATGTTTTTATACAATCTCCAAGGCAATACATTTTGTACTTTTACAATCTAAAATTTGATACCATGGAATACAGGAGATTAGGAAAATCGGGCTTACAGGTAAGTGCATTGTCCTTCGGATCGTGGGTGACCTTCGGGAACCAGGTGGGCGATCCGATCGCTGAAGAATGCATGAAGGTAGCATACGATAACGGCATTAATTTTTTTGACAATGCTGAAACATACGCGAACGGAAAATCGGAGACCGTGATGGGAAACATCTTAAAAAAGATGGGCTGGGACCGTACCTCCTATGTTGTTTCCAGCAAAGTGTTCTGGGGCGGCAAACTGCCTAACCAGATGGGACTGAGCCGCAAGCACGTTATGGAAGCCTGCCATGCAGCGTTGAAGCGCCTGCAGGTGGATTACCTCGACCTTTATTTTTGTCACCGCCCCGACCGCAATACACCGGTTGAAGAAACCGTGCGCGCCATGCACGATCTAATTGTGCAGGGGAAAGTTCTTTACTGGGGCACCAGCGAATGGAGCGCACAGCAGATCATGGAAGCCTACAGTGTTGCCCGCCAGTATAACCTCACGCCTCCTACCATGGAGCAGCCGCAATACAACATGTTTCACCGCGAGCGCTTTGAGGTGGAATATGCCCGCCTCTACCCGGAGATCGGGCTGGGAACCACCATCTGGTCGCCGCTGGCATCGGGGCTCCTTACCGGGAAATACAACAACGGAATTCCGGACGACACCCGCATTCACCTGCCAACACTGGAATGGCTGAAGGAAGCCACCGTAGGCGATGCAGCAAAGGACAAAATCGAAAAAGTGAAAAAGCTGGACGCCTTTGCAAAAGAGCTCGGCACTACACTGCCGCGCATGGCACTGGCATGGTGCCTGAAAAACAACAATGTGAGCACTGTGATCACGGGAGCATCAAAAGTGGAACAGCTGAAAGATAACCTGCATGCCCTGGAAGTGGTTGAAAAACTAACGGAGGATGTAATGCTGAACATTGAAACTATATTGCAGAATAAACCGGTGCAGTCTAAATTTTAACGATGGAAGCTTTCTTCAAAGGCCTGAAAGTAGTGGAGCTTGCCAATGTGCTGGCAGGGCCCGCCGCAGGAATGTTCTTCGCGGAGCTTGGCGCTGAAGTGACCAAGGTGGAGAATAAGCTCACGAACGGGGATGTGACCCGCAGCTGGAAACTGTCAGCGGAAGATCCTGCTTCAGCGCTCTCAGCATACTATGCTTCCGTGAACCGCGGCAAGCAAAGCATTATGCTGAACCTCCATGATGACGGTGACAGGCAGAAAGCCTACAGCCTTTTAAAATCGGCCGATATCGTGATCTGCAATTACAAGCCCGGCGATGATGTAAAGCTCGGGATGGACCATGAAAGCATCAGGAAAATAAACCCGGGGATTATTTATGCAGGCATCAGCGGCTTTGGCGAAGATGTGCACCGCACCGCGTATGACTTGGTTTTACAGGCAGAAACAGGCTTCATGCACATGAACGGCACCCCGGAAAGCGGCCCTGTGAAAATGCCGGTGGCCCTCATCGATATTCTTGCAGCGCACCAGTTAAAGGAAGGCATTCTCATCGCGCTCATCAAACGCATGAGAACAGGCGAAGGCTCAAAGGTCACAGTTTCACTGTACGATGCAGCCATCGCTTCGCTCGCGAACCAGGCAGGGAACTGGCTCATGGCCAATGAAGACCCGCAGCGCAGCGGCTCCCTTCACCCGAACATTGCACCTTACGGCGAACTGTTCATCACTTCCGACAATAAACAATTAGTGCTGGCGATCGGCAACAACAAGCAGTTCGCACAGCTCTGCAACATACTCGGCTGCGAAAAACTAATTGAAGACCCGCGTTTTTTGAACAACCCGGAAAGGGTTAAGAACAGGAAAGCGCTGTTTGAAGAGCTCAAGCCGGCCTTTATAAATCGTGATTCGCTGCCGCTGATGGAGGAGCTGATCAAAAATGATATTCCTGCCGGAATGATCCGTTCGCTCAAAGAGGTATTTGCCGAACCGCAGGCTGCATCCCTTGTCAATTCATGGATCGCAGAAGGAACCGGCTGTAAAAATGTAAAAACAGCAGCCTTCCAGGTGAAATAACTGATAATATATTGATAGCAAATAAGTTACAATAGACTTGCACAGTATAGAATTTTTTTTATATTTTTGTGAACTTCTTAGATATTAAGAACAGAACAAATGCGTAAAAAGATCCTACTCTCACTATTACTCATCATTCCTTTGCTGGCATCTGCCCAGTACAGAGGCAAACCCAAATACAAGAGGTCAAACAGCTTTTCCAGCAGCCGCAACAAGATCCGTAAGGAGTATGTATTTGCGATAGGTGCAGCTAATTTCCTTGGCGAGCTGGGAGGCGCCAACAGGATCGGCACCAATTTCGTAAGGGACCTTGAATTTTCGATGACACGCCCTTCTGCAGCCATTGGCATCCGCTACAAATTTGCCAAGCGCTTTGCTGTGAAAGGCGGATTTTATTACCAGCTGGTGAGCGGTGCCGACAGGCTTACAAAAGAACCGTACCGCAACAACCGGAACTTAAGTTTCAGGTCGCACATCTTCGAAGTTTCCGCACAGGCAGAATTCTACCTTACAAAGGAACAGCAGGGACACCGCTACAAGATCAAGAATGCAAAAGGGATGAAGAATTACGATTACCAGGCTTACCTGTTTGTGGGCATTGGCGGTTTTTACTTCAACCCGCAAGCCATGTACAAAGGGCATTACGTGAATCTTCAGCCTTTAAGCACCGAAGGGCAGGGCCTTCCGGGAGGAAAGAAAAAATATTCCAGGATCAGCATTTGCATTCCTTACGGGATCGGCGCAAAATATAACCTGAACAAGGATTGGGCGATCGGCCTCGAGATCGGTGTAAGAAAAACATTCACCGATTACATCGATGATGTAAGCTCCGTGTATTACGACAATGCTGCCTTAAGGGCTGCAAAAGGCGATATGGCTGCAGACCTTGCAGATCCTTCCCTGCTTAATTATCCGGCCGAGCTTGGCGGAAATGCAACAGGTGCAGTGCAGTCGGCAACAGGCGAACAGCGCGGCGACCCGAAAGACAAAGATGCGTACATGTTCATCAACATCACTGCATCCTACAAGATCCCATACAAAAGAAGGACACGTTCTAAATTCTAAGAGTTGAAAACTGATCCTGTAAAAATAACGGAGCCTCAAACTAAAGAACAGTTTGAGGCTTATTATTTACTGCGGTACGAAGTGCTGCGCAAACCCTGGAACCAGCCGCCCGGCTCGGAAAAGGATGAGCAGGAAAATGAATCCATCCACATAATGGCTTCCAACAAAAGCGGTGAAGTGCTGGGCGTTTGCCGCCTGCAGCTGAACTCCCCCACCGAGGCACAGCTCCGTTATATGGCTGTAAAAACCGGCACACAAGGCCTCGGCATTGGAAAAAAACTGGTTGAATATGCCGAACAAAAAGCAAAGCAAAAAGGCGCCGGAAAAATGATCCTGCAGGCGCGTGAAATTGCTGTTGGGTTCTACACCAAATGTGGATATAAAATTGCAAAGAAGAGTTTCCTGATGTGGGACGAAATCCAGCATTACCTTATGGATAAAGACTTGTAGCGCTTTCATATTTCAAAGCCCGCCTTTTTCTGCGTATTACCGGGAAAAAATTCCCCGGGGCTACAGGCAAAATTCAATGAAGAGCTTTCTGAAAAGGTTATTTTCTCAACGCATAATCTTGTTTCCGACCGCTCCTTCAATGAGTTTGATATTATCCTCTGCAGGAATGTGCTGATCTATTTCGATAAGGAGCTTCAGAACAAAGTGCTGCAGCTCTTTGACGACTGCCTGAGCAAACTGGGATACCTTGCTCTCGGAACCAAGGAAACAATTAAATTTTCGGCGATACAGAATAAGTTCAAACAGGTAGAAAAAGAAAAAGTATGGCGAAAGATCGGCTAAGCAAAAAGGATACACTGCTATTGATCGGCGGATCGGCAGGCAGCCTGGAAGTATTGTTAAAAGTGGTCCCGAAGCTGAGCGCGCAGATCACATTTCCCATTGTGATCGTAGTTCACCGGAAAGATACAAGCCACTCTACATTATCCGAGCTGCTCTCGACCCGCACAAAGCTTCCTGTAAAAGAAGCGGAAGACAAGGATGAGCTGCTGCCCGGGCACATCTATATCGCACCGGCAAACTATCATCTCTTATTTGAGTCGGATGGCACCTGCTCGCTGGATGTTTCAGAAAAGGTCAATTATAGCAGGCCAAGCATCGATGTATCATTCGAATCGGCTGCGGCGGCTTTTGGAAGCAGCGTAACGGCGATCCTGCTTTCGGGGGCAAATTCCGACGGTACAAACGGACTGAATACGATCAGCGGATCCGGAGGCACTGCAATTGTGCAGGACCCTCTGACAGCTGATGTGCCTTTCATGCCGGAGCATGCTCTCAGGCATGTAAAAACCAGCCTTGTACTGGATGTAAATGGCATAAGCGTTTACATCAACGCGATGAAATAAAACCGGGGAAGGATCGCTGCTATTTCTTTTTTGAATGTGCTGTGTTCCAGATATTGAATTTGAACGCCAGCTTTTTCTTTTGCAGCAAGGTCCTCCAGTCGATGAACAGCAGCGCAAAAAGCATCACTAATCCCAGCACCAAACCGAGAATGGACTTCCAGGAAACCATGCCATGGATAAGGTCGGCAGTGTTTCTCGCAGCATAATCGCCCATCCACACCGCGATGGTATCGCTTACCAGCTTCCCGATTGTAAAGGCAGGGATGATGTAAAGAGGCTTCATCTTCGCCATGCCTGCTGCGAGGAACAAAGGTGTTGTAGGCAAAGGCATCAGCGAATACACAAGCACAATGGCGTGGCTTCTCCAGCTTTTTTCGCTCAGTTTTTTTCCGAGGAACTGAACATCCTCGTTCTTTCCCTTCTTAAAGATCTTCCCGGAAACATGCGGAATATACAGCGTGAGAATATAGCGTCCGAGGATAGAGCCTGCAACACCGATGAAGATCACCGCCCAGATGTTGAGGTCGAATTTGATCTGCAGAAAGATCATGACCGTAAATGCCGGCGGCAAAGGAAAAGGGAAAAGATCCACGATCATCGCCCCAAGGAAAACAAGCAGATACTGCCACATAAGCGATTTTTATAAGATGATCAGCCTCTTTTGAGAACAGCTGAACTGCCTGTTTAAAAAAATGTGCCGGGAGTTGGGAGAACGGAGGTTGGAGGTTGGAGACGGTTACATTTAGAGCTTGTCATTCTGAATGCAGCGCAGCGGAATGAAGAATCTTTTCCCGGTGTACCGGATTAAATTCAGGAAGATCCATTCGCTTCGCTCAGGATGACACTGTGCATAGATTCCCAATGACGCTCCGATTGGTCATTCGTATTTCGTAAATCCGTACAGATTCGTATTCCGTTGTTACTTTACAGCTGCCTTAATAACCTTCAGCAGCGCTTTCGCCTCGGCATCCTCTATCTGCAAAGCGAAACGGATCTCTTTCCCGTAATAATCAAACGCGGCCTTCTCACCCGCTACCAGCCAGTATGAAGTGCTCATGCTGTCGGCAAATGAATTTTCTTTCGGCTCTATGATGCGAAGATCCTTTATAAAATCAAATTCATACACTTTCACTTTTCCTTTGCCTGCCACATCCCGCTTGTAAAAAAATTTATTTTCGCGCAGCTTGATCTTCTCCACACCATATTTTCTCCACATGTATGCCTTGAAGATCCTGTATTCAAAATAAGCCCAGAAAGCTATCCACACAAGAAGCATCACCTTTGTGTTAGGATCGGGAATAGCGAAATACTGCGCCATTACCACGATGCCGCTCACAGTCCAGATAAAGAACCAGGAAAAGAGCAGGATATTCTTCATTTTCTCCGACTGTGATACGATCACAATGCTTGTTTCATTGTCACTTCGCTTTATGCTGATGCGTTTGCCGATGTAGTCCATTCCTTTTTAATTTGTGCAAAATTATCAATTAATTCTATATTTGTTTTGCATAAACATTTATGCTTCCAACATTGTTACAGGACACATGGCTTCACAACGAACAAAAAGGGAAAACGAACTGGGCTTCGGCTCAAAAACATCCACACAGCGCACAAGGCTGATCAATAAGGATGGATCGTTCAACATTGACCGGATCGAGATCTCGAGGTGGAGCTCCACAAGCACCTACCATGCGCTGACAAGGATGCCCTGGTATGAATTCACCGCCATTGTATTCCTGTATTTCATCGTGATCAACCTCATTTTTGCATGCCTTTATTATGCCGTGGGAGTGGAAGGCCTTAACGGCATTGACGCTACAACAGAGTTCGATAAATTCCTCGAAGCATTTTTCTTCAGCACACAAACATTCAGCACTGTCGGCTTCGGAAGGCTGAGCCCGGCAACGCACGGCACCAGCACCATTGCTGCCATCGAATCGCTGGTGGGCCTGCTTGGTTTCGCACTTGCAACAGGTTTGCTGTACGGGCGTTTTGCACGCCCCGTGGCACGCATGCTCTTCAGCAGGAATGCGATCATTGCCCCTTTCAAAGAAGGAAATGCATTCCAGTTTCGCCTTGCCAATAAAATGCGCAACAGCCAGATCACTGACATGTCCTGCCGTGTGACGGTCGCAAAATTTGAAGTGGAGAACGGTACAAAGATCAGGCGCTTCAGGCCACTCGACCTCGAAGTGCCGAACATCGTTTTCTTTCCTATGACCTGGACCATCAATCACCCGATCGATGAGAACAGCCCATTGTATGGAATGACCGAAGCCGATATGAAAGAAGCGGATGTTGAATTCCTGGTTTCCCTGAATGGCTTTGATGATACCTTTTCGCAGAATGTGAGCTCAAGGCATTCTTACACTTACGAAGAGCTGGTATACGGCGCAAAATGGATCAGCGTTTTCAACCAGAACGAGAAGGGACAGACTTCGCAGGATCTGAGAAAGATCAGCGATTATGAAAAGGTGAGGCTGAATTAGATTTCACCACGTTCAAGCGTCAGTTCGAGTGCGAGGTACGAGCGTATCGAGAACAAGCATAATTGAATCTGAACATCCAGCTGTAACACTTCTCGATACTCTCCCTTTGGTCGAACTCGATTGACATCGCTATTCAATAATAATTTTCCTCACTTCCGTTTTACTTTCAGAAACAACCTTCACAAAATAAATTCCCGCTGATACTACCGGCAACTGTATTTCCATTGTTCCATCGGCGGCAACAGCTTGCTTGCTGCTCAGCAGCTCTTTTCCACTGATATCAAACAATACAAAGCTCACTGCTTTAGTTGAAGTCCCGTAAAATTTGACCACCAGCTCGTTTTTTGCCGGCTGCGGATAGATCATTTCCACCAGCCCGGTGCGGCCTTCAGCAGTATGAATACCAGTGCTCACACATGCAGCACCGGGGCAAAAATGTGAAAGCAGCCTTGCATACGCCGCCTGTGTGTAGATCCCCGCTTCCGTGATCGTCCATGAATTGATCGGCCAGCTGGTGTTAAAATCCTTCCACGATTTCTGGATGGGCTGGTTCTTAGGCGGGTCAATAGTTTCGGAGTAGCACAGTGCGTTGCTGGCAGCGCTTCCGCAACCGGTCGGGCAACAGCCATCCCAATCGTAGGTGGGGTTCACGCCTCCGGGCATAAATCCCGGTGCAGGCCCGTAAGTGGAAATCCCTACTTCGTCCCACAAGGCGCTTCCATCCTCAAACCAGCTGTGATAAAAAGAGCTTACAGAATTTTCCGCGCCGTATCCCGACATGTTGCTCAGGTATGTTTTTGAATTCGGGTTTACGCCGTGAAAATAATGCACGAAGCCCGAAGCGGCATTTTTGTAACTGGCCGCATTGCCCGGGTCCATTGCATACACATTCATGTTCAGGAACATGATCCCCTGCTTTGATTTGGTCTGGTTGCTGTTCCAGGTGTAATTGTTATCCGCCAGGTATGCACGGTACGCATCGGTTTGCGCGGTATAGGCAGGAAGGTTGTCTGCATTGTTTGTTTTCAGTGAAGCAGTATATGCCGTCTTGACCGCATTTTTCACCGATGTGGTGGCACCGGTTGTTTTTGCATAATACAACAGTGCATCCTGCTCCGGGCCCTCAAACGGGTAAGCGAAGGTCCACTGGATCAAATGCATGTTCGAATAATTGGCATCCACAAAGCTTTTGTAGCTGCTTCCGCCGGTGAGCGCATACAGGTAGATAGCAGAAGCGATCTGCCTCGCGAAGGTTCCGTAGGCATCCACTTCCTGCTCTCCCGCCGCCAGCGTTCCCGCATTGTAAAAAGTGATCCCGGGATTTGCATTTGCCCAGTTCCATGCACTGATGGCTGCAGCCTGCAGTGTGCTGCCGTATGCAGTCATGCCCGTCGAATTGTATTGGATCGCAGCCAGTGCAAACACGCTCGCTGCCGTATAGGTTGCCGATGTGGTCGCCGGCCCGTAACGCCTTGCCGCTACATCCGCCGATGGCGGGCTTGCCCCTCCGCCGCCAACAACACACAGCACGCTGCCATCGGGATTCTGCATTTTCAGCAGCCAGTCGAGCTCCACTTTTGTTTCATCCAGCAGGTCAGGAACGCCGTTGCCGGATTCAGGAATGTTGTAATCGTCAGCCCATGCTGCTGGATTCTGTTCATACGACAAGAGCAGGTCCGTTAAGGTTCCCCAGGTAAAATTCACATACTTGTTGTAATCGCCGGCATCGTACCAGCCGCCGGAAAGGTTCTTTGATGTAGTTGCGCTTGTGTTGTTGTAGAGCCTGCAATCGAGGTCCTGCTGCGGCCCTACGTGGCTTGCCCCATCCACATATCCTGTATCCGCAAAAGGCAATTGCTTTGCAAAGCCGCAGCGCTGGTAGTAAAACATGCGCATGGCACCTTTCAGTACATTGTTGTAAACACAATCGCTGATCTCGAAGCGGTAAGAGCCCACATTGTTGGTTGGGTCAAAAATATAATAGCTGCCTGCAGTGGTATACGATGAAAAATCAAACCAAAAAGCCTTATCCCCCGACTGTGTATGTGTTGAGCCTCCATTCCAGGCCGTGACAGGCCCGCTGAACACAACGGCATCCGTTACCCAGTTGCGTACCTGGTACGTTGTTCCCGGGCTGAAGGAAAGTGCCGAATTATAACCTGCCTGCGGATCACTGATCACCGCTATCTTTTGTGCTGTTGTTTGATAGCCGAACTGGTCTGTTTTGATGAACTGCGAAATGCTTGTGGGTACAGCGATAAGAAAAGAGCCGAAAAGAACAGCGAAAAAAGAAAGGATCAATTTCTTCATGGGGATGGATTTGTTTTAATCAAATATAAAACAATTATAGCGATTGCTGGATATCGCTTATTCCAATCATCGTTATTCCGGACCTGATCCCGGAATTTCTCTCAAATGTCGGGGTTAGCAGATTTTTCTCACTTCACGCTCATAGCGGGATTCCGTGTCGGGGCAGGGGATGACAGTATAAGAAGAGTGATTACTCACCAAAAACATAGGCCCCCGCCTTATTCACGCTTACTTTCGGAAGTGTTTTCTTTTCCTCGAATTGATTATAGCCGGTTTGAATATTCTTCCAGAAAACCTGCAAGGACGCATTGCTCTCATAGGTGGAATTGAGAAAAGCCATACCGGCAGCATCCATCCGCAGCGGAAAAATATGGACCGGGATCGTATTTTGTCCTGAATTCCTTGCTTCCACAGCCAGCACGTATAATTCCTTAATGAATACATCGGTGATCGGGATGCAGCCAATGCTGAGGCAATTGCCATGAATCATGATGTCGCCGCCCAGGTTCGATTTCCCGATTATTTTATCGCTTGCATTCGGGTAGCTGAGGCCTAATGATAAATGATAGCTGCTGTAGGGATTGAACACGGCCACGCTGTAAAAACCTTCCGGCACCTGTCCGTCGCCCTGCTTCCGCTTCGGCCCGAGATCGCCGGAATAATAACAGATGTCGTATGTTTTGAAGAGCTTGTACTCCTTTTCTTTTTTAGATCTCAGCCACACTTCCACCTTCTTTTCATGCTTCAGCACGCGGATGAACAGCTCAAATGCACTTGCATCAATGCCTTTCTTCAGCATCTCCGCTTTCAGCCCTTCCCATTTTTCGGCATAGGCAGTTTTCACACGGGAAGCCTGCTGCTGCTCCGTTTTAAAGCTCTGCGCGCTTATTTCAGTCAATGAAAATAAGGACAGCAGGAGGTAAATAAGGATGCGCCCGGCCATAATGTTAATTATTAAGTTGATAAAATAGTTCCGTTCAAAAGTTAAGCAGGGAAAACACAGCTAATTTTGTGCTAAATTATTCCATTCCGGATGAAAAAAGTAATTTCTGCGCTTAAAAATAAATACCTGCTCACGGTGATCGGCCTCGCGGTATGGGTGATCTTCTTTGATAAGAACGACCTGGGCACACAGATGGAGCTGCGGAAAGATGTGAAGCAGCTGGAAGAAGAAAGGAATTACTATGCGCACGAGATCGCCGAAATAAGCTCCGACCTGAGGGACCTTACCAGCAATCCGAAAACGCTTGAAAAATTTGCACGCGAAAAATACCTGATGAAGCGTGACAATGAAGAGATCTTTAAGATCGTTGAAGAGAAAGAATAACCCGGGATCTAAGGCAGTACAAAAAATTGCGCTTTGTTGAAAAAACAAAGCGTTCCAATAAAACAAATAAGAAAGAGAATTAACTCTCCAGCATTTCGTCGATCAGTCCTTTAAAAATTTTCGGGTATTCCATCATGCTTGCAGGTTTGCAGATGTATTTTTTAGCCCCTGCAGCAAGGCATTTGGCAATGTCCAGCTCATAATTGCTGGTGCTGAAGATCACAACAGGTATGTGCTTCCAGCCGGCATTCTTTTTAATGAGCTCCAGCGCTTCCCTTCCGTTCATCAGCGGCATGTTCAGGTCCATCATGATAAAATCAGGAAAACCTTTTTCTTCCGTTAGGGAATTGATCAGCTCCAGCCCGTTGGAGAAAAAACGCACCTGGTCATCGCGCAGGAAATCACTGAATGCTTCTTTAATAAAGAAACGCTCATCCTTATCATCATCCACGCTGTATATCAATAATTCTTCGATGTGCTTCTTCATGTAGCTATCCTGTATATTCTCCAAAAACATTTCTCATTGTATCCGCGATCTCGCCTAAGGTTGCATAGCTTTCAGCCGCCTCAAGTATGGATGGCATCAGGTTCACATCCGCCCGGGCATTCGCATCCAGGCTGGCAAGGATCTTCTTTACTTTTTCATTGTCCCGCTCTGCTTTTACTTTGTTGATCTTATCGATCTGCAGCTGGCGGATGGAATCATCGACAGTAAATATATCTTTTAATGGCGTTTCCTCAACAGTAAATTTATTCACACCCACAATTACCTTTTCCCCCGTCTGGATATCTTTCTGGTATTTATAGGAAGATGCCGCGATCTCATTCTGCATGTATCCCTGCTCAATGGCCGATACCGAGCCGCCCATCGCATCTATTTTGCGGATATACTCCCATGCAGCAGCCTCCACTTCATTGGTAAGGGCTTCTACAAAATAAGAGCCGGCCAGCGGGTCAACCGTATCGGCAGCGCCGCTTTCATAGGCGATCACCTGCTGTGTCCTTAATGCAATGCGTGCCGCTTCTTCCGTAGGCAGTGCGATGGCCTCATCAAAGCCATTGGTATGAAGACTCTGCGTGCCGCCCAGCACAGCCGATAAGGCCTGCGTGGTAACGCGGATAATGTTATTCTGGGGCTGCTGTGCTGTTAAGGTGGAACCGCCCGTCTGCGTATGAAAGCGAAGCATCTGCGCCCGCGGGTCGGTAGCCCCGAGCTCTTTGGTGATCTGCGCCCACATCCTTCTCGCCGCGCGGAATTTCGCCACTTCCTCGAACAGGTTGTTATGCGCATTGAAAAAGAAAGAGAGGCGTTTGGCAAATACGTTAATGTCCAGGCCTTTATCGATGGCCGCTTTCAGGTAAGCTTTGCCGTTTGCCAGCGTAAATGCCAGCTCCTGCACTGCTGTCGACCCGGCCTCACGGATGTGATACCCGGAAATGGAAATGGTGTTCCATTTCGGGACTTCCTTGCTGCAGTATTCAAAAATATCGGTGATGATGCGCATGCTTGGCTTCGGCGGATAGATATAGGTTCCGCGTGCCGCATATTCTTTCAGTATGTCATTCTGGATAGTTCCCGAGATCTTTTTCAGGTCGGCGCCCTGCTTTTTTGCCAGTGCAATGTACATCGACAAAAGAATGGATGCCGTTGAGTTGATCGTCATCGAAGTGGTGATATTCTCCAGTTTGATCCCCTCAAATAAAATTTCGATGTCTCTCAGTGAATCAATGGCCACACCAGCTTTTCCAACTTCTCCATCTGCAAAATCATGGGAGCTGTCGTAGCCGATCTGTGTGGGAAGGTCGAATGCCACCGACAAACCGGTTGTTCCGTTGTTCAGTAAATAATGGTAGCGTTTGTTCGATTCCTCGGCAGTGGAAAATCCTGCGTACTGGCGCATGGTCCAGAACTTACTGCGGTACATGGTAGGCTGAACACCGCGTGTAAAGGGAAATTCACCGGGCTGCTCATCCTTCACATCCTGCTTCGGATACACCCGTTTGATCTCGATGTTCGAATCGGTTAAAAAATTTTCTTTGCGTTCTTTCTCTTCCATTCTACTAAATACTAATCTATACTAATCTGCTAATTCGTGCTAACCTGCATCTTAATTTCTCTACCTGTGATTTACACAGATTGGTAAATTGGTAAAAATTCGTAATTGGTAGCTTAAAATTCTTTCCCGATCTCCCGCTTGATCGCATCGATAGCGCTTTTCGAAGGCAGCTCCGAGAGCTGTGAGGATACGGCAATGATCGTTTGTGCCAGCTCCATTCCGCTTGCATCGGCACTTACTTTTGCGGATGCCACATTGATCAGCTTAATGGTCTCTTCTTTTGCTTTCACCACCGCTTCCCATGATTTATTGCTCATATAGATCTGCTGTGAAAGGTTATGCTCGAATTCACTCCGGATGGTCTTCAGCAGCTCGCCCTGGAAAATAGCGGCGCTGGTGTTTTTATTGGCGCGCATCACCATTCCGTTCGGACTGATGCGCTCGAGGAACAATACAACACGCTCGTAAGCCTGCAGCCTGATCGGCGTAAGAACCGTCTGGTTCGCCAGTTTCAGGTCGAGCGTTTTTTTCCTGCTTTCATGGTCCAGGAAATTCTTCACAAGATAATACGTAGTTAAAAATACGATCCCGGAGGGAAGGATGATCATTACAATTTGAAAGAGTGGCTCCATTTTATAGCATTTGATTTTCAGAATAATCCCGGCGACCGATCACAATCCCCGAATTTTCTGCGGTTAAATATCGTAATTTACCGTAAATTATTTAGTTTTAGTGCAAAATCTATTTATCAACAAGCTATACGGAATGAAAAAGCTTTATTTGTTTGTCATCCTGCTTTACATGACTGCGCCTTTATTTGCCACCCATATTGTGGGAGGGAACATCACGGTAAGCCATCTCAGCGGTAACAATTTTGAGGTGAAACTCACCTTTTACAGGGATTGCCTTAGCGGTACCGCCGGCTTCGATAACCCGATAACGCTTGGTGTTTACGACAAGGTGACCAACATTGAAGCTTTCCAGTTCTCCATGCCGCTTGTTTCCACCACGGTGCTTGCCCTGGGCGATTCCTGCTTCACGCCCACCGGGCTTTGTGTTGAGGAAGGGGTTTACACAGCAACGGTGAATCTCCCGGATAATCCGAACGGCTATTACATCAGCTGGCAAAGGTGCTGCAGGAACAACATCATCCAGAATATAAACCTGCCGGGAAGCGCCGGAATGGTGTTTTATGCGGAAGTACCGGATCCTGCAATGGGCGACTCCTCCCCTGTTTTCGGCTCCTACCCGAATGCTTACCTCTGTAATTCACAGCCCAATATCCAGAATTTTTCTGCCAACGATGTGAACGGCGACTCGCTGGTATACTCGCTCAGCACGCCGCTGAACGGGAATGCATCTTCGGCATCTCCTATTCCAGGGCCATCTTCCGGGCCATACAGCGTAATTAACTGGCAATCGCCTTACAGCCTTTCGGATATCATCGGGGGCTCGCCGGTACTGTCGATCAACCCGCAAACCGGTATCCTTACTGCCAACCCGGTAACCTTAGGCGTTTTTGTTTTTGCAGTGGTGGTTGAGGAGTTCCGCGGGGGAGTGAAAATAGGCGAAGTGAGAAGGGACATCCAGTACCAGGTGATCGCCTGCAACACCAACCAGGCGCCGGTATTCAGCGCTCCCGCAATTGCAAGCTATGACATCACCGCCGGCGATTCCATCTGCATCCCGGTAATGGCAAGCGATATCAATTCCGACTGGGTGGGACTCAGCATTTCCTCCGAACTGTTCACAAACCCAGCAACAATGGGTTCCGTTACATTCACTCCCGACAGTGCCATCGCACAGGTGCAATCCACGCTCTGCTTCGCTTCCACCTGCGACAATATCCGCGATGAGCCTTACCATGTCACGTTTTATGCACGGGATTATTCCTGCTACGGAACCAATACGGTCCTTAACTCCGTAAACATCCGCGTGCTTTCCCCGCTGGACGGCAAGATCGATGAGCTGATCCCGAATGTATTCACACCAAACGGGGATGCGAAAAATGACTTTTTTAAGGTGAATGCGGCAAATATCAATTCCTGCTTCGACAAGTTTAAGATCAGTGTCTACAACCGCTGGGGCGAACTGGTCTTTGAATCGGATGACTTCACATTCAAATGGGACGGCCGCAATAAAAAAGGAAAGCAGTTGCCTGACGGCGTTTATTTTTACATGATGCAGGCCGATTTCAAGGCGAAGACATTCAGCCACCAGGGCAGCGTTCAGCTTCTCCGTTAATTATTGATTTTAAAATGAGCAGTTCAAATAGCATATTAAATTTCATTACAGGGCAGTCATTGCGGTCCCGCTTTGCGGGAGAAGCAATCTAATTATTTATGGCAGATTGCTTCGCTACCGCTCGCAATGACGTTCGCCAATGAACGTCGTTCAGTTTAATGCAGAATTCAGGATAATTAATTTAAAACCAATCTATATGTACAGGACAACCGAAGATTTTATTTCCGAATGGAAATATGAAAGCGAAGCAACACTTAACGTGTTTAAGAACATCAGCAACGAGGCGCTGAACAAAAAGGACAACGACAATGTGAGAAGCATTGCAGTGCTTGCATGGCACATCACGATCACGCTCAGCGAAATGATGAACAAGGCGGGATTAAAGGTTACAGGCCCCGCAGAGCACAGCAAGCCGCCAGGTACGATCGCGGAGATCATTTCCGCCTATGAAGAATCGGCTGCTTCTGTAACAGCCGAAGTGAAAAAAAACTGGAGCGATGCAGTGCTTGAAGAAAAAGTGCCGATGTATGGTGAGGACTGGAAAAAAGGCGTGGTGCTGCGCATCCTCATCGGCCACCAGGCGCATCACAGGGGACAATTAACGGTATTGATGCGCCATGCAGGATTAAAGGTTCCCGGAGTTTACGGGCCATCCAAAGAAGAATGGGCGCAATGGAACATGGTGGCGCCGGATTAATTCCGGCACAACCTTTTTTCAATTCCGCTGTCTTCTTAAAAAAACTTCATGAAAAAACTATTCCCCCTATTCATTCTCCTCATTAGTTGCAATGTTTCCGGGCAGGTCCGCTTGGGCACCGCTCAAAATAGAAGTTCATTTGACAACAGTACTCCCCGCTGGGAAGATAAATTCTGGCGCAATGAAGTGAAGGAGCGATATGAAAAAACATCCACCATGGCGGGGCTGTACACCGTATTTTACCGGAACGGACAGATCAGATGGCAGGGCAAATGCCTTGAAAATGGTACACCCGACAGCACCTGGGTGTATTATGGTGGAGACGGCAAAAAAATCTGGGAAGGATCCTACAATGGAAAATATACAGAATACAGCTGGTACGATGAGGAGGAGGATGGCAATCCCTTAATGCCTGCAAGCGTATATATCAGCGGGAATTACAGGAATGGCTTAAAGGATGGGGAATGGCTCCAATACGATAGTAAAGGAAATGTTACCCGCAAAGGATATTATACCGATGGAAGGCCTACCGGCACCTGGCAGAAATTCAAGGAGATAGTGGTGGTTACGAACATGGAAAAATCGGAAGAGTATAATTTTGCCACGGGTATCCGCATATTCTATAATAAAGATTCTGTAACACGTACCGAAAAGGTAGATTCTTTAACATTCGCCGATGATCATGATTTTAACCTGCAGCAAGAAAGCTCGGACTACGTCAATGCCTACTTCAATGCCTCCGTACATTACATTGATTTCGACCAGCTGAACCGCTATTTTTTACAGCCCGGAAGCCATCCGCTCAGCAACCAGGTCGGAGCGCTTGGATTTGAATATTCCGGCGGCGGTAATGGTGTTTACGGAGCTTTAAACGTAAGCTGGATCCCGGCCGTAACTGCCGACCTGAACGATTCGGTCCGCCTTCGCCTCGCCGGATTTTTCTCTTCCGTATCCATTGGCGGCGACCTCCTTCATTCGGATGTGGTCCAGATCATTCCCAGCATCGGGATTGGCTTCCAGCGGCTGCGGCTGAAGGTATCCAACATTCACAGCACGGATACTACTGGCTATACCTTCAGCGAAGGAGAGTCGCGCGTTTACCGGAATCCATCTCCAACCCTGGATGGCATGCTGAACCTTCGCCTCAATCTCAACTGGCTTTCCCTGGGCATTGCCGGCGGCTATTCGCTCGACTGCGCAGGTACCCGCTGGAAGTACAACGGGAGATACCTTGATGCTTCGCCGCGTACCTCTGCTTCCGGCCTTGTACTAAGTGTATCACTCGGATTTCATATCCCCAGCTGATTCATCCTCTGAAAAATCCCGCTCATCGTATTTAACGAACAATCAAATAAGTATTTTATTAGCTTTGCCTGAGATAAACATTAAAAAAAGTATGAGTAAATTATCTGACCGCATTAACAACCTTTCCGAATCGCAAACACTGGCAATGGCAAAAAAAAGCCGGGAGCTGCAGGCACAGGGAAAAGACATCATCAGCCTCAGCATCGGCGAGCCGGATTTTGACACACCACAATTCATCAAGGATGCGGGCAAAAGGGCCATCGATAATAACATCACGCACTATACGCCTGTGTCCGGAATTTTAGAGCTTCGCAAAGCGATCGCTGAAAAATTTAAACGCGACAACGGGCTTAGCTATAATTTTGACCAGGTCGTAGTTTCTACAGGTGCAAAGCAATCCATTGCCAACGTGATCCTGAGTATGATCAATCCGGGCGAAGAAGTGATCGTGCCGATCCCCTACTGGGTAAGCTACATTGAAACGATCAAGCTGGCGGAAGGCATCCCTGTTACTATTCCTACATCCATCGAATCCAATTTCAAGATCACACCCGAGCAGCTGAAAAAAGCGATCACTCCGAAAACCAAAATGATGGTGTTCAGCACGCCCTGCAATCCAAGCGGCTCGGTGTACAGCAAGGATGAGCTGAAAGCGCTTGCCTCTGTGATCATTGAATTTCCTGACCTGTATGTGATCTCCGATGAGATCTATGAATACATCAACTTCGGCGGAAAGCATGAAAGCCTTGCACAGTTTGATTTTATATACGACCGCGTGATCACCGTGAACGGCGTTTCAAAAGGATACGCCATGACCGGCTGGAGGATCGGCTACATCGGTGCACCGAAATGGATCGCCGATGCCTGCGATAAAATGCAGGGACAGTTCACTTCCGGAACTTCTTCCGTTTCACAGATGGCCGCAATGGCCGGAATCCAGGCTGATCCATCGATCACGTACGAGATGCGCGATGCCTTCCACAGGCGCAGGGACCTTGTGCTCAGCCTGATGAAAGAGATCCCGGGAATGAAGACCAATGTACCGGAAGGCGCATTTTACATCTTCCCCGATATTTCTTATTATTTTGGAAAAGCATACGATGGCTACAAGATCAAAAACTCGAACGACCTCAGCGAATTCCTGCTCGAGCATGGCAATGTAGCGCTTGTATCGGGTGAAGCTTTTGGTGACGACAACTGCATCCGCTTCTCCTATGCAACATCTGAAGATAAGCTGATCGAAGCTGTAAGGCGGATCAAAGCTGCGCTTGCGTTATTAAAATAATAATACTGATCTATTCTTTTATTTTGGTTCAGTCTGTCAAAAGCAATTGCCACGACCTTCAGGTCGTGGTCATAATACCAAATAGTACAATGGGCTTTAGCCAAAAAGCAATTGAATATAAAACCGTTTTTTGCTTTTGAATTCAGCAATGCAACAACACAACAATACAACAATACAGCAGATCTTCAACTCCTTTAATAAGCTCAATGTGCTTATCATCGGCGATGTGATGATCGACGCATACATGTGGGGAAATGTGAACCGCATTTCACCCGAAGCACCTGTTCCTGTTGTTGCTGTGAGCAAAAGGGAGAACCGCCTGGGAGGTGCCGCTAACGTAGCGCTGAACATACAGGCCATGGGCGCAAATCCCGTTCTGTGCTCCCTGGTAGGAAATGATGAAGGAGGAAAATTATTTTCTTCATTGCTCAAAAAACAAAAATTATCCGCTGAAGGAATTCTCAAAAGCAAAAGCCGCATTACCACCATCAAAACACGCGTGCTGGGCGGAAGCCACCAGATGATCCGCGTGGATGAGGAGGATGATGCGCCTGTAAATGAAAAAGAAACTGCAGCCCTTTTTGCAGAAATCAAAAAGATCATCAGCGGAAAAAAGATCGATGTGATCATTTTTGAAGATTACGATAAAGGATGCATCACAACAGAGCTCATCCGTTCGGTTGTTGCCCTTGCCAAACAAAAAAGCATTCCTCTTGTTGTAGATCCGAAGAAGCGCAACTTCATGGCATATACAGGTGTTACGCTGTTCAAGCCCAACCTGAAAGAATTACGTGAAGGGTTGAAAGTGGAGTTCGACAGCAGCAATATGAAAGAGCTGACGAAGATCGTTGACAGTTTCATTAAAAAGCAGGGCATTGATTCTGCGCTGATCACCCTTTCCGAAAAAGGCGTGTACATCAACGATAAAAAAATAAAAACGCTGATCCCTGCCCATGTGCGTGATATCACTGATGTGTCCGGCGCAGGCGACACGGTTGTAAGCATTGCCGCACTGTGTGTTGCTCTTAAGCTTCCTGCCGAAACGGTTGCAGTGCTGGCCAACCTTGCCGGAGGGCTGGTCTGCGAAAAAGTGGGCGTGGTGCCGGTGAATAAAAAAGAATTGCTTGAAGAAGCGCTCAAACTGAATTCCTAAATGGCCAAAATAGTAACTCCCTACAACAATTCCTCTGCCAGCAAAAAAGAACAGGTGGCAACCATGTTCAACAACATTGCTCCCAAATACGATTTCCTCAACCAGGTATTGTCGCTCGGCATTCACAAAGGCTGGAGAAGAAAAGCGATCCGCATGCTGGCAGCAGAAAATCCCCGCACGGTGCTCGATATTGCAACCGGCACCGGCGATTTTGCCATAGAGGCCATGAAACTGAATCCCGAAAAAGTGGTCGGTGTCGACATTTCGGAAGGCATGCTGAAGCTGGGCATTGAAAAAGTGAACAAGCTCGGATTAAGCCATAAGATCGAATTAAAGGCCGGCGATTCCGAAAACCTCGCATTTCCCGACAACAGCTTTGATGCGGTGACCGTGGGCTTTGGCGTCCGGAATTTTGAAAACCTCGAAAAAGGCATTTCCGATATTTACCGCGTGCTGAACAAAAATGGAACGCTTGTGGTGCTTGAGTTTTCCAGGCCCCGTGCATTTCCCATTAAGCAACTGTATAAATTTTACTCCCGCTTCATCACTCCTGCTGTCGGAAAATTATTTTCGAAGGATGATTCAGCTTACACCTACCTGCCGGAATCGGTGAATGCCTTTCCCGATGGCGAGGACTTTCTCAGTGTTTTGCAAAAAGCAGGATTTACCTCAACAAAAGCCAGAACGGTCGCATTTGGCATTGCTTCCATCTATTTTGCGAAAAAATAAAATATCTTTGTGATCCTTACGTTTAAATTGCGCTGCTGATACTATTGAAAAAAACGATAACATACACGCTTTTGTCCATCCTGCTTCTTGCATCGGCTGTTGCCGGGGCGCAGGAAGAAAGAGGCAATCTCCCGAATTACTACAAGGAAGCATTGCACTTCGGCTTCACCCTCGGCGTTAACCGCACCAATTTTATTATTCATCCCGCTCCGCATTTCGAGCGCTTCGACTCCCTGAAATGGGTACGCTCCGCGCCAAAATTCGGTTTTAACCTCGGGATCGTTTCCGAGCTCAGGCTGCACCAGTATGTTACGCTGCGCTTTATCCCGAACCTTTCCTTCGCAGAGCGCAACCTGCAGTATTATTTTGAAGGGCACGATACCATTGTGCGTGTAAAAAGCATTGAATCCACTTTTCTCAATTTTCCGCTCGACCTTAAATTACGCTCCAAGCGCGTGAAGAATTTCGGTGCTTACATCCTTGCCGGAGGCGGTTACAGCCTGGATCTTGCTTCCAAGCGGAAAGTGCAGAACACAACCGGAACGGATGCGATCGTAAAATTAAAGCGCGATGACTTTTCCTATGAAGTGGGCGCAGGAGCTGAATTCTACCTCCAGTATTTTAAATTCGCCATCGAAGGAAAATTAAGCATCGGCACAAAGAATCTCCTGATCAAGGACAACACGATCTTCTCCAACTCCATCGACAAGCTCAATTCCAAGATCTTCCTCGTTTCCATCACCTTTGAAGGATAATTTGTATTTTTGTGCGCTGCGCGATAAACACGTGCCACAAACAATATGAAGAACGAACTCAGCCTCGTTGTTTCTCCCGAAGAAGCAGCCAATGAAACCCGCCTGAAAGAGATCGCTGCCAAACAGCTCTCCGCACAGCCTTCCCGGATCACCTTCCTGAAAATACTGAAACGCTCTGTGGATGCGCGTTCCAGGAACATAAAGATCAACCTTAAAATTGAAGTCTACCTGGATGTGCTTCCTCCTGCCCCATCTGATTATAAAATAAACTATCCCAATGTAAGCTCTAAAAAGCCGGTGATCGTTGTCGGCGCCGGCCCTGCAGGCTTGTTTGCCGCACTGCAGCTGATCGAGAACGGGATGAAGCCTGTTGTGCTCGAGCGCGGAAAAGATGTAAAAAGCCGGAGGCGCGACCTCGCCGCCATCAACAAGCAGCACATCGTAAACCCGCATTCCAACTATTGCTTTGGCGAAGGCGGCGCAGGAACCTACAGCGACGGCAAGCTCTACACCCGCTCCACCAAGCGCGGCGATGTGAACAAAGTGCTGGAGATCTTTGTCGCGCACGGCGCAGATGAAAATATCCTCGTGGAAGCACACCCGCACATCGGTACCAACAAGCTGCCGAAGATCATCCAGGCCATGCGGCAAAGCATTACCGATGCAGGCGGCGAAGTGCATTTCAACATGCATGTGACCGATCTCATCATAAAGAATGATTCCGTAAAAGGCGTTACCTGTAATAACCTTGCAGAGAATACAGCCACCGAATTCAATGCAGATCAGCTCATCCTTGCAACGGGACACAGTGCCCGCGACATCTTTGAGCTGCTGCATAAAAAGAACATCCTTATCGAAGGAAAAACATTTGCGATGGGCGTTCGCGTGGAGCATCCGCAGGCGCTGATCGACAGCCTGCAATACCATTGCGGCATCAGCGAAGTGGAAAGAAAGCGGGATTTCCTTCCTGCTGCATCCTACAGCCTTGTGCACCAGGCAATGGGGCGCGGCGTGTATTCCTTCTGCATGTGTCCCGGCGGCATCATCGCTCCCTGCGCCACGTCGCCGGGAGAAGTCGTCACCAACGGCTGGTCACCTTCCAAACGCAACAATCCTTTTGCAAACTCAGGCATTGTGGTAACGATAGAGCCGGAAGATTATGCGAAATACAAACAATACGGCCCGCTTGCCGGGCTGCGCTACCAGCAGGCGCTGGAGCAGATGGCATGGAATGCAGGCGGACAAACCCAAACAGCACCTGCACAGCGCCTGCTCGATTTTGTGAACAGCAAAGTATCGGCTACCCTTCCGGATGTTTCCTACCAGCCCGGAATTGCTTCTGCACCGCTGCACAGCCTGCTTCCGCCGGAGATCGGAAAACGCCTGCAGATCGGCTTTAAGGAATTCGGGAATAAGATGCGCGGCTATCTCAGCAATGATGCGGTGATCGTGGGTGTTGAATCACGCACTTCCTCACCTGTGCGCATTCCGCGAAATAACGAAACGCTGCAGCATCCGCAGGTGAAGGGATTGTATCCATGTGCGGAAGGCGCAGGCTATGCAGGAGGAATTGTATCTGCCGCCATCGACGGGCAGAAATGCGCGAATGCGATCGCAGCACTGTAATGTCACTTCGAGTTCGACCGGAGGGAGAGTATCGAGAAGTGTTGTTAGCCGAATGAATTGTTAGTAAGAATGAATTCGATAGCTTGTTCTCGATACGCTCGTACCTCGCTACTCGAACTGACGCTAAGATGATATGGTAAACTAATAACGGTATGTCAATCGAGTGCGGAACGCTTGGAGCGTATCGGGAAGTGTCGTCAGCAGAATGATTCAATAGCTTGTTCTCGATACATTTTCTTCCTATCGTCAGAAAACACTCGAACTGACGCTATAATGATTACGATAATTAACGTAATCCGCGATGACGTTTTTAATATTAACTTTGCAAAAAATAAAAGAAATGAAGTTTTTGATCCAACTTGTGATTTCAACGCTTGCTGTTTTGATCTCCTCGTATATTTTGCCGGGAGTAAGCATCGACAATAATAGCTTCCTCACAGCGCTGGTGGTTGCTGCCGTTCTTGCATTCTTAAATGCCGTGATCAAGCCGATCATGATCATTTTAACGATCCCGATCACCGTAGTTACCTTGGGATTGTTCCTGCTCGTGATCAATGCACTCATGATCCTGCTTGCCGCAAAGATCGTGGATGGCTTTCATGTGGACGGATTCTGGTACGCGCTGCTTTTCAGCCTCATCCTATCGCTTACCACTTCGGTGCTCGAAGGCGTGAAAAAGCGCGATGAGAGCGATGGAGGAATTTAACATTTTCAACTTACTTTTAACTTATCCCCTTTTAACTTATAAAAATGATCCAGGTAGGCCGCTATAACGAATTAAAAGTAATCAAGGAAATGGATTTCGGGATCTATCTTACCGATGGAACGCACGAGATCCTGATGCCTTTGAAATGGGTGCCGAAGGATACCCGCATCGGCGATGTGATGGATGTGTTTGTGTTCCGCGATTCGGAAGGCAGGCTGATCACCACTACCATTAAGCCTTACGCGCTGGCAGGGGAATTTGCATTCCTCGAAGTGCAGCAGGCCAACAGCATGGGCGCCTTCCTCGACTGGGGAATGGAAAAGAATTTACTGGTGCCTTTCCGCGAACAGGTGGGCAAGCTCGAAGAAGGAAAAAGCTACGTGGTGTATGTGTATGTGGATGAGGAAACCGACCGGATCGTGGCAAGCGCCAAACTGAACAAATTCATTGAGCACGATGATATCGGCCTTCGTGAGGGCGACATTGTAGACCTGCTCATTTTTTCCGAAACCGACAAAGGCTTCAACGCGATCATCAATAACACGTATGCGGGATTGATCTACCGCAACGAGATCTTCGATACCATCCGCATCGGCGACCGTGTAAAAGGATATGTGAAGCAGGTACGTGAAGACAATAAGATCGACCTGAGCCTGCAGAAAAGCGGCTACGAATTAGTGGATGATGTGAAATGGAAAATTTTAAATCTCCTCAAGCAGAAAGACGGATTTCTTCCGCTGCATGATGGCAGCTCACCCGAAGAAATAAAAGCAGCATTGCAGATCAGCAAAAAAGCCTTCAAAAAAGCCGTGGGCGCCCTTTACAAAGAGCAATTGGTGAAACTGACGGATAAGGGTGTTGAGTTGATCAGGCGGTAGCGCGCGATGTCAGTTCGAGTGTTTTTCTTTTCGGAAAAATGTATCGAGAACGTGTGAGGGCCTTACCTTTCTCGCAAAGACGCTAAGAACGCAAAGTATATTTCTCGCAGAGGCGCATGGAACGCAGAGGATGTCCTCTTGTCAGTTCGGGCGATTCGGGAACGTGCGAAAGGAAATTCTGCCAGCCTTAACATCGCGTAGAGATTCCGTGTCGTGGCACGGAATGACGATCATTCTCACTCAAATTATATCCTACTGATCATACCGGTCATCCCGTGCTCCGCTCGAATGGACAAACGCGTGGTGCCAGTTCGAGCGGAGTCGAGAACGTGCGAGAGGAAATCCTGCCAGCCGTAACATTGCGTAGAGATTCCGTGTCGTGGCACGGAATGACGATCATTCTCAATCAAATTACATCCTACTGATGATACCGGTCATCCCGTGCTCCGACACGGGATCTCGCTATAATCATGAGTTGAAGGGAATCCTGCCAACCGTAACATTCCGCAGAGATTCCGTGTCGTGGCACGGAATGACAATCACTATCAATAGCATATTAATTCACTACTGATGATGATACGGTTCATTCTTCAGTATCGTCATTGCCCTGTACACCTGTTCCACAAAGAACAAGCGCACCATCTGGTGTGAAAAAGTCATTTTCGAAAGCGAGAGCTTCCCATTCGCCCGCTTGTAGATCTCTTCTGAAAAGCCATACGGCCCGCCCACCACGAACACAAGGTTTTTGATCCCCGAATTCATTTGCTGCTGCACAAACTCCGCAAAGCCGGCCGAATGATATTCCCTGCCGTTCTCATCCAGCAGGATCAGCTTATCGGAGCTTTGTATGCTTTTCAGGATCAGCTCCCCTTCCTTCTGCTTCTGCTGCTCCACGCTCATTGCCTTCGTGTTCTTCAGCGCCGGGATCACCACTGTTTCAAAAGGCAGGTAATGCTTCAGCCGCTGCTCGTATACGGAAAAACCCCTGATAATGTAATCGTCCTCGGTGCGGCCATTAAGAATAAGCGTAATTTTCATTTGATTTGCTGATTTACATGCAAAAAAACTATATTTTTGTGGCATAGCCAAACAAAGCGGGAAAGAAGATCGGGAAAGCGCTGTACCGCATGCTGGCTCAATTATTGCAAAGAACAAGGCAAATAAACACATAAAATGAAAACCAAAACAGTTCTTGCATTATTTATCATCGCTTTCTCATCCTTCGCCTTCCGGATCGATGTGATAGACGATATTGCTGCCGCGATCCGCTCCGGCAATCCCAAGAACATTTCCAAATTCTTTATTGAAAATATCGATTTAAAGGTAATCGACCAGGACGATGTATACAGCAAGCAGCAGGCAGAGATGATCCTTAAGGATTTTTTCAGCAAGCATGCCGTGAAGTCCTTTACCGTTGCGCACAAAAGCGAACCGAAGAACGGCTCCCAATACGTGATCGGAACGCTCGAAACCTCCAACGGCAAGTTCAGGACCTATTTCCTGATCAAGCTGGGCACTCAAAGCCAGATCCAGCTATTTAGAATTGAAACTGAAAATGAGTAAATCCATAAAGCCAGAACAACTTTATAATTTCAGCATACCACAATTTATTTCCAGGGCTTTGGCCGAAGACATCGGCGATGGCGACCATACCTCACTCGCCTGCATTCCGCAGGATGCAACAGGAAAAGCAAAGCTGCTCGTTAAAGAGAACGGCATCCTCGCAGGTGTGGAGCTCGCCCTGCAGATCTTTAAAGCAGTTGACCCTGCCCTCAAAGTAAAAATCCTTCTGAAAGATGGCAGCCGCATCAAAACCGGCGACATCGTACTTACCGTTGAAGGAAGATCACAATCCATACTCGTCGCCGAAAGGCTGGTGCTCAACTGCATGCAGCGCATGAGCGGCATCGCGACAAAAACAAATACGCTTGTTGCCCTCTGCAAAGGCACAAAAGCAAAGGTGATCGATACGCGCAAGACTACGCCGAACTTACGCGGACTCGAAAAATGGGCAGTTGTGATCGGGGGCGGCGCCAATCACCGCATTGGCCTGTATGACATGATCCTGATCAAGGACAACCACATCGACTACGCCGGCGGAATCCCACAGGCCATCAAAGCGGCGAATGAATACCTCAAAGCGAATAAAAAGAAACTGAAGATCGAAATAGAAGCGCGTGATTTAGATGAAGTGAAGCAGATCCTTGCCGTAGGAAAAGTGCACAGGATCATGCTCGATAATTTCGGCTATGCCGATATCCGCAAAGCTGTGAAGCTGATCGGCGGCAAGTACGAAACCGAAGCATCCGGCGGCATCAATGAAAAAACGATCCGTAATTTTGCAAAATGCGGGGTTGATTTTATTTCAGTCGGAGCCCTTACGCACCACATCAAAAGCCTTGACCTTAGCTTAAAAGCGATATAAATGGAGCTAAAGAACACCAGGAGATTGGTAAAATTCAAACCTGCGCATTCCTTTATGAAAGGCAGCAGGAGGATCGTCATTCCGGGGTTTGAAGGACAGTCGCTTTATGTTGTTTCCAAATTTTTTTTTAAAGGGATGAAGAACGGCTCGGTGAACATGCGTGCCACCTCGCTTGCATTCAGCTTTTTCCTTGCCCTCTTCCCTTCTATCATCTTTTTGTTCACGCTCATCCCTTACATCCCGATCAAAAATTTCCAGTTTCAGCTGTTCGAAATGCTGCGCAGCGTGATGCCTAAAAGTGCTTTTGAAGCGGCGGAAGAAACCATTACCGATATTATCCAGAAGCCAAGGAGCGGATTGCTTTCTTTCGGTTTTATTTCCGCACTGTACTTTTCCACCAATGGCTTTAACGCGATGATCAATGCTTTCAATGAAACATATCATACCATTGAAACCCGTAAACCGCTGTATCAACGGCTGGTTTCGCTCATCATGGTATTTGCTACCATTCTTATGATCACCATTGCCATTACGCTGATCATCTTCAGTGAGATCGGGCTGCACAAGCTGGTGCATGCCGACAGGACAGCCTATTACCTGCTGCTGTTCGGTAAATGGACCGTGCTGTTCGGATTGTGCTTCTGCCTTATTTCCTTCAATTATTACATCGGGCCGAAGCGTAAAAAAGGCTGGAAGTTCTTCTCTGCAGGGTCGATGTTCGCAACCATACTGATCGCTGCTGCATCTTTTGCATTTGCTTATTATGTGAATAATTTCGGGAAGTACAACAAGCTTTACGGCTCTATCGGAACGCTCATCGTGATCATGATGTGGATCTACATCAACTCACTGATCCTGTTGCTGGGATTCGACCTGAACGCCAGCATTCACACAGCGAAAAGCAAAATGAAGGAATTGATGAATTAGGTGTCATCCCGAGCTTACCCGGGGATCTTATTCCAACTCTCTACGAAATACGAATCTGTACGAATTTACTAATCACTAATCTGCGGGGATGAGCTGCCTGTGTTGTTATCCCGAGCTTGCCCGGGGGATCTTATTTCTAACGCTGTGAAATACGAATCTGTAAGAATTTACGAATTACCAATTTGCAGGTAATGCGCGTGCAGGTCATTTCGAGTTCGACCGAAGGGAGAGTATCGAGAAAGTGGGGGCGTTGCGTTGGCTTGTTCTCGATACGCTCGTGCCTCGCTACTCGAACTGACGCTAATTAATTCTATAACATTGAGATGAACTCAGAACTCCGCTCTCCCTACTCCCAACTAAATAATATCCCGCCGGTCGTTATTCGTATCCCTGCTCTTCCGCCGTTTTTCCTCTTTCCTGCGCATGCGGATGTTCAGCAGCTCAACAAAGAGTGAGAAGGCGATACAGATGTAGATGAATTTCTTATCCACATGCTCGTGGAAAGCTTCGAGGATCAGCACCACGCCGATCATTAAGAGAAATGATAAAGCCAGTACCTTGATGGTTGGATTTTCATTGATAAAATCGCTCACCTTGCCGGAAAAAAGGATCATAATGATCATTGCTACGATCACCGCGAGGACCATGATCACGAGGTTGCTTACAAGGCCTACGGCAGTAAGGATGGAATCAAAGGAGAATACGATATCGATCAGCACGATCTGTAAAACGATCGCGTTAAAGCTTACTTTTTTTACGCTCATTTGCTCATCGTCATAGCCCTGCACCTTGTTATGCAGCTCGGTAGTTGTTTTGTATAACAGGAAAACGCCCCCTGCGAACAGGATCAGGTCGCGCCCGGTTACCCCGAACTCCCCGATCATAAACAAAGGGTCTTTCAGGCCTGCGATCCAGGAAATGCTGAAAAGCAGCGCTACACGCATGATCAGCGCAAGCATAAGGCCTATTGTGCGGGCCTTTCCCTGGCTTGCTTTCGGCAGTTTACCTGCAATAATGGAGATGAAAATGATATTATCGATACCCAGGACTATTTCCAATACGGATAAAGTTAATAAGCTGATGATGGAAGCTACTGAAAAAAGTTCCTGGAAATCCTGCGCTAAATGCATAATCGAATAATTTTTACAAAAATAAGGAGATTTCTTTTAATCACGATAAATTTTTTCTAACTGAAAATCAATAGCTTAAGCATTATAATGAAATTATTTTAGTACTATGTGATACAAGGTACTACCTTTTGTATATATCTTTGCAATGTCAATTTGTAGGTATAGCACTATAACAAATTTTAGAATTAGAGAATTTTTAGAATTGGAAAATTAAAAGTTACTACTGATTGAAGTTTAAGTTCCTTGTTTATGAATCCGGATTACAAATATGCTCCGTGCCCAATGCTTATAATTAGCAGGATCGATTCCCCGGTTTATACTGAGCGATTCGAAGGAAGAGGGCTTAGGGGTGTGTTTATAATGAGGATCAATGAACGATCATTATGATTAAAGATTAAAAAATTGTTCGAACCAATTTAACACGCATACACATTTAACAAAAACGAACCATGAATATAGAAAACACAAAAGCGCAGATGAAAAAAGGGGTTCTTGAGTTTTGTATTCTGTCCATCCTTTCAAATGGTGAAAATTATCCATCTGAAATCATTCAAAAGATGAAGGAAGCAAAACTGATCGTTGTGGAAGGAACACTTTACCCGCTGCTGATGCGCCTGAAAAATGACGGCTTATTAAGCTATCGCTGGGAAGAATCCACATCCGGCCCTCCACGCAAATACTACAAGCTCACCCCTGTAGGCGAACAGTTCCTCAAAGAGCTCGACACCACTTGGAAAGAGTTGGTGGAAGCGGTTCACAAAACAACCAACAGGCCAATCCCGGGCGAATAAACACAAGGGGAAAACCACAAACCAAGAACAGACAACATTTAAATACTAAAGAAAATGAATCGTACAATCACAATGAACTTAAGCGGCATCATCTTCCACATTGAAGAGGATGCATACGATAAGCTTAATAAATACCTCTCTACGATCAGGAGTTATTTTAAAGATTCGGATGGAAGAGACGAAATAATGAGCGATATCGAATCGCGCATTGCGGAAATGCTCCAGGAAAAAGTAAGCAATACCAAGCAGGCCGTGCTGATGATGGACGTTGAAAGCGTGATTTCAGTGATGGGAAAACCGGAAGATTTTGCGGGCGACAATGCACAGGCACAGGAGTCGGGCCCCTCGGATTATACCGCCAATGAAGGATCCCGCAGCACATACAACGGAAGAAGAAGGCGCGTGTTCCGCGACCCGGATGAAAAAATGCTGGGCGGCGTTTGCTCCGGCATCGCTAACTATTTCGACTTCGACCCGATCTGGCTGCGTGGTGCATTTGCGATCAGCTTCTTCATCTTCGGATCAGGATTCCTGTTATACATCATCCTCTGGATGATCATCCCGGAAGCAAAAACTACCGCTGAAAAGCTGGAAATGCGCGGGGAAAAGGTGGATGTGAACAACATCGGGAAAGCAGTGAACGATGAGTTCGAGGATTTCAAAAAAAGAATGAAAGGCTTCGGCGACGATGTGAGCTCCCCTGAAAATAAAGCCCGCATCAAATCAAGTGCGAGGCGTGCCACAGAATTCGTAGGCGATGTGTTCCACAACATGATAAAAGTGGTAGGTAAGATAGTAGCTGTATTCCTTGTATTTATTGGTATTATACTGATGGTTGGCCTCCTGGCCACCATCTTTGGAAAAGGCACTATTAACCCTTTTTACGGCCCGGGGGGAAGCATCCGCTTTTCACTGTACGAATACAGCGCTGTTGCATTGCCGGCCGATCTTTCGGTTGAGCTTGTAGTGCTCGGACTGGTACTTTTCCTTGGCGTTCCCTTGCTAATGGTCATCTACAACGGCATCCGCTTTTTGTTCGGCATCAAACAAAAGAACCGCATTGTGAAATACACAGCGAACATCCTCTGGCTTTGCGGCTTAGTGCTTATGTTCTACATCGGAAGCATGATCGGAAGCGATTTTTCCAACCAGGCAAGCCATAAGCAGCGCATTTATATAAAGCAGCCGCAGAACGGAACGATGTACCTCGATGTGAAATTTTCAGGAGAAGAAGAGGAATGGGACAGGATCAACAGGTACCACTACGGACACATTAACTTCGGCGAATGGGTGCTGATCTCAAAAGATGATGAGAAATTCCGCTTCGGCTACCCGGTGATGGACATTGTGCCCAGCGAAACCGACAGCTTTGAGCTGGTTGCCATCCGCACGGCAAACGGCTTCGACAGGAAGGATGCATTGAACAGGGCGAAGAACATTGAGTACTCGATCACACAAAATGATTCCAGCATTTCCTTCAACGACTTTTACGATGTTAAGAACGTGGATAAGCTGCGTGCACAGGACCTGCAGCTCATCCTGAAAGTGCCGGTGAACAAGATTATTTACATGGACAAAAGCATGGAAAGGATCATCTTTGACATTCACAATGTGAACGATGTGCTTGATGAAGATATGCTGGAGCGCAGGTGGATCATGACAAAAAGAGGGTTGCAGTGCATCGACTGTGAAGGCCTTGAAGCCAGCCCGGCAATTGACAGCTCAAAGCTTTCAGCACCGCCTGCACCACCGGCACCGCCTAAAAAAGGCTAAAAAAATTCACAGGAGCTGTAACTTTAAACAAGGTGCTTCGTCCAGTGTTCAGAAATCAAAAACATTAAAAACAACATCCCCATGAAAAAAATAATTTTACTGATCGTCGCGATCTTCTTCAGCTACATCGCAACATACGCGGGCAACGGAAACACGATCCACAATACGATCACAAAGCAAATGAAAGTTCCGGCCTCCCTTAAAAAACAAAAGCTGGACGAAAAAGTAAATGTTGAATTCAAAGTGGAAAACGGAAAAGCTTCCGTGATCAGCGTTCAAACTTCAAATGCGGAATTAAAGCGCTACATCATCGAGCAATTCGGCGCGATGAGCTTCAGCAGCACCGCTGAAAAGCAAGGCACTACCTATTTTGTAGCAATTAATTTCAAAGTGCTGTAACTTTCGGGGTACCCCGGCGTTATAGAATTAAAACCACCAAAAAAGATCCCACCGCAGAAGGGCTGTAAAAAAGTTCGTGCAAAAACTGGGGAGTGAGTTCGTAGCATTTCTTGCTCCCCAGCCCTTCTCACATTAAAATCGCATCCTCACCGGTGCGATTTATTTTTTTGCGTATATTCGTAATGAGCAATCCGCACCTATAAAATGAGACACGCACTTCTATTCATCATTACCGCTTTTTTTATTTCTCATGTTGCTTTTGCCCAGGATACCATCATGAAAACAAACGGAGAAGTGATCCAGGCAAAGATCACCGAGGTAGGCCCCCTTGAAATAAAATATAAAAAATTCAGTTTCCAGGATGGCCCTACGTATGTTGAGAACAGGTCTGAGATCAGCTACATTAAATATTCGAATGGCATAAAAGAGCAGATCTCTTCCACCACAACCGCCGTCCCTGTCAGAATTTCAGATGCCGGCACAAGCACCGATTATTACGATCCGAACGTTCAGAAAGAATTGCACGTTGATAAAATGCAGCCTTACGGCGCAGTCAAATATAAATACCAGGGCCGCAAGATCGGCGAGAATGAAATGCAGCGGATCCTGATGAAAACGCAGGACCGCCAGATCGTCCCGCTGATCCAGGGCGCAAAGGATGCACACAAGCTCCAGTTCCTGGGTTTTGCAGCCATTCCGCTGGGTATCGGGGCTCTTTTTGTGCTGGAAGCCGGAGCTATCAATAACAATGGCAGGCTGAGCACGGGAACCGTAACGGGAAGCCTTCTTTTAGTTGGCGGCGCCATCGCCTGCCCCATCATTTCGGGTGTTTTCAAGCATAAGCGTACAACGTATAACCGCAAAGCCGTGGAGCTTTATAACCAGAAATATTAATATGAGGATCTTTTTATTTTTTCCTGTTTTGTTCCTGCTGGCCTTCACAGCTGCTGCGCAGGAATCCATTCCTGAGATGAACGACAGGGCCACGGAAGCGGCCGCTCCTCTACAATCTTTCCAGAAGCCATCCGGGTACACCTATACATACTATAAAATAAGCTATAGAAAGGATCAGTCGATTTACGCCGACCGCAACACTTCGCTCCTGCAGGCGCAACTGCTGGCCTCGAAGAACAAAGAGATCATCAGGTATGTTAACAAAGCGAACAGGAACCGCAAAAGGGAATTCATCGCCTTCGCCGCATTGCCATTAGGCATACTGGCTGCAGGCTGTATCCGCCAGAACCAGGCAGGCAATCTTTGGATACGCCCGGTTGGCATCACTTTCCTGGCAGCTTCCTTATCCTGCATCATCGTTTCCCCGATCGCGCATCACCGGAAAGCAGTCAACTATAAAAAAGCGATCGGGATTTACAATGTCCGTTTCTAAATAGAATCAAATTCAAATGCCCTTTCCGATACGCTCGTACCTCGCTACCCGAACTGACGCTAAGGGGATGCGGCTTCTCATTCATTTTTCCACAAAATTTTAAAAGCCCTCTTTTAAAGTCCTGCAAATACTTATATTTGTAGAAATAGAATCTTATCAAATAAAGGGCTTGTTATGTCAAAATCAGGAGAAACAGTTTCGGCTGAAAAAAAACAATTATTTTCCAAGGATGAATTTGTGAACATCGTACTGAACGATTACCGCATTGCCAATGAAAGCCGCGAAGCCAGCCTGATGGGAAGGCGCGAGGTGCTTACAGGAAAGGCAAAGTTCGGGATCTTCGGCGATGGCAAGGAGATCGCGCAGCTGGCCATGGCAAAAGCCTTCCGCAACGGTGACTTCCGTTCGGGATATTACCGCGACCAGACCTTCATGTTCGCCACCGGCAACCTTACCTTGCAGGAATGGTTTGCGGGCTTATATGGCCACACCGACCTTGACCTGGAGCCAATGAGCGCCGGCCGCCAGATGGGCGGACATTTCGGCACCCGCAGCCTGAATGCTGACGGCAGCTGGAAAGACCTTACAAAAATGAAAAATTCATCGCCCGACATTTCCCCGACAGGCGGACAAATGCCGCGTTTGCTCGGCCTTGCGATGGCATCCAAATATTTCAAGAACAATCCCGCTTTACAAAGCAGCAAATTCCAGCACCTTTCCAGCAAAGGAAATGAGATCGCTTTCGGTACCATTGGCGATGCCAGCACTTCCGAAGGATTGTTCTGGGAAACCATCAATGCAGCCGGTGTAATGCAGATCCCGATGCTGGTTTCCGTATGGGACGACGGACACGGAATCTCCGTCCCTAAAAAATACCAGACAACGAAAGAGAGCATCTCCGAGATCCTGAAAGGCTTTCAGCGTGAAAAAGGCGGAAACGGTTACGAGATCTTCAAAACAAAAGGCTGGGATTATGCACATTTATGCGAAACTTATGAGAATGCTTCACGCGTTTGCCGCGAAGAACATGTGCCTGTGCTCATCCACGTGGAAGAAGTAACGCAGCCGCAGGGCCACAGTACTTCCGGCTCACACGAGCGCTACAAGTCGAAGGAGCGCCTGCAGTGGGAATCCGATTTCGACGGCATCAAAAAAATGCGCGAATGGATCCTCAGCAATAAAATTGCAACAGACAGCGAGCTGAACGAGATCGAAGAGGATGCAAAAAAAGTGGTGCGCGAAGCAAAAGCCGCTGCCTGGAACGCATACCTCACACCGATCAAACATGAACGTACCGAAGTCATCGCGATGATCAATGAGATCGCGAATGCATCCGGAAATAAAGTATTCATTGAAAAGATAACAGCGGAGCTCAACGGCATCGTGGAGCCGATCCGCAAGGATATTATCGTGGCTGCAAAGCGCGTATTGCGGATGACCCGCACAGAGAACATTGCTGCAAAAGCAAGCCTCAGCAGTTGGCTGAGCGAATCAAAAATTGCCAATTACGACCGTTACAGCTCGTACCTGCAAAGCGAATCAAGCCTGAATGCACTGAACATTAAGCCTGTGCAGGCAGAATATGCCGGCGAAGCGAAGCAGGTGGACGGACGCGAATTACTGCGTGAGAATTTCGATGCCATCCTTGCAAAATATCCTGAAGTATTGATCTTCGGTGAGGACAGCGGGAAGATCGGCGGCGTGAACCAGGGGCTGGAAGGCTTACAGGAAAAATACGGCGAGATCAGGGTGTTTGATACCGGGATCCGCGAAGCGACCATCATGGGACAGGCCATTGGCTTATCCATGCGTGGACTCCGCCCTATCGCTGAAATTCAATACCTCGATTACCTGCTCTACGCATTGCAGATCATGAGCGATGACCTTGCAACCGTTCAATACCGCACCAAAGGCGGGCAAAAAGCGCCGGTGATCATCCGCACGCGCGGCCATCGCCTCGAAGGCATCTGGCACAGCGGCTCACCCATGGGAATGATCATCAATTCCGTCCGCGGGATCCATGTGTGCGTTCCGCGCAACATGACACAGGCGGCAGGATTTTACAATACACTGCTTGCCGCAGATGAGCCTGCATTAGTGATCGAACCTTTGAACGGCTACCGCTTAAAGGAACAATTGCCTACCAACCTGGGCGAATATAAACTACCGTTGGGTGTTGTGGAGACCATAAACGAAGGCTCCGACATTACGCTTGTTACCTATGGCTCCTGCTGCAGGATCGCGATGGATGCAGTGAAAATGCTTGCAGAAGCAGGCATTTCGGTGGAAGTGATCGATGTGCAGACCCTGCTTCCATTCGACCGTAATCACGCGATCGTGGAATCGGTTAAGAAAACAAACCGTTTGCTGGTGCTCGATGAAGATGTTCCGGGTGGTGCCAGCGCCTATATCCTCCAGAAAATAGTGGAAGAGCAGGAAGCTTATAAATACCTCGACGCAAAACCGCAAACGCTCCCGGCAAAGGACCACCGTCCTGCTTACGGCTCTGATGGCGATTATTTCAGCAAGCCGAGCGCAGATGATGTGTTTGATGCCGTGTACGGGATCATGCAGGAAAGCGATCCGGGAAAATTTCCGGGGATCTATTAAGATATTTATAAAATAAAGTTTCTCATTTTCAGACCGTCATCCCGTGCCCCGACACGGGATCTCATTAAACATTAACGGATCTTTTTAACAGATCCCGTGCCTGCCCCGGACACCGATCCGGGGTCGGTACAATTAGCATAAACGCTTTTATATTTAAATAATACCTCCTTTGAAACGCACCACCGAATCCGATTCAAACTACACTGCTCTTGAAAAAATGAGCGTGAAGGAATTGCTCAGCAACATCAATGCTGAAGATAAAACCGTTCCGGATGCTATTGAAAAGGCGATCCCTAAAATTGAAAAGCTGGTGAATGCGATCGTGAAACAGATGAAACAGGGAGGACGGTTATTCTACATGGGCGCAGGCACAAGCGGACGGCTTGGAATTGTGGATGCGAGCGAATGTCCGCCAACTTACGGCGTTCCACAGGGCATGGTGATCGGCATCATTGCCGGCGGCGATAAAGCCATCCGCAAAGCCGTGGAATTTGCAGAAGATGATACTGCACAGGGATGGAAGGACCTGCAGCAGCATAAAATAAATCAAAAAGATGTAGTGATCGGCATTGCAGCTTCGGGCTCAACGCCTTATGTGATCGGTGCTTTGGAAGCATGCAACAAAAACAATATTCTTACCGGCTGCATCGTTTGCAATAAAGGAAGCAATGTTGCAAAAGCAGCAAGGCATAAAATTGAAGTGGTTGTGGGGCCTGAATTTGTGACCGGCAGCACACGCATGAAATCGGGCACAGCGCAAAAACTGGTGCTGAACATGATCTCCACTTCCGTGATGATAAAGCTGGGAAGAGTAAAGGGAAACAAGATGGTGGACATGCAGCTGAGCAACAATAAGCTGGTGGACCGTGGCACAAATATGGTAGCTAAAGAATTAAAAGTAACTTATAAAAAAGCAAACGAGCTGCTGCTGAAATACGGAAGCGTACGTAAGGCAGTGGACAATTATAAAAAGTAAGAATTGTTGAATTTTAGAATCGTGATCCGGATTCTATCATTCAACAATTCTAAATTTCCAATTCTAAAGTGCAGGATATTGAACCATATTACAACTGGAGGCATCTCTACATCGCATCGGAGGATGAGCGCTCCCCATTTTATGAGCGGGAATACAGCGAGTTTGAATACACGAATGCCATTTACAATTATGTGATCCACCCGCAGTGGGATGATATCGACTCCCCTACTCTCTACATCAAAATACTGTTTGTGGATTATGACCAGGGCTTCGCGATCATCGAGCTGATCGGTGAATGGAATGATTGCATCAACAACGACATCATGATCCTGAAGCGCGATATCATCGAAAAGATCATGGAGCATGGTGTCAATAAATTTATTCTCATTGGCGAGAATGTGCTTAACTTCCATTATTCGGATGATTGCTATTACGAGGAATGGTTCGAGGAAGTGGAAGACGGGTGGATCGCTTTCCTGAATTTCAGGGAGCATGTGCTGAAGGAATTCAACCGGGCAAACATAGATTATTACATTGTTTCAGGCGGACACCTGGACGATATAGCATGGCGCACATCGAGCCCGCAGCAGCTGTTCGACAAGGTGGAATCATTTGTACAAAAACGAATCGGCTAAACGATGCTCCCAAAACACTATTTTTCATTTGCCTTTTTACTGTTCATTACCGTCGCCAATTGCAGCTCGCAAACAGGCATCGATACACTCGAGTTCCAGTCGGGTTACCCGCTTCGCTCGGTTTCCGCTTTACAGCAGCTGGAATCTTTTCCTTCCCCGCGCTACGTTCCGGGCAACGATCTCATCCACCTTTTCAACTGGATGAACCCGCTTTACATGGGCGGCAACGGGCAAAAGGAAATAAAGAAAAAAGATGCGATCGAAGCTGCATTTAAGATCCAGGAGGAACTGATCCTGCACTGGAATTATTTTCTCTTTATTCCGAATGCCACCTATGCCTTTGATGCCAAGTCCTTTTCCGATCCCAATTCACCTTTCAGCTCCTATGTGAAGCTGGCCAATAAACATCCCGAAGTGCCGCTGGGCACAACCGTTTTCTGGATGCAGCTGCAGCCGGAAAAGCTCGGTTATAAAAAGAAGCGGCCGAACATATTACTGCAGGACCTTCCCGACCGCTTTTATGTAAAGGATAAAACAGGCACTGTCATTAAAAAAAGAGTAAACTTCGCTGCACCGGATTCGTTGTTTGCGGAAGACGGGCAGATGCAGGCAAAATGCCTCCGCAATTTACTGGATCATCTTACACGTCCTATCGATCTCATCAACGAGAACGGTGAAGAGCCTCCCGGGAACATGAGTGAAAGTGATGTGTCCGGCGATAAGGATATGATCGCGGACAAAAAAAAACTGGGCATCGACAATTGGAATACTTACATAGCGGTGAAAAAGCAGCACATCCGCAATGTGTATTCTTCCCAGTTCATGAGCTTTCCCGAATTAAAAAAAACATGGTTCACCGTGTATGCCGTTGAGGGCGGACCAATCAACCGCTTCGACTGGAACGCTTCAAAGAAGACATGCTCGCAGATCAAAGGGAATTATTATTCAACTCCCGACTTTTACCCGCGGCATCCCAACAACTGGAAGCTCTGGCAGGGCGCATGGCATGGCTGGAAATGGATCAACGACGGGCGCATGAAAGAGATCAAAAGCGGCGACCGCTTCTTCTCCCCTTTTGTTGCGGCTGGCTGGGACACCAATCCTGAAAAGGATATCCGCCCGGGACAATGGCTCGGATTGCTGAAATGCCTTTCCGTTGTTGGTGCAGAATTTTATTACGTTGCTTATTTTAACCTGAGACCGCCGTTCACAAAGCCGGAGAACTATGTGTGGCAGGCAGCCATACCGGCGTATGCACAGGCGGTGACCACACATTACAAAGATGTTTTCCGGGATGGAAATGTGCTGATGGATGAAAAAGGGAACCCTGTTGTGACGTATCCTGTGAATGACAAGGATGTACTGGTAGCTGTGAGAAAACATGATCAGAAGCAGGAATATATCATTGCAGCAACCCTGCAGCCTTCCTCCAATACAGAGCGTTCGGCGCCCGATAAGCCTGTTGAAATAAAGATCGACGGAGAAACCATCCGCATCAAAGCAAGAAGGCAGGGCAGCGTTTATTTTTTTGATAAAAGTGCAAAGCCTTATGTTTTCTATCAGCTGGACAGGTGGCACCAGTACGAGCATCCTTCCCGCTGGAGAACAGAAATGATCTTCGAAGCGGAAGTGCCGGATACGAGCTCATCCGGGATCACCATCAGTACGATCTATGATAAGGCCGGCACCCCGCTGAATTTCACATATTCCGAAAGCGTTGTGATCCTTCAGAAAGAACAGTGGCTTGGCTACATGATCGATAAGCGCGACCTTGAGCATAACGCCGGGGATGTTTACATCAAACTCTTTGTCCGCAGTAAAAACAAGCAAAACGGTACTCTTGAACTGGATGGCTGGAAAAAGGATTTTACTGTTACCGGCGATAATAAATGGCAGTGGGTATTCATCAAACTTGAAAAAACAATGAGCGCAAAAGCCGCGCTGCTGAAGCTTACTTCACAGGCTGAACTGGAGATCGATAAAGTTGCAGTAGGTTCCGGGATGAATCCGCCGGATCTAAAAGGATATTAAGCAGGCATAAAAAAAGCCTTTCCGCAAATGGAAAGGCTTTCTTATTTGTTTTGAAAAAATATTAGTACGGCGTAAATACCGAAGTATCCTTACGCTCCATCGGGCGGTAGCTCACTACAGGAATATCGCTTTCGTTGATGATGCGCTGTGCAACAGTTCCGATGAAGAATTCCTTCATGCTCAATTCGGCCTTGCTCATGATCAGGATCAGGTCTGCTTCCACCTCATGTCCGTAATCGAGCACCATTTGAGGGATATCGTTTCCGCGAAGTGTTTTGATGGTACAGCGTACATCCTGGTCCTTGATGTATTTCCAAACCTGGTTGGAATAAGAGATCAGTTTGTTCTCTGCCTCTTCGTCCTTTTGGGTAAGGATGGAGATCACGCGGATATCTGCATTGAATATTTTTGCAAGCTCTACAGCTTTGTTTACTTTTTCGCGGGTTTCTTTGGTAAGGTCAAGCGGCAGCAGGATAGTTTTGCAGCCATCGCGGTGTACTTTACCGCGGATGGTGATCACAGGATGTTTGGATTCACGCACCATTTTAAAGGCATTCTGGCCGATGATCTTTCCAAGGGTGATCTTGGAAGATAAGCCGATCATCACAAATAAAGGATTGATCACATCCGCCACTTTATTGATCTCCTCGTACACATTTCCTTTACGCACCATTGTTTCTACCGGAACACCCGCTTTTGCCGAAGTTTCTTTTGCCAGCTCATCCAGTTTTTTTTGTATAAACGGTGGATTTCCTTCGTCAATGCTCAATAATACGATCTTTGAGTTGGTGAGGCGGGCAAGGTTATAAGATTGGCCTAATGCGATAATGGTTTGTTCGGTTGAATCAATTGGAACTAAAATGGATGATGTTGGATTTGACATAGTATATGATTAATTTTTTGCAAAAGTACTAATAAAAGTTCGGTTTGACAATAAAATTATGCAATTCGTCTGATAAAACAAGCTGTTTAGGTGACTTTCGCTTTATCTGTCTTGTGCTGAGAATAAGGGATTTACAGATAATTAATGCTAAATATGCTGTATTTTCAGGAATACATTTGTATCCTTTCGAATACATTTGTATCTTTGCCCTCCCAAAATTAGTTGGGGAACAATTATTAATCAGTCGGGTTTCGAGTAAGCCGGACATAAAAAACAAAAAACAATGCCAGTAAAAATCAGATTACAGCGTCATGGTAAAAAAGCTGCGGCTTTCTTCCATATTGTAATTGCGGATGGTCGTGCACCTCGTGATGGAAAGTTCATTGAGAAAATTGGTACGTACAACCCAACTACAAATCCTGCAACCATTTTAATCGACAGCGACAAAGCGCTTACATGGTTAAACAATGGTGCACAGCCTACAGACACCTGCCGTGCGATCCTTTCTTACAAAGGGATCCTTTACAGGAACCACTTACAGGGTGGCGTTACAAAAGGCGCATTAACACAGGAACAGGCAGATGCAAAATTTGCAAAATGGGTTTCTGAAAAAGATGCAAAAGTTGAAGGCAAAGTAAGCAAGCTTGACAATGCGAAGAAAGATGCGTACAAAAAACGCATGACTGCTGAAGCAGAAGCTAAAGCTGCTAAAGCTGCCAAAATTGAAGCAAAAAACACTCCTCCTCCTGCAGCAGTTGAAGAAACAGCAGCACCGGAAGCGGAAGCACCTGCAACACCAGAAGCAGAAGCATAATTTTTTGAATACATTATCTCAATAGGCATTCTTTATAAAAAGGATGCCTATTTTGTTTTTATATGCTGTTTAGGATCATTAAATATATAGTGAATATCGCAGGCCTGGCAGGGATGTGCTGCATTGCAGTTGTTGGCTTCGGCCTCACTGTAAATTACCCTGGCTGCGAAAGGGCGCCTGCTACGGTCACCAATGTGGTATGCGACCTGTCTTTCGTTTATCTTGTATATCTTACAGTAATAACCATACTGAATTATCTTGCGGAGCGGCGCCTCGAAAAAAGGACAACAAAAGAATTTATCTGGCTCCTTGCCATTCAGCTTGTGCTCATCAGCTCTTTCACAGCACTGATGGCTTCTGCATTTTATTCGCAATGCTGTGAACCGAACCAATAACGCATGGAACACTTAAAATATCCTTACGGAAGATTTGAATACGGCAAAACCTATTCGAAAAGTGACACTGAAAGGCACATCGCGGCCATTGCAGCATTGCCTGAACAACTGAACGCGCTTGCAGCAGCACTCAGCAATGAGCAGCTGGAAAAAAGCTACCGCCCGGGCGGATGGAACGCCAGGCAGATCATTCACCACATTGCCGACAGCCATTCCAACGCCCTGATCCGCGTGAAGCTGGCACTGACGGAAAACTCCCCGGTGATCAAGCCTTACGACCAGGATGCCTGGAGCGAACTGGAAGATGCAACCCATGCACCTATAGCTTCCTCGCTGAAAATGGTGGAAGCCATCCACGAGCGCTGGATCTATGTGCTGAAAGCGATGAGCGAAAGTGACTTTTCCAAAAAATACATTCACCCTGAATACAAGCGCGAATTCCGGCTGGATGAATTCATTGTCCTCTACGCATGGCACGGAAAACAGCATTGCGGGCATTTACAATTAATACTTGAACAGAATTAAAGAGCATGAATAAAGACGAATGTTTTAACCTCGGGTATATTTCAAAGACCGTTGGCAACAAAGGAGAGCTGCTGCTGATCCTGGATGTGGATGATGTAAGCCGCTACCGCAAGCTCGAATCGATCTTCGTGGAGATCAACAAAGAGCTGGTGCCTTTTTTCATCACACACATCGAGCTGAGAGGCAATGGTGCAAAAGTGAGCTTCGACGGGGTGAACACCACCGAAAGGGCTGAGCAGATCACGCGCAACTCATTGTACCTTCCATTGAGCTTCCTGCCCCCGCTGAAGGGAAAAAAATTCTATTACCATGAAGTGCTGGGCTTTGCCGTTAAAGACAAAGTGTATGGCGACATCGGCATCATCCGCAACGTTCTTGATTATCCTACACAGGCCCTGTTCCAGATCAAAAAAGGAGAAACGGAGATCCTCATCCCGGTGAAGGATGATTTCATCATCAGCATCGACCGGGCTGCGAAAACCATAGAACTGAGCGCGCCGGAAGGCCTCATTGATATTTACCTCGCTCCCCAGCCGGACAAGGAGGAAGACAAAGAGGAAAATGAATAAAACTTGTTTTCTGAATAATTTAGATTAACTTTATTACAGATTTAAACCCAAACCATTAACGCTTCCAGCCTTAATGAACTTTTATGGCGAGCCAGGAATTTGTTTTTAAACAATTCAAAATAATGCAGGACAAGTGCGCGATGAAGGTCGGCACAGATGCTGTTCTGCTGGGTTCATGGGTAAATACCGCCAACGCCAATTCCATTCTTGACATCGGTACAGGTACAGGCATTATCGCCCTGATGCTTGCACAGCGCTCCAACGCGATGATCGACGCGATCGATATCGACAACAACGCCTACATCCAGGCAACTGAGAATGTGGCTGCCTGCAAATGGAAAGAGCACATTCATGTCCACCACATTTCGCTGCAGCAGTTCGTAAAAGAACATGACCAGAAATACGACCTGGTGGTGAGCAATCCTCCTTATTTTATTGATTCCTCAAAAGCATCGGAAGAATCGCGGAGCAACGCGCGGCATACTGATCAATTGCCTTACGACGACCTGTTGAAAGGCGTGCTTGCATTGCTGAACCCGAACGGGAAGTTTTATGTGATCCTGCCTACCAAGGAAAGCGAACAGTTCAGGGACCTTGCCGAAGAGCATAAATTATTTCTCACCAAGCTTACACGCGTGATCACGCGCACAGACAAGCCTGAAAAGCGCTGGCTGATGCGCTTTGAGTTCACACGCAAATCATTCTCCGAAGATTCCATTACGATTGAAGAAGATGAAAGGCATTCCTATACGGATGCGTATAAGGAGCTGACGAAGGATTATTACCTGGGGTTTTGATTTAAATCCTCATACCGAAGATACACACATCATCCAATTGCTCCAGCCTGCCCTTCCAGTTTTCAAATGAACGCTCAAGATCTGCTTTCTGATCTCCTGCAGGCTTGTGGTGAATAGCGATCAATAATTCCTGCAAAGATTTATACTTGAATTTTTTCCCTTTATCACCCCCGAACTGGTCTGCATAGCCATCGGTAAACAAATAGATCATATCCCCTTTTTCAAGAGAGATCCGGTGACCGGTGAATGGCTTCTCCTCTTCACCGGTAAATACGCCGATCGGCTGCTTATCCGCTTTCGTTTCCACCAGCTTTTCATTGCGTACAAGCCACAATGGATTGTAAGCGCCTGCATATTCAAGCGTCATTGCATTCCTGTCAAACACGCAAATGGAAATATCCATTCCATCCTTTAATGCTTCCGCATCATTCTTTTGGCGCAGCATCCTGTTCAGGTTCTTCCGCATCTCATCCAGGATGGCCGCGGGATCACTAATGCCATGCTCCAGCACGGCTTCATTCAACAGGCTGTACGATACGAAGGTCATGAATGCACCCGGAACGCCGTGTCCCGTACAATCCACAACAGCAATGATGATTTTGTCCTTCCATTGCTCCATCCAGTAAAAATCACCGCTGACAATGTCTTTGGGTTTGAACAGCGTAAACGAATCCGGGATCAGCTTTTGCTGGTATTCTGCGGAAGGCAGGATGGCTCTCTGGATGCGCTGTGCGTAATGAATGCTATCGGTAATGTCCTTGTTCTTTTCTTCCACGAGCGCCTTCTGATGCTCGATCAGCGCGTTCTTTTCCTGCAGCAGCTGATTTGCTTTCTTTTTGCTGAGGTAGCCGCGCAGCATTACAAAGGCAAGCAGCACTGCAAATGCGGCAATGGCAATAACAAGGATGTTCGTTTTTTTCTGGTCGCTGATCTCCAGCTCCTGAAGGGCGATCCGCTGCTCTTTTTTTTCATTGTCATACTTCGCCGCCATCTCGGTCATGAGCGCATTCGTTTCGCTGCTCAGCGTTGAATCCTTTGCAGCGCGGTACTTCAGCTCGTACCTGTATGCCTCTTCGTAATCGCCTTTTTTTGCAAGCACCTGCGCCATGTTGGAATAAGGCAAGCGCAGCAGCTCGTAGGAGTTAACTTTTTCGCCCAGCTCAATGGCTTTGCCAAAGTAATAAACGGCGCTGTCGTTCACCGACATGTCCATGTACACCGAACCGATGTCATCAAAACAAACCGCCATTTCATAAGCATCATCGGGATTGAGCTTCATGCGGATGTCAAGGGCCCGGCGGTAATAATCAAGCGCTGTTCCATATTGTTTTTTGCGCAGGTGGATCGTCCCGATGTTCTTATACGTTGTTGCCAGGCCATACTGATCATTCAGCTGCTTCTTCAATTCCACAGATCTGAAATAATAAGGCAGGGCCGAAGCCGTATCGCCGCTTTCAAGATAGATGGCGCCGACATTGTTCAGCAGCCATGACACCATGCGCTGCTCATTGTATTTTTGCTTGAGGCGAAGCGCTTTCTTAGCGAAGTCAAGCGCAAGGTCGTGCCGGTTCATCTGTCCGTATACATTGCTCATGCCCATGTAAGAGCTTGCCATGGCGCTGCTGTCGCCCATCTGCTCCCGGAGCTTCAGCGATTCGATGTAATGCTTCAGTGCCTTGTCGTTTGTGCCGAGGCTGTAATAGGCATTTGCAATGTCCTGGTGAAGGATCGCAATGTGATATGCATCGCCTTCTTTTTCGTACAGGAGGATGGAGTGGTTGTAATTTTCGAGGGCGGCTTCAAAGTCGCTTTTGGAATCATCAAGCAATCCGAAGATCTCGTAAGCCCTTGCCTGGCCTTTGATGCTGGCTGTTTTCCCGGAGAGCTCCACTATTTTAACGGCACACTCCCGTGTCTTTTCAAAATTGTTATCTTTAAAATAAATGCCCGCCATTTCGGACAAAATGTGGATGCGCGTAGTATCCGCAGCAGCCTTTGCCAAAACGGCCTGAAGGGAATCGATGCCGGGCTGCGCAAACAAGCCGGGGAAGGAAAAGATAAAAAAGAAGATAAACAGCTTAGAAAATCTCATAGATGATCTTTTGCAAATAATTTAAATCATTAGTAAACGATTATTTTTTCTGATGTGCTTCCCTTCTCATTGCTCAGCTTCAGCAGGTACATGCCTTTTCTATACGCTGAAAGGTCGATCATACTTTCCGATGCCTGGTGTGCTTTCGCGGTGATCTTTTCTGTATGGATCAGCTTGCCCAGCACGTCAGTGATCTCCAGGAGCAATTCTGAATTCTCTTCCGTTACCACCGACAATGTTCCTGTTCCATGGTTGGGATTCGGATATAGATTGTAGCTGATGCCGATACTGCTTGTTTCATTGATCCCGACAAACACTGCAGATGTTTTGGAACAGAGGCCCATGCTGTCGCTCACCGTTACGTAATACGTGCCGCCCGTTGTGGTCATCACATAAGAAGGTGATGTTGCGCCGCTGATGGCAGAGCCATTGTAATACCACTGGTTGCCGGAGGACGCGCTGGAGAATAATGTATCGCCAACCACGGTGATGGTTGGAGTCGGAACTGCCGGGAACACATAAATATCGACTGGCAGTGAGCTGGTCATACAGCCGAATGCATCTTTCACATTCACGGAGTATGTTCCGGTGGTGTTCACGGTAATGAGATAAGCGGTTTGTCCCGTCGGCACCCAACTGTACGTTTGCGCGTAAGAGCCTTTCAGCTGCACGCTTGTACCGGTGCAGATGGAATCGTTGTTATTCAGTGTAATGGTTGGAATGATATGCGGGCTGATCGCGATGTAGCTGTATTTGGTGGCGGAATCGCTGCCGGAAGCATTTGTCACCACCAGCTTTACATCATGGTACAAGCCGGGCGTGCTGTATGTTACAATGGGATTCTGCAGCGTAGACGACGAAGGGCTTCCGCCGGGAAATGTCCAGCTCCATGCCGTCGGTGAATTCGTAGAGCTGTCGGTATACTGCACGGTAAGCCCCGGGCAGCCGCTTGTGGTATCGGCCACAAAGTTTGCAAAAGGTGTTGTGGCGGAAGGATCATAAATAGCAGATTCCCATAGTCCTCTTCCGTAAGTGGCTGCACGCAGTTTGCCGGAGCCGTAATGTATTTCAAGCTCATCGATCACCGTGTTCGGAAGGCCATTCGAATAAGGCAGCCAGGAGGTTTGTGCATTGTCCCTGTAATACACTCCTGCATCCAGGCCTACGTAAATACCATCATTGGTGCCGGTTTGGCTCACCACGCAGTTCACCGGGAGATTAGGCAGCCCGAGTGAAAGATTGATCCAGGTTGCGCCGCCATCATCGGAACGGTACACTTTATTATCGGAAGAATAGCCGGAGCGTGTGATCCAGAACTTGTTGGGGTTTGTTGCAGACACAGCGAGGTAAGTGATCGCATCCACACCTGCAAGCGGATAGCTCACCGTATTCCAGTTGGCGCCGCCATCGGTTGTTTTTGTGATCGTGGATCCGTTGGTCACATAAATGTAATTGGGATCGGAAGGCGCAACGGCCATCGCTTTGAGGTTGCCGCCTCCGAAAGTGGAGATCGCTGTCCAGGTATTTCCGAGGTCGGTGGATTTCCATACATTTTTATACGCGGCATACAATGTTTGCGGATCGATCGGATCCTGCTGCCATGGCGTGTTCCAGTCGCCATCTTCCGTAATGTTATTTTTGATCCCGCTAAAGCTCAGTCCGCCGTTTGTCGAGCGCTGGATGTCGCCGTAATAGATCTCACCAAACATGTTGTTATCATTGCTCCAGTCGATGAAGCATTCAAAGCCATCGCCACCGATCGTCCGTGCCCAGCTCCCGGAGCTGTAGAGGTTCGTACCGTTATCCTGCCAGCCCTGGATCACCAGGTTGGCGTTTGTTGCAGCGCCTCCCAAACGGTACATCTGCCCGATCTGCAATCCATCGCTTTTATCCTGCCATGATCCGCCGCCATCAACCGTTTCAAAGATACCTCCATCGCAGGACGCGTAGCAGGCGCTTCCGTCGGGACGATAAACAAGGTCATGGATATCGGCATGCACATACGGTATAGAGCCTGCACCGTACCAGTGCCCGGTGATGTTCCAGGAGGAACCGCCATTATCTGTTTTCCATACATTCACACCGCCTACCATCACTTCATCCTTATTTACCGGGGATGCTGCAATGGAAAGCGTGTACCATCCCTGCCCGTCGCTGTCACTACCATTCGGGTCCCAGCCTAATAAGTTGGGGGAAGTGGCACGCGTAGTGAATGTGGAGCCTCCGTCGGAAGAGCGGTAAAAACCATAAAAGCCATTGGAGATGGCATTGGAAAAAACAATGTATACATAATCAGGATCAGCTGCCGTTACGGCAATTGCAGCCCTGTTAACACTTGTTCCTACAGGAAGGCCCACGGTTACAGGTGAAAAGCTGTCGCCGGTATTTGTTGACCTGTAAAATGTTTTGGATGCTACGGCGTAGATCACATTCGGATTGCCGGGCTTGAACTCCATGTCCTTTATCGGGTTTGAATTCAGCGTTTTTGTCCAGGTAATTCCGGCATCTGTTGATTTGAACAAACCAAGGCTTGTGCCTGCAAAGACCATGTTATGGTCGTTCGGGTTGATGAGCACACGTGAAACATATCTTCCCTGTGAAACCAGGGTGTTAAGGCCGGTAATGTTCCAGGTAATGCCGCCATCCGTTGATTTGAGCACACCTACTCCAAAGGAATCGTTTGCGTCCATATCGCCGGTAGCGAGGTACATGATGCTGGCATCGGTCGGATCAACGGCAATATCGTTCACGCCGAGTGTAGGCAATCCGTCGGTATTGGTTGTCCAGCCGGAGCCGTTACTAACCCAGAGTCCGCCGACAGGTGCACCGGCATACGTGATAGTGGGGTTAAGCGGGTTAAAGCGGACACAGTTCAGTCGTCCTGCCCCTCCTCCACTTGCAGGTACTGTGAAAGCGCCTAATGGCTGCCAGTTCCCGCCTGCCTGGCGAGAGCTCCTGTATGAATGGCTGGTGATGATCTTCTCCAGCTCCAGTGCATTGTTCAGCAGCAGGCTCCTATCGCCGGAAGGATATACGCGGGGTTCGACAAAGTTCTCCCAGCGCTTGTACAGGATCAAACCTTCATTTTCCTCTTCCGTTTCGCGGCGCGGACTGAAAAAGCTCCTGAGCTTTTCTTTGCGCTCTTCTTTCTTCCAGTACCTGTTGAATGAAGATTGTACGTCGTAAAAATTAACGGAAGGATCATTCATTTTCCTGATCCAATCCTGGGCAGGGGCAAGCTGAAAAATAAACAGGCAAGCCAATAAAAAAGACAATTTACGTAGCATTAAAGGGGGAATTTGAACACAAGATAAGAAATATAAATCAGCATGCAAACGGCTGATCCGGGTATTTTTCACAGAACGGCTTATCATTAAAAGCCTTCCCGGGGAATCTCACTCTCCGCGTAAACTCTTGCGCCCGCAACGCACGTTCTCGACTCCGCTCGAACTGACTTTCGAAGCATCTGCGTCGGCCTGCACACACTCAGCGGATGTTGTTTTTGATCTGGATCACTTTGATGATATCCTTATAGCCGGGTTTTATTTCGATCCTGCTGTTCACATCGATGCCATACACATTCAGCTTCAGCGCCTCCACTTTCCTGAAGCGCTCGAGGTCCATTCCGCCTGCAATGAAATAAGGCGTTGAATTATTGTACTTCCTCAGCACCTCCCAGTTAAATGGTTTTGCAAGGCCGCCAAAGCTTTCGGCTTTGTTATCGAACAGGAAAAAGCTGCAGTGCGTTGAATACGGCTCAAGCACTTCAAGGTTGAAATGTTCATCCACTCCAAAGGCTTTGATCACAGAAGCGTGCTTCGACAGCCTTTCACAGAACTCCGGCGATTCATCACCGTGCAGCTGCACAACATTCAACCTGTATTTTTTGATCTTTCCAAGAATATATTCTTCGGTAGCATTCACGAAAACACCGGATTTATTGATATTTTCTGAGATCACCGGCATCACAAAGTCTTCACCGACAAAGCGCTTTGAGCCTTCGTAGAAGATAAAGCCCATGTAATCGGGGTTCAGCTCGGCCACCTGCCGGATGTTATCCGTATATTTTAATCCGCATACTTTCAGTTTCATGTCAGTTGATTTTTTTAGCCATAACGAAATCATTCATAAAGTATCCATTGCCGATATCGAAATCAGCAACTTCTTTGATCACAAATCCATTCTTAAAATAAAAATTAACGGCTTTGTAATTTTGCCGGTTAACGGTCAGCTCAATGCTTTGGGGATTCTTCAGCGATGCGATAATATAACCTAATAATTGCGTACCGATTCCTTTGGCCTGTTCATCCGCTTCCACATAAAATTTGTGAAGGAAATAATTCTTATGGTCTTTTGTGCTTAAAGAGATATAACCGACAGGACGTTCATCAAGATACACCAGCGTGAATTCATGTCCTTCATTCATTTGCCGGATGAGGCTTCCTGCGGAATACATCTTTTCAAACATATATTCGATCTGCGCCCTGGTGATGATCGTGCTGTAATGTTTTTTCCAGATCCTTTCGGCAAGGGCAGCAATAAGTGCTGCTTCCTCCTTCCCCGCTTTTTTATAGCTCAGCTTCATAGCATGCATTGATTTGCGTTTATTTGTATCCGTTTATTTTGCGTTGGCCCAGTTGCCGATCAGCTCTGATCCGTATTCTGTTAAAATGCTTTCCGGGTGAAACTGCACAGCGCGGACATCCAGTGTTTTGTGCCGTAATGCCATTATCTGCCCGGAGCTGTCCACAGCAGTGATCTCCAGGACATCCGGGAAATCACTGGTATTTACAACCCAGGAATGATACCTGCCGGCTTTAAACTCAGCAGGAATTCCCCTGAAAAGCAGGTCTTCCTTAATGACCTTCACCGGGCTTGCCACACCATGAAAAACGGTGTCGAGGTTACCCAGGCTTCCCCCGAATGCCTCTGCGATGGCCTGCTGCCCGAGGCAAACGCCAAGGATACTTTTTGAAGAAGCATACACACGGATCACATCCGGCAGAATACCCGCTTCCGAAGGAATTCCCGGGCCGGGCGAAAGCAGGATCTTATCAAAGCGTTCGATCTCCTCCAGGCCGATCTTATCGTTGCGGTGCACTTCTATCTCCGCATCGCTCACCTTTTCAAGGTAATGCACAAGGTTGTATGTGAAGCTATCGTAATTATCAAGGACGAGGATGCTCATTAAAATTGAAAATTGAAAAAAATTGAAAATTGAAAAATTACAGGATTGAAAAAACCGAGAAATTAACTGCGCTAATTTTTTGTGGCACTTAGCTTATCTTTTTCGAATTGTCTAAGGTACTTCATAAATCCGCTGATTTGTTGTAAACCCGATGAGATTTTTTTTATGTCTAATTTACAAGAGTTACTGTCATCCCGTGCCACGACACGGGATCTCTCCGCAATGTTCATTCTTGCAGAATTCTCTCACCATTATGATAGGAGAGAGATGCCGTGTCGGAGCACGGCATGACAAATCTTACAGGAACGTTTCATCAGCTTCTCTTCAAGCCCCGAAAGTTAAAAAAATTAAATTGATAAATCCATACTCACATCCGCCTCGTAAATCATCCTGTATTAACCAAAAACATACACAAATGAAAAAGCTAATCTTACTTGCGGGCATTGCCTGCTTTGCATTCACAACAACAAATGCAGCGACTAAAGTTAAAGTTTCCACTTCTGTTACCGTTACAAGCGAATGGGAAAAATCAAAAGAAGGCACATGGGATGGCATGCACGATGGAAAAAAAGTATGGTACAAGCTGAACATGAAAGATGCCAGCCTTTGGTGGTCGATGGACGGAAAAAAATGGGATGCCGTGAAGGATGGAATGTGGCAGGACAAGGACGGAAAATGGCTGAAGATCGTTGATGGAAAAATGCTGAAATGGTCGGCTGACGGTGGAAAAACATGGTCGGATGTGCCGGAGTGGAAATGGGAAGCACCGAGCGGAACATGGTACAAATTCGATAAAGACTGGAGCCTGTGGTCAATGGCAGGTAAAATGTAATTGATTGATTGGTTTTAAGAATAAGGTCCTGCGCTGCGGGGCCTTATTTTTTTTGCATCAGCTGCTCAAGTGCGGCAACCGTGCTTTTCCAGTTGAAGTTGTCCACTGCAAAACGGTAGCCATTCATGGCAATTTGTTTTGCCTTTGCCTCGTTCTGGAGCAGCTCGATGATGTGCCTCGCATATTGCTCCGGCTGGTCGGCAACCATGATCTGCTCATTGTGCTTTGCGCCAAGGGCATTGTTTGCAAGCGATGATGTAACGCAGGGCAGCTGCATAGCCATTGCTTCCAGCAGTTTATTCTGCAGCCCGATGCTGATCTGCATGGGCGCCACAAGGATCTTTGATTTGGAATAATTTTCACGCACATCGTCCACCCAGCCGCTGATCACCACTTTATCGGACCCCAGCTCCATCACTCTTGCATTGGGCGACGCTCCGGAGATCAGTAACCGTGTTGCCGGCATTTTACTCCATACATAGGGCATCACTTTTTCCACGAGGTATTCAGCGCTTTCCACGTTCGGAGGATAATTCATATTCCCGTTGAACAGCAATTCGAATTCTTTTTTACGCACAAGTGGCTTAAAGAAACCGGTATCCACGCCGTTCGGGATCACCTTTATTTGCTGCCTGTCGGGATGCGGGATCAGGTCGCGGTCCTGCGCGGAGATAATGGTTTTGTTATTGAAAAGTGAAAACACCTTGCGCTCGTATTTCAGCAGGCGCCTGTACTCCATCGAAAGCACCGGCTTCATATAGAATGGATCCGTTTTCAGCCTGCGCTCAATGCCTTTGGAAAAAACATCCATGTAATCCAGCGTTTTCGGGATGTCCGGATATGGCTTCGCATATTCTGCGGTACGGATCAGCTGGCAGTAGATATGATCGGGCTGATGCTTTTTAATGAGCTCATCGATCTTCCGCTGTGCTTTCTTAAAATAAAAATAGCCTACCTGCATGGGCATCCCACTAAAGAAAGAGCGCACCAGATTTTTAAGAACGGTTGGTTTGGAAAGCGGCATGATGGAATAAGCAACGCAGTATTTCTTCAGCTCTTCCTTTGCCTGCTCATCCAGCTTCGTATCGTTCAGCGCAAAAAGAATGACCTGGTGCTTCTTTGATAATTCCTTCACCTGGTTGAATGCACGCAGCTTATCCCCTTTTTCGAGGGGATATGGCACCCGTGATAAAATGACCAGGATCTTCATTTCTGCAGGATCGACCTATAAAATTCAATTAATTTTCTGCTAATATCATCATTATTATAATATTCCGCTGCGAATTGCTTTGCCCTTGCACCGATCTGCGCCAAATGGCTTTTATCAGAAAGATATTTCCCGATCACCGAGGCAAATGCTTCGGGATCATCCGCGATGAGAATATTCATTCCATCCTCGCACTCCACGCCTTCTGCACCGATGGATGTTGACAACACCACTTTTCCCAATGCCATGCCTTCTATCAGCTTTACGCGCATTCCCCCTCCCGACAATAACGGCACGATCATCAATCCCTTTGAAAGGATGAACTCATGTGCATCCGCCACTTCCCCAATGATCTCTACATTTTTGCGTTTCAGATTTTTCAGCTGATCATTCATTTTCCTTCCGGCAAGGTATAATTTCACATCCGGGTGTTCCTGCTGCACTTTGTCCCACACCTTTTCGAGGAACCAATTGATCCCTTCAATATTGGGTTTCCAGTCCATTGCACCTATGTGAAATACAGAGGCTTTATCTTCTTCGATACTATTCTTATGCTGAATGGAATTAAGATCCATCCCGAAGGGGATCACGCTCAATAATTTGCTGAACCCGCTTTCACTGAACCAGCGGGCATCTACAGGAGTGATGGCAGCTACGCCGTCATAATTGTTCAATGCTCCGAGCTCATATAGCTTCAGCCTCTTTGCAAGAAAAGAAAAATATTTTTTTTTCAGGAATTTTTCCGTAGCTGCTGCATTACGTTCCCACACCTTATGCTCGATGTTGTGAGCACGCAGAACAATCTTTGCTTTTGAATGTTTGCGAATGGCCGGAATGTACATGCTTACAAACAGGCTTTCGAGCTGTACTATATCGTAAGCATCTTTCTGCAGGATCTCAATTAATTTAGCTTCAAATGCAGGAGAATAAAACCTGCTGATGTTGTACGAATCGTTTTTAAATAAATTCTTTATGGAAGGTAATACTTTTACTGTAGTATCGATGAACACAGCCTCAATGCCTGTCTGGTAACGGTATCCGGCAGGGAGCTCTTCTGTATTGGTATAATGTTTCGGAGTATTGATGGCAAGCACTTTCACAGTATGGCCATCTTTTAAAAGGCCCTGCGTGAGGTTGTTCATTGCAATGCAGCCGCCATCTTTCGGAGGATAAGGTACTTTGTTACAAAGCTGCAGGATTCTCATTGACCTCGTTGTGCTTTCTTTTTGCTGTGCAGGATCATTTTTTTGAACCAATCGAGGTACGAAGTGGCATCAAACAAATTGCTGTCGGCAGTTGCTTTATATGTGAGGAAAATCCCGATCGGCAACAGTACGAGTGTAGCCATCCACATACCTTCCCAGGTTGGCATACTGCCTTCTTTTGCCAGCTTTTCGCCGGTGATCGATAAGATGTGAAAGGTGATGAAGAACAGCACCGAGATCACCACGGGCATTCCCAGCCCGCCTTTGCGGATGATCGCACCAAGCGGCGCACCGATAAAAAACAGCACCAGGCATGCAATGGAGAGGGTGAACTTGCGGTGCCATTCGATGTCGTACTTGAGAAGCGAATAATAATCTGCGTAATAATCGTTGGAAACCGATTCGGAATAAGCTTTTGCGCTGCGCGCAATATTACTCGCAGTTTCTATGATGTTCAGCTTTTCCTCTTTTGAATAGGCATTAAAATACTTCCCGTTCTCTGCATCGCTTACATCCGGATCGGGATTATCAATATAGGATGCAGAACGCATGTAATAGCTTTTCTTGAGCTGCTTCCCGAAATCATTCTTCCTTTTATCGATCTTATTGCTGAGTGAATCCACGGTCGTCTGCAGCTGTGTAAGATTGAGCATCTGGTAATTGTTCTTGAAAAGGTCTTCGTTGGTGCGGCTCATTTTGAACTCGGAAAGGTCGAAACGGATCACGCGCTCTTCAAACTTATCGCGGATCAGCGGATGGGTCCTTGCATCTTTCTCATTGTCTGCCATCTCCTTGTAGCTTACGCCATCGCTGAGCGTAAGCACAAGATAATTCTTGTCCGAGGTTTCCTCCATCTTGCCGGTTTGCGCCGAGAGCACGATGTTATTGCCCTGCATGGCACGGTGGTCGTAGATCATCACGTTATGAAGGGTCCTGCCATCTTCATCCTTCTTTCCCACACGGATACTGAAGCCATCGATGCTGTTATTGAAGACGCCATCCTTGAACAGCAATGCCGGCTTGGATTCGCGGACATCGTACAACAGTGATCCTGCTTTCAGGTTGGTGTACGGAAGGATGTTGTTTGAAAAATAGAAGGCGGAAGCAGACAGTAAAAACACCATGACGATGAGCGGAAGCATGATCCGCTGCAGCGAGAGCCCGGAACTTTTTAATGCTGACAGCTCAAAATGCTCGCCCATGTTCCCGAAGGTCATGAGCGATGAAAGCAGGATGGCCAGCGGCAAAGCCATAGGAATGGTGGTGAGCGAGAAATAAAAGAAGAGCTCTGATAAAACGCCTGCTCCCAATCCCTTGCCTACAAAATCATCGATGTACTTAAAAATGAACATCATGAAAAACACGAACATGGCAATGAAAAACGTCATTACGAAGGGGCCCACATAGGACTTCAGTATAAACTTGTGCAGGGTTTTCATAGCTTAGCAAAGATAACAATAAGTATAAGAAAAACAGGGGCTGCAGCAAGGCAAATATCGTGCTGTATTATACCGTCCTTTTGAGGATCCTAAGCGAGCGGCCCATCCAGGGAGCTTTGCTGTTCCTGAGCAGCAGGTAAACGATCATGGTGGTTACGACACCGATCAGCGATCCCGCATACACATCCTCAAAGAAATGCTGAGAAAGGTAGATCCTTGAATAGCCTATGGAAAGGGCAAAGAGAATGCAAAAGAATTTCGCAGCCTTATTTTCCACGATGAGGGCAATGGAAAAATAAAGTGCAAAGGCGCAGGTGCTGTGCCCGGAGGGAAAGCTATTGTATAAATTATTTTCCACATTGGGCACAAGGTACAGGTCGTGCAGCCCTTCGAAAAATTTTGCAGGCCTCAGCACATCCGAAAAAATGGTATGCTTAAGTATTTGCGTGATCAATGCAGAAACAATACTGGCAAGTCCTGTGATGAGCGCATACCTGAATTTCACGGTAAGCAGCACCACAACGGTAAGCGTTGCAATATAACCATCACCAAAATACGTAAGGTATTGAAAGAATACATCGAAGAAATGATTGTGGAAGCGGTTGAATTCGAGATGCGTTTCCGCCTTGGTGTTGGCAATGATCAGCACAGCCCCGGCAAGCAGAAATAAGGCATAGGGAATAAGGAAGGGTGAATTGTTCCTAAAAACGGTTCTCACATCAACAGGTTTATGCTGCAAAGATAAAGGAATGGCTGGATAATTATTAATACGAGCCGATCACGTGCAGCAGCTTGTTCACCTGGCTGTCCCATAAGCGCTTGGATGTTTCAAGGTCGGAGCCTTCATCTGCAAAGTCGATGATGATCAGGGAAATATCTCCTGTAAGCTCATCTTTTTCGATGCGGAACTCGAAATAAGTCCCTTCCGGCTTGTCGACCCATTGCATGCGCACATATTTTTCATCCTTGAAGTTAAGCAGGCGGGCCTTTTGCTCGCTGCCATCCCAATAGAAGGTGAAGATCCCATCGCGGATGTTGACATCATCGGCAAACCATTCGGAAAGCCCGCTTGGAGAAGTGAGAAATTCATAGAGGATCCCGGCCGATGTCCTTACCACATACTCCAGCTCAAACTTGCCTTTCGGCTCTTTTTTAGGTGCCGTGGATTTTTTCCCTGAATCGGGAGGCAAAGCCACAGCGAGCGAAGCCATTGGATTTACGAAGGTCTGGATGATCTTCGGTTTCTTTGGCTGTTGTGTTTTCTTTTTGGTGGAGCGGATGATCTCTTCGATCAGCGGATCGATCTCGATCGCCGGTTCATCGTCATCATCTGCTTTTTTGCTTTTTTTAGACCTGCGCGGAGGCTTTACCTTTTCTGTTTTCGGAAGCTCAGGCTTTGCCGGTTTCACTGCTTTGATCGGCTTTACAGGTTTTTCAGCTGCTTTCTCCTTTACAGGGCTTGATTTTTTAAGGGCTTTTTTAGGAGCAGGTTTGGCAGGAGCCTTTGTTTTCACCTGTTTTACAAGTACAACAGGCTTTTGGATCTTTTTAGCAGGCTTTTTTACCGCAGCTTTTGGCTTTGGAGCCGATTTTTTAAGCTGTTTTTTTGCTGTTTTTTTAGGGGCTACCTTTTTAATGCTCTTCTTTACCGCTGCTTTTGCTGCGGTTTTCTTCACCGGAGCAGACTTCGTGGCTTTTTTCAGCACTTTCCCCGGTTTTGAAGCGGGTTTGGCTGATTTCTTTATAATGGGCTTCTTCGACACAACTTTCTTTGTCACCTTTTTGGCAACGGCTTTTTTAGTAGGCTTTGCAGCTTTTTTGGGTTTGGCAGACTTAACGGCCTTCACAGGCTTGGCTTTGGCTGCTTTCTTAACAGGCTTCGCAGCAGCCTTTTTAGCTGGCTTTGCTGCCTTTTTTGCCGGTTTTTTCATCGTTTGTTTCTTACTCATTTCAGCTCAAATTTGAACAAAAATTTACGCAATATATAAAAAAAAACTAATTAGTCAATACCCTCCAAACGTTAAAAATATTTAAAGCAACTATTATAATTGGAAAGATAAATACTATATTTGCGCCCTCAAAAACCAATGGCGAGGTAGCTCAGATGGTTAGAGCGCAGGATCATATCCGCCCAGGCGGACTCGGGTTCAACGATAGTAGTTCATTTTTTATTTAAAGTTATATGGCGAGGTAGCCCAGATGGTTAGAGCGCAGGATTCATATCCGCCCAGGCGGACTCGGGTTCAACAATAGTAGTTCATTTTTTATTTAAAGTTATATGGCGAGGTAGCTCAGATGGTTAGAGCGCAGGATTCATAACCCTGAGGTCTCGGGTTCAACTCCCGATCTCGCTACAAAGCCCCAACAGTCGTTGGGGCTTTTTTATTTTATATGGATCACGTTACATACATTCTTTATTCTTTCTCTTCCAATCGATTCTACATTGGTTATTCAGCTAACCTTATTCAACGCATTTACTGGCATAACAATGGGGAAAAAGGCTTTACCACCCGGTTCAGGACATGGATGGTTGTGTAAGCTCCCCCTTTTTTCGGACCATTTAAAAGTGGAGTTTCGTTAAACATTTTGTTCGATTAAAAGATCAACTGGTGCTTTGTAATTTAAGGCTTTATGAGGCCTGTTGT
>JAOQAD010000014.1 GCA_025963775.1 Bacteroidota bacterium | reverse complement strand
TACACCGAGATCTACACCTCCTAAGAGGACGGAGCTGATACTGCTATACTATATTATTATTTTTAACAAAATCTTCCTGCCTTGCACGATGCATTTCCCTCCTCGTAGGAGGGCTTAGTCAGCATCGCAGGCTTTCAGGCCTTACGCGCGGCTTCGTAGAATGTTTGCAGCTGAACATTGCAGATTGCGGATGTGCGTGGTGTGTGATCAATATTATCAATATGCTCTGCTCTCTACTGCAGGAGGACGTGGATTTTACACGTAATAAAAAGCCCCGCAATTGCAGGGCTTCAATAGAATGTTTGATAATCTTAACCGAGCTTTAATCTCAGCTTGCTGTTCTTCCGGCTGTAACCGAAATAGATCACAAGCCCCAGCAGCAGCCAGATGCCAAACCCGATCCAGTTGGAAACTCCCAGCTCGGCCATCATGTACAGGCAGCTGACCAGCCCAAGTAATGGAATAAGCGAGAGGTTAGCGCGGAATGCCCATACTGCCAGTCCGAAGGAAATGATGATGAAGATCCACATCGGGATCTTATGCTTGAACAGGCTTAATCCCGATTCATACTTCAGGTCTTCGCTAACCGGCAGCGACTGCACCATTGAAGCGTACTGCGGTTCGCTGAGGCTGCTCATGTATGTTTCAACATCGGCATTGGCTGCCATGAAGGCTGCACTGTCGGTTTGCATGAGATGAACTTTAATGGAGCTGACCTCATCTGCTTTTAAGGAGGTGACAATGGTGGAAGCGTCGTTCATCTTTTTCTCATTGCTGAGGAATGCAACCGTTGCTTCCTTATTAAAGGTGAAGGAAAGTACGATCCCGGCAACGAGCAGCAAAGGCATGATGAATTTTGCATTGATGTACGGCGTTTTGAATTTACCGCGTGGAATGTCTTTTTTGTTTTGAAGCACCAGCACACCGGCGCACACAAGCACGAATGCGAAGAGCGTTCCGATGCTGCAAAGGTCGGTCACCATGGTGAGGTTCATGAACAGTGCAGGAACAGCAACCACGAAGCCTACAACGATCGTGGCAAAGGATGGGGTTTTATATTTCGGATGAATTTTAGAGAATTTTTTCGGCAATAATCCATCGCGGCTCATGCTCATCCAGATGCGCGGCTGTCCCATCTGGAACACCAGCAGCACGCTGGCCATTGCAACCACTGCGCTTACTGCGATGATCCCCGACATCCATTTCAGGTTCAGCTTCTGGAATACGAATGCCAGGGGATCGCCAACATTCAGCTCGTTATAACTTACCATGCCTGTAAGCACCAGGGCGATGATGATATACAATACGGTACAGATGATGATCGCCCACATCATTCCGCGGGGAAGATCGCGTTGCGGATCCCTGCATTCTTCTGCGGTGGTGGAGATCGCATCAAATCCGATGTAGGCAAAGAATACAGCCGATACGCCTTTCAGCACGCCGCCGATCCCGTTCGGTGCAAAGGGATGCCAGTTGTCGGTGTCGACATAAAACACGCCGACAGCGATCACGAGCAGGATGATGCACAATTTGATCAGTACCATTAAGTTCGCTGCGTTGCGCGATTCTTTCATTCCGCGGTATACCAGCCAGGTGATGAAAATAATGATCATCAGGGCAGGAAGATCGGCAATGAGGTGAAGCGGCCCGATGTGCGGAGCGGTTGTCCATGCCGTGTACGCAGACTGGATTCCTGCATCGAGGTTCTCAAAAGGCTTTCCGCTCAGCATCAGTGCGGTTGCCTGGTCGAAGCCTTTGGATGCGGTCAGGTAATCCATCTGCACCCATTGCGGCAGGTGGATGCCGCCGCTTTCAAGCAGTCCTGTAAAGTAATCGCTCCAGGAGATGGCAACGGTGATATTCCCGATCCCGTACTCCATGATCAGCGCCCAGCCAATGATCCAGGCGATCAGCTCGCCGAATGCAACGTAAGAATAAGTATATGCGCTTCCTGAAACCGGGACCATAGAGGAGAATTCGGCATAGGCAAATGCAGCAAAGCCGCAGGCCACGGCGGTAAATAAAAAGAGGAGAATCACCGCAGGGCCGCCGTCTGCACTGGCTTTACCGATGGTGCTGAAAATACCCGCGCCGATGATCGCCGCGATCCCGAATGCTGCAAGGTCGCGCACACCAAGGTGTTTCCCGAGGGAGCCATGCCCGTCTTCCGCACAATCTTTTTCAACCTGTGCTAAAATATCGTTTACGGATTTCTTGCGGAATAAGCTGTTAAAACTCATACTGTATCTTTTTTGATTTTGTGTGAAACAAATGTATTCAAATTTTTTAAATGAATATTTTACGGTAAAACGGCACTTTTTCCAGCAGCTTTTTTTTATCGGCAATGAACAGGAATGCGATCAGCAGGAAGGGCAGGGCAATGGTTTTATAGCGTGCCACAGCGCCTAAGACCGGGGTTGTTTCGCCGATGATCAGGAACTGCATAAGCACGAAAGACAGGCAGAACAATACATACTCCCAGCGGATCTCTTTCAGTGGCTTCATGCAAAGCAGGCAGAGCAGTACACTAAAAAGAATGAGCAGCGTTTCAAGCCCGGAGAGCAGCATCATGGGCGATCTTAATTCCGTAATATACGGACGGAAGAAGGTGTTCTTCAGCGCCGCCGGGGCATTCGCAATAAAGGAGTGCAGCGTAGGTTCCAGCCTGCCAATGCGGATGATGCTTCCTGCAACGGGGATCGGATCGTTGTTCGCATCGGTAAGATTTCCGTAAGCCAGCTGGTTGAACTCGTATTGCTTCTGCGAAAGCGTGACCAGCGGGTTCTGTATGTTCGTGAATTTATCAATGTTTAAGCCAAGTGCAGCTATAATGCCGATCACCACAGCGAATTTGAGGAAGAGCTTTTGCGTGTTTGTTTTGTTGATCCAGAGCAGGAAAAGGATGCCCGGGAAGATGGCGAGCCAGACATAGAATTTCGAGAAGGCAAGGAGAAACGCAGCTGCAAAGCAGATGATGAGCGCTTTTATACTGAACAATTTAGCTGAATAGTAGATCAGCAGCCCGAGCGCAAAAAAGATCAGTCCTTCCTTTAATACGCCGGAGCCCCAGAACAGCACGGAAGGTAGCAGGAATACAGCGAAAAGCAGTTCTTTTTTCTTGTCCTGCAGATAAGGAACGAACGTTTTGTAAATGGCGGTAAGCCCTGTTAAGGAAAGGAAACAGATCACTACCGTGTGCACATTGTAATACCCGAAGGAGAACAATCTTAGCAGCGCATTGAAGCGGATGATCGTATGGCTGTCGTTATAAATGCTGCTGTCGATCTTCCTTGCCCAATAATGCATTTCGGAATAATAATGATCGAATGCCGCTGTATTGTTGCCGAAGCCGGAAAGCATTCTGATATAATCGAGTGGATGTGTCCACAGGGCATCGGAGATCACTTTGCTGTCGTCAAAATACTTGTAAATATCTGCCGTGGCGCGGTCGGTGTAATAAAAGGTATAAACGGACCAGAGTGCAAGCCCTGCAATTATTTTCAGGATGAAGATCAGTGAAAGGACACGTTTGGAGATCCCGTCTACGGCAAAGAATTCCATCTTATGGATAATGAAAATGAAAAGCAGGGTGTAGGTAAGGGTTAAAAGGATCTCCATGCTGAATCGCTACAGGTTATTATCGATGAGCTTCTTTACCTTTTTATAGAACTCATCCGGCGGAAAGCCGCCGCTCCATGCTTCGATCACTTTTCCGTCCTTGTCGAGCAGCATACACATCGGGTAACCGAATACCGAACAGAATTTTTTCTGAAGGATCTCCTCGTCCTGGTAGGTTTGGATCAGTCCCGGCATTTTATGTTCAGCAAGAAAATCCAGCAGCGTCTTTTTCTGATCAAAGGTGATGTCCAGGAATTTTACTTTTTTACCTGCATATTTTGCGCTCAGCTTAACGATCTCCGGAGATTCCTCCAGGCAGGGCCGGCAACCGGTAAACCAGAAGTTCACAAAAACGAGCTCACCTTTCAGCTGGGAAATGTTGAATTTGTCTCCTTCAGGCGTTAACAGGTCATCCCCGGGAAAAGCGCAGCCTTTCATCCCGGCAAGGAAGATCCGCTCCGAAGCAAACATGGAATCAGGCCTGTCCAGCCCGATCGCCTCTTTTTGCTTCATTGCCACCTCGTAATTAAAGCAGTTTTCCTGCGAATGCAGCATGCCGCCAAGCGCCAGCAGGATGATGAATAGTGTCTTTTTCATAATTTCTGTTTAGTTTTTGCTTCATCCCTTCTCCAACCTCCTCCCTCCAACCTCCCATCTCCTCCCTCCATTCTCCTTCAAATATAGCAATTCAAAACTGTTGAAAACTCAAAATAAAAAATACCTGTAAATAGGGCGGTTTTATTTAAATTTGATCTCTCGAAAAAAGGGAATGGTCAAGCGGAAAAGGCTGAATAGGGAGAAGTCCTGGAAACCTGTTAAATTAAACCATCCGGCAATTTTTAATATTCAAAAATCAACACATAAAGTATGTCCACCACCACAGAACAATTGACCACCGTAGAAACAGCGAAGCAATTAGGATTATTGCCCGAAGAATTTGATAAGATTAATGAGGTACTGGGCCGTACGCCTAACTTTGTGGAGCTGAGCATATACTCTGTTATGTGGAGCGAGCACTGTTCGTATAAGAACTCGATCACCTGGCTGAAGACCCTTCCGAAAGAAGGCCCGCACATGCTGGCAAAAGCAGGTGAAGAAAATGCAGGATTGGTTGATATCGGCGACGGCCTCGGCTGCGCTTTCAAGATAGAATCACACAATCACCCTTCCGCGCTGGAACCCTACCAGGGCGCAGCAACAGGAGTAGGCGGGATCAACCGTGATATTTTTACCATGGGCGCCCGCCCGATCGCGCAGATGAATTCCCTGCGCTTCGGCGATCTGAAGCTCGATAAAACCAAATGGCTGGTAAAAGGTGTTGTAAAAGGAATCGGTGATTACGGCAATGCATTCGGCATCCCGACCGTTGGCGGAGAAGTGTTCTTTGATGAGTGCTACAATGTGAATCCTTTGGTGAATGCGTTCAGTGCAGGAATTGTAAAAGCAGGCGAAACAGTTTCCGCAACCTCTTACGGCGTTGGAAATCCTGTTTATATTGTAGGCTCTGCAACCGGCAAAGACGGGATCCATGGAGCAGCCTTCGCTTCGAAAGACCTTACCGAAGATTCCGCAAAAGACTTACCGGCCGTACAGGTTGGCGATCCTTTCCAGGAAAAATTATTACTCGAAGCAAGCCTTGAAGTGATCAAAACGGGCGCTGTGATCGGGATGCAGGACATGGGAGCTGCAGGCATCACCTGCTCCACCTCCGAAATGAGCGCGAAAGGCGAGCACGGGATGGACATCTGGCTCGACAAGGTGCCGACACGCCAGGCAAACATGCTGCCTTGGGAAATCCTTCTTTCCGAATCACAGGAGCGCATGCTCATCGTGGTGAAAAAAGGCAGGGAGAAGGATGTTGAAAAAGTGTTTGAGAAATGGGACCTGAACTGCGAGATCATCGGCGAAGTGACCGATACAAAACGTTTGAAATATTATGTAAAAGGTGAGCTGGTGGCGGATGTTCCTGCTGAATCACTTGTGCTTGGCGGCGGCGCACCAATATACAAGCGCGAATACAAGGAGCCTGCTTATTTTGCAGAGAATAAAAAATTCAGCATCGATACTGTTACCGAGCCGGAAGACCTGAAGGAAGTGGCGAAATTTTTAATCTCGCATCCGAACATCGCTTCCAAGCAATGGGTCTACAACCAGTACGATTCAATGGTAGGCACCGTGAACATGAGCACTAACGCTCCTTCCGATGCAGCCATCGTAAACATCAAAGGAACAAACAAAGCCATCGCGCTGAAAGTGGATTGCAATTCGCGCTACGTGAATGCTGATCCTGAAACAGGCTGCGCGATCGCTGTGTCCGAAGCAGCACGTAACATTGTGTGCAGCGGCGGCGAGCCTTCCGCGATCACCAATTGCCTCAATTTCGGAAACCCGTACAACCCTGAAGTTTACTGGCAGTTCGTAGGTTCCATCAAAGGAATGTCAAAAGCCTGCATCAAATTCTCAACGCCGGTTACCGGTGGAAACGTGAGCTTTTATAACCAGTCTTCCTACGAAGGCCCTGTATTCCCGACACCAACCATCGGGATGCTCGGGATCCTGAAAGACAAGAACAACCGCATGACCCTGAATTTTAAAAATGAGGGTGATTCCATTTACCTGATCGGTAATTCCAAGAACGACATTGCATCTTCCGAATATTTATACTCTTATCACAAAGTGAAAAATTCGCCTGCACCTGCCTTCGACCTCAATGAAGAGTTTGAAGTGCATAAAGCAGTGAAAACGCTCATCAAAGAAAAAGTGATCCAGTCGGCACACGATTGCGCTGACGGCGGATTGTTCATCACGCTCCTGGAAAGCTCGATGCCAAACGGGCTCGGCTTCGACATCAGCTGCGATGAAAGCATCCGCAGCGATGCATTCCTGTTCGGTGAGTCACAAAGCAGGGTTGTTGTTTCTGTGAAGAAAAAAGAGGAAGACAGGTTTATTGATATCATGATGGAAAGCAACGCAGAGTTTGCTTATCTTGGCGATGTTACAGGCAAGGAAATGGTGATCGATGAGGAATCATTCGGGACCATTGCCGAAGCAAAAGCAGTGTTCGATACTGCTTTAGGCGAGATGCTTAAATAATTTTCACAAAGGGGCTGAAGCCTTTTGCAGAAATAAGAACCACATGAAAAAAGCAGCAGCATTTATTTTTCTACTATGCCTTGCTGCTTTTTCTATGGCCCAAAACAGCGCTTCCGAATATTACCAGAGCGCAGTGATCAACGATTCACAAAGGGATTATGCTGCAGCGCTGCACGACCTCGACAATGCGCTTGAAATGCGTCCCGACTTCGACAGCGCTTATTGCCTGCAGGGCTGCATCAATTACAAGCTCGGCGAGTACAAGCTGGCGATGAAGCAGCTCGACAAAGCCCTGAAGCTGAACCCCAATTATGTGGATGCGCTCAACGGCCGCGGCATCCTCAAAGCCCAGCTGAAAGACTACAGTGCCGCCATCCGCGATTTTAACAAGATCATAGAGCTGAAGCCTTTTCATGTAAAAGCCTATTACAACCGTGCACAGGCAAAAGCGCGGCTCGATGATTTTACATCCGCCATTGCCGATCTCGACAAAGCCATTGAATACGATTCCCACTACGTGAATGCATGGTACAGCCGCGCTTACTGGAAAGATATGTCGGGCGATTACCAGGGCGCACTTGCCGATTATAAGAAAGTGGTGGAGCTGGATCCCACGTACCGCGAGGCTTACATCGGCATGGCAACAGCCATGTACCAGCATAACGACAAAGCAGAAGCATGCGAAGTGTTGAAGACGGCTTCGGAAAAAGGAAGCGTGATGGCGGAAGAACTCATTGAAAAACTATGCAAGTGAAAAAAGCAGGCATCTTATTCCTTTTGTTTTTCATGTGCCTGTTTGCAGGCGCACAGGATATCAATTACAACCTGCTGATCCGTGATTCCAACTGCAATGGCGCTAACGACGGACGGGCCGAAGTGAACGTATTGCAGCAGCATCCACCCTACACATTTCTCTGGAGCTTTGGCGATACCAACAGCAGCGTGAGCAATCTTGCTCCCGGGAATTATACAGTTACCGTAACAGACTCCAGCGGCCGCGATTCTCTCATTCACGTTGCGATCGGCGTACGCACCTGCGACATTGCACCCAAGCTGGCCTTTACGCCGAACAGTGATGGCATCAATGACACATGGACGATCGGGAGCATCGAGCATTACCCGAACAATCTTATTCTCGTGTATAACCGCTGGGGACAAAAAGTGTACGAGCATTCGGGAGCTTACGATGAGCCCTGGGACGGAAAGGACATCTTTGGAATTCCTGTACCGGATAATGCCTATTTCTATATTATTTACGGCGACAAGGCAGATGAAAAATCAATTGTAAAAGGAAATGTTTCCATCATCCGGTAAAATGAAAAAACTAAGCACCCTGCTTGTGATCCTGTTGTTGGCCTGTGCAATGTATGCACAGCAGAATGTGCAGTATTCGCAGTTCATGCTGAATGATTACGGGCTGAACCCTGCTGTTGCCGGCAATTCCAAAGGCTGGATGTTCATGGTAGGCAGAAGGGTACAGTGGGGCGGATTCGAGTTTGCACCGGAAACAAATTTTGCAAGCGTTACGAAGTCATTCGGGAAGAAAGGATACAAGCGTTACTGGCATGGTGCCGGGCTTTATTTCGAGCAGGATAAATACGGCGCTTTCGCGAATAAATCCATTTACGGATCGTACGCGATCCATTTAAAAATGAGCAGTAAATATTACATCGGCTTTGGTATTGCAGCGGGTGCAAAATCCTTCGCGATCAGCAATTCCGTTTACGATGCAAATGATCCCGCGATCATGAACCGTGCTGCAAAAGTGATCATCCCCGATGTTGTTCCCGGTGTGTACCTGTATTCAAGAAAGCTGGTTGCAGGTATTGCCCTGCGGAACGTATATGGAAACACGCTGAAGCAGGGAAACAAGGAGATCGGTACCGGCAGCAGGCTGCGGCCGACAGCCTACCTGACCTTTGCACGGAAATTTGTTTCAGAAGGTTATGATTTTATCATCGTTCCGGCAGTTCATGTTCAGACCACTTTCGTATCCGTTCCTGTGAGTAATTTCAACTGCATGGTATATTACCGCAAGCGTATTGGTGTTGGCGTTTCCTACAGGATGCACGATGCAGTTGTCGGAATGATCCAGGTGCGGATCTTTTCAAACATCGTGATCGGATTTGCCTATGATTACACTATTTCCCGCTTCCGCGCGGCACATGCCAATTCCACCGAATTCATGTTCGGCTTCAGCCCTGTGATGAGCACCGAGAATTATGACCGTCCGCAGGGCGCCGCCAATTGTCCTAAATTTGAATTGTAATTATTCTCTCCTGTGAAAGATTTTTTTAAAAAAGCATGGCGGTTTACCTGGAAGGCATCCATGTGGTTCCTGACGATCAGCATTGTTTCCGTGATCATTCTCCGCTGGCTGCCGATCCCTGTTACGCCCTTAATGCTGATCCGCTGCGTGGAGCAGAAAGTGGATGGAAAAGATATGAAGCTGAAGAAGGATTGGGTTTCCCTTGATGAGATCTCGCCAAACCTGCAGCTTGCAGTGGTGTGCTCCGAAGACCAGAATTTTATAAAGCACAACGGCTTCGATTTCGAGGCCATCGATAAGGCAATGGAGTATAATGAGAAGCATAAGAAAACGCGTGGTGCCAGCACGATCAGCCAGCAAACGGCAAAAAATGTTTTTTTATGGCCCGGCAGAAGCTGGATCAGGAAAGGCTTTGAAGTGTACTTTACATTTTTAATAGAAGTGTTCTGGAGCAAAGAGCGCATCATGGAAGCTTACCTGAATGTGATCGAAATGGGAGATGGGGTCTACGGAGCGGAAGCTGCATCACAGGCTTTTTTTAAGAAGAGCGCAAAAAATCTGAGCAGCTCAGAAGCAGCAACAATTGCCGCTGTGTTGCCAAACCCGCGAAAATTCAATGCCGGAAGGCCAAGCGCTTATGTGCAGGGCCGCCGTTCCTGGATCATGCGCCAGATGGGATATTGGGGCGGTGTGCTGAGGTATGAGGAAAAGGAAGAAGTTGTGAAGCCGAAGAAAAAAAGGAAATAGTCAGTAGTTGGCAGAGCGGAGTTCGTAGACGGTTAACAGTGTGCTTGTTATTCTGAACGGAACGCAGTGGTTGAAGAATCTTTTTTCAAAGTGTGCCGAGTGTAATTTAAGAAGATCCATTCGCTTCGCTCAGGATGACATCCGGGAAGCATTGTTAACTATAGTTTTTATTGGTGTTTGTCATTCCGCACGAAACAGAGTGGTTGAAAAATTTTCCCAAGGGTGAGTAGCGTGTAATTTAAGAAGATCCATTCGCTTCGCTCAGGATGACATCCCGGGAACATGTAACGAAGTGCTAAGAATACACAGCTTTGCGTCTTTGCGGGAAATAAACAAAGGCAGCTTTGCGTTCTCTGCGCCCCTGCGAGAGAAAATAAGCATTAATAAAGTATCCTGCACTTCGGCAGCAAGATCCTCAAAATATCAATATCGTAAGCTGTAAAAGTATTCCCCCGCAGGTCCAGCACTTCCAGGTTCTTCAGCATGCATACCGAATCATGGATGTGGTTCAGCTTGTTGCTTTTTACAGAAAGGTATTTCAGGTTTTTTAATTTATATACGCTCTTTGGCAACTCAGTGAGGTTGTTGTTGTCAAGCACCAGCTGCTCCAGCGTAGTGATCTTTCCGATTGTTTTCGGGACTTTTGTGAGTCCGCACATACCAAGCGTAAGGCTTTTTAATTTTTTTAATTCCGAAAAGGAAGCAGGCAGTGTATCCAGCCTGGAATTGAAGATCAGCAGCTCATTGAGGTTGGCCAGGTAGCCAAAAGAATTGGGAAGGTCAAGGGTATCTGCCTGGTTGTTCTGGATCTCAATATTTCTTAAGCGGCTCAGATAAGCGATGTCAAAAGGCAGCGAATCGAGCCTCAGGTTGATCAGGTGTATTTCCGTAAGCTGCTGCAGGTTCCCGAAATCCTTTGGCAATGCCGTGATGTTATTTGCCTTGCAGCAGAAATAGGTAAGGTTGGTAAGGTCTTTGAATTCAGGAGGAAGCTCAGTGAGCCCGTTGCCGCTCAGCTGCAGCGACTGCACCATGTTGAGCTTTCCAAGCTTCGCCATCAGCTTCGGCTCGATTACCTGGTATTCGATCTTCAGCTTGTACACATTCTTCACATCCTTCAGCGCATCCTTCAGATTGGTGTACGTTTCTCCCGGAGGGCCGTATTTATCAAAAGGATCCGGCTCTTCCTGCGCGGAGAGATAAGCAGGAAGGATCAGCAGGAATAAAAAAAGTTTGCGCATAAAATTCGTTTAATTGGATATCAGCTTGTAATTTTTTTCCGTTCCGTTAACAGTGATGATTAACGTGTACATTCCTTTTGCAAGCCCGAGCTCAGTTTTGTTCAGTGATAATGTATGCGCGCCTGTCGCCTGCTGCTGCTTTTCAAGGAGCATTACCTGCTTGCCGAGAACATCCACCAATGCGATCTGCACATCCGCATTCGCTTTTAAATAATAAGCAATGGTCGCTTCTTCGCTGAAGGGGTTCGGGTAAACCGAGAGCTGAAGGTCATTCGCCACTTCACCGATGCCCGCCGGAAGCATCACTATTTGCCCGTCACTGCTGCTGATCGCGGAGAGCAATCCTGCGCCGTCTTCCGACTGTATTGAAAAGTAATACAGCTGCCCTGCTGTAAGTGAAAGGCCTGTGCGTGTTACGGAAGTACTCATTGCATTATCCGTCCAGTTCACCACATCAGTTGCTCCGGCTGTCGTTCCGATCGCATACCAGTAGCGTGCGATCGCGGAGTTGGTATCAATACAGGTATTCCAGTTTGCGGAAAGCTGTGTTAAGGAATACGTTGTGTCAATGTCTGCTGCGCTGCCATCGGCAATTGCAGCGGATGACGGAGCAGTCCAGTCCACATTCACGTCCTGGAAAGCCACCGGCGATAAATTACCCACGGCATCTTTGGTGATCGATTTCACACGGCAGGAAGGCGTTGCCGGGTTGGGATTCTGGTAGCGCACATCATTTATTGCTGCAGCACCCACGCTCACAGTAACGGCAGGCAGTCGCGAACGGTACACTTTCAGGTCGTTAACCGTGTAATCACAATTTCCGCTCCGGAAAGAGATCGCGTTGCCGGTTGCAAGGGGAGAAGGATCCGTCCAGCTTTCCGTCAGCGCGTTATTTACATACACATCCATTTTGCCTGTAATGCGGTCGTAGATCACTTTGTAATCGTTCCAGGTGTTAATGGCGGTTGTGAGTGGCGCTGTGCTTGCCAGCGAGAACACGTTGGCTGTTACTTTGTAAATTTCCAGCGTGCTTTGATCCGGCCTGATCCAGATGAAATAAGAATTGCCGCGGTTGGTCTGCGTGGCATCATCACAGAAAAAATGAAATCCGGCACGGCGGTTCGTTCCTGTGCCGTCGATCTTTCCCTGCCAGTTATACAAATATTGATTGGAAAGATTCTGTGTAAGCGGAGCATACATATTGGTATTTGCGTTCGCCTGGTCGCTTTGGTTGAGGTAGCCGCCAGCAATGCTCCATGTGCCCACCATGCTCGTCCAGTCGGGGTGAATGGCCACATCAAAGTTGTCGGAGAAAAATCCGTTGCCGTTGTTTGCGCGCCATTCGCTGCCGTTGTAGTCGAGCACCTGGTAATAGCTTTTCGCGATGCCCGAGCCTCCCGGGTTATCCGTGTCAGTAAAGTTTGCCGTAAAATTTCCTGTTGCCCAGGAAGAGGGTGCCGATACAAGTGTTGCAGGCGCTACGTTATCGATGGTGCAATTCCAGATCGCCTGCCATCCTGCGGCCTGCGTGGCAACATCCGACTTGTAACGGATTGTGAGCGCGCCGCCGGAAGAAGTGATGGTTCCCGGGCTCATGCTGCCATGGTAGGCGCCGATGAGCGGAGCGGTAATGCTTGCGCCGTCATAGATCCAAAGCGTGTCGTAATTCAGCTCCGTGCTGAAGGAGCTGAAATTAAGCGTGACACCTGTTGCGCCGGTTGGTGCAATCGTGTAAGTGTAATTTTCATTGTCGTAATAATTGCGGTTAGGCCCGCCCATGTCGTAAATGGTATCGGTGCAGGGAACAGTGGCGCAGTCGGTGAATTTATCCCGGATGAGGTCCCAGAAATCGTTGTAGCCATCGTCGTATCCCAGCGCCCAGATGCCGATTCCGCCGATGCCGAACTGGTTCACAATGTCGAAGCGCTTGCCCATGCTGTAAGCGTCATCCACAAAGGCCTGCCAGTTAGCGCCTGAGCGAAGGGATGGAAACCAGCTCGAAAAACTGTTCACATCCCACTGGCGGCTGCTGTAATTTCCGCTGGTGTTGTTGCGCATGGTGTTGAACAGAACAGTGTTTGTATAGGGCGAGGTTGTATTATCTACGGTTGATGGAATGGTAGCGCTGTTCGTTTTCCACTCGCGCCCGTAATAAGGAAGCCCCACTAATAATTTTGATTTCGAAGCGCCTTTGTTCAGGTAATAAGTGATCGATTTTGTAAGCGTGTAATTATAGGAGGTTTGGAAATTATACAGAGGATCTTCCGGCCCTGCAGTGCTGCTTCCGCTGTAATAATAATCGTAGCCCATGATGATGAAAAGGTCAACATATGGGTTTAAGGCTGTCATATCAAACACGCCGCTCCAGTCCACCGCATACAATGCAATGCTTACTTCAGAGCCCGGGATCGCTGCATGCATCTGGTTGCAGAGGTTGATCATAAAAGCAGTGAATGCAGTTTTATGCGATGCACCCATGCCTTCAAAATCGATGTTCACGCCGTGCGCGTTCCTCGATTGCACAAGATTGATGAGGTTAGTGATGAGTGTTTGCTGTGCCGTTGTGCTTCCGAAAAAGGCGGTGTGCCCGCTGAACAGCGTTGCGCACAATGTTACATTCACGCCTGCTGCCTGCGCTGCAGGAACAACAGTTGCGGTAGCCCAGCCGTGTGTGCTCGTTGCATTTCCATCGGCGGAATTCACATCGTAGGAAAAATAGCAAAGGTCGGTGAGTCCGTTCCAGTCGTAATTGTTATATGTTGCAGAAGTTGCATCCCAGTAGGGTTGCCATCCGTAAACACGCTTCGTTAAATTGCAGGAGCGGGGACTTTTGACCATCGGCCGGTTGGAAGCGCCTGTTTCAATGGCACGCAGGCTGTCCCATTGCGCTTCTGTTTTTAAATTAAGCGCTGCATATTTCTCAGACTGCTCCTGGTGAATGGATTTGTGGTGAATGGAATCAGCCTGCGAAAAACAGGAATAAGAAATAAAAGCAAAAAAAATGATTGCGTACTTTTTCATTGATGCGTGCTGATAAAATTATTTTACAATCACTTTTATTGTTTTGGTTTCTTTCGCTGTTTTCATTTTCACGAAATAAATTCCGGTTGCAAGATTCGCTGAATTGAATATCAATTCATGCTTCCCGGATGTTGCATTGTCGTTGCTGTAAAGCACCACTGCTTTGCCGAGCACATCCAGCAGGGAAATTTCCACACCGGAGTTTTCTGACAATTGGTATTTTATTGTTGAGCTGCTTGTGAGCGGGTTCGGTGATACAGCGATCATATTTCCATTTGCCAGCTCATCCACACCCAAAGCCAGCTGCACGGTCTGCCCGTTGCTGGTATATGCTGCTGATTGTAATCCTGCACCGTCTTCCGCCTTCACGCTGAAGTAATACGTTTGTCCATCGATCAGTGATAAGCCTGTAGCAGTTGCCGTGTCGTTGAACCAGTTGTCGGTCCAGCCCAGTACATCGGTTGCTCCCGGTGTTGTCCCGATCGCATAATAATAACGGGCGATCGCGGAGTTCGGATCAACGGAAGGCGTCCAGTTGGCAGACAATGTTGTTGCCGAATTGGTGAAGGTGATGTCGGCTCCCAAACCGTCGTTGATCGCGGTAACAACGGCAGGCGGTGTCCAGTCGATGTTCAGGTTCTGGTAGAAGATCGCGGAAAGGTTTCCTGCAGAATCCGCGCAGATGGATTTGATCTTTGCAGCGGATGTAGTCGGGTTCGGGTTCTGGTAGCGGATATCATTTGTTGCTGCAGGCCCTACGCTTACTGCCACTGATGAGGGATTCCGCGAACGGTACACTTTTAATTCGTTGATGTCGAAGGTGGCATTGCCGCTCCTGAACGAGATCGCGTTTCCTGTTGCGTAAGGCGATGAGTCGGTCCAGCTGGTTACAAAAGCATTGTCGCGGTACACCGAGATCTTCCCGGTGATGCGGTCGTAAATGATCTTGTAATCGTACCATTGCCCGGCAAGGGTTGTAAAGGGAATGTTGATCACCGGTGAGCCGAATGCATCGCTCACCACTTTATAGATCTGCAGCAGGCTGTCATCCACCCGGAACCATACAAAATAGGAATTGCCGCGGTTGGTCAGTGTTGCATCATCGCAGAAGAAATGAAATCCTGCACGGCGCTGTGTGCCGCTTCCATCGATCTTCCCGTAAAAATTATAGAGGTAGCGGTTGGATAAGGTCTGGTTCAGTGATGCATAAATATTGGTGTTGCTCAATGCCTCATCGCTTTGCGACAATGCAGCGGAGTTGATGCTCCATGTTCCTGTTGATGTTGTCCAGTCAGGATGAATGGCCACATCAAAGTTGTCTGAGAAAAAACCATTGTTTGCATTGGCGCGCCATTCGGTGCCGTCAAAATCGATCACCTGGTAATAGCTTTTTTCGAGCCCGCTTCCGCCCGCATTGTCTGCATCGGTAAAGCTGGCGCTGAAGTTGCCTGTTTCCCATGCGCCTGTTGTGGTAACTGCAGTGGTAGGTGCGATGCTGTCGGCCGATGTTGCCGTAACCGAATTGCTTGTCCAGTTGGCCACCCAGCCTGCAGCAATGGTTGCACAGTCGGAGCGGAATTCGATCAGTAATGAGCCGCCGCTGGATGTAACGGTGCCGGGGCTTGTTGTGCCGTCGTATTGCCCGATGAGCGGTGCGGCAGTTGTTGCGCCGTCATAAATGAACATGTAATCCCAGCCGGCTTCGGTGCTGAAGGATGTGAAGTTAAGCGTGATGGAAGTTGCTCCCGGAGGCTGGATGCGTGTCAGCTGGCGCTCATCATCCGAGTAGTTGCCGGTGCTTCCGCCGCTGTCGGTGAAGAGCCCGCTTGTTGCAGTTACTGTAGTGATGGTTGGCGTGTTATTGATAAGCAAATAATATTTCGCCCAGTTCCAGTAGGGGCCGGGATCGTTGTGTGTCTGGTTCGGGAACATCTGGTGTCCCTTGATCTTCGTGCAGCTTCCAAGCCCGCATTCCGCGGTTGTGCCCGAACAGCCCGGGCCGTAATAGGTGCGTAATGGATTGATGCCATAGCCGCTTGCGCAGATGTCGCGCACGAGGGCTGCCGATCCTGTGTACATCGCATTGGTGTACCATACGGGCGTGTTGTTGTAGCCTTCATGTTCCAGCCCGATCGTGTACGGATTCTCAGTTCCCACATGCCATGCCTTGGCTGATTCAAGCACCATCTGTGTTACCTGCCCGTCGCTCGAGCGGATCACATAATGCGCAGATACGCCTGCGGAGCAGTTCTGGAACCAGGAGATGCAGCCGGAATAAGAGCCTTCCACATCGTGAATGGTAACGGCAGAGATGGAAGTGCCGCCGCGGGTGCTGTAATTGCAGGATCCTGCCGGCGTCCAGATGGCAGGGCCATAATCGGCTGAAGAAGGCGAGCGGTAGGGAGAATGATAATGTTGCCCGTTGTTGCTGATCACGCTTTCATCGGTAACAGTAACGGATGTAGCGCTCAGTACCTGCAGGTTCTCTGCGCCGAACACTTTTTCAAGGTCGATGCTGTAAGCCGGAAATCCGTATTGCTGCTGGTAAGCCGGCTTGTTAAGGAAATCGAGGTAACCGTATAATTGCGAGCTGAGTGCGTACAGCTGTCCTTCGCCCGATTTGGGTAATTCGCTTAAGTAGCTGTAAATGCTGAGGTTGCTTTCAACGGTGTTGGCCTTTATGTTCAACATTTTCTGAACTGCTGCAAATGCATCCGCGTAAGCGAGAATGTTTTTTTCAGGATCGTTCATAATGTCTTCCAGGCTGTAATGCGAAAGCTGGGAAACGAGGAGGAGGTTGTTCTCAAAGTAATTCTGCCCGTCGAGCGTAAGCCCCATCACACCATACGCATTTGGCATGCCGATGCAGCTCTCCGGCTGAACGGATGCATGCGTAATATGTGAAAAGCGTGTGTTGCAAAAGGCAACAGCCTCGAGCATTCCTTTGGGAATTCCGGGATGCTGCAGGTAAGCTTTGCTGAAAGCAGCTGAATAGTTATTGGGAATGGTTTCGCCGGACTGGCTGATCTTAAAAATACCGAGAAAGGCAAAAACGAGTAGCAGTTTTTTCATGGGATGTTATTTTAATGGAACTAAAGATAAGAAAAGAAGGCGAATAAAACAATGGACAGGTTGTAGTTCGAGAGGTTGTTTAGTTGGTAGTTAGTAGTTTGTAGTTCGGAGACGGTTCGCCGGAAGATTGAATTTCTGAATTTTAAATGGGATTATGATAATGTGCAGGATCAGTTCCCCTCTGGAGAGGGCTTAGGGGTGTGTTCTTTTAGTTAGAAGAAAGCAGTTTGTAGTTCGGAGACGGTTCGCCGGAAGATTGAATTTCTAATTTTTAAATGAAATTATGATTATGTGCAGGATCAGTTCCCCGGTTTATCCTGGGGGTAGCCGAAGGAAGAGGGCTTAGGGGGCTGTTTGTAACAAACAAAGGCATAAAAAAAGGCAGGCCCTGGAGCCTGCCCTTAAATCCATTATACCGTAGATTATTGAATCACGATCTTTTTATTCGCCACTACTTCATTTTCGGAAAGAATGCGGATAAAGTAAAGTCCTTTTGCAAAGTTCGCGGTTTTGATCTGTGTAACGGTATTTTCCGCACCGTTCACTGTTTCGCTGTAAATCACCTTGCCCAGCACATCCATGACCTGGATCTCTGATTTGCTCATCAGTCCTTTTAATTCAACCGACAGGTGGTCGCTTGCGGGGTTCGGGTAAACATCGATCTCCACATTGTTGAACAGGCTTGAGATACCGGCAGTGTTCACTTCGTTGAACAATTGAGTCACTTCTGTTGAGCTCAGTACACGGCTGTAGATCCTGATGTCGTCGATCTTACCTTTGTAATAGGTTGCAGCTGAGCAGGGAGTGCCGGCATTATTAAGGTAATTGCCGATCCCGAAATGTGCAGCACTTGTTACAATATCAAAGGGAAATGTACCGGATTGCGTTCTGCAGGTGAGCGTGGTTGTTTCAGGATTATTGTCAACATAGATCTTCACCCTGTCGAGGCCGTTGCTGGTGTTCACTGTGCCATCGTAGGTAACCACTACATGGTACCAATGGGTATAATCTGTAAGAAGCGTGCTGCCGCATACAAATCGTCCGTTGGTGCCGCTGGTAGTGCCGTAGTATTCCACATTGATGATGTTGTTGAGGGAACGGATAAAGAATTCGCGGTCGTTTGCCGTGCAGGCAGCATCGGCATGTTTCGCGAGGATCACATTCGAGTTGTTTGCCATGGCCGGTTTGATCCAGAAGGAAATGGTGATCTGCTTTCCGGCTCCTGCGATTACACTGTTCAGTACGTTGTTGCAATCGATGTAGCCGCCCGTAGAAAAGTCATAGGCACTGTTGGGGTTTCCGAAGCGGTCGGTGCTGAGCACCGCTGCATTGTTTGTTCCGTTAAGGCCGTGGCCGCTCATGTCATTGGCATTGCCGCTGAAATGATAAGCTGCTTCAAGGTTCAACACGGGAACCTGTGCTTTCAATATGCTTCCGCTTAGTATCGCAATGATCGCAGAGAGTAAGATTTTTTTCATGATGTAAAATTTTTTACAATGATACGGCGATTTTAAAAAAAGAGAAAGCCGTGGTTCAGATAGTTATTTAAAGGTTGTCCATTTTTTATAATGGCATACATTTCTGAAGCCGGTATAGCAGTTGCTTCCCGAATGCGGGTAGAATAATTTTGTTTGAACAGTTGTGCCGGAATCGATATAACTTCCTCCAAAGGTTAGTGTGCTGTCGCTCGTAAGTTCCCGCACGTTACCACGGAGGTCGGCTAACAGGTTCTTTTTAAAGATCAGTCCGGAAATGTATTTCACAGGTTCTGTTCCATATTTTATACTGTCTGAGCGACCTTCAGTATTGTCAAAATAGCGTGGCTCAAGAAGCGCTTTCCTGTTTTCATTTTTTATTGTTTTGTACAGTGAGTCGGAAAAACTTAATGCGCGCATGTACGCAGCTGAATCGGGGAGCTCAAACACCGGATAATAAGGCCGGGCAGGGTTGGGGCTGATGTTTTTATAGTGGCCGCTGAAATATTTTTCAATAGTAAAATAATTTTCTTTTGTCGGGAAAGGATCGTGCTTAACAACCCTTTCGCGGATGAGGAGAAATTCCATCACGCGGTCTGACCGCCATTTGCAGAACTCTTTTGCCTGCGCATAGCTGACCCCTACAACAGGCGCGTGCCTGAAAGCAGGATGTACCAGATAAACGGAACTGAAGATGTTGTAATAGGGACCCAGCTTTTTCCAGGAGGATGTATCAGGAAGAATGCTTTTATATTCGGGGGACGCTTCGCCGAAAACTTTTTTTACCCAATGCATGAACTCGAGGTAATCGAGGTTCCTTACTTCATTTTTATCGATGTAAAAATTGCTGCTGAGCCGGATGCTTCCCGGTGGAAGGCCCATGTCATCCACTGTAAGTTTCCTTTTTTTTGAAAAGGAAAACAGCAGGACAGAAAGAAGGAAGACAAGAAAAATGGAACGCTTTTTCATCCTGTTTGTTTCCTTTATAACGCAAAGATCGGAAAAGGATACGAAGCTTATTTCGCCGGCAGCACTTTCGCTTTGCATTCGCCGAAGCCGATGCGTACGCCGTCTTTCCGGCAATAGCCGCGCATGATCACGGTGTCATTATCGTTGATGAATTTGCGTTCGCTGCCATCTTTCATCTTCACAGGCTTTGTGCCTCTCCAGGTGATCTCCAGCATGGAGCCGAATGAATCAGGCCTTGGCCCGCTGATGGTGCCCGATGCCAGCATATCGCCGATGTTCATGTTGCAGCCGTTCACGGTATGATGCGCAAGCTGCTGCTCCATGGTCCAGTACATGAATTTATAATTGGAATGTGAAACCAGCGTTTCTTCCGTGTTCTCGGGTTGGATCAATACATCGAGGCTGATGTCAATGTTCTTATCGCCGCTGTATTCAAGGTACGGCAATACTTTTGGCTCCTGCTTGTAGCCTGCGGTGCGGAATGGCTCCAGCGCTTCGAGTGTGACCACCCATGGCGATATGGTGGATGCAAAGTTCTTCGCGAGGAATGGCCCCAGCGGAACATATTCCCAGGTCTGGATATCACGTGCGCTCCAGTCGTTGAACAGCACCATCCCGAAAATATGCTCATCCGCATTTGCAGTGCTGATGCTGTCGCCTAACTGTGTTTCCTTCCCGATGATGAATGCTGTTTCCAGCTCAAAGTCGAGCAGGCGGCATGGCCCGTAAACAGGAGGCTCTGCTTCATTCGGCTTTGTCTGTCCTTTCGGGCGGTGAAAGCTGGTGCCTGAAATGGTAATGGAAGAAGCCCTTCCGTGATAGCCTACCGGCAGGTGTTTCCAGTTCGGCAGCAGTGCATTGTCCGGGTCGCGGAACATGGTGCCTACGTTGGTAGCGTGATCGATGCTGGAATAAAAATCGGTGTAGTCGCCCACTTTTACAGGCATGAGCATCTGTACATTGCTTTGATAATGCAGCACTTTTGCCTGTGCTTCTTTATTATCGCGGAGCTCGGGATTATCGGACTGCAGCAGCTGCGAGATCCTGTCGCGTACGCCGCTCGTGGTCTGCTTTCCGAGCGCAATAAAATCATTAAGGTATTGGTTGGTGAATACGGAGTTATCTATTTTGATCTTATCGAAAAAGCCCAGCTTGTTCATGATCGCAAGGTCAAGCACCTGGTCGCCGATAGCAACACCAATGCGCGGGCTCGAGCTTTGCGTTTTGAAAATGCCGAATGGCAGGTTCTGTACCGGGAAATCGCTGTCTGCGCCTGTTTCAATCCAGGATGTAAGTGAAGGGTCGTTCGGGTTGGTCATGTGTCATGTGTTATCAGGAAACAAAAGTAGCTTTTTTACCGCGCAGCCACCCATTTATCCTCAAAAATCGCCATTTAACAAAATCATTTTGTCATCTTGCTTATTTACAGTAAATTCGGGACTTAAATCACAAAAAAACATGAAGAATAACATTTTAAACTTATCAGCTGTCGCTGCTGTGATCACACTTGCTTCCTGCGGTGACACTAAGAAAGACGAAACAGCTGCGGTGAAGAACACCGGCATCCAGGTCTCTAACCTCGACAGCACAGTAAAGCCAACGGATGATTTTTACCAGTTCGTGAACGGCAACTGGATCAAAAATAATCCGATCCCTGAAACGGAAAGCCGCTGGGGCAGCTTCAATGAGCTGGAGATCCAGAACAAGAACAAACTAAGGACGATCCTTGAAGAGGCATCATCCGATAAAACGGCAAAACCGGGAAGCAACACGCAAAAGATCGGCGATTTTTACGCTGCAGCGATGGATTCGGTGAAGCTGAACAAAGAAGGCGTTACTCCTTTAAAGGATGAATTCGCAAGAATTGATAATATTAAAAACAGTGATGACCTGGTCAAAGCGGTTGCACATTTACACATGGTTGGCGTAGGCCCGATGTTCAACGGCTTTGTAGGACAGGACCCGAAAAACAGCACTGCTTATATCACGCAGTTATACCAGGGCGGCCTGAGCCTGCCTGACCGCGATTATTACCTGAATTCAGATGCGCGCACACTGGGGATCCAGAAAGCATACATCGCACACGTTCAGAAAATGTTTGAGCTGTTGGGCGACAAACCTGAAGCTGCTGCGAAAGAAGCAAAAACAGTTTTCGGGATCGAAAAAGGACTGGCAAAAGCTTCCATGACAAAAGTGGAGCAGCGCGATCCTGAAAAACAATACAATAAAAAATCGGCGCAGGAGCTTGCTGCATTTACGCCGAACCTGAACTGGAACCTGTACTTTGCAGAACTGGGCCTGAAGAATGTGGATAACGTGGTTGTCGGACAGCCATTGTTTTACAAAGCGCTGGATGCTGCATTAAAATCGGTATCCATCAGCGACTGGAAAACATACCTTCGCTGGAACCTGATCGATGCAACGGCAGGTAAATTAAGTGATGACCTGGTGAATGAGCATTTTGCATTCTACGGGAAAACACTTGTTGGTATTCCTGCATTAAAACCACGCTGGAAGCGCGCATTGGAAGCTACGGATGCTTCCCTGGGCGATGCGCTCGGACAGGTGTTTGTTGAAAAATATTTTACTGAAGCAAGTAAAAAACGCGTTGGCGAAATGGTGGACAACCTGATCGCAGCATACCGCGTGCGGATCGACAGCCGTGACTGGATGAGCCCTGAAACAAAGAAAGCGGCGAACCAGAAGCTGGATAAGGTGATGAAAAAGATCGGCTATCCCGACAAATGGAAAGATTATTCTTCCCTCGAGATCACCCGCGATGCATACGTGCAGAACTTCATGCATGCAAATCAATATGCGTTCAACGAAATGGCAAACAAATTAGGCAAGCCGATCGACAGGACAGAGTGGGGAATGACGCCTCCGACCATCAATGCATATTACAATCCTTCGATGAACGAGATCGTTTTCCCTGCAGGGATCATGCAGCCGATCTTCTTTAACCCGGATGCGGATGATGCCGTAAATTACGGGATCATGGGCGCTGTGATCGGGCATGAGCTTACACACGGATTTGATGATGAAGGATCGCAGTACGATGCTGACGGAAACCTGAAGAACTGGTGGACGGAAACTGACAAGGCGAACTTCAAAAAGAAAACAGACATGATCGTGAAGCAGTTCAATGATTATGTGGCGATCGACAGCATGCACGTGAACGGTGAGCTTACCCTGGGTGAGAACATTGCTGATCTTGGTGGCCTGACGATCTCTTATTATGCATTCAAAAAATCGCTGGAAGGCAAGCCTGCGCCTGAGAAGATCGATGGCTTTACGGCAGAGCAGCGTTTCTTCCTGGCATGGGCACAGGGCTGGAGAGGCAGCATGCGCCCGGAATTCCTTAAGAACCTGATCCAGACAAATCCGCACTCACCGGGTAACTTCCGTGGAAACGGGCCCTTGACGAACATGCAGGAATTTTATGATGCCTTTGGCGTAAAAGAAGGAGATAAAATGTATCGCCCTAAAGTAGACAGGGCGGAGATCTGGTAATTTTTGTTGTGATTTAATTAGCAGAAAGAAGCTCCCGGTGATATGCCGGGGGCTTTTCTTTTTTTGTGCGGCTGTCCGTTGAGGCTTGTGGTTGATGTGCTGTGTGGTTTTTACCACGGAGGAGCGGAGGCGGAGAGAAACACGGAGAGCTTACCACTAAGGCACTGAGAACACTGAGAGCCACTAAGAAATGTTTTATTGCAGAGAACAGAGAGGAAGCTTCGCTTCTGTGAAGTGTGTGTGCGGCTGTTAGGAAGGGAATCTCAAAGTTTGCAGAATCTCCATCCGGTACCGTCATCCCGTGCCACGACACGGGATCTCATAAATGTTAGCAGGCTGCTATGTTTGCTGTGTTTAATGGTAACGCAGATTTTTAAGATAAAAAAATGATCGCCATTGAGGCTTATGATGGATTAGGATTGACGTGCTGTGTGCTTTTACCACGGAGGAGCGGAGGCAGAGAGAATCACGGAGGATTTACCAAAAGGCACTGAGAACACTGAGAGCCACTAAGAATGTTTTATTGAAGAGGACAGAGAGGAAGCTTCGCTTCTGTGGAGTGTGTGTGCCGTCAGTTCGAGTATCCTTCCCTTTTCGGGAAGGATGTATCGAGAACGCGCGTCCGCTTATGATAAGTTTAGCCACAGATTCGCAGATTTATGCGGATTGATCGCCTTCGACGATTATTGAATGGGAAGTCGTTCTATGTTTCTATAATTTTAATTAGTACTCGTCATCCCGTGCTCCGACACGGGATCTCATGAATGCTTGCAGGCTCCATCGCCACAGATTCACAGATTACAGCCAGTAGGGCGTTGTGAATAAGATCCCTCGGGATGACAATGCGTGGGAAAGGCCGAGGCAAGTGAAGGAAATGGCGCGGAAGGCAAAGGAATTGACATTTCACTTACGGGAAATGCCATGCAAGGTGAAGGAATTGTTGCGTAAGGTACGGGAATTGGCATTTCACCTGTGGGAAACGTTATGCAAGGTGAAGGAATCGAAACGGAAGTTGCCGGAATTGACATTTCACCCCTGGGAAACGCCATGGAAGCTGAAGGAATCGAAACGGAAGTTGCCGGAATTGACATTTCACCCATGGGAAACGCCATGGAAGCTAAGGAATTGATGCGGCAAGTTCGGGAAATGATACGGAAGCCCTGGAAACAGGAAGGATAAGCGGAGAAAACGTTTGGTTAAGCAGAAGTTTTATCTTTAACAGCCTCATATTCCTCTTCACTGATCTTTACCCAGCTGCTTTCATAATCGAAGGTCATGTCGTAAATGAAATTCCTGTCGGGCAGGATGCTGACGATGAAGCGATGCAGCAGGTATTTGCTGCCTATCACCTGGATCTCCTCCCATTCTTTATCGGAAATGACCTTGAAATACCCTTTCTCATTCGGGTATTTCCTGTATTGGGGATAATCAATGGATGGCATGCTGCAAAGATACAAACAGTTGCGAATTTTCTTTTATAATGTCACCTGATAAACCACTGCCGGGAAGCCGGAAATTATTTAATTTCCTTTATCTTTGATAGATACACTTACGCTCCTTCATGAAACATTTATTTTTCCCTGTGCTGCTTGCAGTGATGCTTTTATCATCCTGCGGGAATGAGAACTATACAAAAGAAGTTGCTGCAGAACCGGTTACCCCGGAGGCCCTGCAGGATAATTCTTCGGAGTATTCATTCAAAGGCCGTTCTTCTTCCGGCCTGCTGGATGAGATCTACGGGGAACTGGTGGATAAGGATTCCGGATTAAAAAAGCTGGAGGAAAGCATCGCGAACATGAAAGATGCGCCGGAAGGGGCAGGGAAGCTCCGCAGCTTCAGGCAGAAGAACGAAAATTATTACAGGGAGGCGGAGATGCAGGCTTCGGGCATTGCGGATTCGGTGCTGAGAAAGCAGGTGTTGAAAATGATCCGTGAGAGTGAAAGGAAGGATTCTGCAGCAGATGTCCCGATGCGCAACCTCGAGATGCGGATTGAAAAAAATGCGATGGCGGTCCATGATTATCACGCTGTGTTAATGATCGCGAAAACACTGCCGGTGATGGAGAAATATCAGGTGGATAGCCGTTTACCTTTGCTGCCCTGGCAGAAATTTGCGAAAGGACAGGAGGATATGCTGAAGGAGATAAGGAAGAATGTGCCTGAACATTAAAATATAGCCCTAAACATCGAATTAACAAGATTTCGGATTGTTAAAGAAATCACGCTCCTAATATAAGAATGTAAAATAAATTTAAACCATTCGAATTACATGATCAGGAGACTATTTCTTACAACGTTTTATTCAATTATTGTTTTTTGCCTGGTGTCATTTGTAAGTGTTATGACTTCACTTTTATCCAATGTTGGCAATCCTTCACAGAAACCAACTACAAACATTGGTTTTCCGTGCAAGTATTATTATCAGTTTTGGTGCAGCGGCGCGGACTCCCCGAACTGTGGCTGGCAATTTGGAAATTTTGTGTTGGACTGTTTTATAACCTGGATTGTGACAGTGGCGATATATCTTGTTGTGCAAAAATCAAAGAGAACAGCAAATTTAAAAAAGTAAAACAAATGAAATGGGAAGATCTTCAAGTATATAAACCCTTAAAAAAGGAAGAATTAAAGTCAGTACATAAGGACTTTATAAAAATTATTGCAGAGAATCTTTCTCAGTATGGTTTTCAGCCAGTTGGAAGAAAATTAATAAAGCAATCGCACGATTTATTTCATATCATACATATTGATACAAGAGGTCGTTGGAGTGTTTCTGATAATTTTAAAACAGAAATTTCAATTGCATCCATATATGATACGGACACATTTATTAAAAATCAAGAGTTAACAGGAACGAAAAAGTTAGAGGACTTAATACCTCAAATCAGGAATCATTATAGAATTACACAGGAATACCAACTACTTGCTGATTTTCTAACTAGGAAGCTTGTGGAGGATGTTTTGCCATATTTTGGCAAGTATCAATCCTCCGGAGATATACTTTTAAAAAGGCAAAATTTTAAAATGGATAAGCTTACAGAACTGACCGAAAGGAATGAAAATTTGATTTTGTTTTGCGCCCTTTCAAACCATAATGAGTCGAACAGTTCGGAAATCCTGGATAAAAGGATTACTGAAATCAAAAAAAATTATCCAACAAGTCCGGAATTACCTGAACAGGAAGTATTGCGGGACAAAATTAAAGCTCAGGATTGGATAAATATAGATGAGCAATTAAGGGAAAATAAAACCGCAATCTTCAAGAAACTAAAATTGCACCAACCATGATAAACAACCTCTTCAGCTTTAAAACCCTTTTCGCAATCTCCCTTTCAACGATGATGAGCTCCTGTCCGGGCAAGGATGAGAAACAAACCGAAGAGCAGGTTGCTGTCAGCGGCGGTGAAACTGAATCGACCGGCAACGACAGCCTGTTTAATTCAGTAACCGGGAATGTGACCATGAAGCAGGTAGCAAGCTTCCCGAATAAAGTGATCTTAACCGGGCTGAATGACCACCGGCTTGTCAGCATTTACAAATCAACCGTTTCCGTGGGATCAGCTGGCAATGCAACAGATTATAAATATGATTATGACAGTGATGAAAGCGGGGATGAATCCAGCCGGCACTTTATGCCGGGAATTGATATTCTTTTCGGATACAATCTCCTGAACATTGCGCATTACGATTTTAAATCGGAAAAAGGGAATTTCCTGTTCAATCATCCTGTCTTAGTGAAAACCGTTTATTATCCTTCACTGGAACAGGATTCCTTAGACAAGCTGCCGGTGAACAGGGATTTTTATTTGCTGTCTGTTTATGATGAGGACACGAATAAAGACACGTTGATCAATAAGAAAGACCTGAGAAGGTTCTATCACTTTGATGCCGGTTGCAGTGTAAGGACGCAGATCATTCCTGCCAACTATTCAGTGTTGCGATCGCAATACGATCCTAAGAATGATGTGATGTACATCTTCGCAAGGCTGGATGAAAATAAAAACGGCACCCAGGAAAAATCGGAGCCTGTTCATGTTTTCTGGTTTAGCTTAAAAACGCCGGGAAAAGCAAAGCGATTGTATTAAAATTGGCGCAAAATAAACGGATATGATCTCAACAAAAAATTACAGTTCACTGCCCGACAGAAGATCGTTAGAGGCAATTTGCAAAGCCATCTCTGTTTTAGACGCAATCATGTCGCAGGAATGGGAGCACCGTTATTATTCCTTTAACTCGAAGTGGGATGCAAATGAAAGGTGCTTTCAAATGCGAAATGGCTCAGGTGATGAAATGCACATATTGTTTCGTGAGGATGGGTGTGTAATTAATGGTTTCGCGCACGAGTATGAGCAGCAGGATAAAACGAAGCTGACAGACAATTTACCTGCGGTTTTTACTGATTTTATTTTCGGAGAGCCTGTAAAATCAATTGGAACAACATTTTGCTTATGGAGCACAGAATTAAAGAACTGGCAAACCGGGCACCTTGAAAATGTTGAAGACAACTCAGACGAAATGCTTGCCATTTTTGACGGGGAGCCTCAAACATACATTGACTGGGCGAGAGATTATTTTGAAGAAAGCTATAAGGAAAGCGGGATCCCGTTGGAAACGGTGACGAAAGTGTATAAGGGAGAACCGCTGACAAGGGAAATGGTATTATCAGTTGTTGAGGAGCTGGAGGACTGGGATCAGCTTGTTGAGGATCTTGCAGAAATAAATTACCCTTGCAGTTTTAAATGAGTTTAGCAATATGCCACAAAACAAAATCAAACAATAAAAACATGAAAAAAATAATCCTCTTCGCAATCCTTTTAAACGCATTGAGTGTGAGCCTGCCTGCACAGTCCGTTCTTATTAATTTTCATGGCACGGTATCCCGCTATGGCGATACTCCGGAAGGCGATCTTTTTTCGGATGGAACCTTTTTATATGGAATGACCTACTTCGGAGGAATAAATGATAAGGGAGTTATTTTTAAAGTGAAGCCTGATGGAACAGCGTATGATACTGTGATGAGCTTCAACTTAACAAACGGAAGATTTCCTGCAGGCGGCCTTATCTCCGATGGAACCTTCCTGTATGGAATGACGAAGGCAGGCGGGGTCAATGATGCGGGAATTGTTTTTAAGGTAAAGCCGGATGGAACAGGCTATGCCGACCTGCATGACTTCGACCTTTCCACGGATGGAAACACGCCTGTTGCATCACTTGTATCTGACGGAACATTCCTCTATGGCATGACCTTCGGCGGCGGTGCGTTTAACGCAGGGATCATTTTTAAAATAATGCCTGACGGGACGGGCTATTCGATCATACATGATTTCCCGCTGACGGGATCCGGAATTGCTTCGAACGGATCCCTGATCTTTGACGGGACCTATTTATACGGGCTTACTCCCAATGGCGGCATCTCCAATAACGGTGGTGTTTTCAGGATAAAGCCCGATGGGACCGGTTTTACCCACATCTATAATTCTAATACTGCAGACGGGAATCATCCGAGGGGTTCCCTGATCTCTGACGGGACTTACCTGTATGGAATGGCGTATGGCGGAGGTGCTTTGGGATATGGAACGATCTTTAAAGTAAAGCCGGATGGAACCGGGTATTCCGTATTACATTCTTTCGCTTCCGGATCTGATGGGAAGTTCCCCTTTGCTTCCCTTGCCTTTGGCGGCAATTATTTATATGGAATGACACAGTACGGTGGAACATCCAATGAAGGAACCATTTTCAAAGTAAAGAAGGATGGAACAGGATATTTGAAGCTGCGAGACCTTGTACCTTCCACTTCTTCAGGATCCAAGCCGGGAGGATCTTTCATTTCCGATGGAACGTTTCTTTATGCAACATCGACGGAAGGAGGAAGTTACAGTAAGGGAACTGTATTTCAGTACCAATACACACAATACTGTTCCGGGTTGTATTCCACCGTTTACGATTCCACGCTCAACAATTTTACATTAACAGTGAACGACACGTCTACTGTGGATCTGGCCAGCGGTTATTTCTGGGACTTTGGCGATGGAACAACTTCAACGCTGGCCAACCCTTCACATACCTACACGGTGGATACCGTTTACAATGTTTGCATGAGGATCTACCGCTCTGAGTCGGGAGATTCCTGCACCTATTGTGATTCCATTGGAAAAGATTATCTGGGGAACATCATCCGTTCTTCCGGCTTTACGATCAATGTTTACAATCCGAATGTAACTACAGGCATTTCCCAACATGCTGATGAGCCCGGGATCTCAGTATATCCGAATCCTTCAGGCGGAATTTTTATTGTTCATGGAAACAGCATCGCTAAGATTGAAATTTATAACCTGCTTGGAGATCTGATCTATTCAGGCTCCGGCTTTAAGCAGGAGGCATCAGCTGAAATAAACATTTCAAACCATCCGGAAGGAATTTATTTCATGAGAATTTATGACGGGGTAAATGCGTACACGAGGAAAGTTATTCTCCGTTAAACCCAATACACATTATTTAAATGGAGATAAAGCTTATTGTTGTCAGGACTCCGGATGCTAAGATCCTTGTGGATTTCTATTCAAGCTTCGGCTTGAGCTTCGATTATCATAAGCATGGTAACTCTCCTTATCATTATTCTGCAACGCTCGGACAAGCGGTCCTTGAAATTTATCCTTTGGCAAAAGGACAGGCCGGCCCGGACAAAAATTTAAGGCTTGGATTTACTGTTGACAATTTTGATGCGGTAATTAATAAACTGAAAGGCATTGACGCTATATTTTCGTCCGGCCCTGTGGAAACGGAATTTGGATACATGGCGGTGGTTGAAGATCCTGACGGAAGAAAGATAGAGCTTTATAAAAACAATGCAGATCATGACTGAACTGAAAAAAGGTACAGGTTTCCTGCTGATCCTGTGTGTACTGATTGCATGCAACCAGCAGGAGCGCCCTGTGGTGGCTGAAGAGGGACCGGTGATCGTATTCGAAGACTATTTCCCTTTAAAGAATGGAAAAGGGGAAGAATTTTATATAAGCCACATTACTGAAAAGGACACACTTGTTAAAGAAAATGACTCTTCAATATGCAAGTCAGCCTTCGTAAAGGATAGGGAGATCTTTTATTTTGACAATGCGATGAAGAGCAGCGATACCACCATTATCGGCTCTTCGGTTTTTTGTGATGGTGTTTTTTATTTTGACCGCGGCAACTTCTGGTTCTCTCCTGTATTCTGGAAATACGAATTGAAAAAAGCAAATCCTGGCTATTTTGAAGTGCTGTTTCCCCGCAGCTTAAAGTTGGGGAGTGTGTACAAATACAAGAATGGAGAAGAAGTCAGGAAATATAAATTCACAGGCTTTGAAACCATAAAGGCGAAAGGCAAAGAGTTTTCTGAATGTTTAAAGCTGACTGTTACGCAGGACTGGATAACAGCACAATATACAGATACTGTGTGGTTCCGGAAAGGACGCGGCGTGGTAAAGTGGCACAGGGGAACAGGAAGGCTGGAAGAAATTAAATAGCATGACAACAATAGTAAAGCTTGATGACAATAAAACACCGGTGCACTTTGCAGCCGGGCGTTACGATATCTACATTACGGGCGGGCAGTCTGTGGAGGCGGATTCACTTTGGGTTAAAATCGTTCATACAGCAAGCAACGAAGTGATCCCGGTAGCTGAACATGGTTTGAAGCAGAGGGAGTTCAGGGCAGTCTGTTATTTTTATTTTGACATACCGCAATCGGGTGAGTATGAAGTTTCAGTTCACAATTATAAAAATGTTGTTGTGAGAAGGTCGATGCTGCGGATCTTCCGGCTTTTTCAATCTGGGGTGAAACTTGAAGATGTGAGGATCCGGATCGAACGGGTGGAGAATCATTATTAACTGATAGTATTCAATAAAGAAAGAATCAATGAAAATCATTTTATATACAATTTTTGCAGCAGCTTTAGGATTGCTGTGCTCATGTGGCGGACAACAAACGAAGGTGGATGTTCCCAAGGATAAAGAAGCCTCGTATGAAAATTACCTCAATCAAAAGCTCCTGGAACGGATCAACATAGAATACCCGGGGCTCGATTTTAAATTAACGGGAGATGAGATCACTGCGCCGAATGGCATCAGCATTAAAACGAAGATCATCAATCACCGGGTCTTTGAAGGAAGTGAATCATTCCAGGTACATTTCTTCACTTCCCACAACAGGCTTTTTAAAAAGGCGATAGAAGAGCGATTGGCGGGCCTTGGCGAAAATGATGCAACTGCATTGACGAACGGCGTGGAATCATATCTTGCAGGCCAGTTCCCTGTGATCCTTACCTGTATTGATATGAAGCATTCACCGGAAACAGACTTTGATATTACGGATGATTCCGGTACAGCGCATTGGCATTCCATCATGGGAAATATCCAGGTGCAGGGCAGCCTTTCCAATAACCCGGATTCGCTCATCTATGATAAAACATACAGTTATGTAAAGCCTGTATTAACAGAAAGGCTGAAAAATTCAACGGAGGACTTTCATTGGTTCCGCTATTACATCAGCCGATCCAATGGGGAAATTATCGGTGATTGCTATTATGATAATGAGCCTTGTGATGAAGGATTGCAATCGCTTAAGAAGTATGTGTCCACCTGGACATTTAATGAATTCGCAGGGCAAAAGCAGTTTATTATGCTGAGAAAATGCGGGGATAAAAATTAGTGATAAAGAACTTAATGAATACACTCACTATTACTTTACTCAACGAATGGAACAATAGCGCGATCGTTGTACTATTTCTCCTGTTCCTGATTCCTGTCATTATAGTTTTTATAGTGTTGCGGCTGCTTTTTCAATTTAATCCGGGTTTAAAACGACAGAAGGATGAATGGAATAGAAACAGTATGGTGTTCATCCTGTTTAACATTGTTTTGTTTCTTGCCAGTATTGTGCTGGCTGTTGCGATACTCGCGCTATTAAGTTATACCAGGGGGAAGGGATTGCTGGAATGATGCTGAGAAAATGGAGCCGGGAGAAAAGAGTTCGTTATAAAAGATAAATGCTTACAACTATGGGTGTAAATTTCATATCAATGATGGATTATCCTTCCGGGCAGATAATAGAATTTAATATGCAATCTGAGGGGAATAAAGACATCAAGGCAATCAAAGACCGGCTGGTGCTCCGGGAGGAACTTAGCTTTGGCAAAATATACAATCAACAGGACAGCGGAGATCTCTGGTACGTTAATCCTGAAGAAACAATTGCCAGGCTGATCAGCATTGCTCATCTTGTACTGTTTCACATGTGGGACAAAAAATCTTTAGTTCCGGACGACAAGCAGCTGGAGCGACTCATACGCATCGGCGGCCTTCCGTCTTCCCCTTATTCAACAGATGCTCCCAGCATTGAGTTCCCGGCAGCAATTAAGACAAAAAGCGGTGAACTGATCGACCTGTGTTTAATTCATTTTTCAAAAGCCCCGCCAGTTCAACGGCATTTTAAAAGAATCCTTTTGCTGGATGAAATTGAGGAGATTATGCCAAGCGAACTTGCATTGCCCCACGAGCTGCGGCTTGCCAGCACGCTGGCAGAGGAGATCCGGATGTCATTCTATCCCTTTATGGTAAGGACAAATACAGGCAGGCTGATCACTTATAATGGCATCACACAGTTCGCTTCCACCGGGGATGTCAAAGGAAATGAAATTGTGGAGGAAGTGGAATTCTCCTATGATAAATTTCAAAAAGTGAAAGACGTTCCATTTGATGACATTACCTTTGTGATCGGGAAATGGGACGACAGGCTTGAAAAACTATTTGATCAATACAGTGCAGGATCTGAAAGAAAAACTGTTGCCAGGGCCGTGCCAAAAGAGAGGCGGAGCTGGCTGCAGCGGCTCTTCGGCCAATGATGAAAAATGGAAAGAGAAACAATGATCACAGAATACACCTGGACCTGGAAAAGAAAGCTCTTTGGGCTTCGCGATGTGAAGCTGTTCAATGAAAACGCATGAAGCAGATCACGTATGATAATGACAAAAGAATAATTAAATAATGCAGGCACTTAAAATAATTTACCGCGCTTCAATTGTATTTATTTGCGTTATAGTAGCAACTGCCATACTCGGTCAGGCTCTGCCGCTCGAGTTTGCAGATAACGAAAGTGAGAACCTTTATCTCGGTATTTGTTTCTATGGGATCCCGCTTGCTATTGTACTCACACTTACCGGTACTTTAAAACAAACCGATACGCCGGCCTCCGCCACCGGTAAGATCATCCTCACACTTGTGATCGCGGGACTTTCATTTTTTGTGACGGTCATCGCGGCGTTTACAAGTATGTGCGAATGGTCAACTCACAGAGTGTGCTTCGAGAATAAGCAAGACCCTTCGGTAAAGATAGTGGAACGGGAATTCGGCTGTGGCGTTTTCGATAGTGGTGAACCTGCTTACAAGCTGTTTAAGGTGAGCGAATTTTCGCCATACATGATCTGGGCGACCGAAGCCGATACGAATAAAATAGACAAGGCTGAATGGAGAAGGGTGGAAAACCTTTAGACGTAGTTTTTATTTCAGGTTTTTATTACTACGCATCCAACATTCTTCCCTGTACTCTTCGAGGACATCCGATTCCCGGTAACCTTTTTTTACTCTTGCCGTGCGAATGTTTTGACAATCAAAGGCACAGGTTACTTATCCAGCAATTTTGTCTAAAAATTCCGTTTTCTTTGTTTTAATATTTCCTTTTTTGTCTATGCGGGATAATATTGAAATTCGATAAAGTGAGGTCGTGTCATTGTTGTTTTTGAAAAGTGTGAGAAATTCTTTTTGTTTAAATAGTCGTCCCGACTTTGAATAATATCTCCAGGTTCCAGTTTCGTATGGTACGTCCGTCCAGGCAAAAGTCGAATTACAATATTGAATATTTTCAATGTCGTAAGTTTCCGTCTTTTTGATCTTTCCGGAGTCATAATAAAAAATAACTGTTCCTTTAAACATTCCGTAATTCAACGGCCCTTCATACATCTTTCGTTTTCTACGATCATAAAAAATACAGTATTCAGTTTCTTTCCTTTGCTCCATGATAAGGCTGTCTTGGCTGGTTCGAGGATTAAATGAATACCTCTGCGGAGATTTTATAATGAAAAGATTCCATTTGTAAACATTATACCTCATTCCGCATTTATTCCGATAAAGTCGTAACGTGTCGGTACTTCCTGCCTGCGTATTTGAATTAAAGAAAAGCCAGATAAATGATAATATGAATGTCGTTTTTGTCAAGTTAAAGAGGTTTGGTTGATCTTATAACCAAACTTGCCTGAAAGGATACAAGGATGTAGAAATAATCTCAAGAGTCCGCCAAACGACCTATTATTTCCGTAACACTGAATATAGAAAGAAGTTTTTAATTTCCCTGCTTTCCCTTTATTTATATTCAACAGATCCAAAGAGAGATTTTGTTAATCGACTTACATTCATCCTTAAAAATCCTTAACTTCGTTCAATGCAATCCTTCCTCGAGAAAACGGTCATACACCTTCACGAAAAATACGGCGACGACATCAGCGAGCTCTGTATTGTGCTGCCGAACCGCAGGGCAGGATTGTTCCTGAAAACGCATTTTTCCAATCATCTCAAAAAAACATTCTGGAGTCCTGAGATCCTTGCAACGGAGGATTTTGTGGCGCTGCTCTCTGAGCTGCAGCCCGCTGATCCTACCACGCTTTTATTCGACCTGTACGAAACGGTAAAAAAATGCAATCCGGGGAATCCCGAAAGCTTTGATGAATTCAGCAAATGGGGACAGATCCTCCTGAGCGATTTCAACGAGATCGACCGTTACCTTGTGGATGCAAAGCAGCTGTTCGGAAATTTAAAGAACATCAAGGAGCTGGAAACATGGAGCCTGAACAGCGATGAACCGCTTACGGAGTTCCAGCAGCAGTACCTCGTTTTCTGGCAGCAGCTGGGCGGCTATTACACCGATTTTGCAGAGCGCATGCTCGCGAAGAAGGAAGCCTACCAGGGACTCGCTTACCGCATTGTTGCTGCCGACCCGGTGGAGCGCGCAGCAAGGCATCCCTGGAAGAAGATCATCTTTGCCGGGTTCAACGCCCTTAACCTTGCGGAGGAGATCATCATCGAAAAGCTTGTGGATGCTGATAAAGCGGAGATCATCTGGGATACCGACAGCTATTATGTGAACAACCCCGAACAGGAGGCCGGCCGCTTCATCAGGAAATACAACGAGTACGGACGTTTCAAAAAAATAAAGGAACGCAACACGGTATTTGAGGAAACTTTATTAAGCAACGAAAAGAAACAGATCACCATCATCGGCGCCGCTAAAAATGTGGCGCAGGCAAAGATCGCAGGCAGCCTTGTAACAAGCATTGAGAAAGAGCAGGGCCATCTTCAGAACACCGCGCTGGTGCTTGCCGATGAGAACCTCTTGTTCCCCGTGCTGCATTCATTGCCGGAAAGCCTGCAAGACATCAACGTAACGATGGGTTACCCATTGAAGAACACTCCGGTGGCCGGGTATTTCGAGCTTGTTTTTAACCTCCACGAAAATGCACAGAAGATTGCCGGCGGAAAGCTGAACTACAGCTTTTATCATACCGATCTTGTGAAATTACTGAGCCATCCGTACACGGCCATTGCGCTTGCCAGCGAAGAGCACCGTCTTTCTGTTAAGCCCATCGTACAAACCATACAAGGCAAAAACATTGTGTTTGCTGCACAGTCCACGCTGAAAAAATTATTTGAAGGACACCCGCTTGAATACGGGCTTTTGCAGCCGGTGTTCAAACACTGGGAATCTGCAAGTGATGCGGTCGCCTGTGTGCAGCACGTGATCGAAATATTAAAGAACGGGATCATCGCGCAGCAGGGAGCCGGAGTGGAAAATAAATCGAGCCTCGAGCTGGAATACCTGTTTGCCTTTACAAAGATCGTGAAGCGCATCCAGGTGCTGATGCAGGATTATCCCGGTTCGGTGGGCGATGTGAAAACGCTGCGGAGCATTCTCAACCAGATCGTACGCGCAGGCACACTGCCTTTTTACGGAGAGCCTTTGATGGGCTTGCAGGTAATGGGAATGCTGGAAACACGTACCCTCGATTTTGAAAATGTGATCCTGCTTTCCTGCAATGAGGATATCCTTCCATCCGGCAAAGCAGTTAACTCCTTTATTCCATTCGAGCTGAAGCGCCATTTCGGATTGCCTACTTACAGCGATAAGGACGCGATCTTCGCCTACCACTTTTACAGGCTGCTGCAGCGCGCCACAAACATTTATCTTCTATACAACACCGAAAGCGATGCGCTCGGGAGCGGCGAAAGAAGCAGGTTCCTCACACAGCTCGCGTATGAACTGCCAAAAGTAAATCCGAACGTGGCCATCACCGAGCAATTACTGAGCATCCCTGTAAAGCCTGAAAATACAGGTGATGAGATCATCATTCATAAAACACCGGAGATCCTTGAGAAAATAAAAGCGAGATCAGTTTCTGAGCATGGCTTTTCGCCTTCACTGCTGAACAAATACAGGAGCTGCAGCATGCAATTTTATTTTCACGGCATTGCAGGATTGAGGGAAGCGGATGAAGTGGAGGAGACGATCGGCGCGGATGTGCTCGGGAATGTGATCCACAGCGTGCTCGAGCAATTGTACCAGCCTTTTATCGCGAAGAAGATCAGCGCGGATGATATAAAGAAAATGAAGCCGCTGGTGGAAGAGCTGGCTATGAAAGCTTTTGAAGAGTACTACAGCCGTTCGGAGATCAGCTATGGAAAAAATCTGCTGACTTTTAAAGTTGCTTTGAAATTCATTGCGAATTTCCTCGATGCTGAAATTACCGCTGTTGAAGCTGCGGACAAAAAGGGCCAGCCTGTGATCGTAAAAGCGTTGGAGCAGGAGCTTGAAACGGAGCTTATCATTGCAGGCGCTGCAATAAAGATCAAAGGAAAGGCCGACAGAATCGACAGTGTGGGCAGCATCACGAGGATCGTGGATTATAAGACGGGGCTTGCCGCTAACAATGAATTGAAGTTTGACGATTGGGAATTGATCCGCACAGATGCGACGCTTTCAAAAAGCTTCCAGCTGCTGATGTATGCATACCTGTACCAGAAGATGAACCCCGCGATCAAAGAAAACCTTCAATCAGGCATTATCACCTTCCGCGAGCTCAGCGCCGGATTAAAAACCGTGAAGGCAAACGGGAGCGAGTTCCTGGATGAAACGGTATTGAAAGAGTTCGAAGCGCAATTGGAAATATTGCTTAGCGAGATCGTTAACCCTGAGATCCCGTTCACACAAACCACCGAAGTGATCAACTGTGTGTATTGCAGCTTCAGGGGCGTTTGTAACAGGTGATCAGTATTTCAGGTATCTTCTCAGCTGCTCGAGGTCATTCGGGCCATACACTACCAGCTTAATGCCATATTCTCCCTTATCAACGAGATTAATTTCCTTAAACCTGTTTTCTGAAAATACGCCTACACTGCCATCGCCCATCACCGCGATGAGGTTCTTCGGCGAATTCACCGCGATCCGCATGGATGCACCGTTGCCAACATACGCCACGGATTTGATCCGCTTGTCGACGATCATCACCTGTTTGGGTGCAAGCCGTTTGTCCTGCATATCGAAATACGTAACGCTGATGCCTGCATATTCTTTCGGCTCCGTCACTGCTTTGTAACCGCTCCGCACCACGGCATCCACCGCATTCACAGGCAGCGCGATGATCTTCAGCAGCGGCCTGTCGCAGTTGTAATAGCCGAACTGTGTTACGGAGATCTTCCTGTAGCTTTGGTTCAGAACGCCTCCTACAAAGCCCGACGATTTCTGGAATTTCGTGATCGTATCGTTGTTCAGCATCTGGCTGTAATAGCGCATCCACTGATCGAATGTCATTACCTTTTCACTGTCGCTCATCACCGGCTTCAGGTTTTGCCATACTTTCTGGTTGTACCTGTAAGCCGACTGCCGCTTACGTGCAAGGTCGCGGTTGAACTGCGCTTCTCTTCGCGCAAGCGCCTTTGTGTAATTCCTGTACCTGCGTGCATAGGTTCTTTCGGGTTTCTCCGCTGAGCCTTTGAACTTGTTGACAGGGTGTGCCGGGATGCTGAGGATGCCGTCCTTTTCCTTCAGCAGGATGGTGAACGAATCCCCGTTCTGCTCTATACGTATATCGGAATATCGTTTTCTTCTCAGGTACCTTGCACTGAATTCCTTCGGGCTGGCATCGCCTTCGTACACCCAGGCCATGCCGTTGAATGCACGGATCTCCGGGTTGTCGCCTGTCCTTAAAATGTTTTTGATGTTGAACCAGATCTCACCCTTTTCAGCTTTCCTGTTCAGGCTGCTTTCTTTTTTATAGCGGTACACCCTCACATAGCGGAAGTAGTCGTTGTTTTTCAGAAGGGCTGTTTTTGTGAGATGGCAATAGGAGGTATCGTAAAAACGGTCCTTGAAAAGAACCGTATCATCCGCGTGAATGATGTCGTTGTAGCGGCGCCAGGCAGGAGAAAGCTCCACCACTTTTGAGCCGTAATAATCCAGTGAATCCTTTTGGTAATCTTTCGGTTTTACAATTTTTATCGTCCCTCTTTTTCCTTCATTCACCCATTCCTTTGTCGCCGTGTCGATCCTGTACATGTTGTAATTATCCGTTGTATCGCTGGTGATCATCGACACATCGATCGCCTTTCCCTTTTTGAGGAACACCGGCTGATCGCCCTGGCTTGCATTGATCTGGAACATGCCTGCAGATTCCATCGGGTAAGTGCTGTCTTTGTTGGAGTAGCTCATCGGGATGCCGCTGAAAGCAATGTCAAACGGATCGGAGAACTCGCGGTAGCTTACCCTCACATTTCCTTTCACCGCTTTGTTGTCCTTATCAACGAACGCATCTTTCGGGATGCTGATCTGTGATCCGGAAGTGTAATCAAGTTGTCCGCCGGAAGCCGCATCCACAATATACACTGCTTTTGGAACAGCCAGCGCAGGCACAGGTGATGTGAACAGATCCTGTTTGCCTGGGTTTGAAATTGCTTCCGCGCTTGCCTGCTCATCCACTTTCACTTTCGGGAACAGCTTGAGGAGCTCCGCCTTCTCTTCGTCAGTCAGTCCGCCATCTACCGAAAGATAGCTGATGTTAAGCCCTTTCAGCTTGTTGTATTCATCCACGTAATTTACGAAGAGGTTGCCATCTGCCTGCAGGCTGTCGAGGTTCTTCAGCTCCGACATCCTTTCGGGGAAAGAAGCGATGTAATTGTTGCTGATGTTTAACCTGGTAAGGCTTTTCAGCTTAATGATATTCGCAGGCAGCTGGGTGATGGCATTCACTTCCAGCGAAAGCGCTTTTAACAGTGGCAAAACGGAGAGCTTCTCCATAAGGTCGGCATAATTCACCGCTTCATTATCGGTGATGCTGAAGCGTTCCAAATGTCGCAGCTCTTTGATTTCCGCAGGCACTGTACCGAATGAATTGCTGTTCAGCTCCAGCGTATTTAATTTATCCAAAGCAGCGAGGTTCCGGAAGAGTGCAGTATAATCAAGTGCGGGAGAGCCCCAGATAATAAGCGTTTGAAGGTTCTTAAATGCGGCAATGGAAGCGGGAACCTGGCTGATCTCGTTGAATGTAAGCTCGATTTCTTTGATGGAGCTGATCTTTGAAAGCGCCAGGAAGAGTTTGTCCCAGTCCTTTTCGGAAGCGGCATCCCGGATCTTGAAAGCCTGCAGGTTTTTGAAGGCCGCCGCATTGCTTGTAAGGAGATTCAGCTGGCTGCCGTTCCCGGTGATCCATACTTTTTTCGCTTTTTCGGGATGCTGCAGGGCCTCTGTGATGTTCTCATAGCCGTCAATGCCCGCATCTTCCTCCACCTGCGAATAGCCGGCGAAAGGGAGCATCAATAAAACCAGCACCAGCGGGCAGCTGAAAAACAGTTTATTCATAGGTCCGTTTGTTGATCTGTAATTTACCAAACTTAAATACAGGACGTCATTGCGAGCGGTAGCGAAGCAATCTCATCTTATGGGCAGATTGCTTCGCTACCGCTCGCAATGACGTTTTCCGAAAGAAAACGTTTAATTTAGTGCAAAGTTCCGGATCGTCAATCAAAATTATAACGTAAATAGAGGCAAAAGATACAGATTTTAGATAAATTTAGGCTTTCTATAAATTTCTCCCGGTGCCTGTATCTTTTTTACCTGCGGCGCATTATGAACTAAAACTAAACAGAACCGGTGAACGCACATCACAAGACCGATACTGAACTAAAGCTGGAATTGCAGCAGGTGGAAGCTGCAAAGCAGAATCCCGCGCGCTTTGATGTGCTCTACGACAGGTATTATAAAACCATTTTTGTTTTTGTGCACAGGCGCACCGGGGATGAAGACCTCTCGGCCGACATTGTATCGCAGGTATTCCTGAAAGCGCTGATCAATATCAGGAAGTACGAATACAAGGGCGTGCCTTTTTCTGCATGGCTGTTCCGGATTGCCTTTAATGAAATTAATATGTATTTTAGAAAAAATAATGCAGGCAGGGTAGTCAGCCTCGACCAGGGCAGCATTATGACCATCATTTCGGAAGTGCAGGAAGAAGAGCATTCGGAAGCACAGCAGCGGATGCTGAAAGCGCTTAAGGAAATCGGTGAAGAGGATACACAGCTGATCGAGCTGCGGTTTTTTGAAAAGCGCTCCTTCGCTGAAGTTGGCAATATTGTTGGTATTACAGAGAACAACGCCAAGGTGAAAGTGTACCGGATACTCGATAAGATTAAAAAAATAATGGGAAACAACAGATAGATGTCAGACCTGAAATTCAATATTGACCAACCCGAGCTGCCTGAGGACAGGATCAACAAGCATAAGGACTTTAAGAAGCTGATGTATAATTACCAGTCGGCTACAAAGCCTTTATACAAAACTCCATTGTACAAAAACAGGAAAGTGTTTCTTATCATCCTGCTCATCCTGCTCGTGATGTTCGTGATCGTTGAAGTGATCGAAAAGGATGAAACACCTGTGCCTGTAAATACACAGCAACCAAAATAAATAAACATGAAAGCTATTTTTACTTCTGCACTCCTCTTTTCTTTTTTCCTTACAACTGCGCAAACGCTTCAGCCTACAGAAACAGAAGCCCTGCTTACCGTAGTGGTGGTCGACAAAGCACAAAAGCCGCTCGAAGGCGAAAAGGTGACCTTCGTTGCAGCGAAGGATAAGAAAGCCTATTCCGGCGTTACAAAGGCGGATGGCAAATTCGACCTGCTGGTGCCTGAAGGCGATACCTACAATGTGCAGTACAAGGCATTCAGCGAGAACCAGGATTACAATGTGCTGAAGATGCCTTCCATGGAAGGTACTGTAAGCTTTGAGTACAAGCTGATCATCAGTCCGCCTAAAACATACACGCTCGACAATGTATTCTTCGACACGGGAAAGTCCACATTGAAGCCCGAATCCTCGAAAGAGCTCAATGAGCTGGTGGAATATATGCTCATGAAAAAATCGCTGAAGATCGAGATCGCGGGACATACCGACAATGTCGGGAACAAGGATGCAAATCAAAAATTATCGGAAGACCGTGCGAATGCAGTACGCAGCTACCTTGTGAAAAAAGGAGTGGAGGCAGGCCGCGTGATCGCCAAAGGATACGGTGATACGCAGCCGGTAGCCGAGAATACGACAGATGCAGGCAGGCAAAAGAACCGCAGGACGGAAGTCAGGAGTTTGGAGTGATGACCGGGTCACTTCGAGTGCGGAACGTAGTGGAGCGTATCGAGAAGTAGAGCCGGTTCTCGATACTTTCGCCCGAAAAAGGCGAAAACTCGAACTGACATAACTTCCTATTTCCTTTTTCATTGATTATCTTTGATACGTTATTCTGATGTAATGAAAAAGCTTTTTTTCTTCTTCCTTCTCTTCGTGTTAAGCCTGCCTTCGCTGGCACAGTTCACGAATGTGATGATCAGCAATACCAACGACCCGGAGGAAGTTTCCATCTGCATCAACCCGAAAAATACCAGCCAGGTAGTTGCAGGTGCGAACGTCAACAACGTGTACCATTCGAACGACGGCGGTGCCACCTGGATCAGCGCTATTCTTACAGAGCCTGTTACCGGCGTATGGGGCGACCCGGTTGTATTTACAGATACCACGGGAACATTTTACTATTCACATCTTGCCTACCCGCCCTCCGGAACCGGCAGCTGGATCGACAGGATCGTTTTCCAGAAGTCTGTTGACGGCGGCGGCACCTGGTCGGCAGGAACATACACAGGGCTTAACGGAACAAAAGCGCAGGACAAGGAAGGCATTGTGGTGAACCCGCAAACGAACGAGATCTATGTTACATGGACGCAGTTCGATGTGTATGGCACATCTTCACCCGCCGACAGCTCGGTCATTCTCTTTTCAAAATCCGCCGATGCCGGTGCAACATGGAGCACTCCAATAAGGATCAGCAAAGAGGCCGGCAACTGTGTAGACAGTGACAGCACCATGGAAGGGGCGATCCCGATGGTGGGCCCTGCCGGAGAGATCTATGTGATATGGACAGGCCCTGCCGGACTGGTATTTAACAAAAGCCTTGATGATGGCCTGACCTGGCTGCCGCATGAAACGCTGGTGACATCAATGCCCGGCGGATGGGATTATAACATTGCGGGGCTGCAGCGCTGTAACGGCCTTCCGCAGGCCATCTGCGACCTCAGCCCGGGCCCGAACCAGGGAACGGTCTACATCAACTGGACGGACCAGCGGAACGGCACAACGGATACAGATGTATGGCTGATCAAATCAA
>JAOQAD010000015.1 GCA_025963775.1 Bacteroidota bacterium | reverse complement strand
CCCACACAACAGGAGATGTCGCCAATAAGGCTGCATCTCCTTCTTTTTTTGCGCCCTTTTCTTTTTTCAAGACACCCTCTGAAAGCCTTTTGTTTTCAAGCATTATTAATGTATAAAAGTATGTTAAAGAAAACGGTCCTTTCTTTTTTCCTTATTTTTTAGTTCTTAAAAATTATAAAACAAATTGTTTTTCCTTCAAAACAATTTTTGTTTTATCAGGCAATCAGAATGTTCCATTCTGAAAAAAAATTGTGCGAAAGATAAAGCGTTTCAATTGCAAAGAAAGGAACGCCTCACAAAGAGATTGCGTTTTTTTCTTTGCAATTGGGAACCAGGGCGGCGGTTCTGTTTTTGGGCGTTGTTTTTGGCTTTTCAAAAACCATGACCAAAAACAGGACGTGTGAATGTGCGGAAGCCTTTACCGTTTCCCTTTTTTATGACGAATGCCTCTTTTAAATCCGATAAATAGAGAAAGCCTTCCTGCAATATCAATAGTCCTAAAAATGGCTTAAAGAGCTGATTCTTTTCTTGCTACCGTTTTTGCATTACAAACATTTCTGTTTGTAAGTATAGTTTTAAACAAGAAAAAATCAATCGGCTGTTTAGCCTATTTTTACATACCATCCTAAATCAAAATGAATATGAAACCCAGCAAGTATTTTTTGTATGTCCGTAAATCTTCCGAATCAGAAGAAAAACAAGTCATGTCCATTGAAGCGCAGATCGTAGAATTAGAACAGGATGCTAAACGAGAAGGAATAAAAATAACAGAGCGTTTTGTTGAAAGCAAAAGTGCGAAAACTCCGGGCAGGATTGAATTCAATAAAATGATCGAAAAAATATATGCAAGCAAAGAGCCGGTAGGTGTCATTGCTTGGCATCCGGACCGTTTAGCCCGTAATAGTGTGGATGGCGGACAAATTGTTTATCTCATTGACATACAAAAAATAGCTGCGTTGCGGTTTCCTACATTTTGGTTTGAGCCAACCCCTCAAGGACTATTTATGTTACAGGTCGCTTTCGGTCAAAGTAAATATTATTCCGATAATCTTTCAGAAAATGTAAAAAGAGGCATTCGTCAGAAAATAAGAAGAGGTGAGTGGATTGGCAAAGCACCATTAGGATACGTCAATAATCCGAAAACAAGAAACATTGAGCCCGATCCTGTAAGGTCGAGGATCGTACAAAAATTGTTTGAGGATTTTGCAAAAGGAAAAGAAAGCATTGACAGCACGTGCCATCGGCTATTTGATTTCGGCATTACTAATGGAAAAGGTACGGTGTGGTATAAATCGGCAGTCCATTGGCTGTTAACCAACCCGATTTATACAGGCGTAATCAAATACAAGGATGAAATTTTTGAAGGGACGTTTGAGCCATTAATTAGCACTGAACTTTTTGAAGCTGTTCAAAGCAGGCTCAAGCAAAATTCACGGCCACGCAAAAGCAAACACAAACATGATTTTGTGTTTACTGACTTATTAAAGTGCGGTGAATGCGGCTGTTCAATTACGGCACAATATGGCAAGGGTAACGGAGGAACGTACCGTTATTACCGTTGTACCAAAAAGAAAGTAAAATGCTCACAAGGGTATTTGCGCGAAGAGATTGTGCTTCAACAAATGCAGGAACAGATTTTAAAAGTCGCTATGCCGGAAGAGTGGTCGCCTGTTGTTTTCACCCAAATGACCAAATGGGAAAATGAGGAGCGCAAGGAAAGGCAGATCATTGCACAAAAAATAGAATTCTCCCTGTCAGAAACCCAAATGAAACTCGATAAATTGGTAAATGGGTTTGTGGATGGGGTCATAGAGCGTGCAATTTATCTGCAAAAGAAAGAGGAGCTCATTAAATTAAAGATGAGTTTGGAGTTAAAACAAAAAACGCTGGCTAAAAACGGCAACTTTTGGCTCGAACCAATGCGGGAATTTCTGGAACTGGCTCATAGTGCGGAAAAGATTGCCTTTTCAAAAGATTTACCGGAAATCAAATCATTTATAGAACAAGTCGGAACGAACCGTATAATTAAAGATAAGAATGTTGTACTGGAATTCCACGAACCGTTTTCCCTGTTGCTTGAAAACAAAAGGCTTTCAGAGGGTGTCTTGAAAAAAGAAAAGGGCGCAAAAAAAGAAGGAGATGCAGCCTTATTGGCGACATCTCCTGTTGTGTGGGAGCTACTGGGTTCGAACCAGTGACCCTCCCGATTGAAAATCGGGATGCTCTGAACTAGTTGAGATAAGCAAGCTTTCAGCATGTGCATATAAACAAAAAAGCCTCAACATTTCTGTTAAGGCTTCTGTGGGAGCTACTGGGTTCGAACCAGTGACCCTCTGCTTGTAAGGCAGATGCTCTGAACCAGCTGAGCTAAGCTCCCAATCTGCCGCTATTAATTTTAACGGGTTGCAAATATAGATACTTTTTAGAAAGTGCAAAAACTTTTTTCTCTTTTTTTGATTTTATTTCTCATAATCAGGAGAATAAAAAAAGCCGTCCCTTTTAAAAGACGGCTTTTCCTGTATTTTCAGAGAACTACTTAACGATCGTCACATGGCCGATGTAGTTGTGCTTCTTGCCCGCAAAATCCTTAAAGGTTACCTTCCAGACGTATACATCCAGTTCCACGATCTCACCCGTATTATTCCTTGCGCCATTCCAGCCCTCCTCGTATTTATTTGTTTTGAAGAGGCATTCGCCCCAGCGGTTAAAGATCCTCATCTCGAACGTGCTCTTATCAATACCATCCCCATATACCCTGAACACATCGTTGTTGCCGTTATCGTTCGGTGTAAAGGCATTCGGCGCATAGAAAACCAGCACCGGCTCTATCACCACAAACCTGTCTGTTGTATCCGCACATCCGTGAATGTTCGTTACGATCAGCTGCGCAGTGTAAATCCCGGTATCAGGGTACACATAGGTCGGGTTCTGCACGATCGAACTGTCATTCACATAACCGAAGGTCCAGTGCCATGTATCGATCATCCCGGTCGACTGGTCAAAGAAATGAACTGTAGGGTCTACGATCGAGCCCGGCTGCGGTGCAGGCGTGAATGCCGCGATCGGCTGCGAATGAATGGTAATGTATCCCGGCATGGTAACCGTGTCGCTGCAGCCGATCGTATTTGAATAGCTGTAGATCACCTCGTAAGAGCCCGCGTAATTATAGGTATGCGAAGGATTCTGCAAAGTGCTTGTATCATTCACACCGCTGATCGCATCGCCAAAGCTCCAGAAGGAGGTGCCTCCCGGCTGGTTGTTCGTGCTCATAAAAGAGATCGTGGTCGGTTCGCAGCCATCCGTTGCATTGGATGTAAAGGAGATCACCGGCGAAGGGATCACTGTAATAGTATCCGTATCCACAGCACCGCAAAGCCCCGTAATGGTATAAGTAACAACATGAATTCCCGCACCTGCAACCGAAGGGTCAAACACACCCGTTGTTGCATTGGTGATGCCCGGACCGCTCCAGGTTCCGCCCGGATCCACAGAAGAAAGTGTTACCGCAGAAGCCGCTGTACAGAAAGGGCCCACATGCGAAATAGTAGCATCCATCTGCGAAGTGACCGGCACGATCACCGTATCCTGCGCATAGCATGGAAGTAAAATAGTGTAGGTTATCGTATACGATCCCACACCTGCAACAGCAGGATCAAATGCCCCCGTGCTTGCATTCGTAATGCCCGTTCCGCTCCAGGTACCGCCCGAAGTGGCAGCAGCAAGCGTGATCGGTGCGCCTGTTACACACTGGTTGCCCACCGGGGTGATCGTAGCATCAGGAGTTGGCGTTACCACAATATTGATCGTATCCGCACCTGTTCCGCAGGAGCCGCTTACAGCATAAATAATCTGATGTGCTCCGATACCGGCAACTGTTGGATTGAAAACACCAAGCGTTGTATTCGTGATCCCGGTACCCGACCATGCGCCGGTTCCTGTTGGTACGGAAACCTGCAGTGTATCCATGTTCCCGTTCACACAGTATGGGCCGGCCGGTGTTACTGTTAACGTATTAATATTCACTACATCCACCTGCACGCTGTCGGTGCTGGAGCATCCGCCTGCTATGTCGGTAACTGTAACGGTGTACGTGGTGGTGGCCATCGGGCTGCCTGTGGTGTTCTGCGCTGTTGGCGCTGCAACCGTTAAGCCTGGGGCCCATGAATAGCTGTAGTTGGCAGGATTTGCAGGCACAAGGCATTTCAGGAATTTCACATTCGGACGCTCAGTCGTCGGGGCAAAAGCATCCGGCGTTGTTAACGTACATCCCGGTGTAGGGTCCTCATAATCCACCAGCACCGAGGAATACGTGGTCGATGTCTTATTCAGCACATCATTGCCCGTCCATGAAGTATTGTTATAGCAGGTTTCAATGATCAGGTTGGAAACTCCATCCCAGTCATAAGCCGTTGTGAGCGCATACATGTTCCAGCCCAATGCAGTTGTACTTGCTGTAGGCCCGTACACCACGGTTGGCACCGATTGGAACGATCCTACAGGCAGCGAAGAAAGCGCCGTAGTTCCCATCTTGATCGTAAATCCGTTATAAGGCGCAGTGCTGTTTTTCTGCGCCACATCAAACCCGATCGATGAGATCTTGCCACCCGTAAAGCCCATTGCATTCAGGTCTGCAGCAGTGTAAAGAATTTGCATCCGCCCGTTATCCCAGAAGCCCGTATAAGGAGTTGGGTACTGATTTACAGTAAGTGTGCCCGTTCCGGCAATCACTGTTGCAGGGCTCGAGCAGCCGCCGGTTGTGCTTGGCCCGCTGATGGCAGGAGGCACAAGGCCGAAGTTCACACCCAATGTTGCTGTTCCGCCTGCGCAGAACGATGTGTCGGAGATTGCTGTAATCGTAGGCGATACAGCAGGGATCACCGAAATTGTGATGTTGTCCGTTTTTGTACAGCCTGTTGCATTGGTGATCGTAACAGTGTATGTGTACGAGCCGGGAGAAGTGATCGTGGCAACAGGATTCGGAATAGTCGGATTGCTCAGGTAAGTGGCCGGCGACCATTGATACGTATAACCCGGGCCAGCTGGGCTTAATCCCGCAATGCCCAGCTGGATCGGCTGAAGCAGGCAGGAGCTGGTGGAGCTTTGCGTTACGCTGAATGTAAAATCAGGCACCACATATACCGTTACCGTATCCACATTGTCGCAGGTTCCGCTCAGGTTGCTCACTACCGCGTAAGTAGTAGTAGCGCTTGGCGATGCGACCGGGTTTGCACAAGGGTTGCAGGAAAAATTTGCAGGCGTCATCGGCGGGCCGGATACGACCGACCAGTTGAAGATGCTTCCGCCGTACGCATTGATCTGCGCCGTTTGCGAGCCGCAGATGGTGATGTCAGGACTGGCAGTGGTTGCATCCAGGATACTTACGGAATACGCAAATGTCTGCTGTCCGGGGATCGGGCAGTAATTATCCTCGATCGTCATGGTAAACGTCAGGTTCTGTCCCATCGTTCCTGCAGGCGCACACCAGCTCACATTTACCGTCATCGGGTTTGCACCGGATGATGTAACAACGGCACCCGGAAGCGCGCTCAGGATATTCGAAATATAGGTCAGCGAATCCGCCGGATCCGTATCGGTATAGGTTGCAGTAAAGTTAAAGCAGTTGCCTGCGCACATCTCCAGCGAATACGGGCCCGTTTGCACCGCGCTTCCGCCGAAACTGCTGATCGCACCGCTTGTTGGGCTCGGAACCGTATTGGAACAGTTCTGCACCACGAACTGGATATCACGCATCACCGTTCCGATGAGGTTACCCGCAGCATCGTATTCCTGCACAAGGATCACGAAAACGTAGTTACCAATTGCAGTGGGCGTAAAGCTCAGCAAGCCGGTGTTAGGGTCGATGGTAGTTCCCGGAAGCGGCGCCGATCCTGAATAGCCGGCATAGTAAGTGGAAGAAAGCCCTGCGCCATCCATTGCATCGATGAGTGAATAATAAAGCGAATCGCCGTCGGTTTCAACAACACCATAGCTGTAGTTCACAGGCTGGTTGGTACATACATACGGGATCGGCTGGGCAGTAAAATAGGGAGAGCTGTTGCAGGGCGCTGTGGCACTGTTCAGCGTTGCCTCGATGTAATAGTTCGCACCGGAAACATTGTCGATCGCACTGTTGCGGCAGCAGGTGGAATAGCTCATCGTCCAGGTGTCGCATGGAGGTGATAATGTTACAATTCCGGAATAAGTGTTCATGTTCATCCCCGGGAACGTACCGCCGCTGCAGGAGCTGATCACACCCGGGCATGTTTGTGAAATATCGGTGCCGCCGGGATTGGTCTGGTTCACCGTTAAGGTGGCAGTACCTCCGCAGGTGCTTGTAAGAGTGATGCTTTGGGAAGGGCCCGGATCAAATCCGCCGGTGCAATCCCAGTATAGATTCAGGTTGATCTGGTACTGATTGGCACCCAGGCAAACATACGTGATCTCGCCACCTGCAAGGTGAGAGGCGCTCGCATGTTTTGGAGTCAGTAAAAGAACCAGGGCAATACTGAAAAAAGAAGTGATTTTTTTAAACATCATTTTAACGGGGCCTTAACAACAAAAAATTTAAGTAAACTATTTAAAATCAAGGAGAAACGAATTCTTTGCTCTTATTGTAAACAGACTACAAATCTCCTCTTTTAGTTGCACTATTGCAAAAAAATTATCACAATTAATTAGGGATTGAAGTACATTTGAAACATGGACAAAGTAGCGATGGCTATTAATTACCTGAAATACAACAGGTTAAAAACAAATGAGCACGGCATTCATTCGCCCTTTGTTTTTGAGCTGTACAACCATGTTTTCAAAAACACATCCCCGTATTACGCTTATTCAGCTGTAGAAGGCATCCGCAGCCGTCTTTCAGCCGATAAAAGGATCCTGCATGTGAAGGATCTCGGGGCCGGTTCGGGTCATAACCAGGGAAAAGCGAGAAGCGTTCAACGTATTCTGAAAACTGCTGTGAAAAGCCCGAAGTATTCACAGCTGCTTTTCAGGCTGGCCAATCATTTCCAGCCGGATACCATCCTTGAGCTCGGCACAAGCCTCGGCATCAGCACCATGTACTTAGCAATTGCTCGCTCAAAATCGACTGTGATCACCATCGAAGGCTGCCCCGAAACACGTCAAATTGCGCTTGAAAATTTTGCTGGCCTGGAGCTCAGCAACGTCCGTTCGCTTGAAGGGAATTTCGACACCCAATTACCGGAGCTTCTTAAAACGCTAGATACCCTCAATTTCGTATTCTTCGATGGCAATCACCGGAAATCCGCCACGATCAGCTATTTCGAACAATGCCTTGAAAAAGTGAACAATGAAAGTATTTTTATTTTTGATGACATCTACTGGTCGAAGGAAATGACCGAAGCCTGGGAAATTATCAAAGCACATCCTAAAGTGAAGGTAACGATCGACATCTTCCAGCTGGGAATTGTTTTTTTCAGGAAAGAACAGGTAAAGCAGCATTTTGTGCTGAGTTACTAAGCGATGATATTCTGATTCGAATGTTTAAGTCATTCCGTGCTACGACACGGAATCTCTCTGAAATCATGCGGCCCGCAGTATTTCTGCGAGTTTAACATTGCGAAGAGATTCCGGCTCAGGCCCGGAATGACAATGATAGAATAACCAGGAGCACAACAGGCAGCAAAAGCCAATAAATAATTGTAAATTTGCCCATATCCATACACCATGCAATCGATCATTCAACTTTCCCAGATAGCCAAATCCTACAAAATAGGCACCGAGGTGATTCACGCATTACGCTCCGTTTCCCTCGATATCTACAAGAATGAATATGTAGCGCTCATGGGCCCTTCCGGCTCCGGGAAATCAACGCTGATGAATGTACTCGGTTGCCTCGACAGCCCTTCTTCCGGCGAATATGTGCTCAATGGAAAATCGGTTGCAAAAATGCCTGACAATGAACTCGCCGATGTACGCAACAAAGAGATCGGCTTTGTGTTCCAATCCTTCAACCTTCTTCCCCGCTCCACTGCACTCGACAACGTAATGCTCCCGCTGGTGTACGCGGGATTTTCAAAAGAACAGCGCCTGATCCGGGCAAAGGAAGTGCTCGACCAGGTAGGCCTTGGAGAACGCATGATGCACAAGCCGAATGAGCTTTCCGGCGGGCAGCGCCAGCGCGTGGCTATTGCGAGGGCATTGGTGAACAAGCCGGCGATCATCCTTGCCGATGAGCCGACAGGAAATCTGGATTCAAGGACTTCCGTGGAGATCATGGGATTGCTCGAAGAGATCCACAGGCAGGGCAACACGATCGTGCTGGTTACGCACGAGGAGGACATTGCACAGCATGCACACCGCATTGTAAGGCTGAAGGATGGTGAAGTTGAGCGAGATTATAAAAACGAGACCATCACCACCGTTTCTTCAAGGCTGGTGCATTAATTCAAAAAGATCATGAAAGTTTATACAAAAACGGGCGACAAGGGACAAACCTCTTTGATTGGCGGGACACGTGTTCCCAAGCATCACATGCGTATCGAAGCATACGGAACGGTGGATGAGCTGAACTCATACATCGGGCTGATCCGCGACCAGCAGATCGACAGCGACAGCAAAAAAATGCTGGTGGAGATCCAGGACAGGCTGTTCACGATCGGCTCTTCCCTTGCCTCTGATCCCGAGCGTTCCAAAATGAAGATCCCGGACCTGAAGGAAGAAGACATCACCCTGCTCGAACAGGAAATGGACAAGATGAATGAAACACTCCCGGAAATGCGCTCCTTTGTGCTCCCGGGCGGACATACCACTGTTTCCTACTGCCACATTGCCCGCTGCGTATGCCGCCGGGCGGAAAGGCTCACGATCCACCTTTCGGAGAACAGCTTTGTGGCCGATCCCGTGATCAAATACCTCAACCGCCTCAGCGATTACCTCTTTGTGCTTTCGCGAAAGCTTAGCCATGACCTGAATGCCGAGGAAATTCCATGGAAACCGAGGATGTAACTCAGGGTTTCATTGTTAGCAGGTTGTCATGTTGAGCTTTGGCGAAACATCTTCATTCAGCTTACGGATTGATAATAAGTATAAACAGGGAGAAGATCCTTCACTTCGTTCAGGATGACAAACCGAAAGCATTCACCTTCTTTCCTGTCCCTCTACAACCCTTGATTTTATTAATGTTTTGAACAAAAAAGCAAAAAACATCAATATAGTGTTTGATAAGTGGAATTAATTTTTACTTTTGCACGAAATTGATAGTTTCTCAAAAAAATTCGATTGGGACGTAACAAGCTAAAAAAATTTACGTTCTAATTTTAAAAATAAGCATTATGTACTGGACACTTGAATTGGCAAAGCACTTAGAAGATGCACCATGGCCCGCCACCAAAGACGAATTGATCGATTTCGGCATTCGCTCCGGGGCACCGATGGAAGTTATTGAAAACCTCCAGGAAATTGAAGACGAAGGCGAAATTTATGAGTCGATCGAAGAGATCTGGCCTGATTACCCTACAAAAGAAGATTTCTTCTTCAATGAAGATGAGTATTAACGTATAATGAGTGTATGTATAAAAAGCCTCCGCAGTTGTGGGGGCTTTTTAATTAACTTTGTTTTATGCTGCAGGCATTTGTAAACAATTTAAAAAAAGAACAGCTCATTGCTCCCGGCGATACAGTATTGCTCGCAATCAGCGGCGGCATCGACTCCGTGGTAATGTGCGGGCTCTTTCAAAAGGCCGGCCTGCGCTTCGCCATTGCCCACTGCAATTTCCGGCTGCGTGAACAGGAAAGCGATGACGATGAAGCATTCGTAAAAAAACTGGCTGCGGCCTGTAAAGTACCTTTTTATTCAAAACGTTTTAAAACTGCCGCTTTCGCGAAGAAGCACAAGCTCTCCATCCAGGAAGCTGCCCGCGACCTCCGCTACGAATGGTTTGAACAGCTGCGTGAACAATCGGGCTATGCTTCTGTTGCCACAGCACATCACGCTGACGATTCCGTGGAAACCTTCCTTATCAACCTCATCCGTGGGACCGGCATTGCAGGCCTGCATGGCATCCTTCCAAAACAGGGAAAGATCATCCGCCCGATGCTCTTTTGCAGCAAAAAGGAGATCACAGCCTTTGCAAAAAAGAACAAGCTGAAATTCCGTGAGGACAGCAGCAACGATTCCGACAAATACCTGCGTAACAGGATCAGACACAGCATTCTTCCTGCTCTGAAAAAATTAAACCCTTCAGTAGATACCACGATTCTCAAAAACATCCAGCACCTCGCAGGGGTGGAACAAATTTTTCTCAAAGAGATCTATGAGATCAAAAAAGAGCTGCTGCGTGTTGAAGTTGCCACAGTTTACATTTCCATAAAGAGATTAAAACAGCTGCATCCCCTCCGCATTTATCTTTTTGAGCTTCTCAAAACCTATGGTTTTAATGCTACTTCTGTAGAAGACATTATTCATTCTTTCGACACTATTTCCGGTAAGCAATTCATGTCGCCAACTCATCGCCTGGTAAGGGACAGAAAGAATCTTGTTATCCAGGCAAAAAAAGACCTTAAGGCTGATAAAAAAAACATCCGTATTAAAAAAGGCCAGGCATTTGTTGAATTAGATGAATTTAAAATCTCCTTCTCGCAATTACCTGCTGGCACAAAATTTTCGCGTTCTGAATTGAGCGCTTCACTGGATCTTGATACACTCAGTTTTCCTCTTACCATCCGCAAATGGAAGAAAGGAGATACTTTTCAGCCAATAGGCATGAAAGGCAAAAAGAAGCTGAGCGATTTTTTTATCGACCGGAAATTGTCGATCGCACAAAAGGAAGATACATGGCTGCTTGTATCAGGTAAGGAGATCGCCTGGGTGATCGGGCAGCGGATCGACGACCGTTTTAAGATCACAGCCAAAACAAAGAAGATTTATTTTGCAGAATTAACAGAGTAGCTTAACTTTGAAGAATATGCAAGAGGAAATCCTTTTTGAAGAGAAGCAATACATCGGCTATAACAAGTGGTCGATCCTGTGGCGCACCGTTCTTGCACTTTTTTGTTTTGTCCTTTATTACTGGAGTGAAAACCCAAAACCGGTGGATGTGACTGTGATCAACATTCCTTCATCACCGGTGGATGAAGATTCAGGACAGCTGTTCTTTCTCATGGGACTTGTGCTCATGCTGCTTTCGCTGGTAATGATCTTTGTGCTGCACATCCATACAAGGATTGTAGGAAAGAACCTCATCCTCGACGGCCTCTGGACCTCGCGTAAGGTAAAGATCGACCTGAACAACATTATGGATGTAAAACAGGTGAAGTACAGCAAATACCTGCTGAACCGCCCTGTTTACAATTTACATTTCAAGAACAAGATCCGTTTTTTCACCCAGGGAAACGACGCCGTAGAAATTACGGACAAAGAAGGGCTCAAATACCGCATTGGCAGCCAGAAAGCAGCCGAGCTGAGCAGGATCCTGAAAAGCCTGACTGCTTAGTTCCTGCAAATTTTCGTTTTGATTTTTGTAACGCTTCCTTTTATTTTGCGTATAATATTATTGTTTTCAAGTTCTCTGTATACTAACCCACTAAATTGTTATCCCCATGGCAAATGCTACTAACCTCCTGAAGCCCACTCTTATCGAGAAAGAGAATATCAGCGGCTTAAAATTCCCCGAAAATGATGTCCTAACATCAAAAGAAGATGTTAAAATGCGAACGGCTGCACTCGACAAAGCCCTGAAGCTTGGAAATTTAGAACATGGTAAAATAAAGATCATCTTCGAGGACGCTGAAGGCGTGAAGCAGGTGAACACCACCGTTTGGGGTGTCACGGATAAAAGAGTGATCCTGAAAAAAGGCGCAGTAGTGCCCATCCACCGCATTCATGAAGTGATCGTATAGACGTTAAAATTTCATAAATCACGATCAATTACTAATAATAATTAAAAAATAGCCCCGTACCATCGGGGCTATTTTTTTAACTTTACCTCATCCGGGGCAAAAAGCCGGTTTTATTTTACACAAAAATAATCTTTATGAAAAACGTATTTCGAGGATTTGCAGTGCTGATCGCTGTGTTATTTTCCACATCCACTTTTGCGCAGGTTGAAACCCCTGTAAAATGGAAGCTCAGCACAGTGAAAGTAAGCGATTGTGAATACGAACTTGTTTTTTCGGCAACCATCGATGAGCACTGGCACGTGTATTCCCTGAACCAGAAAGGTGACGACGGCCCTGTTCCTTCCAGCATCAGGCTTGATAAAAGCCCGGATTACGAAGCGGTTGGGAAGCCTACAGAGGGAAAACCTATTAAGATCTTCGACAAGGTTTTTGAAATGGATGTTTTGTATTTTGAAAAATCACTCATCTTCAAACAACGCATACGTTTAAAAACAGACAAGGAAATCACAGTAAAAGGAAGCTACGAATACGAAACCTGCACCGATGAAAAATGCACCTTCCCTCCTGCCACTCCATTCGATTTCAAATTAAAAGGAACTGCGGAATGCCTGAAAGCTGCTGCGAATGCTCCGGGAACAAAAACAGAAAGCACTCCCTGCCTCGTCGACTCTGCAGCCATTGCAAAAGAATATGCGGTATCACATTCACAAACAATCATAACCGGGAATGCGAACGGTAAAAATGACACGGCACATGCCGGGGGATTTTCCACTAACACTGTTCATGGAACAAATGAGCCTCTTCCCGGCAACGGAAATCCCACATCAGACAAAGACCCATGGTGGCTCATCTTCCTGATCGGCTTCGGCTGGGGATTTGCCGCATTGCTTACACCCTGCGTGTTCCCGCTGATCCCGATGAACGTCAGCTTTTTCCTGAAAAGGAGCACTTCCAAAGCAAAAGGACGGTTCAACGCACTTGTGTATGCAATTTCAATCATTGTGATCTTCGTAGTGCTTGGTTTAAGCATCTCTTTAATTTTTGGAGCAGGCGCATTAAATACATTGTCGACCAGCGCGCCTTTCAACCTTATTCTTTTTGCTTTACTATTGATATTTGCTGCATCCTTCCTCGGTGCTTTCGAAATTGTGCTGCCATCGCGTTTCGTAAATAAAATTGATGCACAAGGCGACCGTGGCGGCTTTGCAGGGATTTTCTTCATGGCGCTTGCGCTGGTGGTGGTTTCCTTTTCCTGCACCGGCGTTATGATCGGCAATGCACTTGTAACCGCAGCAGGAACAGGCGAGATCAGCGGGCCTTTCTGGGCCATGTTCGGCTTCTCTACCGGGCTGGCAATTCCCTTCGGCTTCTTTGCCTTCTTCCCGGCAATGCTCAACTCGATGCCCAAAAGCGGCGGCTGGTTGAATACAGTAAAAGTTACACTGGGATTCCTGGAGCTTGCACTCGCATTGAAATTTGCTTCCAACGTCGACCTTGTTTACCAGCTTGGAATTTTAACGCGCGAAGTATTCCTCGTGCTCTGGATCGTGATCTTCGGTTTGCTTACCATTTACCTGCTCGGCGGATTTAAAACCTCCCACGACAGTGATGTAAAACACATCAGCGTTTCCCGCCTGTTCTTTATCATCATTACCTTTTCTCTTACTATTTACTTAATCCCGGGATTATGGGGCGCACCATTGAAATTGTTCAGCGGAATTCTGCCACCGCAGGAATATTCCGAATCACCTCATGGTTTCGGAGGCGGCAATGGAGCATCAGCCATTTCATCGAACATGGACAAGGAATTTGCTGCTTTTATAGAAGTGAATAAAAACGGCGTGGTGCATTTCAAAAATGATTATGAGCATGCGCTCGCTTACGCGAAAAAAACCGGCAAGCCCTTGATGATCGATTTTACCGGGCATGCCTGTGCCAACTGCCGTAAAACGGAGGATTACATCTGGCCCGATCCCAAAGTGCTGAAACGCTTAAACAATAATGTGGTACTTGTTTCCCTGTACGTGGATGATAAACGCCCGCTCGATCCGAAGGACTATCAAAAAGTATTCTGGTACGGACAGGAACGCGAGATCACCACCATCGGCGACAAGTTCAAATACATGGAGGAAACGCTTTACAAACAAAGCAGCCAGCCGCTATACGTACTGGTGGATCATTCCGAACAGCTGCTCAATTCGCCAAGAGGTTATAAATCCGGCATCCCCGAATACACGCAATGGCTGGATGAAGGGATCAGTGAATTTAAAAAGAGGACGAATAAGTAAAAGGAAACCTAATGTAATTGCAGAACAACTCCAACCTCTGCGTTCTCTGCGCCTCTGCGAGAAACAACCACAATATAACTGCTAACATTTGTGAGATCCCGTGTCGTGGCACGGGATGACGGTACCGAATGGGATCATATAATAAATTCGCCCTGCGTTCTCTGCGCCTCTGCGAGAAATTTCAACCTCTGTATCAAAATAAATCCTTTCAAAATTCAAATAAAACCGTTCAACATATTCTTCAAACAAGGAGCATCTGCGCTGCGTACTATTGTAACAAATTAAAGCAGATGAAAACACGCATCCTTTTCCTGTTATTCTTTACTGCCTCTCAACTCCTTTCTGCCAGAGAGTTTGAGCGCGGCATCATAAAAGGCATCCTTGCCGATCAGCAGAACAACCCGGTTCCTTTTGCTACAGTTATTTTAAAAAACACTGCCGACTCTTCCTTATATAAAGGTGAGATCACCAATGAAAAAGGAGAATTCAACTTTGAAAACATTAAGGAAGGGAATTTTTTCCTGCAGGTACAGATGGCCGGCTTTGAGCAGCTGAACAGGCCATTGGAGATGCGCAGCTCATCGCCTGTTCTCGATCTCGGCACGATCGCACTTGCACCTTCTTCCAAAGAATTGCAAACAGTTACCGTTGCAGCAGAAAAACCCTTCATTGAACGGCAGATCGATAAAACTGTTGTAAACATTGAGAACAGCATCGTACAAACAGGATCATCGATCATGGAAGTCATGGAAAAACTTCCCGGTGTACTGGTTGACCAGGATGGCAACATCAGCCTGAAAGGAAAACAGGGTGTGATCATCATGATCGACGGGAAGCCAACGGTATTGTCGGGGCAGGACCTTGCGAACATGCTGCGCGGAATGCCTTCTTCCAACATCCAGAAGATCGAGATCATCACCAATCCTTCTGCAAAATATGATGCAGCCGGAAATGCAGGCATCATCAACATCATCATGAAGAAGAACAGGCGCGATGGCTTCAACGGCAATGTAAGCGCTGGTTACGGACAGGGACGCTATGCAAAGTACAACGGCAGCCTGAGCCTGAATTATAAAAAGAAATGGTACAACCTCTTTTTCAACTACAGCTATTCCAACAGGAAAGGCTTTAACAACCTTGTCCTCAACCGAAAGTTCTACGAAGGCGATACGCTCAACACCGTTTTTGAAACGGATGATTACATCATTTTTCCATTCAGCACACATACGCCGAGATTGGGCGCCGACTTTTATCTTTCTAAAAAAACAACTTTATCTGTGCTGGGAACAGGCGTCATCAATCAATTCCAGCCTTCCGCAAAAAACCATACAGATATTTACGATGGCAACAACAACCGGGTGAGCAGCTATGATTTTATAAATGCTTCACACGATGAGTGGTTCAACTATTCGCTGAATGCCGAGCTGAAGCAGCAATTCGACACTACAGGGAAAGAGCTGACAGTAGACCTCGATTATGCAAAATACTGGAACATCACCGACCAGCTGTTCACCACTACGAACAAAAATGGCAATGACAGTGTTTTAGGCACAACATACCTTACAGGAAAACAAAACGGATCGCTGATCCTTTATTCGGTAAAAGCGGATTATACAAATCCGTTGAAGAACAATGCAAAATTTGATGCAGGATTAAAATCAAGTTATGTAAGCTCCGATAAGAATGCAGAATTCTATAACCGCGTGAACAGCGTGGATGACTTTGACAGCCTGAGAAGCAGCCATTTCCTGTATTCCGAGAACATCAATGCAGCCTACCTGAACTTCAGCAAAGAATTCAAAAAGTTCTCCCTGCAGTTGGGAGTGCGTACCGAGCACACGGCTGCCTATGGAAAGCAGCTGATGAACGCACGCACATTCACACGCAATTATGTGCAGGTATTCCCGACCGCCTTTTTTGATTTCAAACTGAATGACAATAACGATATTAACCTAAGCGCCGGCAGGCGGATCGACCGTCCGGGTTACGACCAGATGAACCCCTTCAAGCGCCTCATCGATGCAACAACCTACAGCGAAGGAAATCCTTATTTAAAACCGCAATTGACCTACAACACAGAGCTGACCTACTCTTACAAAAGTATCTTCTTCGCAACAGCAAGCTACAGCATCACTACCGACAATATCACCGATGTGCTGATCCAGGATTCCGAAACGCGCACCACCGTTCAAACGATCGTGAACCTGGATGAATTCAATTATTACAGCCTGAACCTCTCCTTTTCAAAACGCCTTACGAAATGGTGGACGACCAATACCAGCCTTCTTTCCTATTATGGCGTGTACACCGGAACGATCAATAAATACACGATCAGCCAGGGAATTCCATCCTTCTACATCAACACAAGCAACAGCTTTTCGATCATGGAAGGCCTGTCGGCGGAAGCCAGCTTCGAGTACAGTTATAAGAACCTGTATGGCGTAACGCTGATCAAATCCAATTCTAATTTAACATTGGGAATTCAGAAATCGATCCTGAAAAAGCGCGGCTCCATCACGCTGAATGTTTCGGATGTGTTCTGGAATGCTTATCCGAGCGGCATTACCGACTTCGGAAATGTGAATGAGAACTGGACCGCCAAACGTGATACACGCGTAGTGAATTTAAACATCTCGTATAAATTCGGGGATGGCAAAGGATCGCGGATGCGCAGGAATACCGGTGCGGATGATGAGAAGAGCAGGATCGGTTCCAATTAAACCACTTCAGCAACGGTAAAAGTGCTGCCGCCTACAAATACAAGGTCTTTTGCCCCGGCGGATCTCCTTGCTGCTGCAAGCGCATCCTTAACGGAATCATGAACTGTGCCTTTTAAGCCGGATGCCGCGGCCTGTAACGCAAGCTCATTCGTATCCAGCGCCCTTGGAATAGTTGCCCTGCAGAAATAATAAGCTGCAGCAGTTGGAAGCATTTTTAATATACTGGAGATGTCCTTGTCGTTCACCATTCCCAACACAACATGTAATTGCTCATGCGGTGTAAGTGCAATTTGTTTCAGCACTTCGTTGATCCCCGCTTCATTGTGTCCTGTATCGGCTATGGTCAGAGGGTTTTGAGCAAGCACCTGCCAGCGGCCGAGCAATCCCGTATTCCTGATCACATGCTTAATTCCGCTGCGAATGATGCCTTCAGTCAGTTCAAAATCCTGCCTGTTCAATTCGTCGACTGCTGACAAAACAGTTGCAATGTTCTTTTGCTGGTATAATCCGGGAAGCTCGCTTAACAGGCTTTCGTAAACAGTTGTCCCGTTCTTTTGCATAGTCAGCTGCAGGTACAGCCCTTCACTGTTTACCTGCCTGGCATTCTTCACCTGATAAATTTCTTCTGCAAAAACAATTTCAGTTTGCTGTTCTTTTGCTTTTGCAATGAATACTTCTTTTGTTTCAGCTGTTGTTTCACCGATCACAACCGGAATTTTATTTTTTATGATCCCGGCTTTCTCGCCTGCGATCAGCTCCAGCGTATTTCCAAGCAAAGCAGTATGGTCAAAGCTGATGTTGGTGATCACGGAAACAAGCGGCGTGATCACGTTGGTGGAATCGAGCCTTCCGCCCAAGCCGACTTCTATCACGGCAATATCCACCTTTTCATTTGCAAAATGATCAAAAGCCAGCCCGACCGTCATTTCAAAAAATGAGGGTTGAATTTTTTCAAAATCATGCTTGTACTTTTCCACGAATTCCACCACATTTTTTTCGGGGATCATCTCACCATTAATTTTTATCCGTTCCCTGAAATCCTTTAAATGCGGGGAAGTGTAAAGCCCGACCTTCAATCCTGCTTCCTGCAAAATGGAAGCAAGCATGTGTGAAGTGGAGCCCTTCCCATTGGTTCCGGCAATGTGGATGGAGCGGAATTTATTTTCAGGATTGCCGAGCAGGCTGCAGATGGCGATCGTATTATTGAGATCTGCCTTATAAGCAGCTGCTCCCACACGCTGGAACATGGGGAGCTGGCTGTAGAGGTAATCTAATGTTTGCTGGTAATTCATTTATATACTTTGCGAAAAATACTCTTCACAAAAGTAGGAGAATTTTATTCGAGTGTGAATACGAATGTGTAGGTTCCCCGCTGCGGTTCTGTGGAGCCATCGGTACGCGGGCTGAATGTTGCGTCATATGCAGCCAGCCGGGCTTTTGAATACAGCTTTGAGCTGAACGTTGTAGAGCCTTTTTCACCTGCTGTAGCCTTGATGACTTTCCCGCTTGCATCTACAATTATTTCTACTACCACAATACCCTCTTCTGTTGCATCTGTCAGGCGGTCAGGCCTGTTGACCAGTGACCTGCCCCTAAGCTCAAATCCGCCTTTTCCCTGCCCGATACCCGGCCTGTTTCCTTTCCCATCATCATCTCCATCACCCACTCCTGCACCTTTTCCTTCTCCCGAGCCTCCTGTTTTTCCGTCTCCTTCACCTTTTCCGCCATTTTTATGCTTCAGCTTTGCAAGCGCATTCAGCAGCTCGGAGCTCGCCTGCTGTTCAGCCGGTGTTTTTACATCTTCCTTCACATCCTTAGTGTTATCAGGATTTGTCTTCATTGGCACATCGGTTTCCGTTGGATCTGTGATCACATTCGGAGCATCGGAAGTTGCTGTTTTTGTTACCGTTGCTGCATCCATTGAAGTTGCAAGGTCTTTAGAATGATCGCCACTTCCGCCGGGATCCTGTCCCATACCTTCCATTCCCAGCCCTATCTCTATTTCAGGAACCGGCTTGATCTCAAACGGCGGGATCGGGGTAATGAATACAACGAGGATAAAAAGTAAAAATAACAATGCGTGAAATCCTACGGTAAAGGCCAGTGCAATGTACCTGTTCTTGTTTTCGGCTTGTGCTTCCATAATATTATTTGTTAGGAGGTTTTGTTGCCAGTACCATCTTCACACCTAATGCATAGCCGATCTGCATCACATCTGCAAGATCCTGTATGGTAAGGGTGTTGTCAAATTTCAGGACTACGGTAGGAGTGCCGTCCACGATCTTTGCTATTTCTATCTTGAGTGCATTCTCCAAATCAGTGAACGGAATAGCTGTCTTGTTTATTACATACTGATGATTGGCATCCACCTCAATTGTAATCGGAACTTTCTGCATCTGTACACCCGGCTGAGAACTCGGCAGCGTTAACTTCAGCACACTTGGGTTTACCATTGTTGATATGATGAGAAAGAACAGCAAAAGAAAGAACATGATGTCGTTTAACGACTCCGTGCTTACTTCAGCTCCTTCTTTATGTCTGCGTTTTATTTTCATGTTAATTGATCATTGGATTTGTTGATTGTGATATGAACTATTTTCCCGGCCCATGCAGGATATCCAGGAACTGGACAGATGCAGTTTCCATTTTATTGATCGTTTTATCGAGCATCGCGTTTAAAATGTAATAGCCGATAAAAGCAATCAGGCCGATCAGTAAGCCGGAAGCGGACGTGATCATTTTCTGGTAAAGGCCGGAAGAGATAACGCCAATGCTGATATTATCGGTCAACGAGATGTCATAGAAAATTTTAATAACCCCGGCAATGGTCCCGATGAAACCGAAAATAGGGGCGATCCGGCCGATCAGGCTCAGTACGCTCAGGTTCTTTTCAAGGCGGTTGATCTCCAGCTTGCCCACAGCTTCCATTGATTCTTCGATCTCTTTGATCGGCTTGCCAATGCGGCTGATCCCTTTTTCGATCATGCGCGCTGCAGGCGCAGTGGTATTTTTACACAATGCTTTTGCAGCATCGAGGTTTCCGTTATGAATGTAATCCTTGATATGGTTCATAAAGTTCACATCCATCTTCGAGGCTTTGCTGATGGTCATCAGGCGCTCAAAGAAAAAATAGATCGTGATGACGGACAGGATTCCCATCGGGATCATAACGAAACCGCCTTTCATGATAAGGTCGAGCAGCGACAGCGAATCCTGCTTTACAGGCACCGGCACCTGTGTAAGCTGCGCTGCGGCAGCATGGGCTGTATCGGTGATTTGTGTGGCAGCTGCAGCGCCATTGCTTACAATTTGCAATAGAATGGAATTGAACATCTTTATAGGATTTAATGTTAAAAAAAAAGCAATCATGAGTGTATTAACTCACGATTGCTAAATTAATTATATGCCAGCGCGCTTTTTTAAGCCGGGTGGCGATTTATAAACACCCGATTGTTTATTGCTTCAGGCGGAACCGCACAGGAAGATTGATCACCACGCGGGCCGGTTCTCCTTTGTTGATGCCCGGTTTCCACTTCGGCATCGATCTGATCACTCTCATGGCTTCTTCTGTGCAGCCATCACCTACTTTATCCTTTTCCTTTCCAAGCATTTTCACTTCTGTTACCGAGCCGTCCTTTTCAATGATGAAAGAGAGATAAACCGTTCCCTGTGTGCCGTTCTCAATGGCCACTTGCGGGTATTGCAGGTGATCGCGCACAAATTTGTATACATCGCCGTCAAACTCCGGCATCACATCCACAATGGTTTTAGGAGTCAGATCTACAGGAGGAGGAGTTACCGGTGGAAGCTCAACTTCTTTGGACTTTGTATCTGTTGCCCCGGAATCCACCTGCACAGCTCCCGGGTTCATCTCTTCTACTGTTTTGCCAACTGATTTTGTAGGATCATCTGTTGCTGCCATGTTCATATTGTCGGTTTTAGGCGGCAGCGGATCTTTCGGAGCTTCCACCTTTTGATCGGGCTTGTCAGGCTTCTGGATCTCCACTACAGTTCCAAAGTCACAGATTGTTGTGGTAAGAACATCAGTAAGCGGAGCTTTTGTATCGGTATTGCTTGCATATACCAGCATTCCCACCAGCAGGCTCACTGCGGTAAGCGTGATGGCCATGCTTTTGGTTACTGCGTCATTATAGCTGCTGCGGATGGCATAAGCGCCGTAATCCTTGTGGCGGTTTTCAAAGATGAGCTCGTTGAAATTCTCTTCGGAGTTGAATTGGGTTGTCATGGCTATATAGTTTTAGGGTTAACGATTCCTTTTTCTGATAGCAGGATGCGATTCAGGGCATGATTCCACACAGTCAGAAAATTACTATACAAGCGGGGATGAGAACGAATGAACGTTCCTGGACTTATATCAATACGAATTACGGGGATGTAAAACCGGGGATGATTTGGGTATTTAACGACAGGAGTTCTGTTTTATTGTACAAAAAAAACAGCGGGGAAAATATTCCACCCAGTCTTCCATTGTAATCTGCCATAACAAAAGAAGCGATCTGTTAACAAAAATGAGATTGCTTCGTTAACACTCGCAATGACGTTTCGCAAAGGACCAGTTGGATTCAGGGCAAAATGCCGGATGGCGAATTCAAATTATTCTTCATGATCACCGTAGTGGTTGGGTAGGCGAAAGAGGCGCCGTTATTATCAACGATCTCCATGATGCGGTAATTGATCTCTTCGCGCACGTCGAGGTACACATCGTACTCCAGCGTATCCACGAAATAAAGCACCATGATGTTAAGTGAGCTTGCATCGAATTCAAACAGCCGCACACGTGTTTCATTCGGCAATACATGCGGGTGTTTCTCCACGTAAGCCTGGATCTCCGAGATGATCTTTTTGAACTGCGACGCTTTGGTCTCGTATGTTAAGCCGATGCTGAACTTGGCCCTGCGCTGGATCCGCAGCGAGAGATTGTCCAGCTCGCTGTCCACTAATTTTTTATTCGGAACGGTCACAAAGCTTTTCTCCAGCGTGCGGATGCGGGTGCTCCTGAAGCCGATCTTCTCCACATGTCCCTCGATGCCGCCAATGCGGATCAGGTCACCGATGATGAAAGGCCTGTCGAGAAAAATAGTGAAGGAGCCGAGAAGGTTCTCGAGGGATTCCTTGGCAGCCAGGGCGATCGCAAGTCCGCCGATCCCAAGCCCCGCGATGAGCGAAGCGATGTTCAGCTTGAAGATCGCGCCCAGCATAAAGAACACAGAGAAGATCACAAGGATCACTTTGATCGATTCCTTTACAAAAGGAACCAATTGGTCATCCGATTTTGATTCGGTGAGCGATGCACGGTACATCATCACCAGCCCGAGGAAATCCGTAAGGCGCAGCAGGATCCATGTAAGCGAGCCTACAATGGCGATCTGGAACAGGCGGTACATCACCAGCCGGATCCCGAAGTGCTCCACAGGAACGATGCGCCATTCGGCCGGAAAATCGAGGCGGTTAAAAGCAAGATAGAATGTGATCAGCAGGATGAATATGTTCAGCGGCTTCTTCAAAAGGAACATCAGTTTGTCGGATCCCACGCCGGTGGAATATTTTTTGACAAAGCGAAAAATGAATAAGGCGAGTAGCTTTGAAAGCAATCTCAAAAATATCAGCCCGATAAAGATGATGCCGGCAAACCAGCAATAATTTTCCAGGGTGTTTCCAAGAAATGTACGTTGTAATGTTTCTTCGATCATTTTTTAATGACAGGCTGTTTACTATTCGATAAATATTCAGGAACAAAGGTAACACACCCGGAAGATTTTTTTGAATTATTTTTTTGTTTCAAAAATATTTTTTTACGAGATTTGTATAAAGCGTACGGCCATTAACAAAATTAAAACTAAAATTTAAAACCATTTTTTTTAAAACGAATTTTCATTACAAATGAAAAAAGCAAGCACACCAAAAAAGAGTCCTGTCAAAAAGGTTGATAAATCGAAGGATTCAGGGGAGTTAAGAAAGCCAGCAAAGCTCAAACCTCTCAAGGAAAAGGAAAAGAAAAACTGGAAAAACAATTTGGATGAGGATGAGGAAGACGATTTCAACATGGAAGATGATGACCTGAAACTTGATGATGGTTTTGACGATGATGATGACGATGACGGATTTTTCGATGATAATTTCTAACCGGTCTTAATAAAAAAGCCGCCCTTTCTGAAAAGAAGGGGCGGCCTTGTTTTTACCCGGTTCATCAATATGTATAGATTGCACCTCCGCAACTGTCCTCCCGCGCACCCGTCACACTTTTCAGGCAATTCACTTCATTCCGCATCCTGAGCACACCAAGGAAAGCAAAGATCAGCGCTTCCTTGAACTCGATGACCTTTTTTTCCGGGATCACAATTTCCAGCGGCACCAGCGCACGGATGCGCTCCACCAGGAAATCATTGTAAGCTCCGCCGCCGGTGATCAGCAGGCGGCCGCCGGATTTAGACTCAAGCGTCCTCGCCACCTGCTCCGCCACATGTTCGCAAAGCGTGCAAAGCAGGTCGTTCGTGTCCACTTCGTATTGTTCCAGCAGCGGATCAATATTTTTGATCACCCATTCTTTCCCCAGTGATTTCGGGCTATCCGGGGCCTGCCTGAAATAAGGCAGACCGTTCAGTTCATTCAGCAGGTAATTGCTCACCATTCCTGTTCTTGCCATTTCTCCCCTGTCATCATAAGGTTTTCCAAGCTGTTCCGCAACCGCATTCATCACAATGTTCACAGGGCAGATATCATACGCGATCCGTTTTCCCTTATGTTCATACGAAATATTGGCAAAGCCGCCCAGGTTCAGGCAGTACTCATACTCATGAAAAAGCAATTTATCTCCGATTGGCACGAGTGGCGCTCCTTGTCCGCCGAGTGCCACATCCAGCGAACGGAAATCGCATATCACCGGCATCTTGCAGCCTGCGGCAATGGCGCTTCCTGCCCCAACCTGCACAGTGAAGCGGTTTTCCGGCTGGTGAAAAATGGTATGCCCGTGCGATGAAACGAAATCGGCGTTGATGCCATTGGTAACGATAAAATCAGAAACGAGGCGGCCGAGGTAGTAGCCATAATCATAATGCGCCTGCTGAAAAGCAAGTGCATCGGCGGTTTCAAGCGACAATAAGCGCTGCTTCCACTCTTCCGGGTACGCTTTTGTTTCTGCGTGAACGATCCCGAAATCCCAGCCATTGTTATCAGCAGTAAACCGGCAAAACGCTATATCCAGCCCATCAAGGGAAGTGCCCGACATCAGGCCGATCACATTATACATCTGCCTGTTTAAATTTGTCATAAACAATTAGTAAAATTTGAATATAAAATTTACATTTGCCTTCCGGTCAAATTTACATTTGCAGGAAGGCCAAAAAAGGGTTATTCGCGCATGGCGTACCGGTCAAAAATAAAGTAATTATTTAATATAAATTTATATCTCATGTTTTTTGATTTAACTGAAGAGCACTTAATGATCAGGAAGGCGGCACGCGATTTCGCAAATGATGTTTTAAAGCCGGGAGTGATCGAGCGTGATGAGCACCAGAAATTTCCGACAGAGGAGATCAAACAGCTGGGCGAGCTTGGATTCATGGGAATGATGGTGGACCCTAAATACGGCGGAGGCGGAATGGATTGTGTTTCCTACGTGCTGGCAATGGAAGAGATCTCGAAGGTGGATGCATCCTGCTCTGTGGTGATGAGCGTGAACAACTCGCTTGTATGCTGGGGACTTGAAAAATTCGGAACAGAAGAGCAAAAGCAAAAATATTTAGTGCCTCTTGCAAAAGGCGAGATCATCGGCGCATTCTGTTTATCGGAACCGGAAGCTGGCTCCGATGCAACATCGCAGCGGACCACTGCAATTGACAAAGGCGACCACTATTTGCTGAACGGCACCAAAAACTGGATCACGAACGGAAGCACTGCTTCAGTTTACCTGGTGATCGCACAAACCGATGTTGCCAAAGGGCACAAAGGGATCAACGCAGTGATCGTGGAAAAGGGATTGCCCGGGTTTGTTGTCGGGCCAAAAGAAAATAAATTAGGCATCCGCGGATCGGATACCCATTCACTGATGTTTACCGATGTAAAAGTCCCGAAAGAGAACCGCATCGGCGAAGACGGCTTCGGATTTAAATTTGCGATGCAGGTATTGTCCGGCGGGCGCATCGGGATCGCTTCCCAGGCATTGGGAATTGCATCCGGCGCATACGAGCTGGCACTCGCGTATTCAAAAGAACGCAAGGCATTCGGCAAGCCGATCAACCAGCACCAGGCCATCCAGTTCAAGCTGGCAGATATGGCAACGCAGATCGAAGCAGCACGTTTACTGTGCATGAAAGCGGCATGGATGAAAGACCAGCATATGAATTTCGACAAGGAAAGCGCTATGGCGAAAGTATTCGCTTCCAAAGTTGCGATGGATACAACCATTGAAGCAGTGCAGGTGCATGGCGGATACGGCTTTGTAAAAGAATACCACGTGGAGCGTTTGATGCGCGATGCGAAGATCACGCAGATCTATGAAGGAACTACTGAAGTTCAGAAGATCGTTATTTCAAGGGCGCTGTTAGCTTAAATAAATTCGAATGAAAAAAGGAAAGCCTTCGCAAATGCGGAGGCTTTTTTGTGTAGTCACTTCGAGTTCGACCGAAGGGAGAGTATCGGGAAGTGTTGAACCTGAACTATCAGAAGCTTTGTTCCCGATACGCTCGTACCTCGCTACTCGAACTGACGCTTCCTTAACTCAATACTTCCCTTTTCCTTCCTGAAGAAAGGATACTTCATATTGATCAGCACCTTTTCATTCTTCTGTATGTAGCTAAGGGAAAATGCCGCCCAGATCAGTACCGGGAGGATGATATAGAACAAGGGATACAGCCAGAAGGAGCCCGTTGTGAACAACATCGGCCGGTTGGGATCATGATCCTCCAGTAATACAGGCACATGCTCATTCAATTCAAAAGCAGAACCTTCGCGCCCCTTGAAACGGTAAGCGCTATCCTTTACTTCATACTCGATCACGGGATATACCAGCGCGCCATCGGTGGTATCATTCTCCGAAACATAAAATACAAATTTTCCTTCCACCCTGTCGGCATTGACAATGTACCTGCTTCTGTTCAATACATAGAACAGGCAGATAATTCCCAATCCGAAAAGAAAACATTGAATCCTGTTGAGCTTTATCAATAGAAGAGTTTTAAAAATTGGTTACAGCACCTCAACAACCTTTTCGAGCTTAATGCCTCTTGAGCCCTTGATGAGGATGGCTGTGTCCTTCACCGGATGCGCCTTCAGATAATCCAGGGCTTCCTCGCTTGTCGCGAATGTTTTTGCATTGCTTTTTTTACCGGCCTGCATGAAGAGAGGCCCTACGAGCAATGTATTGCTGAGATTTTTCTGCTGCAGTAATTCAACGATCGCATCATGCTCCTTTGCGCTTTCTTCGCCGAGCTCCAGCATATCGCCAAGGATCACCATTTTATTGGAATGCCCGAGGCCTGCAAAATTTTCCAGCGCAAGGCTCATGCTGGAAGGATTAGCATTGTAGTAATCGAGAATAAGCGTGTTGTGGTTTGTTTTGTGCAGCTGTGAACGGTTGTTGGAAGGAGTGTATTCGCTCAGTGCCTTATTGATCTCCGCATCTTCCACCTTAAAATAATTTCCAACGCAGGCAGCACAGAGCAGGTTGTAATAATTGTACACACCAACCAATTGCGTGTTCACCATTTCGCTGTTCTCCAGGTTTGCCGCATTGTAGCGCGTTGCCCACTGGAAAGAGATGAACTCGCTGTTAGCGGGCGGTGCCATGCTGCCGACAATATCGTATAATTTTTTTGTACCGTAAGTAACCTTATCATTCGCTGCCGACAATTCGACCAGCACCTCATCGTCTCCATGCACAAACACTTTTCCTTTTTTCTGCCGGATGAATTTATACAGCTCGCTCTTTCCTTTTTTCACACCTTCTATTCCGCCGAAACCTTCAAGATGCGCTTTGCCGATGTTGGTGATGATCCCGAAACCAGGCTCTGCGATGGTACTTAACAGCTCGATCTCTCCCTGGTGATTGGCACCCATTTCAACGATGGCCATCTCGTGGCTGGTATCGATCGAAAGCAACGTTAAGGGAACTCCAATGTGGTTGTTGAGATTCCCCTTCGTCGCCAGCACCTTATATTTCCGGCTGAGCACAGCATTCACCAGCTCTTTCGAAGTGGTCTTCCCGTTGGAGCCTGTAATGCCAATCACGGGAATATTTAATTGCCTGCGGTGATAATTTGCCAGTTGCTGCAATGCAGTCAGCACATCTTCCACGAGAAAATAACGTTCATCTTTTTTATACGCAGCCTCATCGATCACCGCCAAAGAGCATCCGCTTTCCAGCGCCTGTTCAGCAAACATGTTGCCGTTGAAATTGCCGCCCTTCAATGCGAAAAATATGGAGCCCGGGATGATCCCGCGCGTATCGGTGCAAACAAGAGGATGATCTTTGAAATGCGAGTAGAGCTGTTCGATCATGATTATTTTAATTCTTGTGGGATCACGCAAACCGGGATGGGGTTCATCTTGTGCTGGTTTGCCTTGTTCATGCGTGTGTAAATATCGAGTACGATTTTCTGGCGGTCATTCAACAGGCTGAAATCATGCGGGTTGTCGAGGAACTTCATCGCCCACTCCAGCTCATCGTACGTTGCACCGATCTGGTCCTCATCGCTTCTGCCATCCGAGAACAGGCCATCCGTAGGCTTTGCAGCGCGGATCGAATCCACCACTCCCAGTTCCTGCGCAAGCATGAACACTTCCGATTTCATTAAACCTGCGATCGGGCTGAGGTCAACCCCGCCATCGCCATACTTTGTAAAAAAGCCGATGCCAAAATCCTCCACTTTATTTCCTGTTCCGGCCACCAGCATTTTGTGGTGACAGGCAAATGCATACAGTGTTGTCATCCGCAAACGCGAGCGCGTATTCGCCATCGTGAGCCAGTCCTGGATCTCCGTGGGCAATGTTTGCTCCATCGCCTGGAAGGTTTTTGTAAGCTCCACTTCATGCGAGCTCACATTCTTAAATTGCTTCTTCAGCCAGTCGATGTGCTCATGCCCCCTGTCGTACTCGGCTTTCTGCTGGTGGATCGGCATGTTGAGGCAGATCACCTGCTTGCCTGTTTTCGCGCAAAGCGTGGAAGTAAGCGCAGAATCGATGCCGCCGGAGATGCCGATCACAAACCCGTTTGTATTGCTCCGATCACTGTAGTCTTTCAGCCAGGCTACAATGTGATCAATCACTTCTTTCTTTTTCATTACTCAAAAATAAAAATCCCGGCCTCACCATCGTGAAGCCGGGATTAAATTTACTAACTATTCACTGTTAGAACAAAACACCGATCGTTAAGCCGATGCTGTTCGATTTCAGGCTTTGCTTCAAAGGAGCACCGTATCCCGGGCCGCCTTCTGTGAATTTCTGCAGGTAATCGGAATTGTTCTTTACAACATTTGTAAAGCCCAGCAGGTAGTTTGCACCGATCACAAGGGAAGTTGAGCCCGACAGGTTCCATTCCACTCCTAATCCCATATTGAGCGCTTCATTGAACAGGGCTACATCTTTTTTAACATCCGATTTTGAGATCGTTTCAGGAGCCTGCCAGGTTCCTGTTGATGTGGAAAGACGTTGTACTTCATCTGTTGCTTTTGCAGCCACCCTGAACGAGGAATTGATCCCGAACATTCCGAAATACGTAAGTGCACCTATTTCCTTGGTCCTTAATTTAAGCGTCAAAGGCAGTGTAACATACGTGATGCTGTATTTACGCTCGTTGATCAGGCAGGCATCGTAACGGGTAGAGCCTGTGCTTGTCCCGGTGTATGCATCGTATGCAGGCTGGAATTCCGCGATCTCGTCATTTTCCTTGTCATAAAAGAAAGCAATATAGCTGGAAGAAGGGTTTCCCGAAAGGTCGTTCCTGTATTTCACTTTTCCGCCGCTTGTATTGATCATAAGCCCGGTTGCAAATACCGCTACATTGGTCAGCCTGAACTCCAGGCCGAGCCCGCCGCCGAATCTCATTGCAGAACCGTTTTTCTCAATGATCTTCTCTCCCGATTTCAGCCAGTTCACTGAGGGTGATACCATTAAGCCAAAACGCACGTGTTTCGATGCTGCGTCATCCTGCCCGAAAGCAAAGGAAGTGGCAAGCACTAATGCTGATAATGTAAGTATCTTCTTCATATTTTTCATATTTTTGGGTTTTAAATTTTAATGTGGTAAGCCATCCATATTTAGTTCCACAATAATAAGTATAATTTTTTTATATGAAAAATTTTAATTTCTGCGCCCTGCTGCTCAGCCTGCTTGCATTTCTAAGCTCATGCGGCAGCGATGCGCTTCATGTGGATGTAAGTGATGTGAGCATCCCCGGTTTCAGCATCAAGCGCCTCGACCAGGACCTCTTCACGATGGATACTTCCAATATTAAAGCTAACACGGAGAAGCTCCAGTCGAAATACGGAAGTTTTTATCCTGTTTTTTTCAGCAGGATCATCAACAATGGCGATGTGCGCGATTCGGCGTATGCATTCCGGCTAAAGCAGTTCATTTACGACAGGGACATGCGCGAAACCTATGAAACGGTTAAAAAAGTATATCCTACCACAGATGGACTGAAGGAAGAACTGACCGGTGTATTCAAACACCTCCTTTATTATTTTCCCGGCAAAAAGATCCCGGCCATTGTTACAATGATCTCCGGTTATAACCAATGGATCATCCCGGTAGACAGCACACTGGGGATCGGACTGGAGATGTACCTCGGGAGCGACACTAAATTCTACCAGATGCTGGCACTGCCGCGCTACAAAACAATGTTCATGAACAAAGAGAACATTGTGCCGGATGCGACCCGGGAACTGCTGGTTTCCGCATTTCCGTACAACATGGACAAAAGCGATCTCCTGAGCGAGATTACCTACATGGGAAAGATCATGTACCTGACCGATGCGATGCTGCCGGATGTAAATGACACGATCAAGATCCGCTATTCGAAAGAGCAGATGGAATACTGCAAGCAGAATGAGTTCAATGTATGGAGCTATTTCGCAGCACAGAAATTATTATACACCACCGACCAGGCGGAGATCATGAAGTTCACTGCCGAAGGGCCGTTTACAAGTGCGCTCAGCAAGGAATCGGCGCCGCGGATCGGATACTGGATCGGCTGGCAGATCGTACGCCAGTACATGAAGGCAAATCCAAAGGTTACCATCCCGGAGCTGATGGCGGAAACCGATGCGCAGAAGATCCTTACGAAAGCGAAGTATAAGCCTTCGAAATAATTCCTAATGGCAATTCAATCGGGTTCGACCGAAGGCAGAAGTATCGGAAGTAGCTGTTCTTGATACTTTCGCCGGAAAAAGGCGAAAACCCGAACTGACATTAAGTATACCAAATAGTATCTATTTAAAAATTATCAATCTATAATCATGAAACAATCAGAAATTAAGTTTACAGTTACGCTTGACGAAAATAATTTACCGGAAAAGATCGACTGGAGTGCCGAAGACGGCATGGAAAAAAGCGCAAGCAAAGCGGTGATGATCGCCTTATGGGATGCCAACGAGAACAATACGCTCCGGATCGACCTCTGGACCAAGGACATGATGGTGGATGAAATGAAGCAATTCTACCACCAGTGCCTTCTTTCCATGGCAGATACCTTTGAAAGGGCAACAGGAGAAGGCGATTCGGCAAAAGAGATGCGTGCTTACGCCCAGCATTTTGCAGAGAAGCTGAACCTGATCGAAAAGCAGGGAAATTAAGCTGATTTTAATAATCTGAGCCGGAATTTGGATTTGACTCTTTTTTTCACTTAATTTGTTATTGGTACGGGCTATAATTTACAAGCCTGAATTAAATCTCCGGACATGAATAAAACGACTACTCCAAAACACAGCTTAGGTAAAACCATCGGATTGCTTGCTATTGCAGGACTCACAGGTTTTCCCGCAATCTCCCAGAACATCCTGTTCAATAACGGTGCGCTGGTGTATACTGCTCCTGCCGCAATTGTGCAGGTGAATGGCGGTTTCCAGAACGACGGTGCAGCGGGAACAACTCCTGTATTTGAGAATAACGGCACCATGACCATTGCAAACAGCGGAACACCGGGAAGCGTACTGCTTACCAACGGATCCACGCTGCAGGGGAACGGAACATATAAAGTAGAGCAGGACTGGACCAATGATGCAACTTTTTCTGCAGGCACCAGCACTGTGATCCTGAACGGCAATCTTCAGCAGTTCGTGACCAGCACTGTTGGAACTGTAACCACCTTCAATAACCTTACACTTACCGGTACCGGCCTTGCTGCCAACCGTAAGAAAACACTGCAGCTTGTAAATGCGAACATCGGAACAAACGGTGTTTTAGACCTCAGCGACCGCGAGCTTGAAACAAAAACAAATACTATGTTTGTGCTGAACCCTGCTGTGGCAGCGGTTACCGGCATTACCACATTCGGTGGCGAAGGATATGTAAGCAGCGATGTGGGCGGATCCTTATCAAGGGTTACCAATTCCACCTCAGCGTATGTATTCCCTACCGGCTCAAGCAATGGAACACAGCGTTTCCGCGCTGTACAGCTTACACCGGGATCATTTGCAGCAAACACATTCACGGCGCGGCTTGGAAACAACACTGCCACGCTTGATGGGTTCAATGTGCTGCAGATTGACACGTCCATGTGTAAGGTGACCAACAAGTTCTACCACCAGGTCAACCGCTCAGCGGGAGCTGACAATGCGAACATTGATATTTTTTATGACCAGGCTGCTGATGGCCCATGGGACGGGCTTGCACAATGGAACACTCCAACGGGTGCTTTGTGGAATAACATGGGAACTGTTACCGCTACTGCAAGTGCAACCTATAATGATAACCTGAAAACAAGCTGGTCGGATTTTTCAAACGACCCGTATATTTTATCGCGTGCGAAACTCTCCGAGCCTGTATTTGCATGTAACGATGTATGTGCATTCTCCAGCGGAAATACATTTACTGCGAGCGGCGCACCGGCAGGTTCAACGTACGTATGGTCAACTCCTGCAGGAACAACCATCACTTCCGGGGCAGGCACGAACAGCATCAATGTTGACTGGGGCGCAGTTTCCGGCCCTATCACGGTGATCGATACGAACTCTGTCGGATGTTTTTCTGACCCGGTTTCCTGTACGGTGAATGTTTCATTTCCACCGGTGGCAAATTTCGATACCACTTCCATCGGCTTTAACTACAACTTTGCCGACCTGAGCACAGGCGGAGCCACTTCATGGGCATGGGATTTCGGCGACGGCGGAACATCCGGGCTGCAGAATCCTTCTCACGGATATACCAACAACGGTTTACAGACTGTTTGCTTAACAGCAAGCAACAGCACTGGCTGCGCCGATACGGCCTGCATGGTGATCGATGTGGATGTGCTTGAGTTCATCAACATCCCGAACGTGTTTACACCGGACGGCGATGGTGTTAATGACTTCTTCTTCATCAACAGTTCCGGAATTAAAGAATTCCAGCTCGATGTATTCAACCGCTGGGGAACAAAAGTATTCACCTCCACCGATGCAGGCGTTAAATGGGACGGCCGCACCACTTCAGGAGTTGAGCTGAGCGACGGAACATATTATTTTATCCTGAAAGCAGTTTCTGTTACCTCGAAAGACAACAGCACGGCAGGCTTTGTTACATTGCTGAGAAGCAAGTAAGCAGCTTACATTATAAAAGGAAAGGCCCTATGCAAATGCACGGGGCCTTTTTGATTTATGCTGTTTCCTGACAAGGTCACTTCGAGTGCGAAGCGTATCGAGAAGCAGGCCTTGTTCTCCTACTTAAACAGTTTGTTTGTATCAGAGATAAAATCAAGGATCTCTTTCCTGCCTTCTTTCTTTTCTGCCGAAGTATAGAAGCAGGGAGGAAGCTCATCCCAGCTGCGGCCCATCTCTTCCTTGTAGTTGGCAATGTTATTCGCCGTTTTTGCCTTCGAAAGCTTGTCCATTTTTGTAAACACCATCACGAACGGAATGTTGTTCTCCCCCAGCCAGTCCATGAACTCAAGATCCACCTGCTGCGGGCTTAAGCGCGAATCCACCAGCACGAACAGGCACATGAGGTTCTCACGGTTCAGGATATAATCGCGGATGAATTTTTCCCATTTTTCACGCTTCTCTTTCGACACCTGCGCATAGCCGTAACCCGGAAGATCGACCAGGTACCAGTTCTCATTCACAATGAAATGATTGATCAGCTGCGTTTTACCGGGCTTGCCGGAGGTTTTGGCCATGTCCTTGCGGCTCACCAGCATGTTGATGAGAGATGATTTCCCAACATTGGACCTCCCGATAAATGCATATTCGGGCAGTGCCGGCGCCGGACATTTTGCAATGTCTGTATTACTGATAACGAATTGTGCCGAGCGGATCTCCATTGTTGGATTGGTCTTTTATTTAAAAAAATAAAGGTAGCATTTTTTTATAAAAAAGCAGCCGTCCCAAGGAACGGCTGCTCTCTATCTGATAAGAACCCTAAATCTGATCAGACCCCATAAACTATTTTTGCCTTTTATTTTACGATCAGCGTTTTGCTGAAATTACTTCTCTGAGATGTGGCGGTGATCATGTAAACACCGGGCTTCAGCCTGCCATCAGGATCGATCGCAAATACATTTTCTCCTTCTGTTTCCATCACCAGCACTTTTGAATAGCTTTCTCTTCCCATTACATCGTACACCATCACCAGCAGCTCTTCACCCATTGCCGAGTTAATCGCCACATGAATATCGGATCCGTTACCCGGGTTCGGATATACGTTGAATGTTTCAGCTGCCGCCGTCGCTACGAATGATTTTGCAACGAAAGCCGAATCAAAGACCTGTGCATCTGCATTGAGCAAATTGCTGTCGAGGCCCGGCATAATTGAAGCGTTGTTCACAATAAGTGCCTCGCTGGAGCAGAGCACACGCAGTTGTTCCGCAACCAATGAGTCGGGGCTCACCAATGAACAGCTGGTTGCCATTGATAATCCATCGGTTAAAAAATTAGGGCTGATCACCGCTTCGGTAAATGGCGCCATTCCGCTTGCCGATGTGGTGATGGCCGTATTGCATAACGTATTTCCGCTTGCATCGGTTTTGACCATGTATGTTTCCATTTTTCCCATGATGAAATTCTCTGTGCCGCCAATCACTGCATATCCTCCGTCGTTTGTCCCGATCACAGCAGTTCCCATATCATTCCCGTCGGTACCATACGTTTTGCTCCACTGTAAATTTCCTGTGCTGTCGGCTTTAATAAGGTACAGGTCAGAGCCTTCCACTCCGAAACTGCTTGTTGAGCCGGCAACAATGTATCCACCATCAGCTGTCGGCTTTACACCATAAGCATTTTCGGTTTTGATGCCACCATAGGTTTTCGACCAGGTAACATCGCCGTTCCCGTTTGTATGAACCAGGTAAAGGTCTTCAGCACCTTCGCCAAAGCTGGAGGTCGATCCGGTGATAATGAATCCGCCGTCCTGTGCAACGCTCACCGCCGTGCCTGTTTCAGCATCCGCGCCACCTATCGCTTTTCCCCACTGCTCCGTTCCATCCGAACCAAGCTTCAGCAGGTAAATATCCGACTGGCCTGCCCCGAAGCTGTAAGTTGTTCCCAGCACGAGCAGGTTGTTGCCCGAAAGCTCAAGTACAGAGCAGCCTTTGTCATCGCTTGTTCCGCCGTATGTTTTCGCCCATGCAAGCTCGCCGTTTACATCCGTTTTAATTACATATATATCCCTGTCGCCCGCACCAAAGCTGTTGCTTGTTCCTGAGATCACGTAGCCGCCATCTGATGAAAGGCGTAAAAGCGCTCCATTATCATCGCCTGTGCCTCCAAACGTTTTTGTCCACTGCTCATTGCCAAGCGAATCGGTTTTTGTCAGCAACACGTCGTATCCGCCTACTCCGAAGCTTTTGGTTGAGCCTGTGAATACATAACCGCCATCAGCTGCCTGGCGCACCGATTTTCCAATATCGTCGGAAGATCCGCCAAACACTTTTTCCCAGGTGATCCTTCCGTACTTATCTGTTTTTGAAAGTCTGATGTTCAGGTCTTCTGAAATTCCTTTTTCCGGTGACAGTTTAATGTAACCTCCTTCAGTAGTTTGCTGAATGGAATACGTAAGGTTCTCCGCAGGGGAAGCTACGGATGAATCAGGATGAGAAACCATAATTACAGAGGACGCTTCCAGGGAAGCTTTGCTTGCATACGTTTTTTCAAAGGAGATCTGCTGTGCTTCACTTTTAGTGATCAGGACACTAAATGCGATTAGTAAACATTTTTTCATGGCTTAATAGTTTAGGGGTTATTAACGAGGCAAAGTAACGGCACTCCGGGAGGGCTTAATAACCGAACTAAATGAAAAACGGGCAGATGTAAGATTTTTGGGTTATTTGTAAAAATAACCGGGAGGGAAAACGGGCAATAAAAACAGCGCTACTTCTTATAGGTAGCGAGATGCCGCTCTTTTTTGGTATCGTAAATGTCTGCAATGGTCACCAGGATGCCGGTCTCCTCCACTTCGCCAAAATGCGAGTTCATGGAGGTACCGAATGTTTTCATGGTGGCAGAAAGGTTCATGTATGCATTCACCAGCGGAGGTATGTGTTCACCGCGCTCACGGACATTCTGCCCAAGGATGCGGTGCGCTTCCTTATAAGAAAGGCCTTCGATCGAACTGATAAATCCGGATACATCTGTTTTTAAATGCAGCGGCTCGAGCGGGCTCACCAGCTTTTCGGGATCAGGGAAAAAATGCTCCATGAAAGCAAGGATCATATCGCGTGCTTCGATATTAAAATCGGTGTACATGGTTACCTTGCCGAAAAAATGTTCGATGTCGGGATTGTCCACCACAATAGCGCCAAGCCCGTCCCAAAGGTTATCCAGTGAAAACAATCCTTTGCGGTTATCTACGGAAGGCTGGTATTTCGGCTGTACGAATGAACGGCCCAATTCTATGGTATAAGGAACGTATTCCTTCATGAATTTTTCTGAAAAGCGGAAAAGCTCTGTGGTGGCTACCTGTACAATGCCATTTTCAAGAGGCGCATCTTTTAATTTTATAAAGCGGTAACCTCCTACAATTTCTTTCTCTTCCGGGTTCCACACGATGAGCTGCTTGTAAGGCGCATCGGCCACATCAAACTCATCGATATCGATCTCGTGCCCGGTGCCGCCGCCGGCAGTTCGGAATGTGTATTCACGCAGCCGCCCGATCTCCTTCATTACATTCGGGGAATCGTGCTGCGTAATGATGTAGATCTCATTGTTCCCGTTATTGGTATCGCGCACAAAGCGCTGGGGAGTAAGCTCTGATTCTAATACTTTTTTGTCGACCGGTTCTATAATGGCTTGCATACGTTCAATAATTATTTTGAAGCATTCTGATGGCCTTTAATGGTAGGGAGCATTTTGGACTTGTCTCCCGATTTTAAAGCATACACATGCTGTTTCACCATTTCCGACCAGTATTCGGCCGGCTGATCTTTCGTAAATGTTTCCCAGGAGATCGCTTCTCCGAAAATAAAGGTAATGGTTTTTCCTTTTTGTTTGTACATTTCGTCTACAAGGTAGAACATTTCGAGGTTTGCTTTGATGCCGATCTTTTTTCTCCAGTAAGCGAGGTTATAAAAAAACTTAGAATTGTTACCGTCAATAAAAACAGGGACCACATTCTTTTTATACTGGATTGCCTTTGTAATAAAGCTTTTGCGCCATACCAGGTCCTGGATCACATGGCCTTTCTGCCTTCTCGAAACCAGTCCGGCAGGAAAGATCAGCAGGCAATTGTCGGATGCATAGATCTCTTCAAATTTCTGCATGTAATCCGAAGAGTTCCTTCCGTGCTTGTTTACGGGGATAAAAATAGAGCCGAAATTTTTGAGTGCCATCAGGAGGTCATTCACAAAAAAGCGGATATCGGGCCTGTACTGCCCCGCCACTTTCATGAATGCAACACCGTCAAGCCCTCCAAGCGGGTGGTTTGCTGCCATGATCACCCCGCCTGTACGTGGTATGTTCTCATCTCCCTGCACATTTATATTGGCGCCAAACTCTTCCATGGCTGCATTCACAAACTCAATGTCGTGCCGGTCGCGATAACGGTAAATAGCATCATTCAGCTCATCTTCGTGGATCGTGCGCTTGATGTAACGCAATAAAAATCCCGGTAAAAATTTTAGGAGTTTCGGATTTTTTGAAGCGATCGCTTTCTCAATGTTTATAAACTTCTCCGACTCAGGTATGCTGCTTTTTTTCTGATCTTCAATGGCCATATTCAATATTCATTGTTTCTCACAATGGCTGCAAAGTTAAATTTTTATTTGTTAAAGTCCTTCAATCTTTTATTAAGGGAACAATAGCTTTTTGGTATTTTTCCTTCATTACCCATTCCATGAAATGAAGGGTTGTTTCATAGGGCCCTTCCACCACGGCAAGGTTCACCAGCCATGCCGGAACATATCCTCCGGGATTTACAAGCAGCTGGTAGGTCACTTCCACGTTACCGTCCTTTTGCGGGACAAGCGTCCAGGAGGCGCTGAACTCGGTGATCCGCACATAGCCGGGCACTTTGGGGATATAATCGGGCCGGCAGCTGGAAACTATTTTCACGATCCTGGAAACAGGATCCTGTGAAAGCCTCACGTTCACCACAAAATCCCGGCTATCCACCGGCCAGGGCGCCACCACTGTCTGGTAATGGATCAGCTCGGCCCCGCTGATCTTTTTCAGCGTGGTGGATTTGCCGCATTTGTACACCCATTGCGGATAGGTGTCCCAATCGTTCAGCAGGGCAACAATACTGCCCAGTGAAGTTTTGAGGACACAAACGGACTTGAGCTCCTTGAAAGCGGAATTTTGTGCATTCCGCGTGTAAACTGAAATCCCGTTCTCAAATTTTTTAAGATGCCAGCTGTTGCCAGATTGCGAAAAACCGCAGAAAAAAACGGAAAGAAGCAGGAAAAGCGGAATTTTGTATCTTTTTGTCAATTTCTTTCGAAACAATATTTTGCAAGTATACGTAGAAGCTTATTTTAAGACAGAGCTTAGAAGGACTTTAATTAGGATAAATGCAACTTTTTTGCTTATTTTTGTATCTATACAAAGATAAGTAACTACTCTTTACTACTCTAATTTATTGTTTAAAACTTGCCCGGCTATTAAGGCATCTATCAAAAAACATACATGAAGAAGTGTTTATTTGTTGCGATTTTGTTATTCTTTTCCGTTTACATAAGGGCTCAGACTCCCGCCACCAGCCCTATCATCTACAAAATGAAGATCAACGGAGTTAACACTGCCGTTACAGCCAAGGAGATCAGCCCGGAATTAAGCGCCATGTTTGACTCGGACGATCAGTCCTTTTCAGCTTCAGACAGCACCATCACCCTGAAATCGGCTTTTGATGCGCCCGAATCCAAATTCATTTTCAAACTTACAGAATTAGGGTATGTACCCCGTTATTTCAGGAAAATTTCACCTGCCCCAACAGGCTTAGAAAGATAAAAAAGATATGAAGCTAAGCAAACATATCATTTTCGCTTTTCTGTTTACTGTGCTATGCGGTAAAAGCTTTTCACAGGGCAATACTCCCTGTGCGGCCACATTAATGGTTGTAAACTCGGGAATTTGCGCTACATATACAGCTGGTACAACCGTTGGGGCTACTTATCAGAACAATGCCGCAAACGGCAATACACCTACCTGCCCAACGGCACCCGGCCGGGGAAGCCCGGATGTATGGTATAAATTTGTGGCGCCGGCAAGCGGACAGATCATTATTACATCAAATACCGGTACAATCACCGATGGTGTGATGCAGCTGTTCAGCTCTTCCGACAACACCTGTACAGGAACGCTTACCAGTGTTGCCTGCGATGATGACAGCGGACCGGGGTCTATGCCGCAGCTTTCCCTTTGCGGGCTTATTCCGGGCGACACCTATTTCCTCAGGTTCTGGATGTATGGCAGTGCTGCCGCAAATGTAGGAACATTCAGCATCTGCTTTTATATTCCTGCCCCCGGAGCCAGCCTTCAAAACTGCAATGGCGGAACACAGGTCTGCAGCAATGCTTCCTTCGTGGGTAACAGCAGCGGATCCGGAGCCCAGGAATTGAATGTATGTAACCAGGGATGCCTCTCCACAGAGCATAACTCTTCCTGGTATTATGTAAATATCGGCAGTACCGGAACACTGCAGCTTACTATCGCCCCAAGTAGCGGTTCGGATGATTATGATTTTGCATTATGGGGGCCTACCAATGCCTGCCCTCCACCGGCTGACCCAATCAGGTGCTCCTGGGCGGCAAGCGCCGGAAATACCGGCATCAACAGTGCAAACAATTCACCTCAGACCGATAACAGCGAAGGTGCCGGCGGTAACAGGTGGGTTCAGAACTTAGCTGTTACTGCAGGCGATGTATATGTTCTCCTCGTGGATGGATATACTGCCAGTGCAGCGCCATATACACTGAGCTGGAATACCGGCGGCGGATCATCTACGCTGAGCTGTGTGCCGGTAGTGCTCCCGGTTGAATTACTGAGCTTTGAAGCGAACCTTGATGTAAGTAAAGTCCTTGTGAAATGGGTGACTGCCACTGAAACCAACAACGATTATTTCACACTTGAAAGAAGCCAGGATGGAACTACTTTCGAAGAAGTGCTTAAAGTTGACGGACAAGGCAGCAGCAGCGCTGTTCACGAGTACATGGAAACAGATTTCAATCCGTATGAAGGCGTTTCCTATTACCGCCTGAAACAAACGGACTTTAACGGGGTCTTCGTTTATTCGAACATTGTACCTGTTGAATATCATGCAAACGGCGATTTCGGATTCTCCATCTTCCCGAACCCGGGTAATGCATCCGATGTAAAGATCCAGCTGAATGCGGCAAAAGGACAGGAGATCCTCGTTGTGGTAAGAGATATTAGGGGGCGTGAATTCTATTCCAAGGTAATGGTGATAGAAACGGCAAACGGGCAGATCGAAGCGATCGACAGCGATCACAATATAGCTCCGGGAGTTTACCTTGTAACGGCCTCGAGCATGAATGTCTTCTACAGCCAGCGGCTGGTCATAAAGCCTTAATGGTATAAAATAAAAATCCCGGTTTGATAACAAACCGGGATTTTTTTATGCCTTTTCCAGCACCATGCTTTTCAGTGCGTTGATCCAGGCGGGAGAGTCGTTGAGGCTTTCCACGAGCTGCACTTTTTCACCGCCATGCTCATGAAAGATCTCCTGGTATTCGGTGCCGATCTCGTAAATGGTTTCGAGGCAATCGGCAACAAATGCAGGTGAGAACACAAGGATGTTCTTTTTTCCCTCTTTTGCTTTTTCAGCAATCACCTTATCGCTGTATGGCTTGATCCATTTATCATTGAGCCTCGACTGGAAGGTGGTCTCATATTTCCCTTCCGGGATGTTCAAACGCTTCACCAGCTGCCGGGTTGTTTCAAAACAATTTGCGCGGTAACAGTATTGATTCTTTTCCGTGATCACATCGCAGCAGCTTCCCAGCTTGCAGGAGTTGCTTCCGTAATGTGCAGCGCCTTTCATGATGTGCCTTTCGGGAAGGCCATGATAGCTGAACACCACGTAATCGTAAGCGCTGATGTTGTATTTTTTTGCGCGGTCGACACAGGCATCAATAAAGCCGGGATGATCGTAAAATTTAGAGATGACCTTTACAGAAGGTGTTACTTCCCATTTCCTGAGAATACGCATCGCCTCTTCAACGGATGATCCGGTGCTGGAAGATGCATATTGCGGGTACAATGGGATCATGATGATATTGCTTACCTGTGCTGCACGCAGCTGATCCAGGGCCGATTCGATGGAAGGGCTCTGGTAGCGCATTCCCAGCTCCACAATAAATCCAGCCCCCAGCTCCTGCTGTAATTTTTCTTTTACTTTGTTGCTGTTGACCAGCAGGGGCGATCCTTCCTTTGTCCAGATCTGCTGGTACAGCTTTGCCGATTTTGACGCACGGAAAGGCACGATGATCCCATTTACAAGGATAAAGCGGCCCACAGGGCTGATGTCGATCACGCGCGGATCGTTGAGGAATTGTGTAAGGTATTTGCGGACATCCGGCGTTGATGGGCTGTCGGGTGTTCCGAGATTTATTAAGAGTACTCCGGTCTTCATTTCTTTCTTTTACCGCAGAGGCGCGGAGGCGCAAAGATCTTTTTTTAAATTAATTCCCCGCGTCTTTGCGTCTTCGCGGTGAAAAATTAAATATGCAGTGCGCGTTTTCCTGTTGCATCGAGGCATGCTTCCTTGATCGCTTCGGTGAATGTAGGATGCGCGTGGCTCATGCGGGAGATGTCTTCTGCACTTGCACGGTATTCCATCGCTACTACCGCTTCCGCGATCATGTCTGCAGCACGCGGCCCGATCATATGAACGCCAAGGATCTCATCGGTGGCCTCATCGGCAAGCACCTTTACGAAGCCATCTGTATCCATGGATGCGCGTGCCCTTCCGCTTGCCTTGAACGGAAAGCTTCCCACTTTGTATTTTTTTCCCTGCTCCTTCAATTGCTCTTCGGTATAACCAACTGCCGCAACTTCAGGCCATGTGTAAACCACACCGGGAATTAAGTTATAATTGATGTGCGGCTTTTGTCCCGCTATTGTTTCAGCAACGTATGTTCCTTCTTCTTCTGCTTTGTGCGCCAGCATGGCACCTTTTACCACATCGCCGATCGCGTAGATGCCAGCAATGTTTGTCTGCAGGTGATCATCGGTCTCCACTTTTCCGCGGTTATCCACCTTCACTCCTGCTTTATCAAGGCCGAGGTTTTCGGTATATGGTTTTCTGCCAACAGATACAAGGCAATAATCGCCTTTGATCTCCACTTTTTCCCCTTTGGCATTATCTGCAGTAACGGTCACTTCTTTTCCTTTTACGGAAGTGCCTGTTACCTTGTGGTTGAAATAAAATTCGAAACCCAGTTTTTTCAGGCTCTTTTGCAATTCCTTGCCCAGTGCGCCATCCATAGTGCTGATGATGCCGCCGGTGAATTCAACAACAGAAATTTTTGAGCCCAGCCGTGCATACACCGATCCCAGCTCCAGGCCGATCACACCACCGCCGATGATGACCATGTGCTTCGGAACTTCGGTGAGCTCCAGTGCTTCTGTGGAAGTGATCACTCTTTTCTTATCGATCTCTATCCCCGGCAGGGATGAAGGCTTTGAGCCTGTAGCGATGACGGTTTTTGCCGTTTCTATCTCGGTTGTTTTGCCATCTGCGGAAGCGATGGAAATTGTGTTTTTATTTACGAAGGAGCCATGTCCTGTGAATACGGTGATCTTGTTCTTTTTCATCAGGAAGGTGATCCCATCGCAGGTCTGCTTTACCACATCGCCTTTGCGCTTGATCATCTGCTTCAGGTTCACTTTCACGTCCTTCACATCAATACCATGCTCGGTGAAGGTATGTGTTGCATTGTGATAATGCTCGGAAGAATCGAGCAGGGCTTTGGAGGGAATGCAGCCTACATTGAGGCATGTTCCGCCAAGCGTAGTGTATTTTTCAATGATCGCGGTTTTCATTCCAAGCTGCGCACAACGGATGGCAGCAACGTATCCTCCGGGGCCGGAACCGATAACGGTAACATCAAATTTTTCCATGGCGTAAAATTACTATTTTTTGGCAATTAAGGCTTTTTGTGTCCTTATTAATAACCGATAAAGTGAGGGAATTGTTTAGTAGGGTATAGAATGCAGGATGTCCTGTCATACCGTGCCATGCCTGCCCCGGACCTGATCCGGGGACACGGTATCTCTCTATAATCCTGAGATGAAAGGAATTCTGCAGGAATGGAGATTGCGTAGAGATGCCGTGTCGGAGCACGGCATGATGAAAATCGGGAAAAAATTTATTTACGATCTCCGGATCTTCCTGAACCGCAGCAGCAATGCGTACAGCAACAGCGCAATGGCAAGGCAAAATGCAGCGCGTGCAATGTAATCGCCGTAGCGTGTGTAGAAAGTCAGCTCGTGGCTCAGCTGGATCCGCTGGGAGACCACGGCAGGAACCCACCATTGTGTAGGCTGTTTAATTTCACCTGTCGGCGTAATGAAGCAGGAAATGCCTGTGTTGGCAGAGCGCACGATCCACCTGCGTGTTTCGATTGCGCGCAAGCGGCCGTATTTCAAATGCTGCTTATAGCCCGGGGTATCGCCCCACCAGCCGTCGTTGGTGATGATCGCGATAAAGTTTGCGCCATTCCTTACATACTCGCTTACATATTCGCCGTACACGCTTTCATAGCACACCACGGGCGCAACGCCTGTCCTTTGATCATCCGGTGAAACAAAAACGGTACGCTCTTCCTGCGTCCCCAATCCTCCGGTAGTCCCGCCAAGATCGATGGCAACACTCTCAAGGTGTTTGAAAATAAACGGGAAGGGCATCTGCTCAACCCCGGGTACCAGCTTCGATTTATGATACACCTGGATGCGCCCCGAATGATCCACCTGCAAGGCAGTATTGTAGGAATCGTAATAAGCATCTTCGTTGGTGAATTTCCGGGCGGTCACAGAAAGCTCTTCTCCCGGGGCATACAGCTTGTTGGTGGAAGCGCCGACAACAATTTTCAGGTTCGGATATTTCTGCAGGAAGATCCTCAGCATCTGGATGCTTCCGCTCTGCTCCATCTCGCTCTCCCACATTTCTTCTGTAAGGGCTGTTTCGGGAAACACAAGATAGTCGGTGAACTCATCCACTTTCTGCGAAGCCAGCTCCAGCATTTTCTGCAATTGTCCTTCAAAGGGTGCATCAAATTTTTCGTTGTAAGGATCGATGTTGGGCTGGACCACCACCACCTGGATCCCACCTTTGGCAAAGGTTTCGGCACGCAAGCCTACAATGTACGATATGGAAACCGGGAAAATGATGAGGGCCGCAACAATGCAGCCATTACGCACATGTACGTGCTTTGCCTTTTCTTTAAAGCCTTTCAGCGATTCATATACGATCACATTCACGAACAGGATCCAGAGGCTGCCGCCGAAAACCCCGGTGTACTCGTACCACTGGATCACATCCGGAGCATCCGCCAAGCCGTTGCCTAACGTGAGCCACGACCAGCTCAGCTCCCAGTTGGAATGAATGAACTCAAAGGAAAGCCAGAAGCAGATAAACAGCACATAGCCCCATTGCGCACCGATGCGTTTTTTCGCGCGGTGGAACAGCAGGAAAGGAAGGCACATGAGCAGTGCGTTGCAAAAGATTGCCAGTGCTGCACCTCCGAAGGATGCATTCTTCACCCACCAGGTTGTTAAAATGTTCCAGGTGAAGAAACCAAGATAGGCAAAGAGAAAAAGTAAGCGCGGCTTTAATGTATCCCGGTTGCTGAAAAAATAATCTTCCACCATCAGCAAAGGAACGAATGCAATGAACAGGAAAGGGAAAAAACCCTGCGGGAACCAGCCCAGCGAGAACAGCAGGCCGCTGAGAATCGAAAGTAAAAGAAGCTGGTATTTTTTCAATGTTGATTTTTTTGTCAAAGATAAAGTTTTACTCGGTATCCGATGCCACAAGACATTTCGGGATGTTCCATTTTCCCTGCCAGTCGCTCATGTTGATCGGGGTGCCGTCACAATATACGTAATGCCCTTCACTGTCCTTTTTTATAATGCTCAGCTCGCCGTTATTCAGTTTTCTGAGTATGATCGCCTGTACATCATTTTTGCGATAGGTACGGCAATTGCCATAAAAACCAGCGCCAACAATATTATTCCGCATGTCCATTTCGGAGCTGACCGAATCGGGCAGAATGGAATCTTCCAGCGTATGTTTTTTGTACTGAAGGTAATTTCCTTTTTCATGCGCCCTTCCAAGCGCAAGTGCTTTCTTTTTTCCAAGCTCCAGCGAAAGACTTGCCATCCAGTAAGCATGTTTGAATGCATCCATCTTTCCGCCGGCAATGTCAGTTCCTATGAGGCCGGATTTTTTTATGGTATCCACTACGGAAAGCACCTCGGAAGTGACCTTCATTGCTTTTTTTGCTGTGAATGGATGCGTAAACACCCAGCATTTTTCCGGGCGGGAAAGCCTCCTGAGCTTCTGAAAGGTGGATTGGGCAACTGATCCTGCCGAAGAAAGGATAAAAAGAAATATGCAAAGCCGGATCTTCATCACCTCATCAGGTACATTTTACCCCAGCCTTTTTTGAAATACTGGTCGGCTTCGGTTTGTCTTTTTTCGATATCATTTCCATTGATGCGGGTGATCACATGATACAAATACACGCCGTTGGCAAGCTGGTCGCCGAACTCATCCTTTCCATCCCATGCAAATTCGGTGATGTTCCTGCCGATGTGAATAGGACCGATCTCATCCTGGTAAATCTCGCGCACCACTTTCCCGGTAATCGTCATGATCTGGATCTTAAAATTAGTGGGTTCTTCGGAGCCTGTGAGCGTGAATACAAAACGCGTGGAGGTGGAAAAGGGATTCGGGTAGTTCATCACTTCCGTGATGGTTGAGCGGTTCACCACTTCAAAATTTATCTTGTAATCGATGGCGCCGGATTGGTTGTCGGATTTATCCTTTGCCTGCACCAGCAGCTGGTAAGTGCCGTCTTCAAAGAGCAGCGGGGTGTAATTGATCCTGCAGCTGTTGTTCGGCAGCACAGCAGGGATGAAGCTCATGGTGCTTCCGAAATAGATCCGCTGTGCAATTGTTGCAGAAGGCTTTTTGATGAACACTTTGAAATCATTGGTATCATTGAGCGCAAGGAACCTGTTCTCATCCTTCAATTGAATCAGCACATTCGGCTTTGCAGAAACAATGTCGTTGTTGAGAATGTGCACGCCATCGAAGGTCACATCCAGCAATGGATTGGTCTTGTCCACATTGGTACGGAACGGAATCCGCACGATGTTATTGAAATGATACTGCTCCAGCTGGGAGCGGGTTTGTCCGACAGGGTTCACTTCCACCCACAAAGCACTGTTTCCTTCAAAGTCGGTGGTGTTCACATTGATAGTGTCGATCAGCACTTCGGAAGGATTGAATGGCTTCTTTTTCAGCTTTGATGGCAGCGGGTGATTCACCCTGTTCTGATCTTCCACCCAATAGGTCACCAGCAAGCTGTCCTGCGTGAACGGATATTCGCTGATGTTCTGGATCGGCAGCCGGATCTTTATGTTATCGCCTTCCTGCAATGTATCATTTGCAAAACTATAGCCAATGGCAGGATTGATGGCTGCTTCGGGAACAGGCGTATAGATCACCTGCCATCGCTCGAGCTGAGGAGGTGTGTGCAGGCTGTCGTCCTTCATGAAGGCAACGAGGCGGATCTTCGGGTAAGTGGCCACATTCACCAATGCGCCGAGTGCGGCCACATCGTGCGTAGCGCTGTCGAAATCCGCAAGCACAGTTTCATTGCCGGCCGCATCGATCCCGATCAGGCGCACATTGATACTGTCCTGCGTAGCGACGCCATCCAATGTATGAAAATCCCAGGAGAGCGAATCCCAGCTAACTGCTGGCCCGATCACAGGCGATGCAATGTATCCCTCATTCCAGTTGGTGCTGAATGTTGTATTCAATGTGGGCACGGAGCTGAATGAAGTGCCCTGGATCTCGGTGGCAGTGCCGGGAGCCGGCGCAGCATTCTTCACGCCCCAGATGATGTATGGCAGCGAATCCGGCAGCGCGTTCATGTTTGTTGCGCCAATACGTTGAAAAGCCGTATTCAGGTTGGCGTTATAGGTGCCGAAACGCGGATGCACTTCGCTGTAGCCGAGCACAAGGTAACCGTTCGGCAAGTTATTTAAAAAGGTTGCCATTGTATTCTGCCATGTTGTGTCGGTATCGAGGAACTCGATCGCATCCCATGTTGCATTCGCGCAATGGTAATCGTTGTAGGTGCCAACACCCGGACTTACCTGTGAGCTTACAAGCGGAACGCCTGTTACGGGATTGATCGCGACAAATGTGAAGCCCGATGCAGGCGCTTCAATGCAGGTGTACACGCTTCGCACATAGCCATCAAACTTGTAGGTGATGTTCGAAATATCGGTGTAGGGATAAATTCCGGTAGAAGCGAACAAACTAACAAGGTCGTTTGCAAAATCGAATTTACGCTGGGGCCTGTTGAATTTCACATACCGGAAGCCATCATTTTTGAACTGGAAGAAATGCGCCTGCTCCCAGCCTCTTTTGCCTGCAATGTACTGGAAGGAGCTTTCTCTCCAGTTGAAGCCGGTGGTATCAACGGAATCGGGGCTCACACGCCAGTAATACACCGTACGGCCGGAAAGCGAAAGCGGTGGCTTCCAGCTGAGCACTCCGCCGCCGGAATTGATCAGTGTATCTGCAAGCGGGCTGATGAACGTGTCTGTTGTATCCACCTGGAACCTGTAGTTTTTGGCAAGCGCGAAAGGATTGGCCGTAGAGGCTTTCAGCGTTACGGAATCAGTTGGAATGATCGCAAATTCATAAGGATACACGGGCACAATATCGCCGCCGCTGATGAGCAGGTCGATCGCGGTGGTGCTGTTGTTGCCTTCATTGAGCTCATCCACATTATTGAACCAGTCGAGGCTCACGATGATCTTGTTCAAGCCTGTCCCGTTCACAAAATCGAAAGGCACTTTAAATGAAATGGTGTCTTTGTATTTCGGCGCTTTGATGTGTACAAGGTAACGGAGGCTGTCGCCATTAGGCAGAATTCGGATCAGCTGGTCGACGATCGAATCGTTCACGGCCATCCCGAGATCCCTCCTGACGGCATACACGGTGAATGAATCAAGATCGGTAGTGAGATCAAAATACACATCGCTGTTCGTGATCGCATAATCCGGCTTGTCGAACATGTGCAGCTTCAGTGCAGGATCTCCCTGGAGGTTCATTTCGTAACAGGTCTGGCGCAGCAATGAATCCACCTGCGTAAGTGCGGTTGGCTCGATGGCGGCGATCGTCCTCTTAATGGAGCTTCCCACACTTCTGTTGTAATTGGTCCTTGCGATCTGGGTATAAAATTCCGTTGAGAAATAATTCAGTGCAAAGGGAACGCCGAGGCCGACCGATCCGAGGTAACCGATCACGCCGTTGTTGTTCAGAAAAGTGTACGTTTCGCTGGAGCTCGGGCTGTCGGAATGGAAATCGCCGGCATAGCAGGAGTTCGCTAATAAGAAAGGATAGCGCCCCGGAGCCGGGCTGTAGGTGCTCCAGTCGTCGATGCTCTGGTCAAAGCCGCTTCCGGAAGCATGCCCGAAAAAGGTCATTAAGGTAACGCCGTTGTTGATGAGGTCGCGGAGCGTATCGGAAGAATTGATCGTGATCGGCGCAGTGGTATTTTTGAAAAATTCCTTGATCACTGTCCCACCGAAATTCACATCCTGTATAATATTTTTGTAGCCGTTTAAAAAGCTTTTGAAGGAGATCTGCTCGGCCAGGGTTGTGCCTCCGCCAAAATGCAGCACATACTTCATCCATTCTTCCGGGGTGGTAAGCGCTTCATACTGCACGATCTTGTTCTTGTACATGAACACATCGGCATCGGTCTTTGCCGAAAGGCGGCCGGTAGGAATGGCGGGTGCAAGGTTTGTTCCGTTCAATCCCGCCGTGAGCAAGTTATCGCTGGAAGGATAGCCGAATGAGGGAACAAGGCAACCTGCATAATTCGCAGGATCCTGCCTGCAATAATTGAGGTGAATGGATTTCCCGAGCAGGAAGAGCTCATGCGGAGCAGTTGGAAAATTATCGAGCAAATAATCCGCAAAGCCACGAATGGCAAGCGGGCTCTTCACGATCCCGAATGCAAACTGATCGTACAGCTCATCCACATCCGCCAGCAATACGCTGTGTGTGCCGCCGGAAAAAGAGCTGCGGTAATTTTTGTAATCAATTGCAGAAGCCATCAGGGCTTTGTTTGTCACGATCACAAATGCCGAATCCATTGCCAGCGCTGCATAATTTGTAAACTGTGCTGAAGGCGTCACAGCCTGTACAGAAGTGATGTTTATGATGTTTGCATCGGAAGTGATGTAACACTTTTTTTCTGCGCCGCTGTTGGGTACCAAGGCACGGTAGTTTGCACCTGAAGGTAACACATCAATTCTTTTTCCATTGCTGAGGTCGTACAGGCGCACTGTTCCGCCTGCGCTGAAATTACTGAGGTCAAGATATGATTTTGATGAAAGTGAATTGTCGGGAAGAAAAAGCTCAAAGCTGCTCTTTCCTTCGAGGTCGAATGTATGCGGGTACTTCACATAAATGTACGAAACGGCGGTGCGGTTGGAGCTGAAAGCTGCATCGGCAATACTTGAAAATTTAAAATCGGTGAATGTGCTTCCGAGTGAATCGACGGGAAGTGATTTTATAAACATGCCGGATGCATAGCCGAAGAAGAGCGTATCCTTCATCGTGCGGTATGAGCCGGAGCTGCCTTTGTACTCGATCAGCAAGTGATGATCCGGGTTGGGCAGCAGCTGTACATCCTTTGAAGCGCCGACCACAACGGTGCGGATCACCGCATTAGGGCCGGACAAATACCTGTTGGATGTATTTACAAGCCCCGTGTATTGATTATTGTATCCAAGGTCGATCGTATTGTAATCGAACCAGCCTTCTGCTTTGGTGTAGCGCGCGTCTGTGCCTCCAACATTATCGGTTTCGCCCGCATAATAATCTGTGTGAATATCGTGGATCTCTTCCTTGAAAAAATAAGTTGCGGCGGGGCCGAATGTGCTGAATGCCGTATCTGTTTCCGGGATCATGCGACTGCCGGCAACAGCATTGTTCCAGGTGAGAAAATATACCGCGGTGTCGTTTACAAGGCTATAGTATGGATTCGGGATGAACGAAGTGTTCTTATATAGTTTTGCATCGAGCGTTCCGTCATTTTTTTCACCGTAGAACTCGATATAATCGCCAGCATTAAATACGTTATCGGCTTCACCGCTGATGTAAATTTTTTGCTCTGTGCCTTTATTGAAAAGCTGGAAATGATGCGGGTCGATGGCGCTGAGATTGATCCCTGCGGCGGCAAGCGTGGCGGAATCGATGCGGTAAACGCCGTTCTGCGCGACCTTTATTTTGTAATACTGCTGGGAATAGCTGATCCATTCATTGCCATAAGGCTGGGCCCTTACGCTAATAAACACAAATAATAAGATGCAAATCGCGAGTAGGCGTTTTATCATTTATGAATGTTGAGTTCCCGTTATGACTTTGGCTTTTTCCTGTTGATATCGATCTTCAGTGAAAAAACATTTGAGTAAAGTGCAACTGACTGATCGCCAATGTCTGTTAAAGCATAGTCAATGTACACCGATTTTATGCGGATCCCCACGCCGATGTTCGGCTGGAAGGTCCTTACTTTTTTACCGCCTGCATCCGTATAGTTCTGGATATTCCCAAAACCTCCACGCAGGAAGATCATATTCATGTATCCTGCTTCAAGCCCGATGTGCGGGTCCATGCTCACCGCTTTGCTTTTGATCAGCACATTTCTTTTTCCGTCAAAGGTATTATCGAGGTCGAACTCTGCAAGCAGGCTGATCTTTTTTGAGATCTCAAACCGGCGTGCCACCCCGAGGATCAGCTTTGGCAGGGTGATCTCCACCCCGTTCTCCGGGATCTCATTTCCTGTCTGCAGGAACACAGCCTTTGTTTCATCGGAAAGATTATAGCTCCATGCATTGAACGTGGAGGTGACATCGCGTGCCATTGCTGCGAATTTCCATTTTTTATAATCATACTGCGCGCCGGCATCCAGTCCGAAGCCCCAGGCACCTGCAAAATCGCCCACTTTCCTGCGGATGATCTTTACATTTCCGCCTACATGCAATCCCGGAAATTTCAGGTCTTTCGCATATGAAACGAGGAAGCCCCAATCCACAGCGGAAAATGTGGTGATGCGGTTATAATCCACATTGCCGTTTGCATCGATAAGCTCGGTCGTATTCGGGATGTCATCCACGCCAAAGCGGATGAGGCTGACGCCTAATACGCTGGAGCTGTCGAGGCGGGTGGCGAAAGCGCCGTAATCGTATTTTGCGATCCCTGCAAAGTATTCGCTGTGCATCAATGCCACCTGGTGCTGGTTGCCGATGCCATGCAGCCCGGCAGGGTTCCAGTAGCCTGCAGTTACGTCGTTCACGGAAGTGATGTATGCATTGGACATGCCCAAAGCCCTTGCCCCTACTCCAATGTTCAGAAATTCGTTACTGTATTTGGGCGCCTGTGCAACAGCTGAAAGGCCCAGGCCGAAAACAGCCAGTGAAGCAGTGATAAAGTTCTTATTCATAATTGGTTATAAAATTAAACTAATTTGGACTTAAATGCAAACCTTTAGGCAACGGATTTAGCTGCATTTTATTGCCATACGGACGGATTATCTGATTTTTACAGGGGAAGGGCTATCCGACATCTTTCCTGACGATGATCACAAATTCATATTTGGGATAATCGTGGATGAGCGAAACGTATTTGGAGAAGTGCTTTTTACAGTAATCAAAAAGAAAGCAGGGATCGGGATAATACAGGTGATCTTTCATGAGGTGTGCATCAGAATAGCTCGTGAGGCTGTTGAAGGCAAAGCCTTTTTTGCTGAGCGCATTTATTTTCTGAAGCGTTTGCAGCGTGTGCGCTTCCCATTCCGGTGTGGGGATTTCCAGCTTGATGCTGAAGATCCCGCAGGCGATCACATAATCGTAGAGCGCATTTGCAGGCAGGCTGCCAGCCCATTGTGCATTGTCCGCAATATGCAGCTTCTTAGCATGCGAGAGCATTTCACCTGAAATGTCGAAGCCGGTGTAATTTGTATTGAGCTTATGCTCTTCAAGAAAATCATACAATGCGCCATAGCCACAGCCGTAATCGAGCAGGGAAGGATTTTCCGCTGTGATGAGCCTGCTCAGCTGTCCGAAGCTGATCTGCTGCGCCTCCAGCGAGCCCCAGTCGGCGCCTTTGTAGCCGGGCCCGTGTACACGTAATTTTTCAGAATAATAGCCGTTCAGCAGCTTTTGAATGTGTTCGTTCATCAGCTGAGAATGAGTTCGGGTAGATGCAGCAATGCAGGTTCGGCATGACCAGGCAGCAGGTACTGAACGGCGTCCGGGCCTATGTTAAAGATCAGGTCGAGCACGGAAAGCTCCCTGCTGAAAGCGCCGTGCATCTGCGGATAAGGCTTGTACGCCGAATAATCGAAGTAATGCACATTCACGTCCTGTTTCCTGAAGATCCCTTCATCGAGGTAATTTTTTGCTGCGGGGCCGGAATAATAATCCGTTGCCCCTGCTTTTTTGCAGAGAGAAAGGAGGCGCTCAGAGCGGTTTCCCGATGGTAAGGGAACATCGAGAGAGTACGTGATGGTTGTTTTTATTTTAAGGATAAAGCAAATGAGCCCGAGGAAATCATAATTCACTTCCGTTAAGTGCGTGTATTTTTTTTCAAGGTACAGCGCTTCGAAAAGCGGGGAATACATTTTAAACCAGGGAGATTTGGAATAGTTGGTTTGTAAGGTTTTCCAATGGTTCCGTGCCCAGCTGCTGTCGCTGATCCTTGCTTCCGAAATTTTCTGGTGAAATTTATTTTTCACTTCGATCGGGATGCTCAGCCAGAGGTCGCCGCCTGGTGTTTTGATCCGGTTCCGGTTCCTCCAGTCGCGGCGGGTATATTGCACTTCATCGTACACAATGAACTCATCCACGGAGCTGATCGCGTGAAAATATCCCCGCCATGGAATGTAATTCGACTGAGAGATAAATACCTTTTTCATTGCCTTGATTACCGGGGATTGAGTACATTTACAGCAGTGCTGCTGCACAAACAAATTTACTAAAGAAATTCAAACCATTCAATAAATCAGCTATAAATCTGATGTCCGAACTGAGTATTGTAATACCTGTTTACAACAACGAGCACAGCCTTGAGGCACTTGTTGAAGGCATCACAAAGGCATTACGCGGCAGGCTTTTGTATGAGCTGATCCTTGTAAATGACGGCAGCAGCGACGGGAGCTGGCAGGAGATCGAAAAGATCATCGCCGCATATCCAACTGATGCTGATCCACTCATCGCTTACGACCTTTCACAGAATTACGGGCAGGAAAATGCGAAAATGGCGGGACTGATCCATGCTTCCGGCGATTACGTTGTTTTTATGGATGCCGATTGCCAGCATGATCCGGTACATATTATTGCGCTGCTTGAGCAATGCAGGAACGGGGCTGATGTATGCTATGCAAATTTCAGCAACTCTCCTGCAAATCCTTTTAAGCGCCTTGGCAGCAGCCTGTACAATCACCTTGCTTACAAGTTATTGAGGAAGCCGAAAGGCATTTATCTTTCCTCCTATACCATAATGACCAAAAGCATGCAGAAGAAAGTTGAGCGGTACACATCACCGCTGATCAACATCGATGCATTGGTTTTACAGCATACACAGAACGTAACGCAGATCTTCGTGGAGCAGCGGCAAAGCCTCAATAAAAAAACAAATTACACCCCGCTGAAGCTGGCTGCCCTGTTTTTTAAACTGCTCCCGGGATTTTCAATTATTCCCTTACGGATCATTTTACTTTTCGGGCTCACATTCTGCTCCGCTGCATTCATACTTATTATCATAAAATCTGCGATTCATTTTTCAGATCCTTCTGCGCATTTTTTTATCGGCAGCGGAAAGCTGATGATCCTTGGCATTGGCGGGATCATTTTAACTGCGCTGGGGATCATCGGTGAATACATCGGGAAGATCTACGTGATGCTGAGCGGAAACCAGGCATTTGAAATACAAACCGAAATCTCTTCGGATGATAAAAAGTAAACACATACTGTACGCTTCTTTTCTCGTGCTTGTTTGCTTCACGATCTTTTCCGGCAATATTCCATTCTTCTGGGACGGCACCTTTTTTTCGGAATCCGCCTGTGGTATGTATAATGGCAGCTTCAGCCCTTTTGATTTCCCGGAGAACATCGATAATGTGACCTTTCCTGTTTACAGCACTTACCTCTGCCTTGTATGGAAGCTGTTTTCGAAATCGCTGTTTGTTTCACATCTTGCATTGCTTCCTTTCCTGCCCGGGATCTGCTATGAATTTTATAAGCTGTCGAAAAGATTCCTCGACGGCCGCTTTGTTTCGTTTGCCCTGGTATTGCTCCTTGCTGAGCCGACTTTCATGACGCAGGGAATGATCATGGGATATGATATTCCGCTGCTGTACCTGTTCCTGCTGGCACTGAATTTATTGCTTGCTGAGCGGTACAAATTGTATTTATTCATTGTTCCGGCCATTGCGCTGTATAGCATCCGCGGACTGATACTCGCATCCTCATTACCTGCTATTTATTTTTTTCTCCTGTTTCCAAAACACAGGTATGGGTCTTTTCTCATTGTTCTCAGGCAACATTTACTTTGCATTTTTCTTGTAGCCGCCTGGTTCATGTATCACAAAAGCAAAACAGGCTGGTACATTATTTCTCCACTGCATGAAGGAACAGACGAGCAATTGCTGTCGCTCTCCATGATGCTGAAACAGGCGATGTTCATTACCTGGAAGCTGGCCGATTTTGGCAGGATCGCCTTGTGGTTATTACTGATCGCAGGCATGTACATCACATTGAAAAAGAAAAACGAGCCGGAAAAATTCAGGGTGCTTTTGCTCCTTCTCTTTGTCCCCCTGCTGCTCACAGCATTGTTCATGATCCCTTTTTCGAACCCTGCCGGGCACCGTTATTTCATGTTTGCGTTTGTGATCCTGCTGATCGCAGCTTGTTATGTGCTCCAGGAATACATCCCGATGAAATGGCAAAACGCAACAGCAGCAGTTTTGTTCATTGCATTGCTCAGCGGGAATTGCTGGATGTACCCCGAACGCTTTGGAAACGGCTGGGACTCTTCTTTAAAAGTGATCCCGTACTTTTCATTAAAAAAGCAGATGGATGAATACATTTCTGAGCACAAGATCAATCCCGCAGCAGTCGGAACGCAGTATCCATTGATCGCCGACAAGCGCTTTTCAGAGCTCAGCGACACCTCGTTTGCCTACACGAATGTATGGAGAGGGCCCGTCGACAATTATGTTTATTTTTTACAAAGCAATGTGATCAATACCGATATCCCGGAACAGATAGAAAAAATAAAAAAGAGCTGGATCCTTTTGAAGAAGGTAGAAGCCGGGCAGGTGTATCTTTCACTTTATAAAAATCCGGGGCGATAAGCCATTCCGAAAACAGCACTTCACACCATTTCAAAAATCAACTACCTTACTGACCTGCAAACAGTTAACCCCAGCACCCTCCGGTTATAGCTTGGTTCAAATTCAAAAAATTGTCTTTGTATAAACCATTTAACCTATGCATCTTAAAACAGACAAATTATCGCACCTTTTTAAAATCCATGCACATGGCTTATATTGAAAATTTCATAGAAAAGCGGGGGCTGTTTTCTGATTTTGAAAAGCTCAGGACTCAGTTTCCTTCCATGATCAAAAATGGCATCGAAGATTTTTTTCCGAATTCATCATATCTTAATTCCGATGGGGCTTATGTTCAGTTTGTGAATGATAATCAGCTTAACCGGGAGGAACGTTTACTTATCCTTCTTTCGTTGACTCAGTATCTTGATCCCGGATTATTAAACCAATTGAAATCAGAGCATAATGATTTTAGAATGGCGCAATGCAGCAAAACGGGACAGCTTTTGCCAACCGGAGAAACATTTCTGAAGCTCCTTTCCGGCAGCAACAGTGATATACGCCTCGATGCACATAAATATCTGGGGACAGATCATTTGTTTTACCGTAAAACTGTGATCGATCTTGGTGAAGTGAATGAAGGCCTCAACCGCTATTTTGGAGTACTCAAGCTAAGCCAGGCTTATCAGGAATTATTCCTTTATAATAAACACAGCCGTCCCCGCTTTAGCCAGGAATTTCCTGCACACCTGCTGGAAACAAATCTCGAATGGACAGACCTTGTGATCAATCCTGCTACTTCGGATAAGGTGGATGAGATAAAAGCATTTTTCGATCACGGCGATACTCTTCGTGAAGGATGGGGATTAAAAAAACACATGAAGCCTGGCTACAGATGCCTGTTTTACGGACCGAGCGGAACAGGGAAAACGCTGGCAGCATCCTTATTAGGAAAGCATATTGAACGGGAAGTGTACCGCGTGGACATCAGCAGCGTGATAAGCAAATACATCGGCGAAACGGCAAAGAACCTGAATGCACTTTTCACTACAGCGGAAGATAAAAACTGGATATTATTCTTTGACGAAGGTGATGCCCTGTTTGGAAAGCGTGTGGATACATCGCAGTCGGAGGATAAGAACTCTCATTTCGCAAATCAGGACATTGCCTATTTGCTGCAACGGATCGAAAGCTATAATGGATTGGTCATAGTGGCGAGTAATTTCCGGAAAAACATAGACGATGCCTTTTCACGAAGGTTCCAGAGCATTGTACATTTCGACATTTTAAACCCGGAGCTCAGCAAGGCATACTGGAAAAATAATTTTCCGGAAAATGTAACACTTGATAACACTATTAATTTTGACATGATCGTACAGCGGCACCAGCTTGCACCGGCATCCATTATTAATGTAATTAACCGCGTTTGCCTGAAAACCATCACGAAAGGAAGCTGTGTTATTTCCAATGCAGACCTTGAGCTGTGCATCAAGGATGAGCAGTATAAATAATTTAAGCAATGATGCATCCCAAGAGATATTCGGAAAAGATCAAAAGAAAAAACGAAGCTGATAGTGGCGGCCTGCAGCTCCCGGCAGGAAACCTCAGCGGGGAACAATTTTCTATCATCCGTCCGCTTTTTGAGCCTCATTTTAAATCGATTCTCGGAGGCGGAGAGATCCGTGCAAAACTCGAGATCTCTCAGCCGGAGGATCAATCGGAAGTACAGGCCGATGAAATGGCCAGCTCATTTATGCAGGGTAACGCAGAACAGAGCCGGCAGATCCTTTCAGGGCAAAACCCATCTATCTCAAAAAAAGAAGAAGGCAGCGGAATGGAAACATCCGGCTCTTTCGATCAGCAGCTGCAAAGTACAAAAGGGCAGGGACAAAAACTTGACGAAGGAACTCAGGCCAAACTGGAAGAACATACAGACACCGACCTTAGTGATGTAAACATTCATACAGGCTCAAAGGCACATGAGCTGAGCGAAAGCATTAACGCAAAAGCATTCGCACACGGACAGGATATTTATTTCAAGCAGGGAAATTATAACCCACAAAGCAACGAAGGAAAGGAATTGCTTGCGCATGAAGTGGCACATACGGTGCAGCAGGGCGGAGATGTGAAGATGAAGGTTCAGAGAGATGAAGTAAAGCCTGTAACATCTTATCAGCACGGAGCCAAGAGTTTATATGTTGGTCCCCAAGCCGGCCAGTACTCGAGTTCCTGGGAGGAATTAGTGCACCGGTTTTTTAATGGTGTCAACGAAAGTAAGGAGCACCCGGAAAAACACTCAAAACAACGTTTAAAAGACAAGCCAAAGGAAAATGATCAGCTCATGTACAGGATCTGGCATGAACGTCCTAATCAAAAGGCCTTTCCAGATGAAATACCTGATGTTTATGAATGGGCCATTCCTCAACCAGCAGATGGAAATAAATATGTGGCGAATGAGGAAATTGGCTATCAGAACCAGATGAATATCGATAAATCATTTGGGTTTAAAATCGAAGAAGAAGGCAAGGCTCCTTATACGGTATATTATCGTGTGCTTTATAAGCCAGGTATTCTGATAAAATCAGGGGAAAAATGGAAGGCAGAGAGACCCACTATCGAGATAGAATTTATTTCGGACAGTTCTGAAAAGCTGACAAACGCCGCTACTACCAATGACTATGGGCTTCCCATCAAAGCGATTGATTATTGGATACAGGCAGACCCGGATGCCGAAGGAAAGAGTGCAGAAAGAACAGAATGGCGTTATGCTGATTCTTATCCCAAATCCTTAAAGGGCAAAAAACATAATCAATATGAGTACTTTAAAACCCCGGAAGGCAAAACAGCGCAAAAAGACATTTCAAAATTCCTATACAAGAAGTATAACGATCTGAAAAGTAATGAAAAGCTACCTAATGAACGTTTTCCAATCAGCGAGAATGTGCTTGCCGGTGGGCAAAAATTTTATATTGATGCTAGTTTTTGGAAGAACGGAAGTAATCCGCCTTCAATCGGCTCAATTTACATACTGCACCTTGGAGTTACCGAAACAAATGCACCTGCCGAAGCTTTTACAAAAGACAGCACAGATATTCTTATTAATTATGCCGGAGCAAACGATATAAAAACAAAGTTAACCATTACCGGAGCAGAAAAAATAACCGACCGCTATGAAAGGGCAATTGCCAGATATTATGCATATATGCTTACCGTTGCCCCATTCAGTTATGAAAGCGCAGATGGTGGTTTAAATCTGCGTGACACTGAAATGGACCGCATTATCACAGTGGATGCAGGCCCGGCCGGTAAGAAAGAAATTTATTATACCTTTATAATTGGCACTGAAGATCCGGTTACCCATGCCCTTACCGTGGATGTTCAGCGCATCGGCGAAAAGGGTGTTGACCTTGAAGATCCTGAGAAGCTAAGGATACAGGATGCTGCCGGTTATCCTGCCGGCAAACCGGTTACTGATATCCAGACGTGGATCACCGCACGATATGGCAAAAAGATAGCCCTCTCGGAAATTCAGGGAGCTACAGAAAAAGAAGTATGTGATAAGACCAATCAATTAATGGAAGCAAGAGCAGGGCTGCCAGGCTGGTTCAGTGATATATATGGAATAACCATTAAAAACGCGAGTGACGCGGTTACAGAAATGACAACGGAGCTTGGCTATAGTACTCCTACAAATAATCCTTCAAAAGTAAAGGCTTTTTATGTATTCGACACCAAGCAAAATAAAGAAGTAGAAGCTGCTGAAAACACTTCGGGAGCAACTAAAGTAACCGATGAAACAGCTGGTGCCAAAGATTTTCAGGAGTTCGAACTGAAACTTCTTGAACAGTCGCTTCAGAAAATGAGCTCAAGCTTCCTTAAAATTGTAAACGGAACGGTATTTATCCGGCAAAGCAAATGCCTGCTGAAAGATCATTATGATATTCCGGCAGGTATGACCAGCCCGAGAAAGGACAAAGGACAAACAATCAGTATTTTTGATAATGCTTATGGCCAGAAACAGATTTTTGTCGGCGGCAAAAAAGATGTTACCCCGGTTTGGGCATGGAGCCTGACACATGAATTAGGACACGTGGTTGCACATGAAAAAAGCAAATCTAAAACTACTCTTAACCAGCAATACGAAAAGATCTTTAACGATTTTATCGCGAAAATTCGCGGAGCAGGCAACCCGATACTTCCACCAACCGAATATTCGCGGCAAAAGACAAAGATCTCGGAACCGGGCTCGGAGTTTTTCCCCGAAGCCTTCACTCTTTTCATGCTTGACCCCGAATGGCTGATCCGGAACCAACCGGAAGTGTATCTTTGGTTCAAATGGCTCGAAGCAAAAGAAGCTGCTCCTGACTATAAGGATATTCAAAAGGAAGTACAACAAAAAGTGGTAAATGGCGTATTAACCGGACAGTAATTATGAAGGCAATAAAAAAAATTATCCCCGCACTGTTTTTCTTTCTGCTCGTTTCCTGCATCCATCAGCGGCGGGTGCGGGAAACTGAGCGTGAATATGGTAAATTGATGCCGGTACAGGTTGATGTATTTAAGTACGTTAGTGAATTTTCAGATTCCTGCCGTAAACATGGCATCGATTCCGTGTTGATCTTTTCTGCTTACTATTCCGGAACTAATTTATATCCACCACTTATATATGAATATCCCGCATTAGGAAAAAAATACAGGCGTTATAAGCCGGAATCTTACAGTGTCCCATGCTATATTTTCTGGGCCCGCAAAGGGCATTACTATTTAAAAAAGATAGATCAGTTCAGCACTTATAAAACAATTGAAAGGGAGTTCTACCAGGACTTTCCACTGTTCGATTTTTTTAAACGCAACCAGGAGGAAATCTCCATGGAAAATGAACTGACCCAGCTTAAGAAGCCCGACCTCATCGAATATGATCTTATTATTCATCAGCCTGTTCAATATTACCACTATATTTCACCTTCAGCTCCGTCGGATTTCTATCAAAAAATATTTGCACCAAATACAATCTACATTGAGATCAATTATGACAAGCAATCTTTTAGCAAAACCGTGAAAAAATATAAATATCAGCCTTTAATCCAAACAAACGACTCCACGACGGACCTTTATGGAAATGATCAAAAAAACTATTATGAAAACCAGCAGCTCAAGATCAATCAATGGGCTAACCTGATAGAAGCCGAGCTTTTTGATATTGAAAGCAGGCATTTATTAGCGAGGGAAAAGAAAAAAGAAATCGGGAACATAAATGTGAACCCCGGGAAGCTCTTTCGATATTAAATTTGAAATCAGTTGTACATGAGAGCCTTGCCGGCCATTGAAATCCTTACAGATCATCAATAAGATCCGACACATCATCTTTCACCTCTGCCCCTGCAATTCTGAAAAACGCTTTCAGCTTTTGTTCATCCAGCATTAAGAAACAGGCGGAAGTAAGAAAGAGCAAACCGATCGTTTTATACCTTACCATTCCCCCAATGGCTGGAGTAGTGATCCCGATCAGCACAAAGATCATTACAGAAAAAAACAAACAGAAAAAAAGTATTTCTTTCTTTTCAAGAACCCGTTGGTCGAAAAAGAAAAGTGAAACAATGATTAGCAGCATGATCCAGCAGTTCTCCACAAAAGCTGCCAGCTCAAGCCATGAATCAGCTTTCCCGAATGTCGGCTGCATCAGTGTATCAAAAAAAGCAAAAGGTGCATACGCAAGGTAATCGGCAGGTACCGGCTTTAACTTTTTCAATTCCCTTACCGAACCAGCCGGGACCACCGAGTATAGCCATGTGTAAGCAGATGTATCTTTGGAATTCACAATGAACGAGGTATCCGCCATGTTGTTTTGCTGCCATAGCAGGTAGGAGCTTCCGTCCTTTATTTTATAGGTGCTGTCAGGTTGCAATTCAAGAATATTTTCCCGCCTTTCATAATCCACAGAAATAAAATTTTCTTCATTTGCAAGGAATACCCCGCCCCTGGCTTCGCTGATGGCTTTTGCCTGCCTGTCGGAAATGATCCGCAATACATTATAACCAGGGCTGACAGATGCCGCTGTTACTGCAAACAGCAAAAGCCCCGCGAAAACGCCGATGTATTTTAAACCGGTTTTTCCGGGAGAGGTGCTCGTTATGATCATATTTACAAGCAGCACAGGCAGCAATGCGCAAAACACATACAGCTTCAGCCATGCTAATAAAGGCAGCAAAAAAGCAGTGAGAAAAAATTCTTTTTTTGTATAGCTTTTTTTTAGTCCGAAATCGGTGAGCCATACGAGGAGGCCGCAGATACCAATAACCACCGACTCTTTCACGGGGGCGGAACCCCAAAACCAGATCCCGGGAATAAAAAACAACGCGATGACAATGCTTCTTTTTCCAGGGAAATGCTTATTGAATGCCTTTAATAAGCCGGTTAAGCCGATGAAGGAAAAGAAGCAGAAAAAAACAGCGTGCACATAATAATTACCGAAGGAGAACAAGTGAAGAAGGCCGTTGATACCGATCATGAATATGGAGCCATCCCACAATGAGTCATTGAAAAGCGGATTCCATGTAAGCGGCTGCTGCTGCCCCGGATTGAACAAATTATGAACGAGTGCTGAGCTGTCTTTAAAATAGAGAAAGAAATCCGCGATACCATAATAATAAGCAAAAACAAGCCAGGCAATTAACGCAGCCAGCAACTTAAAAACAAAGAGCCCCGCCAGCGCTTTTCCTGAGAGAAAAGGCAGCTTAAAAAAATCCATCCTGCAAATAAGAACTATGAACAGTGCGGAGTAAATAAGAGGCAGGATGAAGGACATGCGATAAAGATAGAAATCTTTTGACGAAGCTTAAACCTGTATTGATACCGTTACAAAGTAAAAAGATCCCTCCGCTGCATCCGGGATGACATTGTATGCCGAATTCCGCAAAAAATAGTAATTTCGCAAGCAATGGACATCAAAAAGCACATCCCGAATGCGATCACCTGCGGCAACCTGCTTTGCGGCTGCCTTGCCATTGTTTCAGCACTCAATGGCGACCTTGTATGGAGCGCTTACCTTGTTGGAATAGCGGCGGTGCTGGATTTCTTTGACGGCTTCGTGGCCCGCCTGCTGAAGGTTGGCGGTGAGCTTGGAAAGCAGCTCGACTCCCTTGCCGACATGGTTACGTTCGGCGTGGTGCCCGGGATGATCATGTTCCAGATGCTTTCACCGGAAGCTGCGTATTCATTCAACGGCACAGACCTGATGATCGAAAGGCCGGAATACCTGCAATACATTGGCTTCCTGATCACCATCTTCTCCGCACTGCGGCTTGCAAAATTCAACATCGATACACGCCAGAGCAACTCCTTCATCGGGGTGCCTACACCGGCCAACTCGATCCTGATCTGCTCCCTCCCGCTGATCCAGCATTTTCAGCCTGTTATACTCAATGTAAACACCTTTATGGCCATTAACAACACCTGGTTCCTGGTGATCCTTACGGTAATAATGAGCTTCCTTTTAGTGGCCGAGCTTCCGCTGTTTGCCTTAAAATTCAAGAACTTCGGCTGGGCCGATAATAAGATCCGCTATTCCTTTTTGATAATTTCCGTAGTTTTGTTAATACTATTTCAGTTCATTGCAATCCCTTTTATTATATTTTTGTACGTCGCTTTTTCGGTTGTGAACAATGTAACAGCCGGAAAAAACCGGGAAGAAACAGCTATAAACAACCATTAAAATACCTTATTCAAATGAAATTCAGAGCAGAAATTGATGTAATGCCTTTAAAAGCACTATTGGACCCGCAGGGAAAAGCCGTAACGGGAAGCATGAAGAACCTGGGACTGCCGGAAATAGAGAACGTACGCATCGGCAAGCATATTACGCTTGAAATTGAAGCGGATTCTAAAGACATCGCAAATACAAAAGTGGATGAAGCCTGCAAAAAGCTGCTGGCGAACCAGATCATGGAATCCTACGAATTTGAATTGTTTGAAAATTAAGAACAACTATTCATTTCAAAAAAAGGCTGGTAGTTAATACCGGCCTTTTTTATGCCTTTTAAGAAATTACAATTTAACCTATTCTCAATATTTTAATTTCTTTTTCCGATTGGATGCAATTATAAGTTGTTCGTAAATAAAAAAACTTCTATACGTTGATAAATTTATAGAATGACCGCCTACTAAATTAACCGACCAGTATTATAAATTTTGTGGAATTGTTTCCTCAAAAATTTTAAAATAAACGTTTGTGCCAAAACTTGCAAGCTGAATAAGGCCTACAGATCTTTTCAACAACACGTAAAAATTAAAAAATAATAATTTTAATTTGTCAGAAGACTTAGATGATTGTAAGTTATTTGACGTATTGAAATAGAATTATTGAAGCACTACTTTTTTAACAGAGCGATTGTTATCCTGCAAGATCTCTATAAAATAAATTCCTTTTTTAAAATTGGACATGTTTAGTTGGTAGCCAAATGATCCCGTTTTTTGAAGCCGGTTAAAGTATACAGATTTACCCACATCGTTAAGTATGTTAAGTGTTACCTCTCCCTGAGAATAGCTCATATAATTGATATTAATTGTGTTACCGCCTGGATTTGGAAATATATTTAATTGGCAGCTGTTGTTTTTGTCCTCCGTAACGGCTGCTGTAGTAAGTTCATACTTCATAACAGTGGCCTTATAAGCCGATGTACTGCCATCTTCATATGCGATATAAAGTATTCCATTAGTATTATCAACTGCCATGCTCGTGTACATTACTTCACCACTCGAAAATCCGGTAGAACCTAAAGCTATCCAGTTGTTTCCGTCAAACGTCATAACAGTTGCTTTTTGATTGTTGCCAAAATCTTCAAAGGCGAGATAAAGGTGATTTTCTGTGTTGATAGCTAAGGATGTATATTCGGCAGCTCCGGGAGAAATGCCTGCCTGACCAACTGCCTGCCAGCCGTTTCCATCAAATTTCATAACAGTTGCTTTCCCGCTATTGGCTCTGTCAGCATACGCTACATATGGCAAGCCGTCGGAATCAATAACAATAGAGGTATTGTTAGCTTGTCCTGCGGAGAAACCACCTGCCCCTACATAGATCCAGTTAGTTCCATCATATTTCATAACAGTAGCTTTAAAACCATTACTAAAGTCGGAATAAGCAATATACAATGTATTGTGTTTATCAATGGCAAGAGAAGTATATCCTGCTCCCTGCGCTCCGTTTCCAAGGGCAGAAAAACCCGGTGAACCGACATATACCCAGGTTGCCCCGTCAAATTTCATGACTGATGCTTTATAATTATTTGTACCTGCCTGATCACGGAACGCCAAATAAGGGATCCCGTTATTGTCAATAGCAATTGAGGTGAAACTTGCTGCCCCCGGTGTAAAACCCGCAGTTCCGACTGCGATCCAGTTAGTTCCATCAAACTTCATAACTGTTGCTTTGTAATTGTTCGCCCAATCCGTATAAGCTATATAGGGTGTTCCGTTCTTATCAAAAGCCATAGTAGTACCCATAACGTTGCCCTCTGAAATTGAAGAACCTACATCCACCCAGTTGCTACCGTTAAATTTCTTAACCCTGGCAGCCGAAATAACAGAATTATCACGGTAAACTATGTATGGTTCGCCGGTAGGAGCCACTGCAGTATATATATAATCCGGATACGGATTTGAGAATCCTGCTGCTCCGACAATTGACCATTGTGCAGATACTTTTAAATAATTAAAAAGCAGGAAGGCGGAAATTGTAATTATTCTTTTCATAGTTATAATTCTTAAATCTTTAGTCAAAATTAACTGTAAACAAAAGGTTTTGTGCGAAGTTTCGTTAATGAGGGCTTTTTAATAGCTCAACCGGTAAATTCTTTACGCTGCCAGATATTAAGTGATTGAAAATCACGAGGCGAGACATCGCCCAATCCATAATCAGACTCGTGTGTATGATGTATTAATATTAAATCTTATTAAGATGAAAATTAAGAAAACAGAATATTATAAATCGCGCATTTCTGTTTGGGGAAGAGTTTATGGGACAATACTGCTTATGGTTGCATGTATTTCCGCCAAACTTACTTACTCCCAAACGATTCCTGCAAATTTTTTCGGAATAAATTATTGGATGCCTAACGAGTATCTGGCAACACCCGGTTCACCAAACGGCTTCGTTAATTATACCCCACTTCAAACACAGATAAGGGATATGGGAGCAGGCTTTTATAGAATAGGTGGCAATGGTTATGATGAAACCGGCTATTCGATAGGAACGAATGCAGCAACCAATGACTACATAGCTGCTATAGCTGCTGTTAAGTCCATTAATGCCAGTGCAAAGTTTCTTATTCAAGTACCATTCGAAGCTGGTATTGCCGATACCAATTTGATGTCGGCGCATAAAGCAAGAATTTTAGTAAATAACATAAAGCTTTTTTATACCTCCGACCTGTTCTACTATGCTATCGGAAACGAGTGGGATATGTACGTGGATCCTGCAAATCCTGTCTCCCCGTACAAATATACTTCTGCGGCTATTGCTTCTTATATTAAAGCCTATGCGATCCAAATGAAATCCGCTGACCCCGGCATCCGGATTGTAGCGCCTGCAGTTGCTTTTTTTGCTGCAACCGATAAGAACGGAAATTCTATTTTATCGAGATTAATAGGTGGAACAGACGATATAACAATGAAAATTACAGGCAGCGGCAACGTTTCATTGGATAATATAAAGTACTATATCGATGTGGTAGATTATCATACTTATGCCGGTGGAAGCAGCGGAAATATGAGCGGTATCAATTCCGGGAACTATGCTACTTACAGAGCAGCGTCCATTGCTTATCCTAACGGAGGATTTGCAACAGAATTGTCGACCAGTACAGGCAAACTTCAATACTTGCTTACTCAGGCTAATACCGTTATTCATACACGGAGTGGCACCGACGCCTTGACATATGGTATTACTGAAATGAATATTGACTGGAAAAACCCACCGTTAACAGGCTCTGGCTCACCGGAACTTGAAAACACCCCGGAAGGCCTTGGGCCAAGGTCTTTTTTTGCGGGACAATATTGGCTGGATATGTTTTCTTCCATTCTAAAGAACGGTACTAATACCAGTAACAATAAAGTGGAGTTTGTAACGCCTTGGAGTCCTCATGAACATGGAGGAGACGGACTTAGCACTTCTACAGGAAGTGACCTTGGAATGACAAAGGGAACGGCTTCATCTACTCAAGCTCCGACGCCATTGCCAACGTACTGGAGCTATCAGATGATAGCGACCAATTTCGAGGGAACTTATCTTCCGAATTTATATGCCAGCGGAACAAATTATAAAGCATTCGCTTATAAAAATACGTCGGCTGCCGTTCCGGAAATAGGCGTTATCATTATGAATCAGGATGAGCAATCGCCCCGGGGTTCTGATAACACGCTAAGCACGCTTGAAATAAACTTTAATAATTCAGCACCCGGAAGCGGTGATTTAAGATTCCAGTTTAACGGCTCTGTTCCGTCTGTAGGACAATATTCATGTAATATTACTAAAGAAACCACAATGTTTCTGGCTTTTAGAATCAGCGATGGTGCCTTGTTAAGGAAAGAGGTTTATACCTTACAGGATGCGCTCAGGACAAACGATACCGGCCCGGAAGTATGGGTATCGCCCACTCCGGTTCCTATCACCCTCCAAACTGAGTTCGATTTCCATACCAACCAGATCTACCAGGATTTGGTGATTACCCCCGCTTCAGGTATTACAGAAGGAAGTACCGATACCAAAGTGTTTAAATTCATAAACACTGCAACTGTGAATGGTATATTCGATGTACCACTGGGCGCTACTTTCAGCATTATTCCTACTATTTCTTCTTGTCCATAAATTTTAAAATTAAAATCATATGAAAACATACATAAATTACAAAAAAATAATTTCCCTGTCATTAATGCCAGTATTGTTTTGCGTTTCTACAATTACTGCACAGCTTAAGGTCGATGCTTCAGGAAGAGTAGGAGTTGTAACCACCACAATGAACGATAACTTATGCGTAAGCGGCGGTACGACTGTAGATTACGGAGGTGCTAATACCGGCACTACAAGTAATACCCTCAAATTCGGAAGTGGAAGCGGGGAAGCAATCGGATCCAAAAGAAGCTCAGGCGGAAACCAATATGGCCTTGACTTTTACACCAATTTCATCGCAAGATTCTCTGTTACAAATAGTGGGAATGTGAATTTAGTTGGCGGATCCAACGGCTACCAGATAGCCGGTGAGCCGATACTCTGGTACAAAGGGGATGTGCACAATATTTTTGTAGGCTTCCATGCTGGTGTAAATGTAACTTCGGGAAGTGGCTTAGGTACCGGTAACACCTTAACAGGATGTAACTCCGGTGTAACTATGACTACGGGAAATTACAATACCGCAGCAGGTGATGCTTCATTATACGCAGTTACCAGCGGGAGCAATAATTCTGCGATGGGTTACTACGCGTTAAGCACCCAAACGACAGCAACTGATAATAGTGCCTTCGGATACAGGGCATTGACTTCAGCTACCGGCGGATATAACACAGCAACGGGCTCACAGGCAATGTACACAAATACTACCGGTGCCTATAACAGTGCTTATGGCTACCTATCTCTTAACCTGGCTACATCAGCTGACTATAATGCCGCATACGGATATTACTCTCTTAAAAGCACTACAACAGGAAACAGAAATGTAGCTGTGGGAAGTTCATTATCAAATAATACTACGGGGAGCTATAATGTTTCCTGTGGGCATTTAGCACTAAATGGAAACACAACCACCTCTGGAAATACGGCTTGTGGTGCACAAGCCGGTTATGCCCCAACGACTGGCTCAAACAATACATACATAGGTTATACCGCGGATGCAGGCTCAAACTATTCCAATTCTACCGCGTTGGGTTATGCAGCAACAGTGAATGCCAGCAATAAAGTGCGTATTGGTAATTCTTCTGTAACTGTAATTGAAGGACAGGTAGCCTTTACCAGTGTAAGCGATGGCAGGTTTAAATATAACATTACAGAAAATGTAAAGGGCTTGGAGTTTATTAAAAAATTGCGTCCTGTTAATTATCAGTTCAACACTTCTGAATTTGATCAATTTGTTATGCAAAACATGCCGGATAGCGTCAAGGCGGGAAGGATAGCAGGGACTGATTATAATCTTTCATCAAAGGTTATTCATACGGGCTTTATAGCCCAGGAAGTGGAAGCTGCTGCTAAGGAAGCCGGATATGTTTTTGACGGTGTGCATGCTCCCGCAGATAAGAATGATAATTACGGCCTTGCCTATTCACAATTTGTTGTGCCTTTGGTAAAAGCCGTACAGGAGCTAAGCCAACAAGCCGACAACCTGAAATCCGGTAATGCAAAACTGGATTCGGTGGTAAAGGCACAGAATGAAAAGATCAATGCTTTACAAAATCAGCTCGAAAGCTGCTGTACTATGAGCCAGCAGAGTTCTCCCGGTGCTAATGCAGGAAATGCCACCAATAACTTAAACGGTAACGGCATAAGTGATGAGGCATCGAAAACATCGCCCGCTCTTTACCAGAATGCCCCAAATCCTTTCAGCCAGCAAACAAGCATCGGTTATTTCATTCCGGTCGCTCAAAGCGCAAGCATTATGATCTTTGACCTGAATGGCAAATTCATGCTTGAAAGAGGTATCAATTCCTTCGGAAAAGGAGCGGTTATCGTTAATGGGAATGACCTTAACGCAGGAATGTATGTATATTCCCTGATCGTGGATGGAAAGATCATTGATACCAAAAGGATGATCCTGACCAAATAGAATTACAGTGAATGATATACCAAAAGGCCGGTAATAATTACCGGCCTTTTTTTACTTTTCTGTCATCCTAAAATCAGTTAATCATCGCCTGGCTCCGGCGCTTTTTCAAAGCCTGCTTTTTTAGGTTTGATCTTTTTAATGAACAGTACATTGATCAGCTCATCTTCCTTGGTCACAATGGTGCTCGACATGCCATTGGTAACTGTTACAGGGATCTTATCGTATTTTGATTTTTTCTTAACCGGCTCATACGATCCATCTTCCATTTTCAGGAACATCGCGATCACTTTGCCATCCTTCACTTCCACTTTCCCGTTAAAGCATTCGGCATCCCCGCCATTCCTGAACGTAATGATCACATCCGTGTAAATTCCATCTGCAACATCTTCAGCGCCGCGTGATTCAAATTTCTGAGCCCATTTCAGGTAGCAGTTGGTCTCATCATCTGCCTTTTTTGTTGTTTGCGCAGTTGCCGCAGCAATACTAATTACAAAGCTTAATAAAGTAAGAGTTCTTTTCATGTGAGGATGTATTTCCGATTGCAAAATAAGAATTTTTCACAGAATATTTGCAGAAAGTTGTGGTTTTTTTGGGAGTATAAAAGCATAGAGGGCCTCCACTTAACTGTCATCCCGTGCCCCGACACGGGATCTGTAAATAAGAACCTGCAATCATTTTTGTGAGATCCCGTGTCGGGGCACGGGATGACGGATTAAAAGAGATTCGTATCTTCGTAAAAATTACCAAACCGCTGTTATGAAACAGGTCATCGAACAAAATCTCAGGGAAGCGCAGGATGTGCTCTCGCAATTTATTGCTGATCCGAATAACATTGCAGCGATTGAAAAAGCCGGGAATGCAATGATCGCTTCCATTAAAAACGGCGGGAAGATCATTTCCTGCGGCAATGGCGGCTCCATGTGCGATGCCATGCATTTCGCGGAAGAGCTGAGCGGAAGGTTCCGGGACGACCGCAAAGCATTGCCGGCAGTATCCATTTCAGACCCTTCCCATATTTCCTGCGTTGCCAATGATTATGGCTTTGATAAAATTTTCTCCCGCTACATCGAAGCGCTGGGTAACAGGGGTGATGTATTGCTTGCCATCAGCACCAGCGGGAATTCGGAAAATGTGATCAATGCTATAAATGCAGCAAAGGCAAAAGGCATGACGGTTGTAGCATTAAGCGGGAAAGATGGCGGTAAGATCGCTTCTTTATGCGATGTAGAGATCCGGGCGCCCCATAGCCAATACGCCGACAGGGTGCAGGAGATCCATATCAAGGTGATCCATTCGCTGATCGCGGTGATCGAAGGAGCTATAAATTTTTAAATCGGGAGGATTTAATTTTCCGGGCGCTGTGATGAATTGTTAAAATATCAATTCTCTTCACTCCTAAAATTCTATATATTATTCTATAATTACCAAGGATTAATTCCCTTATACCTGGTTTTTTAATCTCAGGAACTATACGTCCAACATTAGGCTTTGTCGATAAAACTTCTGCTGCTTCGAAGAATCGCTCCGTTTGGATTTTTGCATACTTAACAGAGTCTTTTGAAATGTATTCAGCAATGCTATTGATATCCTCAATCGCCTGTGGGGTCCATTTTATTTCAACCATTTCTTCAGCTTTGCCTTCGCCTGCTCTGTAGATTTACTTTCACCATTAATAGATTGTGTCAAGCCAGTTTCAATTTTTTGCATCAACAAAACCTTATCCAAAAGTTCATCAATAGAGAAATTCTCAGGCAGATCCTTAATTGTTTCAAGCAGTTTTTTCTTATTCATTGTCGTAGATAATATAGTATTACAAAGTTAATAAAATTGGTTTTTAATCCTGCTAACCGGTTAAAATAAAAAAGGCCCTCATTCCTGAGAGCCTTTCTTTTTTCTATCAAACTATTATTCCTTGATCAGCTTTAAAATGGTTGGCTGTCCGTCAACGCTCACTTTTACAAAATAAATTCCTTTTGCATATTCCTGTGTGTCGATCGGCAGGTTGTAAGCACCGTTCAGCCTGCCGTAGGCTTTTGAAGCCACCAGCTTGCCATTTGCAGCGTACACTTCCATGCTTACTTCCGAATCATTTTTCAGGTTCAGTGCAACATTGGTCAATGCATTTGCAGGGTTAGGCATCAGCTGGATCGCATCAGGAGCATCTGCGATGGTGTTCACACCAACAGAAATTCCCGGGAGCCAGCCGTTAGTAACCGCTTCCGCGATGGTTGCAGTGCCGGCATTGTTGATCACGCCGGATGGCTCGATCATCATACCGATGATGTGTATTTGGTTTACATCCCATGCAGCAGGCAATGTGTAGCTGAAGTTGTGCGTAAATACCTGTCCGGATGTTGCGCTTGCACCATACGCGTACGACATACCTGCGAAGCTTGGGCTTAGTGCACGCGCTACATGGTTGTAGTTCATCAGCGCAGCAGGAACAGGGTTTGCCAGTGATTCGAATCCGCCCATCACCCCGTTTGCACCACCGGAATATGCATTTGACTGGTTGTATGCGCTTGTTGTACCGGAAACGCTGTCCTCGGTGATCACACAGACCACTTTGTAATCTCCTGAAATGTTCGCCGCCAGTGTAGTGGTGATCGAAACTTTCAGTAAGCGTGTTGTAGAGTTATAAATTGCGCCGTTCACGATCATTCCTTCCGGTGCGATCACGATCCGGTTCAGAAAGTCGCCTTCGATCGCACTTGGATCGATCACTGCTCCCCTGTCAACCAATGCACTCGGGTAACCGGAGATCAATGCACCAATACCTGCATCGTAAGCAGTAACGGTCATCGGATCGGAATTGTGAACCGCGATACCCGCATAATATGCATCGTATTTCGCAGTCATCATGTCCATGTAAACAGCACCACGCGGGCACCACTGGCACCAGGTGCCGGTTCCTTCTTCAGCAACCACCACTTTTCCGGCAGCAGGCTGAACAGGCGTTACTGTCTGCGTGATCATGTCATCGCTTCCATCGCCATCAGCACCGGCGCCATTCACGTTGCTGATAGTGGCAGTGAATGTATTCACACCGGCAGCCAATGTAAAAGGAGCAGGATAGTTCACTGTGTATGTTGCAAGCGAAGCAATGCTCACACCTGTTATATTCTGTACAACAGGAGCTCCGCCGTTGTGCGTAACGCTCATGTCGAATGAAGTAATAGTTGTTGTTCCGAGGTTGCGCATTTTAACCCCGAGGTTCCTTTGCTGTCCAACAAGCCCGTTTGTAACGGAGATCAGGTTGTTTGCACCGTTCACTGCAGGCAGTGTATAAGGAACAACATTATAGGAAACATCATCCACCCAATACCTTGCGCTTGCATCGGCAGGATAGATATCAATTGCATACACCTGGTTGTTAGCGTTCGACCATGTACCCGCAGATACTCCGTCGATCAGTAATTCCCATGTGTTGGTGTTCAGGTTTGCGTTGATCTTCAGCTCGAACCATGCACCGAAAGGATGCGTGGCTGTTAATACAGTGGTACCGCTGTTCTGGATCGCGATGTTACCTGCATTGTCCATGAAGCAATCCAATGTGTACATATTACCCATTGTTGCATTTCCCTGGAAGTTAAAATAAGCTGTTTTTCCTGTAGGGATCTTAAACCAGGAAGTGAATGAGAACTGTCCTGTTGTTAATGGCGAAGCACCAAATGGCAACACCACATCAGATGGCCCGCCTGTAGCGCTGGTCGATTGGAAATAGATGGACTTGGTCCCGCCTGTTGTGTGATTGTCGGTTGTTACCACGTTCACATCATCGGTACCGCCTCCTGCACCGCTCCAGGTTCCCCAGTTTGGCGACTGCGGCCCTAATTTTATTCCTGACGTATAGGCTTCAAAATCGTCAGAGAAGGTTTGAGCATTTGCCCCGAAAGCAAAACAAATGCAGGCAATCAATAGTGTAGCTTTTTTCATTTTTATGATATTAAATTATTTACGAAAGCTAATATACCACAAAACAGGAAAAAAGAGAAGTAAAAATCGAATTATTATTAGCAATCGATAGAGGAAGTCGCTTCGGTTCGACCGTAGGAGAGTATCGGAAATAGCGGACAGCATAATGATGGGCATGTTCCCGATACGCTTGTACCTCGCAACGAACTGACGCTTTTAAAAAAGCCCTGGCTAAAAAAATATTTTGTCGTTTCACCTGCTTTTGTATTTTTGCCGCTCTGCTCCAAAACTGTTTTAAGAATGACCTATGCTGATAAAAACATTTGGAAGTGCCGTGTACGGGATCAATGCAACCACCGTAACCGTTGAAACGAACATCAGTCCCGGGATCAATTTTCTCCTCGTAGGCCTGCCCGACAGCGCCGTTAAAGAAAGCCAGCAGCGCATCGATGCCGCACTCAAGAACAACGGCTACAGGATCCCCGGTAAAAGTATTGTGATTAACATGGCTCCCGCCGATATCCGCAAAGAAGGCTCTGCTTACGACCTTACGCTTGCCGTCGGCATTCTTGCTGCTTCCGGGCAGATCCCTTCAGAAAAAGTCGGCGATTACATCATTATGGGCGAGCTTTCGCTGGATGGCGGACTGCAGCCTGTTAAAGGCGTGCTGCCAATCGCCCTCAAAGCACGCGAAGAAAAATTCAAAGGCATTATACTTCCGGTGCAGAATGTAAAGGAAGCTGCGATCGTCAGCGGGCTGGATGTGTACGGTGTGGAGAACATCAGCGAAGTGATTGATTTCTTTAATGACACTTCCTGCCTGCAGCCGACTGTGATCAATACTGAAGATGATTTTTACACGAAGCTCAATGAAGCGGAATTCGATTTCTCGGATGTAAAAGGACAGGAGAACATTAAGCGGGCACTCGAGATCGCAGCAGCGGGCGGGCACAATGTGATCCTGATCGGCCCTCCCGGAGCGGGAAAGACGATGCTCGCAAAACGCCTGCCGACCATTTTGCCACCGATGAACCTGCACGAAGCGCTCGAAACAACAAAGATCCACAGCGTGGCCGGGAAGATGGGAAAGAACACAGGACTGGTGTCTGTAAGGCCATTCAGGAGCCCTCATCACACGATCAGCGATGTTGCCCTCGTGGGCGGTGGAAGCGTTCCGCAGCCGGGCGAGATCTCGCTTTCACACAATGGAGTATTGTTCCTTGATGAATTGCCGGAGTTCAAACGAACGGTGCTGGAAGTGATGCGTCAGCCTTTGGAGGACAGGGTCGTTACTGTTTCCCGCGCAAAATTTTCTGTGGAATATCCTGCAAGCTTCATGCTCATTGCCTCTATGAATCCTTGTCCCTGCGGGTTCTATAACCATCCCGAAAAGGATTGCGTTTGTCCTCCGGGCGTAGTGCAAAAATACCTGAACAAAATTTCCGGCCCCCTGCTCGACCGGATCGACATTCACGTGGAAGTAACGCCGGTATCATACAGTGAACTGGCTGCTGAGCGTATTTCGGAGAAAAGCAATTCGGTGCGTGAGCGCGTGATCAAAGCAAGGGAGATCCAAAGCAGGCGCTATGAAAATAATGAAGGCGTTCACTGCAATGCACAGATCAGCTCCAAACAATTACGTGAAGTATGCAGGATCGATGAAGCGGGAAACCAGTTATTGAAAACCGCAATGGAGCGGCTGGGCTTGTCGGCAAGGGCTTACGACCGTATTCTCAAAGTGGCGCGCACGGTTGCCGATCTCGATGCAAGCGAACATATTGAAACAGGCCATCTCGCGGAAGCGATCCAATACAGGAGCTTAGACAGGGAAGGCTGGGCAGGATAATGGGCGGGCATGTGTTTTAGCCGTATTTATTTCTATATTTGAGTCCCCCTCAGACATCACAGATAAAACGCAACACATGAAAAAAATTACCCGGATGCCCCGCATCATCATTTCTTCTTTTCTATGTATCATAAGTGCAGGCAGCTTTGCACAGGTCACGGTAAACTCCACAGGAGGAACTGCCACAGCTTCCTATACAACGCTCAGGACAGCTTTTAACGCGATCAATGCAGGCACTCACACAGGAACAATTGCAGTTGCTGTTTCAGCAAACACAACGGAAACCGCACCATGCGTATTAAATGGAAGTGGTGCAGGCGCTGCAAGCTATACAGCCATAGCGATTGCCCCTTCAGCGGATGGTGTAACCGTTTCCGGCGCAACAGGCTCAGGCCGGGGACTTATTGAGCTTAACGGCGCTGACAATGTTACCATTAACGGTGATAACCCGAACACTGCGGGCACCAACAGGAACTTAACGATCAGGAATACGGCGGCGATCAACCTGTCGTTCACTTCCTGCATCCGCCTTGCCACCTCTACATTGGTAACGAGCTGCGACAATGTTATCATGAGGAACCTAAACCTGAACGGAAGCGGTGTTGGCAGAAATACCGGGGCATATACTTCAGAAGTAGTAAGCTGGGGCGTGATCGCTTCAGGAAACGCATCCACCGTATCGGCCACAACTGCGCCTGGATCTTTAACTTCTTCTGCCACGCTGGTACCGGGCGGACAAACATGTACCGGCCTGACCATTTCAAACAATAGTATTCAAACGGTTTCGAGGGGAGTCTCGGTAAACGGATCGGCCACAAGCGTCGCTGCTTCTTTAATGATCTCCGATAACATGATCGGGAATCCGGTGATCGGGGCTGCTGACCAGGTGACCGGCATTGGGATCACTGCACAGGGCACTTCCAACGGAACCATTTCAGGCAATACCGTGCGCATCGAAGGATATATCTTATCCAGCGCTACAAACCGCGCTATTAATGTCGGCTTGTTAAGCACGGCAGGAGTATCGGGAATGATCATTGAAAAAAACATCATTGAAAAAAATTATAATAACCACGTGAAGACCCATGCTGCTATCGGGATCGATATTTCGGGAGGGAATAACCACGTGATCAGGAACAACTTTGTGGGGCAGTGCATCAACAGCCAGGTTGCCGGAACCAGTACTTTTAATACCACCAACGGAGTTGCCGGGATCAGGATCCTTGGAGGCACAGGGCACCAGGTGTATCATAACACTGTGCATTTAACAGGCAATATCCCGGGAACAACAGGAAAGAACATAGTAGCTGCTTTTGTCATCAGCTCATTAACTGCTACAGGACTTGATGTCAGGAACAATATATTTTCCAACCAGGTAACAGGCGGCAATCCATCATTGTACAATACGGTTCTTGTAAGCGTGTATTTACCTTCCGGGGCTACAAGCGCGATGAACCTGACAATGAACAACAATACCTATTACCAGGGATCATTAAGCCAGGGTGGAATAGCACAGGTGGGAAATACGGGAAGTGCTGCCAACTTATATAAGGCGATAAATTTTAATGCCGCAGCTACTGCTCCTGCTAACAATTTCAGGTCGTACACAAATAACCTTGCCGGCACAGGAACGAATGATAATGTATCCTACGCTTCTTCAAACGGAACACCGGTAGTTGCTCCAACCAACCTTCACATCAGCTTTGCATCTTCCGAGTTTACCAACATCGACCAGAAGGGAACAGCTTCAGTGGGTGTACTGACGGATATTGACGGTGACACCCGCCCGAGCGCATCTACAACAAATCCTGATATCGGTGCCGATGAGTTTACCGTACCGTCGTGTCTTGCGGCAAGCGGTGGAACGATCACGCCTTCTTCCTATTCGTCCTGCATCGGGCAAACCGTTATGCTTACATCAACAGGAGCTACGAATGCTGTGGGTGTAACGTATCAGTGGATGATCTCCTCAACAGCCGGAGGGCCATATTCAAATGTAACAGGCGGAACAGGAGCAAATACCGTATCGTATACAACACCTGCCTTAACCTCGGGAACAAAATATTATGTACTCCAAACCACCTGTTCATTCGGGCCTTTAACAGGATTATCAAATGAAGTGAGTGTAATAGCGAACGTTGTGCCTGTTGTAACACTAAGCGGGGGAACCAGTTTTTGTGCAGGCGGCAGCGTTTTGTTAACAGGCACAAGTGGCGGAACATCCCAGTGGTATGTGAACGATTCCCTGATCGCCGGTGCAACAAGCAACACGTATGCGGTAACATCTCCAGGCACTTACAACATGATCAAAACAAATCTCTCAGGCTGCAGTGACTCTGCGGCCAGCGGGATCACCGTTTCCATGAACGCACTGCCAACTGTTGGTGCTGCAACAAGCCCGGTTTCGGGTATTGTTTGCTCAGGAACAAGCGCTGTACTCAGCGGAACAGGCGCAAATACATATGCATGGACCGGAGGAGTAACAAACGCAGTTTCATTTGTCCCTGCTTCAACTGCTACTTATACGGTGACAGGTACGGATGTGAATGGATGTATGAATACAGCAACTGCAACAATCACTGTAAATACATTACCGACTGTAACCGCAATGGCAAGCCCAACTACTGTTTGTGCCGGTGATAACGCAACACTCACGGGCATGGGAGCATCAACATACACATGGACAGGTGGCGTAACGGATAACGTTGCATTTACTCCGGCTTCAACCGCTACTTATACGGTGACAGGTACGGATGTGAACGGATGTATGAATACAGGAACTGCAATAGTTACTGTAAATACATTGCCAGCCGTAACAGCAATGGCAAGCCCGGCTGCAGTTTGTGCCGGCGACAACACAACATTCACAGGTACGGGAGCATCAGGCTATACATGGACGGGTGGTGTAACGGATAACGTTGCGTTCAGCCCTGCTTCAACTGCTACTTATACCGTGACAGGTACGGATGTGAATGGATGTATGAATACAGCAACTGCAACGGTTACTGTAAATACATTGCCAGTTGTAACAGCAATGGCAAGCCCGGCTGCAGTTTGCGCCGGCGACAATGCAACACTCACGGGCATGGGAGCATCCAGCTATACCTGGACAGGTGGTGTAACGGATAACGTTGCATTTGCCCCGGCTTCAACTGCTACTTATACGGTAACAGGTACGGATGTGAACGGATGTATGAATACGGCAACTGTAACAGTTACTGTAAATTCCTTACCGGCAGTTTCATTCACTCCCTTCACTTCCCCTGTATGTGATGATGCTTTAGCCTTTACATTAAGTGGTGGATCACCGGCCGGAGGCTCTTATTCCGGAACTTCAGTAAGCGGAAGCATGTTTGACCCAACTGCTGCTGGAGCGGGAATGCACATAATTACATACACTGTTTCAGATGTGAATTCCTGCATGGGCTCAGATACTGCTTCTATAACAGTTACTGTTTGCACGGGGCTTTCAGGTAATACCTCATCTCCGGGGATTCTTATCTATCCGAACCCAAACAATGGGACGTTGACCATTGAAATAAATAATGCAGGTGTTCCAGAGATGCGGATCAGCATTACAGATCTCCAGGGAAAAGAAGTTCACAATTCTGTTGAACAGAATATGACAGTCGGTTACAAAAAAACAATTAGCATGGATGGCATTGCAAAAGGAATTTATTATATCCGGTTCAGCACTGCGACTGATGTAACAGTTCAAAAATTAATTATCCAGTAAAACCATTAAACATACAAAGGGCGCTACGGTCAATCCGCAGCGCCTTTTTTCTTTTTAACTTTTGCATTCTCTGCATTTTTCTTTACCCTGAACTTTACCATCTTCGTGATCAGTCCCACAGGCAAACGCTTATCGAGCGGGAACTGAACCGCGCCTTTCGAATTTTTGTAAGCTGCTATCTCTTTTTTAAATGCCTCGATTCCCGCTCCCGTTGGATAAAATCCGATGTGCTTTGCATAGCCTGCAAAATAAACCAGTATGCCACCATCCTGTTGGTAAGCAGGCATTTTGTAGCTGATCACTTCTTCTGCTTTTGGCGCAGTCTTTTGTATGATCGCCCGGATTTTTTCTAAAAGCACCCGTGTTTCCGGAGGGAAAGCGGCGATGTAATGGTCAATGTCTTTAGATGTTGTCATCATGAATTTGGTTTAATCACAATCCCACATGGTTATAATTTTATCAGAGTTCAAACTTTTAAATACATAAAAAAGAGCGCTGTAGTAGCCACTGTCTTCATAATCCTTAATTTCTTTATCCGGCAAAAGCCCATCCCATAAGCCTTCATCGCTTACATCCCTGATCCTGTAATAAAAAGAATCTGCAAATAGTTTTTTGCCATTGCCATCCGGAGCAAGCCTGTTGTAAAATGGCTTTGAGCCATAACCGATAAACCTGCAGTAATCTCCATCAGCGCAAGGCCAGCTCCAGTCCTGCCAGGAAATGATCTTTGGGGTTGTTTTTTCTAATTCCCTCGTTTTTTGATCTGCGAGCTCTTCAATTTTTGATTCCGTCAATGAAGGATCTGTTATTTTCAACTGGCGCTTCAGCTCTTCAGCATCCCCTTCACAGGTAAAAACATCAAGATCATATAATTCTCCATTTGCAAGGCATTCCGGGCAAACAGAACTAATATTCTCTCCGCCATAATATGCTTCTGCATCAAAGCAAAGCTTTTCTTCCTTACAGGTATCACATTTTGTTTTGCTTTTACGCAAGCCGGTGATCACTTCAGGGTTCTCAAAATATTTAAATAACATAGGCATTGTTGTTGCTATTCCCGGCAGGAAAACCGGGAATGATTCCTCTCATTTCAAATATAAGGATTTAAGTATCAACACTTCCCTGTTATAAAGCTTTTTCCGGCGACAGGAATTTGCAAGGGAATTTTCATACTTTTGAATACGTTCAATTACAATACTTTAAATGAATAAAACCTGTCTTCTTTCATTCTTCTGCATTTGTATCTGTACAGCTGCCTTGTCCCAGAACCCCAAGGACAATGATGAAATAAGCCCGAAAACCTATTTCAACATCAATGATTACAACCGCGCGCTTGTTGGTTACCTGAAGCTCTGGCCGAAGGATCAAAGCAACATCGAGATCAACCGCAACATTGCCATCTGTTACCTGAGCGTGAATGAGGACAAGACAAAAGCGCTTCCCTACCTGCATTACCTGCTGCGGGAAGGCGTGAACGACGAGGAAGTGATCTTTATGCTCGGACAGGCCTACATGTACGCCTATAAATTTGATGAAGCACTGAAGTATTTTACTTCATTCCGCTCCAAAACCAATCCGAAGAACTATGAAATGGCCGACCTGTACATTGCATACTGCAATAACGGGAAGGAAATGGTCACACATCCACTGAATGTGACTTTCGAGAATTTAGGCAAGGAGGTCAATTCCAAGTACCCCGATTATTATCCTTTCGTGATCCAGAGCGAGGGCCTCCTCTATTATACATCCCGAAGGGAAAGCAATACCGGCAACATCAGCAGTTGGGAAGGCTATTACACTTCCGACATTTGGTCATCGCGGGTGGTGAATGGCGTTTTCACGAAGGCACACAACCTGGGAACACTCGTCAATACACCGGAAGATGAACAATGCGTGTATGTAACGCCCGATGGCAGGAACATGGTGGTGTACCAGGACAATGAGCGCCTGCACATTTCCGGCGACCTTTTTTTAACCTCGCTTGGCAAGGGAAAAACATTTCCAAAGCCGGTCGGGTTTGATGAGCCGCTGAACACGGATGACCTTGAGCTGGAAGGATGCATCACCGGCGACCTGAAAACAATGATCATTTCCAGCGACAGGAAAGGAGGGCTCGGGGAAACGGATCTTTATCTTTTGAAGCAACTGCCAAGCGGGAAATGGGCCATGCCTTTAAACCTCGGGCCGAACATCAATACAAAATACCGTGAAGCATTTCCTGTGTACGATGAAGAAAGCCATACACTGTATTTTGCATCCGAAGGCCCGAACAGCATGGGCGGATTCGACATCTTTAAATCCGTGTACGATTCCACCAGCAAAAGCTTTGAGCCGGCAGTGAACATGGGCTACCCCATCAATACGCCGGAGGATAACATGGAATTTACATTCGCAGGAAACCACCGCGACGGCTATATTTCAGCGGTTCGCCCGGAAGGGTACGGCGATCTCGACCTGTATAAAGTAACCTTTAACGATGTGGAGATCCGGCAGACGATCCTGAAAGGAAAGATCACAACAGAAGATTCCATCAAAAGCCTTACAGCAACGGTTACATTGTACGATGCGGCAGGCAATACCGAGATCGCATCCAAGGACATTGACGGCGAGAGCACCAAATACATCTTCCTGCTCAAGCCGGGCAAATACATTATAAAAGTGGTGGCAGAGAATTTTATGGAATACAGGGAAAGTGTTTCGATCCTCGATAAATCGGATTATGTGATGGAAAAGGAAAAAAACATTGTACTGCTGCGCCCGGGATCACAGGGTGGCAAACCCGATCCTAAAAAAGGAAAGCCAAAACCCGGCGCCAAAAAGCCTTCAAAATAAGCGGCCTGTATTTTTAAAGAACAAGGCTTAACGTTAATTAACATCTTTACTTAAAACCGGGGGAACATTCATTACGAATATATGTTTGGTTTAGGAGATGCGAATCCCCGAACCGACAGTAAATTATCCTATAAAAACCCGGAACATGAGAAATTTAATCCTATTGGTCATTGCATTCAGCTTCATTGCCTGCAATGGCAACAGTCAGAACAATTCAACAAGCACACAAAAACCTAAAAGCACCATGAGCGACAAAGTTGTAAAAACAGAAGAGGAGTGGAAAAAAATCCTGAACCCTGAGCAATACCAGGTATTGAGAGAAAAAGGGACTGAAATGCCTTTCAGCGGCAAATATTACCTGCATAAGGAAAAAGGCATATATGTATGCGCAGCCTGCGGGGCTGAGCTGTTCCGCTCCGACACAAAATTCGATGCCGGATGCGGATGGCCGAGCTTCTCGGATGTGGTGGACTCAACCAAAGTGGTATACACCAAGGATACAAGCCATGGCATGGTGCGCACCGAGATCACCTGCGCGAAATGCGGCGGTCACCTCGGGCACGTGTTTGACGATGGCCCTGCGCCTACCGGCCTCAGGTACTGCATCAACTCAGTATCGATCGATTTCAAAAAATAATGGTACAGTTTGTGAAAAGAAAGGCTCTGCAGCAATGCAGGGCCTTTTTCGTTCAGATGCCCCGGCGCTGAAACTCAATACCCTTGAGGGTCTTTGTTAAAATTTGAAAAAAAGCGACAAAACTGTTGCAACATTATATGTATATACATATATTTGTACCGTGAAATCAAAACCAATAAAAAATATGATCAGAAAAATTACCATGGGCTTTATTGCAGCAGCTGCAGTAACAGCATTTGCATTTACAACTGCAAAAAAAGGAAGTACAACGTACAATGTTGATACAAAAACAACCACAGCTACCTGGGTGGGTAAAAAAGTAACCGGGCAGCATACAGGCGCGATCAATGTTTCCCAGGGGAATATTGTAAGCGACGGAAAGAACATCACCGGCGGAACGCTTGAGTTCGACATGAACTCGATCAGCTGTACCGACCTTACCGATGCAGAATACAATGGCAAGCTGGTCGGGCATTTGAAGTCTGATGATTTTTTCTCTGTGACGAAAAACCCAACTGCAAAATTTGAGCTTACAAAAGCAACATTGAAAGAAGGCAACAATTATGATGTGACCGGAAAGCTTACCATCAAAGGGATCACGAATGAGATCACCTTCCCTGCAATGATCAAAATGGATGCAAAAACACTGGTGACTGTTGCGAAGATCATGGTGAACCGCACCAAATTCGACATTAAATACGGCTCTGCATCTTTCTTCGAAAGCATTGGCGACAAAGCGATCAGCGATGATTTCGAGCTGAACGTGAATGTAGTTGCTGCAGCAAAATAATTCCGAAACAATTTGGGTTAGGCGTCCCGCGGATTTATCCCGGGGCGCTTTTTTTTGCGTTTAGTTTTGTACATTCGGGGCTCTTAAAACCGCTCAATGAAACCAACCTTCTTTGCAAAACAATCCGAGTTCAGAAAATGGCTGGAGAAAAATCACCTGAAAGAAAAAGAGCTGCTGGTCGGCTTTTATAAAGTGGGAAGCGGGAAGCCCAGCATCACCTGGCCGCAATCGGTGGATGAGGCCCTTTGCTTCGGCTGGATCGACGGCGTCCGCAGGTCCATTGATGAGGAAAGCTATTCGATCCGCTTTACGCCGCGCAAGCCAAAAAGCACCTGGAGCTCGGTGAACATTAAAAAGATGGGCGAATTGAAAGAAAAAGGCCTGCTGAAACCTGCAGGCATTGCTGCTTTTGAAAAGCGGGAAGAAAAACGCTCGGAAGTGTATTCCTATGAAAATGCTCCTGCAGAATTATCGCCTGAATTTGATAAACAATTCAAAGCGAATAAAAAAGCATACGCCTTTTTCAAAACGCTTCCGCCTTCCATACAGCGGGCATCACTGCATTGGGTAATGAGCGCAAAGCAGGAAAAAACGAAAATTTCGAGGATGGAAAGCCTCATCCGCGACAGTGAAGCGGGCCGCAAGATCAAATCACTCAGCTACAATTAAGAACCTTTTAACCGGGACTTTTGTCCGGCTACCCTTCAACACCCGGTAATAGTACCCATTTCAGGCCATGCTGGCACAAGCTTTTAAAATCTGTTTACAAACAAAAACAGTTTTAAGAAAATGAGGCCATGAAACCAACATTCAAATTGCTCGTCCTGCTTATTGCGGCAGGTATCGCTTACAGTCTTGAAAGCTTTACCTGTGACAAAACCGCAGCCAAGGGGGACTCTTCCCTGTTCAAAACGAAGGAAGGAGAAAAACGGTATCTCGAAGCATATTCGAAGTCCCTGGCTTTATGGCCGGTGAAGTACAGTGAAGTTGACCTTAAAACAAGTTTTGGAAAAGCACATGTCATCATCAGCGGGCCGGAAAGAGGAAACCCGCTGGTGTTGTTGCATGGAATGAATGCAAGCTCCACCATGTGGTACCCGAATGTAAAGGAATTGTCTGCAACCAACAGGATCTATGCGATCGACTTTATTGCCGAACCTGGAAAATCGGTCCTCCGGAAAGATATTAAGACCAATGAAGACCTTGTGAAATGGTATGACGAAGTTTTTGAGAAACTTCATTTAAAAAAGATGGATATTGTGGCTGCTTCACGCGGCGGTTGGATCGCACTGCAGCTTGCTATGCACAGCAGGAAAAAAATAAATCACATTGTACTGCTGAGCCCTGCACAATCCTTTATACAGGTAAAGCCGAAAAAATCCGTACTGAAAAATTTCTTTTTCTCCATGAGGCCGGAACGAAAAAATTTAAGAAGCACGCTGAAAACACTTTCCTACAATGTGGATAAGCTGGAGGCTCCTTTTGTAGAGCAGTATTACCTTTGCCAGGAAAACATGAAAATGGATGCAGGCTTTCTGAAAATGGATGTGTATTCCGACAAGGAATTACAATCACTGAAGATGCCGGTAATGGTGCTGATCGGGGATCATGATATTTTCAACAACAGCAAAAGCACCGACCGTGCAAAAGAGCTTATTTCAAACGTGGAAACAGCGATCATCAAAAGATCGGGGCACTTTGTTTCTTTTGATCAGCCTGTGATTGTTGATGAACAGATCCTCACATTCCTTCAGAAAAAGACAGTTATTTAGCCGTCTTCTCTTTCTCTTCCAATGCCCATGCAAAGTTATTTTTAGCAAGCTGGTTGCCCGGTTCCAGCTCCAACGCTTTTTTGTATAAGGCAATTGCATCGTCCACCTGTTTCTTCATCATGAAGGCCGTACCAATGCTGTTGAGTGCTCCCGTATTTTTCACATCGAGCTCAAAGATCTTATTCCAGGCTTCAATGCTTTTATCATACTCTCCTATCTTAAAATAATTCAAGCCGTATTCCGACCAGAAGGCTACATCCCTTTTGTTTTGAGGGATTTGTTCTTCCGTTTTGATCGCTTCCAGCACTTTTCTTTTTTCATCGCCTGCCCATTTGAGATTGTTCTTTGCAAGCTGGAAGGTTGAGTCCAGCTGCAGCGCCTTTGTGCAGGCATCTATCCCGTTCTGGTACTGCTGCATCATCGTATATGCCACGCCGAGATTGTTATAAGCAATAGCGCTCGTGGGATTCAGCTCTATCGCCCTGTCCAGGTGATCGATGCTTTTTCCCGGCATTTTATTGTTGATGTATGCCATCGAAAGATTAACAAGATTATCAAACGTCGGTTTTTCCGCAACAGCTTTTTCAAGCACTGCAATGTCGGATGACGGCGCCTGCACCGTTGCAGTTTCAATAGCCAGGGCATTTTCAGGCAGGCCTTTCGTTTTATAAAAAAGGTAGATCAGGGGAAACAGCATCAGGATCACAAGCGCCGCGATCCTGATCTTTTTTGCCTGTGTGTTTTTTTGTTCCATTTTCAGCTTAAACAATTGAATTAAACATGGTATTTCAGGCGGTTAACAAATATATCCGGCTGCCGCTAAATTAGTTTATTTTTAGTAATTTTAGCGGGAAGAACGCAAAACAGAACATGATCCGGCAACTCTCTGAAGGCTTATCCATCCGAAAAACACTTATCTACCTGCTGGTGCTGGTACTTGTAACCACCATCACCTATTCCAATCATTTTGGAAATTCATTTCATTTCGATGATTCGCATACGATCCAGAACAACCTGTATATCCAGGATCTAAAGAACATTCCCTTATTCTTTAAGGATGGCAGCACATTCAGTTCATTGCCTTCAAACCAGTCGTACCGCCCGCTTGTGAGCACTTCGCTCGCGATCGACTACTGGATGGGAAGTGGTTACAACCTGTTTTACTTTCACCTCTCCTCTTTTATCATCTACCTGCTGCAGGGCATCCTCATGTTCTTCCTGCTGTTCAGGTTATTCGAACGTGCATATAAGAACGACTGGAACTTTTTCATTGCTTATGCCGCAACCGCTTGGTACATGCTTCACCCGGCAAATGCAGAAACGATCAATTACATCATTGCACGCTCCGACCTTCAGTCCACCTTTTTTGTGATCCTCGGTTTTGTGCTTTACATCTTCTCGCCTTTCTGCAAAAGAACCTTTCTTTATCTCATCCCAGTAGGGATCGGTGCGCTCGCAAAACCGCCTGCGGTAATGTTTGCGCCCATGCTGTTCTTTTACATCCTGCTTTTTGAACAGGGGCTTAGCCTGATGGATGTATCCAGGAAACAAAATTTTCCTAAAGTATGGCAGGCTATCAAAGGCGTGCTTCCGGCATTTGTATTCTGCGCGGGCATGTACCTGCTGATCGATCATTTCACGCCGCCTTCCTGGCAATCGGGCGGAACATCGCGCTTTCATTTCCTGATCACGCAGCCATTTGTGATCCTGCATTATTTCACAACGTTCTTTTTACCATTCGGGTTAAGCGCCGATACCGACTGGACACCGCTCAGCTCTATCATGGACCTACGCTTTTTTGTAGGGTGCGCCTTCATCGCCTGTATGATCTTTATTGCATTTCTTTTTTCCCGCGATTCACGGTTGCGCCCGGTCAGCTTCGGGATCATCTGGTTCTTCCTTGCACTCATCCCTTCCTCCAGCATTATTCCCTTTGCGGAAGTGCTCAACGACCACCGGATCTTTTTTCCGTATGTCGGATTAGTGATCAGTGTATCATGGGTGATCGGGCTAACCCTGCTGAAGTACAGAAAAGGCGATGCAGCTTCATTGAAAAAATACAGCATCATCGCTGCAGCGACTGTTTTAGTGCTGCTTTCAGGCTATGCCTATGGCGCTTATGCACGCAACAAGGTATGGAAGTCTGAAGAAACATTGTGGAAGGATGTGACCATCAAAAGCCCCGGAAATGCACGCGGGCTGATGAACTACGGACTTGCGCAGATGTCGAAGGGAAATTACAAGGATGCGGAAAGCTATTTTTCAAAAGCATTGCAGATGTGGCCAACCTATTCCTTCCTCTACATTAACATGGGAGTTTTAAAGGAAGCGACCGGCGATAAAATAAGTGCGGAAAATTATTTAAAAAGCGCGCTGCAATATGGCCCGGGCTATCCTGACACCTGGTATTTCTACAGCCGCTTTCTTGTGAACCAGGGGCGCTACAATGAAGCGATCCCGATGCTGATCAAAGTGATCGAACTCTCCCCGGCACACATCGGCGCGCATGAGCTGCTGATGAAAGCATACTCCGATACCGGCGATTGGGAAAAGCTGCACGAGCTGGCACAGAGCACCCTGCAGATCATCCCGGGAAATCAGAATGCATTGAATTACCTCAATGCTTCCCGGAACAAAACCGGGAATGTTGCTGCCCCGCAGATCTCCGAAGAAGAAGTGAAGAAAGCTCCCAGCGCAGAAAAATATCTCAACCTGAGTCTTGGGTATTACCAGTCTGCCGACTATAACAAATGCATTGCAGCGGCGACAGAAGCGCTGAAACTAAAACCGGATTATGCGGAGGCTTACAACAACATCGGTTCTTCCTACAACATGCTGAAGCAATACGATAAAGCGATCGCAGCCTGCAAAAAAGCGCTTGAATTAAAACCGGATTACGCGCTGGCAAAGAACAACCTGCTGCTCGCGCTCAACAATCGCGATGCGCTTGCAAACGCAGAGAAGGCAGCAAAGGAAAAGCCGACAGCAGAAGCCTACCTCGACCTAAGCTTAAATTATTACCAGCAGGGGCAGTATGAAAAATGCATCGAAGCCTGCAACAATGCGCTGAAATTAAAGCCGGATTACGCCGATGCATACAGCAATATGGGTGCATCGTACAACCAATTGAAGCAATGGGATAAAGCGATTGAAGCATGCAGCAAAGCATTGCAGATCGACCCGCAGCACAAGCTGGCAAAGGGTAACCTGAACTGGGCGAAGGAAGAGAAGGCGAAGCAATAGGCAATTGACAATTACAACGTCATGTGAAGCAATCTCTTAATTAATAGATAATTGAACATAAAGTCACCTGGTGATTCCGGAGAGATTCCGTGTCGTGGCACGGAATGACGGATCATTAGTTTAACTTTAAACAAAAGCACATCGTTTGTCATTCTGGGCGGAATGAAATGCAGCGAAGAATCTCAACGATAAAAATTGTAAATAAAAACAAAATGATCATCATCACAGGCATCACAGGCGGGATAGGGAATTACCTCTTCAATGCTTTTTCAGAAAAAGGGGAAGAAGTGATTGGCACCTACCACCTGAACAAACCGGAAGGCAAGCAATACAGCGGCTGCAAACAGCTCGACATCACCGATCCGGAGGAAGTGGAAACATTTGTAAAAAGCATTCCGGCTGCATCAAAGAATATCACGCTGGTCAACTGTGCGGGAATTTCCTACAATTCATTCGCACACAAATCGGATGTTACGGAATGGACGCAGGTGATCAACGTAAACCTTACAGGTACATTCTACCTTATACGCGCGATCCTTCCATTGATGCGTGAACAAAATTCCGGCAGGATCATTAACCTCTCTTCTGTTGTAGCAAATACCGGCGTGATCGGCACCAGCGCATACGCAGCTTCCAAAGCCGGTATCAACGGGATGATCAAAAGCATTGCGCTGGAGAATGCACAGAAGAACATCACCATCAACAACATCAATCTCGGTTATTTTAAAGTGGGAATGATCGATACCGTTCCGAAAGAAATGCAGGAACAGATCAAAAACAAGATCGCAGTAAAGGAATTCGGTGATCCGGAAAACATTTTAAATACCATTCAATACATCCGCGAAACGGGTTACTTAACAGGATCCTGCATTGACCTGAACGGGGGCTTGGTTTAAAGATTTGCAGGTTGAAAATTTCAGGTTGAAAGTTCCCGAGGATCCGTCATCCCGTGTTACGACACGGGATCTCATAAATGTTAGCAATTCCTAATTAGCAGGCCCCGTGTCGCAGCACGGGATGACGGATCCACACAGAACCTGAAACCTTTCCCGACCTGGAACCTGGAACTATTTCAACTTCTCCTTCAGCAACGCAATCTCCTGCGCCAGCTGCTTATTCTGCGAATGCAGCTTCGAAACCACCACCGACAAATGCAGCAGGTAAATGAACACCGCGAAGATCGCACCCGTGAACACAAGGTTAGGTGCTTCATAAACCCCAACAAGATGCGCCATCACTTCCAGCCCGTCGCGCCAGAATGAAAATACAATAAGCACAAGCGTGCATGCGATCCAGATGATGGAATATTCTTCGCGCAGTTTTCCTTTTACGATCAGGCGGACAATGTAAAACAGGAAGAGCAGGCTGACTGCAATTGCAATGATCTGGATTTTTGCCATGTGATTTTTGTTTTACCACAGATTCTCACAGATCTTTTTAATTATTTCGGTATTCATCTGTGTTACCTGTGGTGATTTCTATTTCCTGAATTTAATTCTTATAAACGTATAAATAATTGCAAGCGTTACTTTAAACATATAATACACCGAAGCAAGCGCCCCGATCGAAGAAACACCGCCCTGCCTTTCCAGCATGCTCACGGGCACTTCCACTATTTTAAATCCTTTCAGCGAATATAAAATAATTGATTCCGGCTCCGGGTATTCATCCGGGTAATAATCGCTCACTGTTTCAAGCACTCTCCGGCTGATCATACGAAACCCGGAAGTGCTGTCGTTCACCGTGATCCCGACCAGCATCCTGTTCAGTTTCTTGAAATAACTGATCCCGAACCTGCGTAAAGCCGATGACTGGAATCCTTCCTTATCAATGAAGCGCGAGCCGATCACCACATCCGCCTGTTGCTCAATCGCCGTTTTGATCATCCCGGGAATTTCCGAAGCGGGATGCTGCCCGTCGCCATCCACCTGGAATGCATAATCAAAATCATTTTCAAATGCGTATTTGAAGCCTGTTTGAACGGCACCGCCAATGCCAAGGTTAACCGGCAGGTTCAATGCAATGCAGTTCAGTGATGAAATTACTTCTGAGGTTGTATCGGTGGAGCAATCATTCACAACGATCACCTGCAGGTTCAGCTGATGCTCCTTCGCAACAGCATTCAGGCCGTTCACCACAGCCGGAATGGCTTTCTCCTCGTTGAATGCAGGGACTATGATTGCTATTTTCATAAATTGTTGCAGGCTTTGCGTTCTATACGTCATCCCGTGCTACGACACGGGATCTCATAATACAAGCAGTTTTTTATTTGACAGATCCCGTATCGGGGCACGGGATGACGGTCAATTAAAGTTCATTTGATTACATGATGCCTTCTTTCAGCAAGTCATGCAAATGCACAAAGCCGTGGTAGTTACCATTGTCAGTCACGATCAGCTGGCTGATGTTGTATCTCTCCAGCAGCTGCATCGCATTTACCGCAAGCTCGGCCGCATCGATCTGCTTGGGTGTTTTATTCATGATGTCAGCGGCCTTCAGCGAGCTGATCACGTCTGTTTTTTCGAGCATTCTTCTCACATCGCCATCGGTGATCACGCCAACCAGCACATCGTTCTCCACCACAGCCGTTGCACCGAGGCGCTTTGATGAGATCTCGCTGATAACAGCCCTGATCGTATCATCCGGCCTCACCTGCGGCTTCTGATGCTGCGAAGCAATGTCGCCAACCTTCAGGTACAATTTTTTGCCAAGTGCGCCGCCGGGATGATACTTCGCGAAATCCTTGCTGGTGAATTCCCTGCAGTCGAGCAGGCATACCGCCAGCGCATCGCCCATTGCCATCTGCGCTGCTGTGCTGGATGTAGGTGCAAGATTGTTCGGGCAGGCTTCCTTCTCCACGCTGCAATTCAATATATGATCAGCCTGCTGTGCAAGGTAGGAATCCGTATTGCCAACAAGCGCTATCAATTTATTTCCGCCATGCTTTAATAATGGCACCAGCACTTTGATCTCCGGTGTGTTCCCGCTCTTCGAAATGCAGATCACCACATCTTCCTGCTGAATAGTTCCAAGGTCACCGTGAATGGCATCGGCAGCATGCATGAAAGTGGCAGGCGTACCTGTGGAATTCATCGTAGCCACAATCTTCTGGGCAATAATTGCGCTTTTTCCGATGCCTGTAACCACCACTCTGCCCTTTGAAGCATAAATCAGCTTTACCGTTGCAATAAAGTCCTCATTAATGAAGTTTTGTAAGTTACGGATGGAATCTGCCTCAATAATTAAGGTAGTTTTTGCAAGCTCAATTATTTTATCGATGGATTTATTCACTTCGTAGATTATTTGATTTAAAGTAGAGAAATGTTTGGCTTTGTAACAATTTTTTATTATATATTTACAGTAGGAATCAGCAAAACTCCATTTGTATTTAACGGTATAAATTTAGTTTTTTTACACGAACCATCATAAAACATTATTAATTTTTAAAACGGAAGAAAACATTGAAAACAATGCTCGAGGTAGAAACATCGCTTCACGAATGCTTACAAAAATTTTTCGGATTCGATAGCTTTAAGGGACAACAGGAAGCGATCATTACAAGTTTACTTGAAGGGAAGGACACGTTCGTGATCATGCCTACAGGCGGAGGAAAATCATTATGTTACCAGCTGCCTGCTCTGGTAAGCGAAGGAACAGCGATCATCATTTCACCACTGATCGCATTAATGAAGAACCAGGTGGATGCATTGCGCAATTTTGGGAATGAGGACGGCATTGCACATTTTCTGAACTCATCATTAACAAAGGCGGAGATCGCCACTGTTAAACAGGATATCAAAGCAGGGAAAACAAAATTATTGTACGTTGCACCAGAAAGCCTTACGAAAGAAGACAACATCGCTTTCTTCAACGAGATCAAGATCTCATTTTTCGCGATCGATGAAGCACATTGCATCTCCGAATGGGGACATGACTTCCGCCCTGAATACAGGCGTTTGCGCCCGATCATCGAACAGATCGGTAAAGTGCCTATCATCGCATTAACTGCAACAGCAACTCCTAAAGTGCAGCAGGATATCCAGAAGAACCTTGGAATGACCGCTGCCAATCTTTATAAATCATCCTTCAACCGCTCCAACCTGTATTACGAGGTTCGCCCGAAACAGAACGTTGTGAAAGAGGTGATCAAATACATTAAAGGACAGCATGGAAAATCAGGCATCGTGTACTGCCTCTCCCGCAAAAAAGTGGAAGAGCTTGCGGAAACGCTTCGCGTGAACGGCGTGAAAGCGCTTCCTTATCATGCAGGGCTCGAAGCAAAAGAACGCGCGAAAACACAGGATGCTTTTCTTATGGAAGACATTGATGTGATCGTTGCAACTATCGCTTTCGGAATGGGGATCGATAAGCCGGATGTCCGCTTTGTGATCCACCACGACATTCCTAAATCACTCGAAGGATATTACCAGGAAACAGGCCGCGCAGGCCGTGACGGCGGAGAAGGAAACTGCCTTACCTTTTATGCATACGATGATATCGTGAAGCTGGAGAAGTTCATGAAAGGAAAACCGGTTGCAGAACAGGAGATCGGCAAGCAATTGCTGCTCGAAACAGTTTCCTATGCGGAGACTTCCAGCTGCCGCAGGAAATTCTTACTGCACTATTTCGGCGAAGAATACGATGAAGCAGGATGTGGCGGAATGTGCGACAACTGCCGGAACCCGAAGCAGAAATTCGAGGGCATGGACGACATCGCACTGGCGATCGAAGCGGTGCTGGATGTGAAAGAGAAATTCAAAACAAAGGATGTGATCAACGTGCTGCTTGGCAATGTTACATCCATCACCAAATCATACAAGCACAATGAGCTGGAATGTTTCGGCAAAGGTGCGGAAGATGACAAAACGGAAAAATACTGGAATGCCGTGATCCGCCAGGCCTTGGTGTCAAGCCTGCTGGCGAAGGATATTGAAAACTACGGATTGCTGAAAGTAACGAAGGAAGGTAAAGCATACCTCGAAGAGCCTTACAGCATGATGGTTACAAAGGATCATGATTACGAAGGCACGGAAACCGAAGATGATGAAGAAGGCGGCGGCGGTGGAAACAAAGGAGGATCGGGAGCAGATGAAGTATTGTTCTCTGCCCTGAAAGACCTGCTGAAGCAAACAGCACACAAGCTGAAACTTCCTCCATACGTGATCTTCCAGGAAGTTTCCCTCGAAGAGATGGCGATCCAGTACCCGATCAAAATGGATGAGCTGGTGAATATCACCGGCGTGGGGCAAGGAAAAGCACAGAAGTTCGGCAAGCCCTTCCTCGACCTCATCTCGAAATATGTGGATGAGAATGAGATCGAACGCCCGCTCGATATGGTGGTGAAATCCATCATCAATAAATCAGGATTAAAAGTGTATGTGATCCAGAACATTGACCGCAAGCTGCCGCTGGAAGATATTGCCAGCTCCAAGGGACTTTCCCTGACAGACCTTATCACAGAGATCGAAAGCATCGTGCACTCGGGAACGAAAGTGAACATCACCTATTACATCAATGATATCATTGATGAGGACAAGCAGGAAGAAGCAATGGAATACTTCAAGGAATCGGATACCGATTCGGTAGCGATCGCGCTGAAAGAATTAGGAGAAGATGAGTATACCGAAGAAGAGATCCGCCTGATGCGCATCAAATTCATGAGCGAGTTCGGCAACTAAACTTAATTGAACAATTTATAAGCCTTCCGGAAATTCCGGGAGGCTTTTTTTATTGCTTTTCTCTTGTTTTATCTTATATTTGATATACTCAAAAACACTCCGCCACATGAAAAAAATTTACTCCCTTTTTTTACTGATGATCCTGTTCATTGCCCAAAGCGCAACTGCACAGAATGATTGTTCCACACCCTACCAGTTTGTCAGCGCTACTACCAGCATGTATCCGCTGATCACCGGCACACCCAATGCCGACAGCACCAACGACTATGGCTGCCTGCTCAATCAAGCCAATGTAACATGGCTGTATCTCAGGGTATGTAATCCCGGCCAGATCGACCTGACGATCTCCACCAGCGGAAGCTCCACGGTTGATGTAGACTTTGTTGCATGGGGGCCTTTGTCAACACCTGCTGACTGCGGACTTGATTCTTCACAGATCGTTGATTGCGGCTATTCAACCGGCTCTACCGAATTTGTGAATCTCTCCTCTACCCTTGCCGGCGAATATTATAAGATCATGATCAGTAATTATTCCGGCCAGCCCGGAACGGTTACCATAGCACAAACAGGCGGACCCGGGAATGCCTGCTCAACCGGCTGCCCGGGAACCATTGTAAGCCCACAGGCGATCTGCCAGGTGACCACCGATGCTGCTGCGAACCAGAACATCATCATCTGGGAAAAAGACACGATGTACACCGGCTCCTACATCATTCAGAAAGAAACCGCTACAATAGGAGCTTACACTACAATCGCTACTGTAATGAACTCCGACACTTCAGTGTATGTGGACACGGTTTCAAATCCAATGGTGCAATCCTTCAAATACCGCATCGCCACAAATGACACCTGCGGGAATTTATTTTACGGCCCGAGCCATGAGACCATTCACTTGCTCACCACAACAGCATTGGGTACAGCTTATGCGCAGCTTTCATGGAATGCCTATTCCGGCTTCAGCTATTCCACGTATTTTATTTATCGCGGCACTTCGCCCGGAACACTTGTCCTGTACGATTCCATCGCCGCTTCTTTCACTACTTATACTGACGTAAGCCCGGCAGCAGGAATGATCTATTATGCAGTGGCTGTATTTCCTCCCGCGCCCTGCCAGCCTTCGCGTGCCATGAACCATTACAGCCTTTCCAATGTAACAGCATTCCTCACTACCGGAATTTCTGATACACAGCTTAGTAATTTCCTGGTCAGCCCGAACCCTGCGGCAAACGAGCTGAATGTTGATTTCGGAAAGAATCTCAGCAGCCTTGACATGTCGATCTGTGATGTGACAGGGAAACAGATCCTGGCGAACAGCTATTCGAATGTATCCTCTGCAAAGCTCGATGTGAGCTCACTTGCAAACGGTTATTACATCATTAAGCTTCGCAGCGACAAAGGCGTAGCGCAGCGGAAGATCATCATCAGCAAGTAACAAGCCCTTGTTTATCCATACGAAAGCCCCGCATTCCGGGGCTTTTTTTTATCTTTAGATCGTAATCTGTTTTATGAATCCTGCTGTAAAACTTTCTTGCCTGCTTATTTCTTTAGCATTGCTTAGCTATACAGTGCTGCGTGCATGCCATGTCCCTTTCACGCATGATGAAAGCTATACTTACCTGTACTGCTCACACGACTCATTCATGGAGATCGTCTCCAACCGCACTACGCAGGTGTCGGCGAACAATCATATCCTGAACACGCTGTTCATGAAGCTTTGGGACAATTCCACCGGCAGCTCCGAAATAGCATTGCGCCTGCACAGCATTCTTGCACATGCAGTATACCTGCTGTTCACTTTTCTTTTGCTGAAGGATTTTCGTTCGGGTTTTGTGATCATCACGGGATTCATCCTGCTGAACATCAATCCTTACCTGCTTGAGTTTTTCTCACTTGCACGCGGTTATGCACTTGCCATTTCATTCATGCTGGTGAGCATGTATTACTTCATTTGCTACATGAAAGAGGAAAAAGACAGGCAGCTTTTCTACTGCATGATCACAGCCTCGCTTGCGGTGCTTTCAAATTTTGCCCTGCTCAATTACCTTGCTGCAGTGATTGTTATTCACCAGCTGATGACCTACCTGAAGTACCGCGATCTCAAAACAAATTTTCAGAAAAGCAGAACCGTTATTTTTACCGTTCTCATTCTTGCTGTGATCTGCTATGAACCGGTGAGGAAGCTCATCCGATTCAACTGCATTGATTTTGGAGGCATGGAAGGCCTTTGGGAAGATACGGTCGCATCGCAGATCAATGTGTTCCTGTATGAGCAGCCATACGATTTCACTGTATTCCGCGTCATCGATGCATTTGTGCTTGTCTCGGTAATTGCTTATGCGGCACTGCTGCTTACAAAGCTCTTCCGGGGGAAAATGCAGCAGCAGGACCGCAGGGGGCTTTTCATTTTCTCTACCCTGCTTCTTATCCTTTTTTTCAATGCCATGCAGCATTACCTCCTCGGAAGCCCATACATTGTAGAGCGTTTCGCGCTGTTCATCACGCCATTGTACATGCTGGTGCTGGTGCATTTGCTAAGTGCATTAACAGAAAAAGGGCCTGCACTGAAGATCACGGGCTTCGCACTCCTGATCATGCTGACAGCAGGAATGGCCTTTCATTTTTCAACATGCGCGAACCTCAGCTATGCCAGCAACTGGAATTTTGATGCCGACACAAAAAAAATGCTCCAGGATCTTGAAAAGGAAAAGAATACTTCGGGGAAACAAAAAATAAAACTGGGAGTGACCTGGCTTTTTGAGCCGGGAATTAACTTTTACCGTGAAACAAAAAAGCTCGACTGGCTGGAAACAGTAACAAGAGCTGAAGTTTCAGGCGAATTCGATTTTTACTATATAGAGAAAGACAGCCAGGCAAAAGTACCGCCGGAAAAAAAGGTCATACATGAATATCCCGCTTCGGGAAGCATGTTAATGAAGTAGAATATTCGCAAAATTTATAGTTCATTGTTAATACAGCGCCTCCAGCGAAATATCATCCGCATACAGCGGCAGGCGGGAATCATCCAGCAGCTTGATCGAAATGATCTCCTTTTTGTGGGAGTTATAAAACACTTCCACATAATAGGAATCTTCCACGAGGTAAAGCAGGAGGCAGTAATTCTTCACTTTAATGCTGCTCACGAATTCACCTTTCCAGGTAATATCAACCTGTTGATCCATGGTCAATACTTCGAACTTTTCTCTTTTGTCCATTGCAATAAATTTGAGATCTTTTTTTGGCAATTCCCTGTGTAAAAAGAACAAGCCGCAAATGTGTTTCTGTTTCTGTGCTAAAACAAATATAAATGGAAAAAGTGTTTTTTGAAAGCCGACTTATTCACCATTTTTCAACAGGCATTCAAAGGATATGCCAGTAAAAACAGGCTATTAACGGGCACCGGGGATTTTATCTCCGAACCGTGGTTATTGATAGACAACCACTCAAATCCGGACGATACAAAGTTGAAAACGCAAGGATGGATCAGGACAGGACGTTAAAAAGAGGCTTCATACAGGTCGATCTCCTTTGTGCCTTTTGAACACAGCCTGTAGTTTGCCGGCACCTTCGCGGAATATTCCTTTCTCACAAGAAAATATTTTTTCGCATTTTTTTCATCCAGGCTGATCCGGAAATTCCGCATCATGTATGCCTTTAGGTTCCAGTCGTTGTACATTTCAACCGGGATGCTCATGATCTCCCCCGGAGGTACGATTTTACCGATATAATAAATGTCGGACAGGAGGTCCTTATCGCGCTTCGGCTCTTTCATCCCGCTGAAGCTATACACCACAGCAACAAGCAGCACTGTCACCTGCGAGATCCTGAACCATTTAAAACCTTTGGAAGATGCGTCCGCCTTGTTGATCCAGTGACTGATGCCCGGCACAGTAAGCATGCTGATCGCCAGTACAAAAAATGGCAATGCGGTGACCAGATAAAATCTCCGCTGTTCAAATGTGACCATCAGCGGCAATGAGCCGGAAAGCCCGATCAGCAGGAACCACAGCGCTGCCTGTTTGTGCTTTCCTGTTAAGGCAATATCCTTCCTGTTTATTTTTGTGAGCAACAGAATAATCCCGCTCAGCAACAGCACCGGCAGCATCTCGGAAAAAAGCTTGATCAGCAGCTCAAAGCGCGAGTCGGTGGTTGGCCGCACATTGTTAAATGTTTCTACAATCCGGGCATTGAAATACTTCTGAAAGCTCATGTACACGTCGGGATCGCTGATCAGCAGAAAGGAATAGATGCACACAGGAACAGCTAAAAGCACAAGCGAACAAGTGATCATTTTTTTAAAGGAAATGTTCCGCGTTACAAGCCAGTAGATGCCGACAGACACCAGCGGGAAAGCTCCCTGGATGCCTTTTGTGAGGGTAGCAAGAAAAACGAACACGCCTGCCAGCACCAGGTTCAGCAGCACTTTTTCATTCCGGAACAATGCACAGCAAACATGATAGACCGCTGCAACGGCAAAAACAGCCATCAGTGTTTCTTCCACATGATTGGCATAAGCCCAGAAGCAGACAGGAATGACAGACCAGAACAATACAGGCAGCCAGCTGTTCACGGCAGCCTGCTGGTCATCGCTATAGATCTTCCGCCACAGCAGGTGAATGTAAAATGTAACCGTACCGAAGCATAAAAAGCAAAACAGGCGCTCCACGTACATGCCCGTGCCGAACACTTTGTAGAACAAGGCAAGCAGTCCGAAATACAGCGGCGGCTGTTCATGGAACGAAGGCATGTTCGTTGCGCTGAAGCAGGGATCCCAGAAAGTTCCGATGCCCTCTGCAAGGTTCTTGCTTACGCTGATGTACAGCATTCCATCCATGAATATGCCATCCCGGAGAAGCTGCGATAAAGTGAGTATGATGATTAATGCGAAGGTGAGTAACCAGAAGGGTAATGTTTTAAGCTCTTTGATCATGTGCTATGCTATTCTTTATTCTATTCTTTAGACGCTAAAAGACCCGGAAGGATGCCTTTGGCAGCGTTTTAATTTAATTATTATTCCGTTAAAAGAGATTTGGATCAGGCTCCCAGCTCATTCAGCGTAAGCCATGCCATGAGGCCGGCACCGGTCTCCAGCGCATTTTCATCAATGTCGAAGGTGGATGTATGCACGCCGCTGGTGATACCTTTTGCTTTATTGCCAGTACCCAGGCGGTAAAAGCAGGCAGGCAGCTGCTGTGAGAAAAATGCAAAGTCCTCAGCTGTCATGCGCATCGGGAGCTCTTCCACATTCTCTTTGCCTACATATTGTTCAGCCGCCCGGCGGGCAGCATCGGTAGTTTGCTCATCGTTCACCAAAAAAGGATATCCGTGCGCGACCCTGAATTCGCAGCTTCCACCCATTTGCACCGCGATCTCTTCTGCCATCCTTTTCATTTTTTCATGTGCTTCCGCTCTCCATTTTTCGTTCATTGTACGGAAGGTCCCTTCTATCTTCACCTCATCCGGGATCACATTGGTGGCACCACTGCCTGTGATCTTCCCGAATGCAAGCACCGTTGGAATGGTTTGTTCTTTCACCATGAATGCATTGTTCAGCTCCGTTAGTACCTTTGAAGCGATCAGCAGCGGGTTCACATATTCATTCACCATTGCAGCATGCCCTCCTTTGCCTTTTACAGTAAGATAGAGCTCATCCGTGCTCGCCATGTACATTCCGCTCCGGAAACCAACTTTGCCTGTCTCCATGCTCGGAAAAACATGCTGCCCGAAGATCCGCTGCGGACTTGGATTTTCAAGCACGCCTTCCTTTATCATCAGCGAAGCGCCTCCCGGTAATTTTTCTTCACCCGGCTGAAAGATCAGCTTTACAGTCCCTTCAAATTCGTTCTTTAATTCATTCAGTATTTTTGCAGTGCCGAGCAGTGAAGCGCTGTGCACATCGTGCCCGCAGGCATGCATCAGCCCCACGTTCACCGATTTGTACTCGCAGTTATTCATTTCGGTTATAGGCAATGCATCCATATCGGCACGAAGCGCCACTGTTTTTTTTGAGGGATTCTTTCCTTCGATAACCGCCACGATACCGGTATTTACAATTCCATCCCGGTAAGGAATCCCGTATTCGATCAGTTTCGAAACGATGCTTGCTGATGTATTGTATTCCTCGAACGAGATCTCCGGGTGTGCATGCAGATGCCTGCGGATGGCGATCATCTCGGGCAGGTACTGTGCGGAAAGTGCTTTGATCTTTGTAATGAGCTGATGCATGCACGCGGGATTATTTTCCAAGGATCATTTTAAATGCTACCAGCAGCAGCACCACTCCGAATATTTTTTTCACCATGTTCTGGTCGATCGCGATCGCGATCTTGGAGCCGATAAATCCACCGATCAGGAATGTACTGGCAATGATCAGCGTGGAGCGCACATCCACAAAACCGGCTTTGTAATAGTTCATCACGGCAAAGATCCCCACCGGCAACAACAATACGGCAAGCGATGTGCCCTGCGCCTGGTGCTGGCTCATTGCCATGAAGTATACCAATGCAGGAACAATGATAATTCCGCCTCCAACTCCTACCATACCGCTAAGAATGCCGGCCATTAAGCCGACACCAAGCAAAATCATTATTGTTGTCATATTTGAAGAAGAGTTTTTCAAGAATGGATTTTTTAAAAGTCGAGACTCAGTGAAAGGTGCCAGATCGGTTTCAGCACAATGCCATCCTGCACTCCCCATGCCCTGTCGAGGCGGATGAAGTAACCGAACAACCGGCTCCTGATGCCCCAGCCGTAGCCGCCGACAATCGGATTGTGCTGTGTTTTCAGGGTGATCTCCAGCGGATCCTGGTAAATGACCTGGGTGTTCAGCGAGTTCTTATCCGAGTACGGGTTCGGGCCGGTCCATGCAGTTCCAACATCTCCAAACACGATGATCTGGAAGTTCTGGATGAAATCGGCGCGGATCGGGCGCTTGTATAAATACTTGAAGATCGGGAAACGAAGCTCGCTGTTGAGCACCGCGAAGCTGTTACCGTTTCGCACATTCTGGTAAAAGCCGCGCATGTTGGTCGCCAGCGTCTGGTAAGCATAATGCTGGTCGGTAGCAATGTTGGTGGTGTTGTCGAATTTGGCGCCAAACCAGTTGTCCACGCCGCCCATGTAATAAATAAGCTTTTGCTTTCCGAAGGAAGTGCTTGCTGCAATACGGTTTGCCCAGATAAGGTCGCGGTGAATTTTTTTGTAATATCTCCAGTCCATTCCCAGCACATAAAAATCTGTTTCCGCTTTGTCGATCTGGCGATAATATTCTGCAAACAACTTTCCGCGCAGGCCGTTGTACAAATTCAATCCGCGCTTGATGGTATTGTCATACACATATTCCAGTTTGGCAGAGCCCCAGTTCTCATACTCGTTCCGCTTCTTCAGGTTGTTGATATCGGTTGCAAGGAAAACGGTCCTGTCGTTGCGGTAAGAAAGTGATCCGCGTAAGCTCGCCACTTCCGAAAAAGGATATTTGAGAATGTAGCGGATGTCATGTGTATGCACTTTCACCAGCGAACCGGCGCCGGATACATTCAGCAGTCCCTGGCGGTGAACCACCACCTGCTTGTCGATGTTCTTCATCCTGTTCTCGTAGCTGAGAAAAAACTCGTTACTGTTGAAATCGCCGGAAAAGCGCATGCCGCCCGTGATCCGGTAATCCTCGAACAGGTCGCTCATCCCTATTTTGAAGAATGCATTCAGCCCGGGATTCAAATAGATCGGGCTTCCGCCGCCGGTAAATTTCTGGTAGGAGCTGTTGAGGAAAGAGTTGTCGAGCTGCGATACTACGTAATCCACCGAATAGTTCGTATTGTAATTACGCTGCTTGCCCAGCACAAATTCTGCCGGCTTGTTTTGCTGCGATGAAGCAGTATCGGTGGAATTCTTTATTTCTATTTTCGGCTGCTCCTTTGTTGTTTTCGGCTTTTCATCCTGGAAGGTGTAGTTGTTAATGTCCACTTCGCTGCTGTCTTTCTTCTCCTGGATCTCGATCACTGTTTTCACATCTTCTGCAGGCGGCGAATCATTGATCACTTTGCTCTTCGCCTCAGCTTCCACCTGTTCTTTTTTCTCAACTCTGTCGCGGTAATCGCGGTAAGAAGTGTTTTTCAGGTTAAGCGGTGTTAAGGAAGCGGCACTTGCGATTGGCAAAACGTACATTTTGTATTTGCCATTCTCAAAAATGATCTCGGTGTATTTGTGTGCCTTTACATTCACATCCTGTTGTAAAATGCTGCGCGAATAATTGGTAACGGGGAAAGTAGTGGTAACCGTTTTATAATGCGCGGCTGTATCCACGTAGGCAATGGCGCTGTCGAAGCGTGCAATGTAACGGTTCCTTATCCCATTCAGATCGCTCAGGTAAGAGATGTGCGTGCTGTCATAATCCGCAGGATACATCTCATCGATGCCCGGGGTGTTGGTGATGCGCTTCAGCACATGCGATTTGCTGACGTTATCGAACACGAACAAATCCCTGTGCGGCTGCGGCTCTTCGTATTTGCGCTTTGAATCGAAGAACAAGGTATCCACCGGCCTGTTGGAAGCGAATACAATTTCTTTTGAATTATGCACAAAGCGCGGGCTCAGGTCATCATACAGATCTTTCGTGATCTGGTCGTAGCCGTTTGATGCAGCAGTAAAAATAAAGATATCCGTTTGTCCCTTCTGCACTGCTGACATTACGAACTTTTTTCCGTCGTCATTATAGGAATAATCAAGGATCTTTTCGAAGCCGAAAATATTACGCTGTGTTTTTTCCTTCGATTCCATATCGTAAGTCGTCATCACAATAATTCCCTTGCGCTCTTCCATGTATGTAAAGATCTTCCCACTCGGATGCCATGCCAGCAAAGGGAAAGAATAATCGTTGATGCGGTCGATCTTCACACCGGATTTTAAGATGCGCTTTGTCTTCTTGTTCTGCACATCGTACAGCCAGATCTTGTACTGCCCCATTTCATTGGTACTGTACAAAATGTAATTTCCATCGGGGCTTACCTTTAAGTTGCTGTACACGCGGGATGCTTTTGGTTTCAGCACAACCGGGGCAGATGCCGGAAGCACCTTTGTAGCATCGGTATCGGTATATTTTTTCTGGTAGGTGTTGTAGCAATCGTTCCATAAATTTTTGATGGAGATGCCCAGTACAAAAAGCGCGGAGTTATCAATATTGCGGCTCACCTTGGTCATATAAAGCAGGTTGGAGATCACTGCTTCTCCATAGTTATCCGCAATGTGCTTCCACAAAGCATGGCCTGCATAAACGGCATCCACACCTTCGAGGCGGTTGATGTTCTTATACCTTCCGCTCATGATGCCATCCTTCACGCGGTTGTCAATGTCGGAGTTCCAGTCGGTCGACACATAATCGATCAGGCCTTTGGTATACCATTCAGGAAGATTGAGCAGGGTGTTATTCTTCAGCATCTCGCGTACATTGCCGCCGTACATCATCTGGTCGATAAGCACTTCTGCAAGCCCGGCACGGATCTGCGCATCCAGCTTTTCATGATCGCCTTCATAATAGAGAATGATCTTGGAGCCGGCAATGCGGGTTACGCCGCCTGTATTGTACTGGTCTTCGGAAGAAAGGCCGATGTTGCTTTGCTTGAAATCCGATTGTTTGTTGTAACAGATGAACTGGATCTTTCCATCGAAGGAATAATCGAACAGGCGCTCCACGGCTTCCATCTGCTTTTTGGCCGACCTGGAAACATAATTCGCGAGGTCCTTTCCTTCTTCGTAGAAATACACATCGTAACGGTCGTAAATGTAATAGGTCCAGAAGAAGTTCTCGTATTTCACGCGGTTCTTACCAAAATCCATCTGGGAACCATTATAGAACTGCGCATTGCCGTTCAAGGCAAAGAGGCACAATGCTAAAATAATGAGCGGGGATCTTTTAAGTACTGAAGTAGGTAATAACTGCACGATTCAAATATTAGAATGCTAAAATACTAAATTATGATGCCATTTACAAGCATTATGGAGCGCTTATTTTCGCTAATTTGGCAACGTTTTTTAGATGCTTTTATTATGATCTCTATCCACTCTTTTACTTTTAACCCGATCCAGGAAAACACGTATGTGCTGTACGATGAAAGCGGCGAATGTGTTATTATTGATCCCGGCTGCTACGATGAAGCCGAACGCGCCGAACTGGCTGCATTTATTGAAGAAAAAAAGCTGCGCCCGGTAAAGCTTCTGAACACCCATTGCCACCTCGATCACATCTTCGGAAATGGCTTTGTTTCAGGCAAATACAACCTAAAGCCCGAATTCAACAAAAAAGACCTGCCTGTATTTGAGGCTTTTGCGGCTACCTGCAATCTGTACGGGTTGAATTGTGATCCTTCGCCTCCTGCCGGGAATTACCTGGAAGAAGGCGATGTGGTGAAGTTCGGAAATTCAAGCCTCGGGATCGTTTTTACACCGGGGCATTCGCCGGGAAGCATCACCTTTTACAATACGGACGAAAAGTTTATGATCGCGGGTGATGTACTGTTTTACGGGAGCATCGGCCGGACCGATCTTCCGGGAGGAAGCTTTGAAACGCTGATCAGCAGTATAAATACCAAGCTCTTTCCTTTGGGGGATGACTTTAAAGTGTACAGCGGGCATGGGCCTGCTACGAACATTGGGTTTGAGAGGAAAAATAATCCATTCTTAAAGTAGCTTTTGAGGTTTCTTTTCTTTTTTCTTGATAAAAAAGAAACAAAAAATCAAGAAAGCCTGATCGCTCCCCGCGTGCAACACGGCATCGCAGGCTTTCAGGGCTCACGCGCGGCTCCGTGACTACTTACTGCTAAAATTAGCTGAAGCGTAAATAAGAATCCTTTTTAAATGACTCGCAGGATCTGCTCCCTCCTCTTAGGAGGGTTGGGGTGGTACAGTAAAAAAACAATTATGACCTTGGCTATTTCAGCAAATTATAAACCAGCAAACTCGCCAAATATGCCAGCGCACTCATGTAAAAGAACTGGATGAGCGGCCACTTGATCTTTTTTGTTTCGCGGTACACGATCGCAAGCGTACTCATACACTGCATGGCGAAGGCATAAAAGATCAGCAATGAAAAGCCGACAGCCATTGAAAATTTCGGCAGGCCTGTTCCGGGATTTATTTCCGCACGCATCTTATCCTGTATGGATTGTGTGTTGTCTGCATCGCCCACACTGTAGATCGTTGCCATGGTCCCGACAAACACTTCACGCGCTGCAAAGGATGTGACCAGTGCAATGCCTATTTTCCAGTCGAAGCCCAAGGGCGCAATGGCAGGCTCTATGGCTTTTCCAAGGATGCCCGCATAGGAAGCTTCCAGCTTTTCGGAAGCGATCTGTGCATTCACCTGCCCGGGAGTTTTGGAAGAGAGGGATTCAACGTAAGCAGGCTCTTCGTACTTTTTTTCGATCGTCTCGAAACGGTTACCCGGAGCATGTGAGGAAAGGAACCAGAGGATGATGGAAATGGCAACAATGATCTTTCCGGCATCCCAGAGGAACATTTTCACCTTGTCGAAAATGGTAAGGCCTACCGTTCTCCATTGCGGACTGCGGTACACCGGCAGCTCCATGATGAAATAACTTTTCTCCCTTGCTTTCAGGATCCACTTCATCACGATGGCAGCACCGATGGCAGCTAAAAATCCTACAAGGTAAAGCGCCATCAGGATCAATCCCTGGTAATTGAAAAAGCCCAGGTGCTTGTCTTTCGGGATCACCAGCGAGATCAGCAGCGTGTATACCGGCAAACGTGCAGAGCAGCTCATCAACGGTGTCACCATAATGGTGATGATCCGCTCTTTCCAGTTGCTGATGGTGCGGGCGCTCATGATGGCAGGCACTGCACAGGCAACGCCGCTCATCAGCGGGATCACGGAGCGGCCGTTCAGCCCGAACTTGCGCAGCAGCTTATCCATGATAAAGCTTACGCGCGCCATGTAGCCTGTATCTTCAAGGATGGCAATGAATGCGAACAGCAATGCGATCTGCGGAACAAACACCACCACGCCGCTTAATCCGGCTAAGATCCCGTTCACAAGAAGGCTGGTGAGCTCGCCCTGCGGAAGTGCCTTTGTGGCCCAGTCGGACAGCGTAACGAACATCGTTTCGATCCATTCCATCGGGAAGGCGGCAAGAAAAAATATGGTCTGGAAAATAAGAAAGAGGATCGCCAGGAAAATAGCATATCCCCATACGCGGTGCGTCAGTATCCCATCCAGCTTTTGCGTGAACGACCTGGACTGCACTGCTGTTTTGCGCGTGATGCATTCTTCCACGATCCGGTTGATCATTTTATAGCGCTCCACGCTTTCCAGCGCCTGCAGCTTGTTTTTATCAACGATCAGCGTGTTCAGTGCATCGGCGATCTTTTGCGACTGCCTGTTCCGGATATCAGCGTTCATGTCCTCCAGGTTGTTTGCCATCTGGAAAGCCATGAAATCGCTTTTCACCTTCACCACCGTTTTTACACGCTCGATGATCTCCGGTGCTATTTTTTTTATGTCGATGAAATCATAGGCAGGGATCGGCAATGGCTGCAGCAAAGCCTGCTTCAACTCCTCGATGCCGATTTTGTTCCTTGCGCTGAGGCCAACCACCTTCACGCCAAGGCGCTCCGAAAGTCGCACCAGATCTATCGTATCGCCATCCTTCTCCACCATGTCCATCATGTTCAGGGCAAGGATCACGGGAATCTTCAGGTCGATGATCTGGGAAACCAAAAATAAATTCCGTTTGAGATTGCTCGCGTCCGCCACAATGATCACCAGGTCGGGATGCTCCTCGTTATCTTCATTACAGAGCACATCAAAGGCCACGCGCTCATCCAGTGATTTGGGGTACAGGCTGTAGGTTCCGGGAAGGTCAATGAAATTGGCTATTACAGAGTCGCTCAGCCTGGCGGTCCCCACCTTTTTATCGACCGTAACGCCGGGAAAATTTCCCGTACGCTGGTTCATACCCGTGAGTGCATTAAAAAGAGTGGATTTCCCGCTGTTGGGGTTTCCAACAAGCGCGATCTTTATGGTGTTTTTTTCAGAAAAGTTAACGAGGGATTGAATGGGTTCCACTTCCTGAAAGTACTATTTTTTCTGTTTTACGGTCGAGACCAGGATCGTGGAAGCCTCTTCCTTGCGGAGGCTCAGCAGGTATCCCGAAACGGAGATCGCGATAGGATCACCCAAAGGGGCAACACGGTCAAGCTTCACTATTTCGCCGGGCGTACAGCCCATTTCCAGCAGCTTCAATGCCATGGCCTTATCCGTAAACGAATCAATAACAGCACTCTGCCCAACTTCTAATTGAGATAGATTTTTCAATTTGACCTTCATAATTTGGATTGTACACAAATTTACGGCTTTTTTAAGCCTTACCGAAATAAAACCGATACCTAAAAGAGGGTATTTTACTTCCATTTCGGGCAATCCCCGCAGCGGTTCTTTTTATTGGCATAACATCCTGAAGAAGATACAGTAACTGTAAGAAGGGCGAGCAATAAGAGGTATTTGGAAAAACGTAGATTCATGGGTTCCAGTGCTTGTCCCACAAATATACGAATTACTTTCCTCATTCGCAGGCGGCCTGGGTTGCCGTTCGTTATTTATTCTTATTTTTATGAAAATTTTTTAAACGTAAATGAAAATTTTTTTCCATTTCGGCAGGTATTTCATTCTTATAAAGCGTGCCTTCGGTAAGCCTGAAAAGATCTCGATCTACATCAGCCGTATTTTTGAAGAAATGAATCTTTTGGGGATCGGTTCACTCGGGATCGTAGCCATCATTTCCGTTTTCATGGGCGCCGTTATTACTATCCAGTCGGCATTCAACTTCGAAAGCCCTTTAATTCCATTGTATGCAGTTGGCGTGGCTGTAAGGGATTCCATGATCCTCGAGTTCTCCCCTGCCATCGTAAGCCTTATCCTCGCCGGCAAGGTCGGCTCCAGCATTGCCTCCGAAATAGGCACCATGCGCGTTTCCGAGCAGATCGATGCACTGGAGATCATGGGGATCAACTCTGCAGGATATCTCATCTTTCCGAAGATCATTGCCTCCATGCTGTTCAATCCCATTCTTGTAGTGTTCTCCATGTTTCTCGGGATCCTCGGCGGATATGTTTTCGGGCTGATGGCCGGCGTTGTGAGCGATTATGAGTATGTGTACGGGATCACCTATGAATTCCACCCGTACAACGTGGTGTACGCGCTGATCAAATCCATCGTGTTCGCATTCATCATTGCTTCGGTGCCTGCCTACCACGGATATTACACAAGCGGCGGAGCGCTGGAAGTGGGCCGCTCGAGCACCAAAGGCGTTGTATACAGCAGCGTGCTCATCCTTGCATTCGATTTAATCCTTACTCAATTATTACTTGTTTGATCGAGATCAGAAACATATCCAAATCTTTTTCGGGACGAAGCGTCCTGAATGATATTTCGTTCAGGTTCGAAACGGGCAAGACCAACATGATCATCGGCGAAAGCGGCTCGGGAAAGACCACCCTGCTCAAATGCATGGTAGGACTGAACGAGACCGATGCCGGGCAGATCCTGTATGACGGAAGAAGCTTTACCGAATTGGATTTCAAAGAAAAGAAAGACATCCGGAAAGAGATCGGGATGCTGTTCCAGGGTGGTGCATTGTTCGATTCCAAAACGGTGGAAGAGAATGTGGTGTTCCCGCTCTCGATGTTCACCGACCTCAGCGAAAGCGAAAAGCGCGACCGCGCCAACTTTTGCCTGCAGCGCGTGAACCTTTCCAATGCCAATAATCTTTTCCCTTCGGAGATCAGCGGCGGGATGAAAAAGCGCGTAGCCATTGCAAGGGCAATTGCGGTGCAGCCGAAATATTTATTCTGTGATGAGCCCAACTCCGGGCTGGACCCGAAGACCTCCATCGTGATCGATAACCTGATCAAAGAGATCACGGAAGAATACAACATCACCACTGTTGTGATCACGCATGACATGAACTCGGTGATCGAGATCGGCGACAACATCATGTTCATCTACAAAGGCAACAAACACTGGGAAGGCAGCAAACACCAGATCCTGAAAACGGATAACCCGGAAGTATGCGATTTTGTGTATGCCACACAGTTCATGAAAGACCTGAAAACCAAATTCTGATTTCTGATTTCACCTCATTGCGATCCGCCACGGCGGAGAAGCAATCTCCTGATAATAAAAAAGCCGCTCCGGGATCCGGAGCGGCTTTTTACATGCTGAATCAGCTATTATTTTGTAACAACCAATTTCTTAGTGAAGTTACGGCCGTTAGCCCTTAACTGGTAAATGTAAGTACCTGCAGCAAGGTTAGAAGCATCAACTTCTACTTTGTAAGTACCTGCATCCTGTTTCTCGTAAGAGTTATTTACCACTTTTTTACCGTGCTGGTCATAAACAGTCAATGTTACATTGCTGGAAGATTTTTCCAGTGTGTACTCAATTGTTGTTTTAGAAACCACAGGGTTAGGGTAAGTAGTTAATTTCATTCCGTTGAAGAATTCGTTAACACCGGTTGCATCTTCGATAACAGCCCACATTGCGATGTTGTTATCCAATCCGCCTGAACCGAAATCAGGAGAAGCAGCATTACTGAACAATTGGTCAGTTACATACCAGCTTGTACCGATCTTGTGGTACGTTAAATCGATGTTACCTGCATCGTTCTGGTTGTCGCTCACTAAACCTACAGTATCACCTGCAGCTAAAGCGGTCACGTCCATTACAAGCGCGAAATCATCCACGAATGTTGCAGGAGTAGGAAATGCAACATAGTTCCATCCTAATGTATCGATGTCGGAGAACAACAGGTTTGCTGTAGACTGAGCAGTTCCGGATGGCCCTTCCCAGTTGTTGGTAGAAGAGTTGAATGTTCCTGAACCGTTTGTGTTTTTAGCTTTGTTAGGAGCCATGTTGTATGCAGAGATCACAACTTTAGAAGTTGCAGAGCTTCCTGCATCACTTTCCTGTGCACCGAACCAAAGGATAACGCCTTCAACGTGAACCGGGATAACGTTTAAGTTATCATAACCCTGTGCAACAATTCTTAAGTTGTTTCCACTTACGTTGTTTCCGTAAATATAACCACCACCTGTGTATCCGTAGATAGAAGCAGCGCCTCCTCCGGGTAAGAACTCAGGAAGGAATTCAGTTACATTCACAATACCTGTAGTGTCAGGGCTTGTAATACGATCAGGAGAAGTTGCATGAACAAATGGCTTGCTGCCAGTTACTGTTGCTTTTCCTGCTTCAGAAGTTTGCGCAAATGCGTTTACAGAAAGTAAAGCTGCACCCGCCATAAAGTAAATTTTTTTCATCGGCTTTGTGTTTTTAAAAATTTAAAACTATTGATTAGAACTACTAAAGTAAACATTTATTTATAAAAAACAAATGCTCATACTTGTTAAAAAACAAGAAATCCCCAAAAAGCATATGTTTTTGGGGATTCCGTGAAAAATTGTAAGCTGGTGAAAATTACTTCACAACCACCATTTTCATGGTAGATACTGCATTCTGACCAACTGTAAGTGAGTAATAGTAAACACCTGCAGGAAGGTTTTCAGCATTGAATTTCAATACATGAACTCCGGCAGCTTGCTCGCCTTCATACTGGGAAGCAACTTTTTTGCCTGTTACATCATAAACCGACATTGAAACAGCTGCATTTTTCTCTAATTCGTAAGTAACTGCAGTGATCGTTCCGAAAGGGTTTGGAGCGTTCTGAGCAACTTTAGCACCATTCACGAACTCACCGATACCAACACCAGCACCGTTTTCGATGATGTAGAAGTTATCCATGTTGTAGATGAACATGTCATCTGCATTGTGGTGAACAGCAAGGTAGATCGACTGACCGGCGTATGCAGATAAGCTAACGGTATTGTCAGAGAACTGGTTGTTTGGCCACTGAGCTGTATCTGTTGCAGTGCTTGCATCATTGTCATTGATCGTGAAGATCGCAGGATCAGTGAAGTCAGTTACATTGCTCATACCTGTTGTAGAAACAAGGATCTCATAACCATCCCTGTAAGAAGGATCGTTATATACGTGTCCGAAATGGAATGTTGCACCGGCAGCCGGGATCATTACAGGCCCGAATTCGAACCAGTCATCAGCCTGTCCAACCGGGTTGAAATAGGAGTTAGCAGCAACGTAGATGTTTGTATCACCGGGAGTTGGCAATAATTCATAATAATAAACGAAGTCAGAAGTAGGGTCAAAACCTGTTCCTGCCAAAGCAGTAGCACAGTTTTTTCCGTCAAGGTCTTCTGTCATTAAGTTGAAGGTACCATCGATACCTGTTCCGCCATAATAATCCATAGTGGTCCAGAATAAAGAATCGCCCGCCATCCGGTCAGCGTTTACAGCTGGTTTGTACTTGGGAGCAAAACCGGTTAATTTGTTTGCAGGGTTATTTGCATTGGTCATTGACCTTTGAGCAGAGGCAGAAAACACAATTGCCGTAGCCGCAACTAAAGTGTAAATTTTTTTCATGAGGTTTTTGTTTAAATTTTTAATAGCATCAAATTTAAGGATTATTTCAGAGAAAACAAATTTTTGAAAAAAAGAATTCCCGTCCATCACGGGAATCCTGAATTTCATCAATAAAAAAAGCCTTCCGCAATTGGGAAGGCTTTCATTCTAATCAGAAGATGTTTTTATTTAACGATCAGCTTAACTGTGCTGCGGCTTGTTCCTGTTTGTACACATACCGTGTAGAAACCCTGTGCCATTGCTGCTGTGTTGATAGCTGAAAAGTGGCGGCCTGCGGCCTGTGTCCCTTTGTTATCAACAGAGATCAGTTTTCCTGCTACATCATAAATGCTGATGCTTACAGAAGTTTCAGCTGACAGGTTGTAATTCACCTGTGCCTGGTCAGCAGAAGGGTTCGGGAATACATTCAGCCCCAGATCTCCTGTGCTTTCAGTGATGCTGCTTGGAGTGTTGGTTCCGCGGATCATGAAATCATCAATAGAGATCAGGTTGTCATCAAATGAAGAGTGGTGAAAAGCGATGAACACTGTCTGTCCTGCATAAGCATCCAAAGGCACAGAGAACGGACGTAACTGTCCGTTGTGCAGCATTTGAGCCTGATCAGCAATATCCATGTAAGTTCCATCCTGTCCGTGTACAAACCCCGAAGAGAACGTAAATGTGCTGAATGTTGTATCACTGCCTAAACCCGTCATTTCTGCTGCTGTGAACAATGTAGTTGTGAACGACAACACATCATTATCAGTAGTCGAAAGCTTCACTTTGTAACCGTCAAGGTAACGCGGAGTCTGGCTTGGAGCCGATTTCCAGAACAGTGTATCATGTGCTTCCAGTGTGAAGGAAGGAGTGATCAGCCAGTTGTCAGCCAATGCAGGCGTTGCAAACCATGAGTTGGAACCCAGGGCAACATTGTTAGTTGTATCAACAGGCGAGAAAGGCAATACAGCGAACCATTCGCCCGGGCGGCCTGCGCCTGAACCATCGGATAAACCGTCACCATCGTAGTTGTACCACAAAGCATCAGGTGTTGACCCGGAAGGGAAACCTGTCATGATATTGTCATAAAAAGACTGAAAGTTGAAACTTTCATAAACCAGCGTATCCTGTGCTTTTAAACCTGACACTGATAACGCAGCGAAACTTAAAGCTACTAAGTAAATTTTTTTCATTTTTTTGTTTTTAGTTATGAGTTGAATAAGGGCTTAAAAATAGGAATTTTATCGATGTGGTAAAATCATGAGGCAAAAAGAAGGCTTGATTTTATACTTTTCATGGAAAAGCACAATAAAAAAGGCCGCTGGAATAGCGGCCTTTTCAGTAACACCCATTTATTTAACAACTGGCGGCAGCCGTAAAATTATAGGTAATGGAAGACCCTCCTCCACTGTCGTTAATGACAAGTGAAATAGCTGTTCCTGCAGCCATCGCCGGAAGATTAAAAGTCAACACCCCCGAACCCGAAGCGGTCGTAAAATTAGCAGAGCCTCCCCCCGTCCAGGTAAAATGGAAGGTGAACGGACTGCATGCGGTGGTGTTCACGGTAAGCGTGTTTTGGCAGGCGTGTATTGATCCTGTCTTTAAAGTGCTCGGAGGACTTGAAAGCTGGATCAGCGGACAACGCAACTTCAACGTATTTCTTTCAGGCGTGAAAGAAAACAGGATGGCCAGTAATGTTACTGACATAAAAATTCTGGTTGTTTTCATGGCTTTTGGTTTTAATTGGTTTATATACCAAACTTCATGAAAAACCGGTTTAAATCCGAGGACAAAGCTGCACCGGAATTCGACCCGACACTAACAACTGACAATCAGCACTTTACCTCAAAATCAAACCAGCTCTGCTTCCATATAGCTTTCGATCGGGGGACAGGCGCAAATGAGGTTCCTGTCGCCATGCGCATTATCCACCCTTGCCACACTTGGCCAGAATTTCGCATCTTTCACCCATTTCAGCGGGTAAACTGCCTTTTCGCGGGAATATGTATGTTTCCAGTCGCTGATGATCACTGCTTTTGCAGTATGCGGCGCATTTTTGATCACATTGTCTTCCTTATCCGCTTTACCCGCAATGATCTCATCTATCTCCTGTTTGATCGAGATCATGGCAGCGCAGAAACGGTCAAGCTCTTCTTTCGATTCGCTTTCTGTAGGCTCCACCATCAGGGTGTCGTGCACCGGGAATGCCACAGTAGGTGCATGAAAGCCGTAATCCATCAGCCGCTTTGCAATGTCACCCACTTCAATGCCGGCTTCGCGCTTGAACGAAACGCAGTCGAGGATCATTTCATGTGCGCAGCGGCCGTTCTTCCCGCTGTAAAGTGTCTGGTAATGCCCGCTCAGCGACTCCTTGATATAGTTCGCATTCAGGATCGCCATCCTGGTAGCTTCCGTAACGCCTTCGCCACCGAGCATTTTGATGTAGCCGTATGAGATGAGCAGGATCAGCGAGCTGCCGAAAGGCGCTGCCGATACCGCGGAAATGCCTTTATCGCCGCCTGTTTTCACCAGTACGTGGGATGGCAGGAATGGCACCAGCTGTTTTGCAACGCCGATAGGCCCCATCCCGGGGCCGCCGCCGCCATGCGGGATCGCAAATGTTTTATGTAAGTTAAGGTGGCATACATCCGCGCCGATGTTTCCCGGGCTTGTCAATCCAACCTGTGCATTCATATTCGCGCCGTCCATGTATACCTGTCCGCCGTTCTCATGAATAATATCGGTGATCTCGATGATGCTTTCCTCGTACACGCCGTGTGTGCTCGGGTACGTCACCATGAGGCAGGAAAGGTTATCCCTGTGAAGCGTTGCCTTTTCGCGCATGTCATTCACATCGATGTTCCCTTTTTCATCACATTTCACCAGCACGATCTTCATGCCGCACATCGCTGCACTGGCAGGGTTTGTACCATGTGCAGAGGTCGGGATCAGCGCAATGTTGCGGTGATGGTCGCCTCTCGACTGGTGGTATGCCTGGATCACGAGGAGCCCTGCATATTCGCCCTGCGCGCCGCTGTTCGGCTGAAAGCTCATTTTCGCAAAGCCGGTGATCTCGCTTAAATTGCGGTCGAGCTCATCGATCATCTCGAGATAGCCTGCAGCCTGCTCCACCGGTACAAAAGGATGGATGTTGGCAAACTCCGGCCAGGTGATCGGCATCAGCTCTGCAGCGGCATTCAGCTTCATGGTGCAGGATCCGAGGGAGATCATGGAATGTGTTAAGGAAAGGTCTTTATTTTCGAGGCGCTTGATGTAGCGCATCATTTCCGATTCGGAATGGTAGGAGTTGAACACAGGATGGGAGAGGATCGCGGATGTGCGCTCGCTGATCACCGCTTTGAGGCTGAACACCGCATCCTGTGTTACTTTAACAGCGGGCTTTCCGGCTGCTTTCGCGAAGATCTCAATGACCGCATTAAGATCATCTGCACCGGTGGTTTGATCAAGCGCGATACACACGCAGCAATTATCCACATAGCGGAAATTGATGTGAGCGCCGATCGCCAGGTTATGGATCATTCCTTCGGAAACGCCCGCAGGAAGCACCACTTTAATGGTATCGAAGAACTGCTCGCCTTCGATGGTATATCCCAGTTTTTTAAGCTCAGCAGCCAGTGCCACAGCAGAAAAATGTACCTGCTGCGCAATGCCTTTGATGCCTTCAGGGCCATGGTACACGGCATACATCCCTGCCATGATCGCCAGCAGGGCCTGTGCTGTACAAATGTTGGACGTTGCTTTGTCGCGGCGGATGTGCTGCTCGCGTGTTTGCAGGGCCATGCGCAATGCAGGATTTCCCTGTGCATCCACGGAAACGCCAATGATCCGGCCCGGGAGAATGCGTTTGTATTCTTCGCGGCAGGCAAAGAAGGCAGCATGAGGGCCGCCGTAGCCCATCGGAACACCGAATCGCTGCGTATTTCCAACCACTACATCTGCGCCCCATTCGCCCGGAGGCGTGAGGAGCACAAGGCTCAATACATCGGCAGCAACTGCAATTGCTATATTGTTTGCTTTCGCCTCTTTCGCAAAAGCGGAGTAATCATGCACTTTTCCATCGGCAGAAGGATACTGGAGCAACATCCCGTAAAAGGAGGCATCCGGTTTTTCCTGCTTCCAGTTGCCGATCACCAGCTCGATGCCCAGCGGCTTGGAGCGGGTTTTCAGCAGGTCGATGGTTTGAGGATAGCATTCATTGGAAACAAAGAATTTTACCACATTCGCTTTCACCTGCTCGCGTGTACGGTTGCTGTACAGCATCGACATCGCTTCAGCGGCAGCTGTGGCTTCATCCAGCAGGGATGCATTGGCGATCTCCATCCCGGTGAGATCCATCACCATGGTCTGGAAATTCAGCAAAGCTTCCAGCCGCCCCTGTGCGATCTCCGCCTGGTAAGGCGTGTAGGCTGTGTACCAGCCCGGGTTTTCAAGGATGTTCCGCTGGATCACAGGAGGAATGATCGTTCCGCTGTAGCCGAGGCCGATGTACGACCTGAAAACCTTGTTTTTAGCGGCAATTTCGCGGAGGTGTTTATGGTACTCATATTCCGTCATCCCTTTGGCAAGGTTCAGTGGTTTTTTAAGCCTGATGGCAGAAGGGATGGTTTGATCGATCAGTGCATCAACCGATGCTGCATTTATTTTTGCAAGCATTGCTGTTACATCGTTTGCGCGCGGACCGTTATGACGGTTTACAAATTTATCGGTAGTGATCATGTCAGAAAATTTTAGGAATGCAAATATAGTCAGAAAACAGCTTTGTTTTCCCCAAATTATCAACAAGTAAAGAAGAAAAATGTTGCGTTGACAGAGAATGGTTATCTTTGAAGAAATCAAACAACAGCCCGTTTATGCTCCGTTCACTTTCAGTCGCCGCATTCATCATTTTAATCCTTACCGGAAAGGCATTTGCGCAGGATAACCGCGATACGCTGATCCTGCTGAACGGCGATGCGGTGATCTGCACCGTGCTCGATACCACCAATGGGCTGACCAGCATAAAGAATCCAAAGAACCCGAGGAAGAATATCCTGATCGAGAACGACAGGATCTTTTCCATCAAGAGCCAGAGGGGCGAAAGCGTGATGTACACCTACGATACGCTGATCGGGAATGAGTTCACAGTGGATGAGATGCGTTACTTTATTTACGGCGAGCAGGATGCGGATAAAAAATTCAAGGCGAACGGATGCCTTGCACTGGGCGCGGTTGTCGGAGTACTGTCAGGTTTCACAGGCAGCTTCTTCTGCCCTATTCCGCCTTTTGCATTCACAGCATTATCAGGCATTCCGAAAGTAAAGATCAAACTGAACACCGTTTCCAATCCCGAGTTTTTAAAACACGATCCCTACCTGATGGGATATGAGCGTGTTGCCCGCAAAAAGAGAAAGCTGAAATCGCTGATCGGCGGCGGACTGGGGCTGGTTGTTGGCTTTGGCACTTACGAAGTGCTGAAGGAAACCGGCAACGATCCCTGGAAATAATCACACCGGTTTATTGAATTTTTACGCCTAAAACGAGGATATCATCAATCTGCTCGATGCCTTTTTTCCATTTGCGGAGGGTCTTTGAAACCACATCCTTCTGCTCATTCATTGGCAGGTGCGCAATGGAAAGCAGGAGCTCCTTCAGCTGTTTTACCTTGAATTTTTTTCCGTCCGGGCCTCCGAACTGATCTGCGTAACCATCGGTGAAAGTGTACACAATGTCTCCCGGCAGCAGCATTACCTCCTGCAGCCTGAAAGGCTCATTCTCCCTGATATGCTTTCCTACAGGATATTTATCCGCCTTGAATTCGAGGATCGTCCGATCGCGGCAGATCCACAAAGGATTGTTGGCTGCGGAGAAAAGCAGCTGCCTTGTGTTGAAGTTATAGGCGCAGAGCACGCAATCCATCCCGTCTTTTCCTCCTTCTTCGCTTCCGTCGGAACGCAGCACTTCAATGATCTGCGCACGCACTTCCCCGAGAATTTCAGCAGGTGAAACAAATGCCGTTGTGCTGATCGCTTCATTTAAAAAGGAGATGTTCAGCAGGCTCATGAATGCGCCCGGAACGCCATGCCCGGTGCAATCTGCAGTGATCATGTACAGCCAATCGCCCTTGGGCTGTGCCCAGTAAAAATCACCGCTTACAATGTCCTTCGGCTTGTAATAAATAAAATATTCGGGAAGATGCTCTCCCAGTAATTTATCGCTGGCAAGCAAGGCGTTCTGGATCCGCTTTGCATAGCGAATGCTGTCCTTGATCTCGACATAAGCGGTTTCCAGCATTTGTTTCTGTGCCACTACCTCTGCAGTCCGTTCCTTCACGATCATCTCCAGCTTTTCCTTCTGCCTTCGCAAACGCATTACCGTAACCCTGATGGCGAGATAAATGATGATGATGAACAGCAGGAAATACAGGAAATATGCAAAATACGTGCGGTACCAGGGAGGCGAGACCGTAAAGCTGTAAGTGCCTTCTTCGCTCATGTTGCCAAAGGAATCGATGCTGCGCACCCTGAACGTGTAGCTGCCCTCATACAGGTTCGTATAGTTCTTATCCGTTACCACCGAGGGTTTCGACCAGGTGGTATCGTAGCCGTCGAGCCGGCAGCTGAAATAAACCTGGTTGTTCTGCCTGAAAACAGGGGCGTCGAAGCTGAAGGAAATGGAATTGTCCCTGTAGCGGACCGCATCAGGATTAACAACGGCAGGATCACCGCTTCCCATAAAGATGAGCGAATCTTTTCCAATGGCCACCGTTTGCACAATGGACCTGAAACCGGCTGATGGATCATTGCCTGCAGCGAGATTGTACGTTGCAAAATATTCATGCGTGAGCGCCCAGAGCAGTCCGTCCGGTTCGATCACAGCGCATTGCAGGTTGTTCTCAATGAACAACGAGCCCAGCTTTACTTTCCGCGAAATCAGCTTTCCATTGCGATCGTAGCCGAAGCAGGTGGTATAAGCTGGATTCAGGGGAGCAAAACAAAGGCGGAAATCAAAAGGCGCTTGCAGGCTTTCACACTTTCCCTCGGAGAGCATTTCATAGATCCGGGGAGCATTTTCAAAGCAGGCAGAACCCGCCGAAACATCCTTTTCCGGGATGTAGCGGTAACAGCTGTTTATATTGCAGACAAAGGTGCTGTCGCCGACATAAACAATATAGTTCTCATCGGCAGGAACTCCGTTCAGCGTATCGTACTGGTGGATCTCGAGCTTTTTTTGTGTCACACCGAATTTTACGTGGAACACCTTTTTCTGGCGGGAAACAGCCCATGTTTCATAGAGGTCGTCTTCCCCTTTGCATTTATCCACGCGGCCAAGCTTGAGCAATTCCTGCCCAACGATCTCATAGAACTGCTGGCTGGCGGCAGCTTTTCCCGGCTCCACGCTGATCACGCTGAAGCCGCCTTTTTCTGCGGTTACCAGCTTGTTCATCCCCGGAACGGAAGTGATGCGGTTGGTAAGGTCCGGCGTGATCAGCTCGGCCTTATCGCCGTTCATTCTTATAAGCCCGTTGCTGGTGGCGGCAAAAAGAACATTGTTCAATTCATACAGGTCCCAGACTTCTGTGTTGGTTACTTCCGTGGGGATGGCAGAAATGGCATGTGAAAACGGATCCAGCCTTAACTTGAACAGCCCGCCCCCGCAGGCAAGATAAAGTGTTCCATTACATTTTTTGATGTACTCTACTGTTCCTTTAAAGCCTGTATTATCATCATACACAAAGGATGCGCTGTTGTACCCGAGGCAGCTCAGGCCGTTGTTGTGCATCAGCCATATATTCTTTTCACGGTCTACAAACACTTCCGCGATCACTTCATCGCTTAAGCCCAATGCTTTGTTGACCACTTCTTTCTGGTTGCTTTCCTTATCATAAAATGCGATCCCTGCGCGTGAATGCACGGAGAACACAGAATCGTTCACCCACTGGCAGCCGAGCACTCCCGCTTCTTCCAGGAATTTATCGCTTTTAAAAAACCGGGGGGCTGTTGATTTTTGAACAGGTTCCGCTTCAGTGGACATCCTGAAAAAGCCTTCAGCACCGGTAAGGATGAGGTTTTCCCCTTTCTGAAAAGGCATGATCGCAAGGATTCTTTTATCGGCGAACAGTTCTCCGCCGGGTATCAGCGCCATCCTGTTCTCGCGTATTTCCACCAGTCCGACAGTGCGCTGCCGCACATACAGGCGGTTGTTCGCAACAAAGGCCAAAGCAAATTTGTGCTCGGCAGGCGCTTCGATCACATCGGTCACTTTCTTATCGTGCACCACGAAGATCCGCTCTGAGCTTTGAAAATAAATATTGCCGTTGAGGGCCATGATCTTCCAGAGGTCATTGAATTCTTTCTGGCTCTTTGTGAGCTGTCCGCTCATCGAAACAAAATGGAACTTGCCCAGCTTGTTGCGCTCGAGATAGCCAAGGTCGCCGGCAACGCCAAGGTAGATTATTCCTGTAGCCGGATCGATCGCCATCTGCCGGATAGCGGAACCGGATTTCACAGGAACGCTTTCCCAGTGTTTTCCTGAAAAGATGAATACGTTGGAGGTGCTTGCAAAATAGAGCAATCCATTCTTGTCCTGGATGGCGCTCCACATCTGGTTAAAGCCTTTGTATTCTTTCGGAAGGTAATTTTTTATAAAGTAGCCGGGTGATTGCGCATGCGAAACAACCTGGAAGAGGAAAAAGATGATGCTATGTAGGAACTTTCTTTTCATTGAGCTATAGGCAAATATAGCAAGCTCTTCCTATTTACGGGGTTTAATCAGGAACTTTCTGATAACAAACGAATAGAGCAGCTGTGTGAGTATGATCAGCACCGGCCCTGCAGCTGCAGTAACAAACCATAAAGGCAAAACGAAAAATACCCAGAAATCTGCTTCAAAGAAACCCGCAAACACATCTGTAAAAATGAAGAGGGAGCAGAAAAGCCAAAGCACCGTGGATACACACACTAAAAAAGCACCATTGCTGCTGAAGTGCTTTTTTAAGATCCCGGTTGCATCCAGCAGGTAATTTAAAAGCAGGTGTACAAGGAGAAGGCAGATGACTACTTTCATGCTTTCACAGCAATTGCCAATGCTTCAGCAAATGCCTTTGCAGTTTTCAGAAGGTCATCTTCGGTATGCGCTTCACATACAAATCCCACTTCGTAGCCGGAGGGCCCAAGGTAAATGCCGCGTTCCAGCAGCTCTTTGTGCAATACCCTGAAATACTTCATGGAATCTGCATCGACCTCTTCTGCCGAACGGATCACTTCCTTATCGGTGAAGGCGATCCAGAAAATGGAACCGACAGAAAAAAGTTTCAGGTTTAAAGGCTTAAGGTTAAGCTGTTCTGTGTGCTTAAAAATCTGCTGAATTAAGAACTGTGTTTTTGATTCGAGCCCTTCATAAAATCCCGGCTTGAGGCATTCCGTTAATTGCGCGATGCCTGCTGCCATTGCAACGGGGTTTCCGCTCAGCGTCCCTGCCTGGTACACATTTCCTTCCGGGGAAATGCAGCTCATGATCTCGGCACTTGCGCCGTACATGCCCACCGGCAAGCCGCCGCCAATGATCTTGCCATACGTGATGATGTCAGGCTGGATCTTATAATAGCCCGCTGCACCTTCAAAGCCAATACGAAAGCCATTGATCACTTCATCAAAGATCAGCAGCGTTTTATTCTCGGTGCAGATCTCACGAAGAAATTGTAAATACTCTTTGCGCTGCAACAGCAAGCCGTTATTCGCGGGGATCGGCTCAATGATCACGCATGCGATCTGATCTTTGAACTCCGCAAATGCCTGTTTCACGGCTTCTTCATTATTCAGCGATACCACGATCGTTTCATTCACAAAGCTTTCCGGAACACCGGCAGAAGAAGTATTCCCGAATGTCACCAGCCCCGAACCGGCCTTCACCAGCAATGAATCGCTGTGCCCGTGATAGCAGCCTTCAAATTTGAGGATCTTGTTTCTTTGAGTATAGCCCCGCGCCAGGCGGATCGCACTCATCACGGCTTCCGTACCGGAGCTTACAAAACGGATCTTCTGAATATATTTGTTGTTGTCCAGGATCAGCTCTGCAAGCTCGTTCTCAAGCGCTGTCGGTGCGCCAAAAGAGCTGCCGTTCTCCACCGTTTTTTTGATCGCATCCACCACTTTATCGTTTGCATGCCCAAGGATCAGCGGGCCCCAGGAGCCGCAATAATCAATGAACTCATTGCCGTCTGCATCCCAGATGTGTGAGCCTTTGCCTTTTTGTATGAACAAAGGTGTACCGCCAACGGAGCGGAAAGCGCGCACCGGACTGTTCACTCCGCCGGGAAAATATTTTTTCGCTTTCTCAAATAAAGCCTCTGATTTTTCTCTCTTCATTATTGAATAAATTAGGCTGCAAATATATATCTTTGAAATCAGATTTCTCGCAGAGGCGCAGAGAACGCAGAGATTATTATTTTTAGGCATTATATGAAAAAAATGATATAAAAAATTTTAATCAACATTTTTAAAAACTCATTCACAATTTAATTATTTCTCGAGAGGCGCAGAGAACGCAGAGAGGTTATTTATTTAAGCATTTATGCAGGAAAATGATATCACAGGTATTTTAATTGACATTTTTATAAAAGTACATTCTCAACTTGGGCCGGGATTACTTGAAAGCGTCTATGAAGAAATCATCTGCCATGAATTAAGAAAAAGAGAACTTAATTATAGCCGGCAACATGGCATTGCTGTCGTTTATGATGAAATTAAGATGGATCTTGGCTTCAGGGCTGACTTAATTGTCGGAAATAAGGTCATTGTTGAAATAAAATCAGTTGAGCAGCTTGCTCCTGTTCATCACAAACAACTACTGACCTATTTAAAGCTGACTGATAAAAGAGTGGGATTACTGGTAAACTTTAATGTTAATCTTGTTAAGGATGGCATTGTAAGAATTGTAAACAAATTTTAACCTCTGCGCTCCAATTAATAATCAACCAGCACAACTCTGCGAGCCCTGCGCCTCTGCGAGAAAAGATACACAGCGAGAAATATGAATTACGAAAACACATTAGAATTTGCAAAGCAACAAGACGCAGCTGATCCACTGAAAAGCTACCGCAGCATGTTTTACTTCCCAATGATGCATGGCCGGGAAACAGTTTATTTCACCGGCAATTCGCTGGGGCTGCAACCGAAAACAACACAGGATTATGTGCTGAATGAGCTGGAAGACTGGGCAACATACGGCGTGGAAGGACACTTTCATGCACGCAAGCCATGGCTTTCGTACCACGAGCAGTTTGCAGCGCCTGTTGCGAAGATCGTAGGTGCAACACCGGAAGAAGTAGTGGTGATGAACCAGCTGACGGTGAACCTGCACCTGCTGCTGGTAAGCTTTTACCGCCCGACCAAAACGCGCTACAAGATCCTCTGCGAAGCAAAAGCATTTCCTTCCGACCAGTATGCGATCGAATCACAGGTGAAATTTCACAACCTCCGGCCGGAAGATGCGGTCATCGAGATCGCAGCACGTGAAGGCGAGCACTGCATCCGTCATGAAGACATTATGGAAGCGATCGAAAAGCATCACGAATCGCTTGCTGTGATCATGATAGGTGGCGTGAACTATTACAACGGACAGGTGTTCGATATGGAAGCGATCACCGAAGCAGGGCACCAGGCAGGCGCCCTTGTCGGCTTCGACCTTGCCCATGCCGCAGGAAACCTGAAGCTGGAGCTGCATAACTGGAACGTTGATTTTGCCTGCTGGTGCAGCTATAAATATTTAAACTCAGGGCCGGGAGGTGTTTCCGGGGTGTTCATCAACAGGCGCCACCTGAACAATCCCGGGATCATCCGCTTTGCCGGCTGGTGGGGACACGATAAGGCATCGCGCTTTAAAATGGAAAAGGGATTTGTACCAATGCCAACTGCGGAAGCCTGGCAGATGAGCAATGCCCCTGTATTATCGATGGCTGCTCATAAAGCGGCCGTGGATATTTTTGATGCTGCAGGAATGGATGCATTAGTGGCGAAAACAGAAAAGCTCACCGGCTATCTTGAATTCGTGATCGATGAGATCAATAAAGGGCTGGAGCAAAAGCTGGAGATCATCACCCCGCGCGATAAAAAACAGAGAGGCTGCCAGCTTTCCATTGTGGCGCACGGAAGAGGAAAAGACCTGTTCAATAAATTAACAGAGGCTGGTGTGATCAGCGACTGGCGCGAGCCGAACGTGATCCGCTGTGCGCCTGTTCCCTTGTACAATTCATTTGAAGATGTGTTCCGCTTCGGGGAGATCCTGAAAGGCGCATTGTAGCATTAACTCACGAGATTTTTTTAAGACATGAGCATGCAGAAATTCAAATCAAAGCTGGAAAAGATCGGTTCCTGGACGATCGTGAAAGTTCCTTTTGACGCGAAAAAAATTTTCGGGTCTGCCGGACATACGAGAGTAAAAGGAACGATCGATCATGTACCGTTCAGCATTTCCCTGATGCCGATGGGCGAAGGCGTTCACTGCTTTCCTGTAAAAGCGGAGCTGCGCAAAGCGATCGGGAAAAATTCCGGGGATCCGGTGAGCGTAGTGCTCGAACAGGATCACGACAAACCTGTTGTTGAAGTGCCTTCTGAATTAACAGGCGCTTTCAGGGCGAGCAAGGAGGCAAAAAAAATGTTTGATTCCTACAGCGCTTCCATGCAGCGGGAGCATTGCAGGTACATTTCCGAAGGAAAGAAAAAAGAAACAAGAGAAAACCGGGCTGTTGCAACAGTTCTTAAATTGGAGAAACTGTATGCAGAAAAAAATGCTGCAGGGATCAGTAAAAAGAAAAAATAAATCGGTGTGAATCCGTGAAACCCGTGGTAAAAAAATCAAAAGTAAAGCACAATCCCGATGCGATCATTATTTAAAAAAAAGAGTTTCAGGTTTAAAATTGACGAACCTGGTGTGTTAAGTTTCTGGTTAAAATGCTGCTGTTACACTAATTTCAGGTTGTTGCGACAGGTAAAAATTGTAAATAACTCATAAAAACTTTGCGGCCTTTGCGGCCTTTGCGAGAAAAACAACATGACAAAAAAAGTAACAGTAGTAGGAGCAGGTTTGGTAGGTTCGCTTTTATCCATTTATTTAGCGAAACGCGGATATAAAATTGATCTTTTTGAGCGCCGCCCGGATATGCGGACGGCAAAGATCGCGGCTGGAAAATCGATCAACCTTGCCCTGAGCGACCGCGGCTGGAAAGGACTGGAAGGCGTCGGCATTGCGGATGAGATCAAAAAGATCGCGATCCCGATGTATGGCCGCTACATTCACCACAAGGACGGATCAACGGCTTTTCAGCCTTACGGAAAGGACAACCAGGCGATCTATTCCGTTTCCCGCGCGGAGATCAACATGCGCCTGATGGACCTTGCAGAGCAGCAGGAAAATGTGAACATTCATTTCAATGAGCGCTGCACTACCATCGACAGGCAAAAGCTGGAAGCACATTTTGAAAACGCGGAAACACATAAAGCGACTGCTGTTCAAAGCGACCTGCTGTTCGGCTCCGATGGGGCATTCGCGGCTTCAAGGCTCAACATGCAGCTGAGCAGCGACCGCTTCGAATACAACCAGCATTATATTTCTGCCGGCTATAAAGAACTGATCATTCCTCCCGGGCCAAACGGGGAATTCATGATCGAAAAAAATGCGCTGCACATCTGGCCACGCGGCAGCTTTATGATGATCGCATTACCCAACACCGACGGTAATTTTACATGCACGCTCTTTTTTCCTTTCGAAGGAGAAAAATCATTTGCAAGCATCAATACCCGCGATGACGTTGAGAAATTCTTTAAGGAAGAGTTTCCCGATGCTGTGCCTTTGATGCCAACACTGGTGGATGATTACATGAACAACCCCACATCTTCGCTTGTCACGGTGAAATGCTTTCCCTGGACCTTCGATGACAAGATCGCGCTGATCGGGGATGCTGCACATGCTATTGTGCCTTTCTACGGGCAGGGCATGAACTGCGGCTTTGAAGACTGCGTGGTGCTGAATGACCTGATCGATCAGCATAAAGAGAGCTGGCCTGCAATTTTAGAGGAATACCAAACGTTAAGAAAGCCGGATGCTGATGCGATTGCCGACCTTGCTGTGATGAACTTCGTGGAAATGCGCGACAAGACCGGCGATCCGAAATTCCTGCTGCAGAAGAAGATCGAAGCGAACTTCAGCAGCAAGCATCCCGGCAAATGGATCCCGCTGTATTCCATGGTGACCTACAGTCCGCACATCCGCTACTCCACCGCCCTTAAAAGCGGGATGAAGCAGGAAGAGATCATGCAGAAGGTAATGGCGATGCCGGATATCGAAAAAAAATGGGACAGTGAGGAAGTGGAAAAGGAAATGCTGAAATACCTTTGATCTATCATAAAAAATACCTGGTTGTGAAGCTGCTCATAGAGAACCTGGGCAAGTATGAGCTGATGGGCATTTACCGCCCGCAGGCCTACTGCAAGGGAGCAAAAGGGTACAGCTGCGAATGCCAGATCGAATTGTACAAAAAGCCCATCGAGCCCGGCAAGTCTGAAGTGCTGAATGCTGTGCTTTTAAATCCTTTAGGCTTCGGAGACCATTTAAAACAAGGAAGTTTGCTAACTTTACGGAACGGATTGGATATCGAGGCAAAAGCAGTGGTGCTGGAAATAATCGGGTATAAGTAAACGAGGCCTTGCAAATCTTACAAAACAAACCGTGCTGATCCTTTGATTAAACTGAAAAACATATTCATCCTTTTCGCATGTGTATTCCTGCACCTGCACATTGCTGCGCAGGTAAGCACCGATGAGCAGCTGGCGCAGCAGTTCTACCAGAACAAGGAATTTGACAAAGCGCTGGATTACTACGAAAAGCTGTACAACAAAAAATCACCCGACCAGTTTTACGCTCCTTACCTGAATTGCCTGCTGGAAACGAAGGACTTCAAGAAAGCGGAAAAGATCGTAAAGAAGCAAATGCGGAATCACCCGGAAGAGCTTAATTTCAACGTCGATCTTGGAATGGTATACCTGCGTTCCGAAGAGCCTGAGAAAGCAAAAAAAGAATGGGAGAACGCGATCAAACAGGTAAAAGCGGATGACCAGGTATTTCCGCTGGCAAATGCATTCATTGCCGTCCGCGAATACAATTATGCTGTTGATACGTATTTAAGGGGAAGAAAAATTTCGCAGACCAATTATCCCTTCAGCTTCGAGCTTGCCGATGTGTACCGCACGCAGGGCAACAAGCAGGCGATGATCAATGAATACCTTGATGTGCTCGAAACCAGTGATTCCTATATCCAGAGCGTGCAGAACGCCTTGCAGACGAGCTTTGGAAACGAGGCCGACAGCAAACAGAATGAGCTGTTAAAAAACGAACTGTTAAAGCGCATCGCGAAAAGCCCTGACAAGACGATCCTTTCGGAGTTCCTGATCTGGATGGAGATCCAGCTGAAAGATTTTGAAGGCGCATTTGTGCAGGCAAAAGCGCTTGACAAGCGGAAGAAAGAAGAAGGCACACGTGTGATGGGGCTTGCACAGCTGTTTGCGCAGAACGAAAGCTACGACCTTGCGATCAGGGCCTACCAGTATGTGATCGCGAAAGGAAAAGATACTTATTATTACACGAATGCACGCATGGAACTGCTGAATGTTTCCTACCAGAAGGTTGTTTCCAAAGGAAATTATACGGCAACCGATCTCAGCGAGCTGGAAAAGAATTTTAACATTACCATTGCGGAGCTTGGCAAATCAGCTGCCACTGCGCCTTTGCTGAAGAACTTTGCACACCTGCAGGCATTTTTCCTGAACAAACCGAACGATGCCATCGCATTGCTCGAAGAAACAATTGCATTGCCGCAGCTGTCGGCCGTCACACAGGCGGAATGCAAGCTGGAGCTGGCTGATATTCTCCTGATGACAGGCGACGTATGGGAAGCTTCCCTGCGCTATTCACAGGTGGAAAAATCATTCAAGTACGATGCGATCGGGCAGGAAGCAAAATTCAGGGTGGCAAGGATCTCTTATTACACCGGCGATTTCAAATGGGCACAGGCACAGCTGGATGTATTGAAGGGCGCCACTTCCAAGCTGATCGCGAATGATGCGCTTGAATTATCGCTGACGATCAGCGATGCGCTGGCGATCGATACCAATGAAGCGCCGCTGCTGATCTTTGCAAGGGCCGAACTGCTTGCTTTCCAGAACAAGGATGATTTAGCAAAGCTCACACTCGACTCCATCAACAAGCTTTACCCGAACCATGCCCTCGCAGATGACATCCTTTATAAAAAAGCGCAGCTGGAGCTGAAGCATGGCAGGTTCACCGAAGCCGCAGCGTATTACGACACGATCGCAAAAAATTACAGCGAAGAGATCCTCGCTGATGACGCGCTGTTCAAGCTGGCCGACCTCAACGAGAACCAGTTTAAAAATCCTGACAAGGCAAAAGAGCTGTACCAGGAATTACTCGAAAAATATCCCGGAAGCCTCTATGTGGTGGAAGCACGCAAGCGCTTTCGGAAGCTGAGGGGCGATATGGTCAACTAAAAATGAACAGAACATTATCCATACTATTTCTCCTGTCGGTACTTGCAGCAGCCTGCTCTTCGCCTTCGGTGGAAGAGAAAAAAACAAAGCTGGCAAGTGTTTCCATCGATCCTCAAACTTCGGGTGATACACTGAAGCTGTATGGCCCGGCAGTGCTTTTCATGTGGCCCGACAGCCTGCAGGCGGAACAAATGAAAAGCGAGGATTCCGATGCTTTTTACACCATTGCCGATGATTACAGCTTTTACAATTCGCAGCTGATGGACCTTGCGGATTCTCTTAAAATAAAAAATTACAGCACCAGCTCAAAGTACCTTGACTTTTCACTCGCGAACGATAAGCACCTGCTTGTTAACCGCTCCGCTTCCGAGGAGCTCTGGTGGGCACTCTACTTATATAACGGTGCAGATACGCCGCAGCTGCAAAGCACGGTCGACATCGACGCTAAGTATTTAACTAATTTTTTCAGGAAATGATCATTTACAATGTAACAGTGAACATCGAGAACGATGTGCGTGAAGAGTGGCTGAACTGGATGAAAACAGTTCATATTCCCGACGTAATGGCCACGGGATATTTTATCGAGAACAAGGTCTGCAAAGTGCTGGTGGATGAAGAACAGGGCACTACCTACTCGATCCAGTACACTGCCGAGAGCATGAAGCAGCTCGAGGATTACCAGCGGCTGCACTCACCGCGGCTGCAAAAAGAGCACAATGACCGCTACGCAAGTAAGACCGTTGCCTTCCGCACACTCCTGGAAGTTATTTAATTGTAAAGAAATACATACGTTAAAAAAATAAGATGAGCGATTTTGTAAGGGCAAAGAAAAAATTAGGACAGCATTTTCTGAAGAATGAGGACATTGCTCAAAAGATCGTGGAGAGCCTGTCGCGCACTTCCGAATACGCGCATGTGCTGGAAGTGGGCCCGGGAATGGGTGTACTGACAAAATACCTCATCGCCCATACCAATTACGAAACACATGTGATCGACATTGACAAGGAATCGATCGCATATCTGAAAGTCAATTTCCCTTCGCTGGAGAAGAACATCATCGATGGCGATTTTCTTGAGCTGGACCTTGAAAAGCTTTTCCCCGGCCCTTTTGCAGTGATCGGCAATTTCCCCTACAACATCTCCACCGAAATTTTATTCAAGGTAATGGACCATAAGGACCATGTGCCCGAAGTGGTTGGCATGTTCCAGAAGGAAGTGGCAGAGCGCATTGCAGCCAAGCCAAGAAATAAGACATACGGCATCACGAGCGTATTGCTGCAGGCTTTTTATGATATCGATTACCTTTTCACTGTGGCTGAAAATGAATTCATCCCGCCACCGCGTGTGAAGTCGGCAGTGATCCGGCTGCGGCGAAATGCTGTTGCGAAGCTGGATTGCGATGAGAAGCTTTTCAAGCAGCTCGTGAAAGCGGGCTTCAACCAGCGAAGAAAAACACTCCGCAATTCCATCCGTGCCTTTAAATTAAAGCCGGAGTTCCTCGATCACAAATATCTTACACAACGCGCGGAAGAATTATCCGTTGCCGATTTTGTGGCGCTCACCAACATGGTGGAAACTGCCTGAGCAGTTCCCAGGAATATTTTTCTTCTCAAATGAATATGCCGCTGCTCTAAAATTGCTGCATCTCCCATACGAATAATAACCGTACGCCGCCACATGGTAACTCAAGCCCGCCGCTTGTCCGGATTGTTTGCGTTTGAGCTATTCCTTTCTACATTTGATCACAAAAACAGAACATCTAAACTAAATTAACAGACAAATGAAAAAAATGATCGCATTGCTTGGAGTGCTTGCTATTACAGCAACTTCCACAATCACAGCCCAGAAGCTCGATAAGTTCGGCGCAGACCTGGGGAAAAAATCCGTAATGGGAAAAGAAGTGCGCATACCTTACACGGACCTGCTTACATACTATGGCTATATCAAGCCGGGAGCAAAGCCGGATGAAGAGCGCGGTGGTAAAAAGTATTACTACATCTACATCTGGATCCCTGCTGCTGCACCGGAAGTTGGCGTGCGCATGGCTTCACCGGTTGACAAGATGACGCCGGAGAAAACAGACATCGTGTCGGCTGACTACACAGCGAACGCTGCCGACAAAACAAATTATTTCGATACCTGGATCTCCCTTGAAAGGGCTGAAGGCATCACAAGCGCTGCTGACCTTGGAAAAGGAAAAACAGCAAGCTGGAACGTGTACGACCAGAATGATGATTCATCTGAAATGCCCGCACAGCCATCGGGAAGCAAATACAATTCACTGATGCGCATCACCAGCGAAGTGAGCAATCCAAAGAAAGCACTTGTTGCAGGCCTGTACCGCATTGGCTTCACCACCTACAAAACAGGTGAAGTGCAGGGCAGCTTTGTTGCACAGGTTGGCGCACCGGTAAAACTGCCGGGAGTTAAGATCGCACAAACAATTGACGAGCTGATGAAGCTTGTTGCTGCACAGTAAGCAGTATTCATTGAAGGGCCACTTCCTGCAGGCGCGGGAAGTGGTTTTTTCTTGCCCGCCCGTCCCGATTAAATTTCTCCCCGATTCGCTCCCAATTTAGGATAAACCGTACCTTTGCCCGCGGAAAACACTAAATAAGGCAAACAGGTGCAATTTGAATTAACAAACGAATTTTTAACAAGGCTGCAGGATGCGATCGACATCAAGGACACAGCCTTCGTGGAAACGCAGCTGAAAGAGCTGTACCCGCCTGATATTGCCGAAATTTTCAACGAGCTTTCCATTGAGCAGGTAAAATTCCTTTACAATTATCTTGATGAACAGATCGCCGCCGATGTGCTGGTGGAGCTGGAAGAAGATGTGCGTGAAGAGATCCTCTCTTCGCTTACTCCCAAGGAGATCGCGGAACAGCTGATCGACAACATGGATTCGGATGATGCCGCCGATGTGATCGCGGAATTACCGGATGATGTGCAGGACGAGGTATTGTCGCACATGGAGGACAGCGAGCAGGCCAGCGACATTGTAGAGCTTTTAAATTATGATGAGAACACTGCCGGCGGCTTAATGGCTACCGAGCTTGTGCGGGTGCATGTGAACAGCAACTCCATCGAGTGTGTGCGCGAGATCCGCGAGCAGGCAGATGAAGTAGAAAATATTTACGCCATTTATGTGGTGGATGATAATGAACGGCTGGTTGGATTACTGTCGCTGAAAAAGCTGGTGATCTCCCCTACCCGCTCCAGGATCGCCGATATTTATGATCCGAAAGTGATCTCTGTAAAAACAAATACGGATACGGAAGAGGTTGCCAACATCATGGACAAGTACAACCTGGTTGTACTGCCCGTTGTGGATGCCCTCGGAAGGCTTGTAGGACGCATCACGGTGGATGACGTTGCGGATGTAAGAAGGGAAGAGGAAACAGAGGACGTGCAGAAGATGGGTGCGATGGAAGCCCTTGAAGAGCCATACATGAGCACGCCTTTCCGGCAGATGATTAAAAAGCGGGTCGGATGGCTCATTATCCTTTTTCTTGGTGAAACACTTACCGCTACGGCGATGAGCTTTTTTGAGGACCAGATCGCGAAAGCGGTGATCCTTGCCCTTTTTATCCCGCTTATTATCTCCAGCGGCGGTAACAGCGGCTCCCAGGCTTCCACACTGATCATCCGTGCGCTTGCACTGGGCGAGATCACTGTGCGCGACTGGTGGAAGATCGTTAAAAAAGAATTCTCCACCGGAATGGTGATCGGCGTTATACTTGGCTTTATCGGATTTGCAAGGGTTGCGCTCTGGTCGTATTTTATCAGCAGCTACGGCCCGCACTGGCACATGATCGCATTGACTGTTGGCTGCGCACTTGTTGGCGTGGTGATGTGGGGAACGCTGATGGGCTCGCTGCTTCCCCTTGCCCTGAAGCGTGTCGGCCTTGACCCGGCAGTATCCTCCGCTCCTTTCGTAGCAACGCTTGTTGATGTTACCGGGCTGATCATCTACTTTACCTTTTCCATCATATTTCTCAAAGGAACACTCTTATAAAAATGAAGATCCTTTTCATTGATTCCAATCATCCCCTGCTGCACGAAACACTGCAGAAGGCCGGGCATACCTGCGACCTGAATTACAGCTGGACAAAGGAAGAGATCATTGCCAGCATTCATTTGTACGATGGAATTGTGATCCGCAGCAAAATTAAGATCACGAAAGAGATCATCGATAAAGCCAGCCGCCTGAAATTCATCGCACGTGCCGGGGCCGGGATGGAGAATATTGATGTGGACTATGCTGAAAGCAAAGGAATAAAATGCATCCACGCGCCGGAAGGAAACCGCGATGCTGTTGCAGAGCATGCCATCGGGATGCTGCTTGCACTCTTCAACAACATCTGCCGCGCCGACCGCGAAGTACGCGAAGGCAAATGGATCCGTGAAGGCAACAGAGGAATAGAGCTGATGGGTAAAACAGTAGGCATCATCGGCTATGGAAATATGGGAAGCGCTTTTGCCGAAAGGCTGAAAGGTTTTGGTGTTACAGTTCTCGCTTACGATAAATACAAAAAAGGATTTGGCAATGAACAGGTGCAGGAAGCTTCGATGGAACAGATCTTTTCAGAGGCGGATGTGCTGAGCCTTCATACACCACTGACGGATGCAACACATTATCTTATTAATGATGAGTTTATCAGCAAATTCAAAAAGAACATTTACATCATCAACACTGCACGTGGAAAGTGCCTGGATACTGCAGGCCTTGTAAAGCACCTCCAATCCGGTAAAGTAGCAGGGGCCTGCCTCGATGTGCTGGAATACGAAATGGTATCTTTTGAGAACCTTGAGATCCATACCTTACCGGAAGCTTTTCAACAACTGATCAAAAGCGATAGAGTGATCCTGAGTTCACATATCGCGGGCTGGACACACGAGAGCAATGAGAAGATTGCGAAGGTGCTGGCGGAGAAGATCCTTAGAGATGCTCGGCCTCTCTGAGGCCGTTGAAGGTGTTGAAACGGTATTTCTAAAAATGTCAGGCCCCGGAGAAACCAAAGGTCTTTAGCAAAAAACAATTATATAATTGTCGGGAGGACATTGCCGCCACGCAGGGGCAGAAACATCCTCTGTAAACAATGGCCTCAGAGAGGCCAAACATCTATAGAAACTATAGCCCTAAACCGATTCCAATTGCCCCGGGCAAAACAATTATATATGGTCTCAGAGAAACCAGGCATTTTAAAACAGGTCAAAAGTTAGTATTGCTGAGTTACAATAAAAAACACAATGGCCTCAGAGAGGCCAAACATCTTTAGAAACAATAATCCTAAACCGATTCCAATTGCCCCGGAGGGGCAAAACAAATTATACATGGTCTCAGAGAAACCAAGCATTTTAAAACAGGTCAAAAGTTAGTATTGTTGAGTTATAATCAAAAAATGCAATGGCCTCAGAGAGGCCAAACATCTTTAGAAACAATAGCCCTAAACCGATTCCAATTGCCCCGGAGGGGCAAAACATTCCTTCCTAAGCATTATGTCAACTCAAAATCAAAAAGATATTCCTCTTTAAATTCAATTTCATTTTCCTGGAGAAAAGCTAAATATTCCTCCCTGAACGTTTTCTGCTTATGATGCTCTTCCTGATTTTGAATATAATTCAAAACCATCGGAACATCTTTTTTAGAAACTGTAAACGCACCAAATCCTCCCTGCCAATAAAATTGTCCGCGAAGAACTTTCTTGTCATTAATAAATTTTGTTGAATGCTCTTTTATTTCACGAACATTATCGGATAAATTCATGTTTGGCTTGCAGTTCATTAAAATATGAACGTGGTCAGGCATGCCGTTTATAATAAATACTTTTTGCTTTTGATTTGTAATGATCCCGGATATATACTTATACAAATCATCTTTAATTTCCGGTGTGATAAGGGATTCCCTATTCCTGACTGCAAAAACAACATGATAAAAGATCTGGGTGAAGGTATCTGCCATAAATTTATTTTGCCCCTCCGGGGCAATTACTATCATTTTTATTAATTGATCTCTAAAGATGTTGAGCCCCTCCGGGGCTATCAAACCGAACATCCAATGTCATTCTGTTTAATTTTTGCTATCGGATGGCATTCCCTGACCTTCGTCCTTTGAAATCGTCAAAGCCTCACACCGAGAATACACACATCATCCACCTGCTCAATATTGGTTTTCCATTCCGTAAAGATCAGCTCCAGCTTTTGTTTCTGTTCAGTGGCAGCTAAGCCTGCATTTTGCTGCAGCAATTCCTTGATCGGCTTCGATTTGAATTTCTTTCCCTTATCTCCGCCAAACTGATCTGCATAGCCATCAGTAAACAAAAAGAACTGATCTCCTTTATTGAGCTTGAGTGTATGCGTTGTAAATGGCTGCGGGTTGATCGAACTGCCGATAGGCTGTTTGTTCGCCGTGATCTCTTTGAATTCCGGGCCTTCAATATACCACAATGGATTGTTCGCACCGGCCCATTTGATCTCCAGCGTTTTTGAATTCACAGATGCAAGCGAAATATCCATTCCATCTTTCACATCCTTATCGCTCTTTGCAAATGTATCGAGCACAAGCTCCCGTGTTTTATCGAGGATCTTCCCCGGGTCCGTAATCCCGAATTCAAGTACCGCACGGTTCAGGGCATTGCTGCACACCACGCTCACCATCGCTCCCGGAACACCATGCCCGGTGCAGTCTGCAACAGCTATCAGCACTACATCACCGGCCTTTTCCATCCAGTAGAAATCGCCGGCAACAATGTCTTTCGGCTTGTATAAAATAAAACTTTCCGGGAACTGTTCTTTCACTGCATTTTCAGGGGGAAGGATGGCTTCCTGCAAACGCTTGGCATACGTGATCGAAGCGAGGATCTCTTTTTGCTTTTCTTCAACAAGGTCTTTCTGATGCTCAATGATGTATTTCTGCTTGCGTGTCAATTGCAGGCGCTTCACCACAAACACGGCGAACAGTAATACCAGGAACAAGCCGGTGCCCACGGCCACGCTGATCACTCTTTGCTTTTTCTCCTTTTCAGCTGCAACTGCCAGTTGTTTCTCATGCTCTTTTTCATCCAGCGCTTTCTGCTTCTCAAAATTATAGGAGAGCTCCTGCTTCATCATCTCTTCCTGGCTTTCCTCGTTCTTTATACTGTCCCTCATGGTGATGTAGGATTCGTACATCTCCAGCGCATCCTTGTAACGTCCGGTTTTTTTATAGCTTTCGTACAGCGACTTATTGGCCTCCCTCACCGAAGCAGCAATGCCCGCTTCCTGCGAGATCTTCAATGCCAGCTTATTGTAGGCGATCGACTTTTCATTGTCCCCTTTCCGGTCGTACACCTGCCCGAGGTTGTTATAAACCTCCATAAGGCCCTGCTGGTCGCCAACCTTTTCATAATACGGGATGCTCCTGCTGTTCAGGTCAAGCGCTTTAGCGTCGTTGCCCATCTCGTAATACGCAACAGCCATCGAATGCAGCGCCACTCCTATCCCTGCGTCATCCTTTATTTCCTCGCTCAATGCAAGGCTGCGCTCATGATAATCGATTGACTTCTCATACTCCTTCAGGCTGCGGGACACATTTCCGAGGTTCACATACGACAATGCGATCGACCTCTTATTCCCCATCTTTTCAATGATCTTCAGGGCCCGTTCATAATAATCCCTTGCCTTTGCATACTCCTCCTGCCCGTCGTAGATCACCCCGATGTTGTTCAGGGCGGCAGACATGCCTTTCTGGTCGCCCATGTTCTCGGTTATTTTAAGGCTTCGCGTAAAATACTCAATAGCATGCACATTATCCCCTCTCATGGAACAGGATGCCCCCTGTATGTTCAGCGCGATCACCTGGAAGATTTTTGAATTGCTTTGTATCGCCAGCTTGTACAGATCGTTCGCATAATAATAAGCGCTATCAGGTTTTGAATACAGGTAACCCTGTATGCAGATCCGCTGCATGGCCTTCATTCTTACAGTATCGGCGCGGGATGTGTCTTTCCACACCTTAAAGAGGCTGTCAATTTTTACCTGTGCCGGAAGCCCGGCAGCAATAAACAACAATACGATCAGTAGCTTGTTTCTCATTTTTTACATTGATTTCTTTCTTTTTCAAAAGATAATTTCATATCAAATATAATCGAATTAGAAGGACGGAGACACGCCATTTCGCATTAAAATAATTGCCGTAAAAAAGCCTTTTAGTACCTTTATGGTTATGAAACACGTGTATCTTCTCCTTTTTCTTCTTGTAATGGCAGCCTGTAAAAAAGAGAAGGCGCTCAACATAATGCCTGAGCTCACAGGCCGGTGGAGGACACCTGCCAATACACTTCCTTCCTATACGGCTTTTTACATCGACTCAAAAGGCAAAGGATATATCCAGAAGGTATACAGGCCTGATTACGAAGACCATATGGGCAGCAAAAAATGGTACATTGAAAAGAACTGCCTTTTTTGCGGATGGGTTTCCGACAGCAGGTATGAGATCAACCAGGCGCCTGTAATTGCAACACAGGATATTATTGACCGGGCAGACACCATCAAAGCCGGGCAGCGGTATATGATCCTGAATTATACCTATTATGTGGATATAGGAATATAGCTCCCGGATCAGGCCCATTCAAAAAGATATTCTTCTTTGTACTCCACCTCAAATTTCCGGAGCAGCTCCAGGTACTCTTGTAAGCTTACCTAAAAGTTGGCCATTTAAAATTAGAGAAAAAATCTTTAATTTTAAAAAACAAAGCCATGAAAAAATCAAGATTTACAGAAGCTCAGATTGTTTCGATACTGAAGCAGCAAGAGC
>JAOQAD010000011.1 GCA_025963775.1 Bacteroidota bacterium | reverse complement strand
GATGATGGCATTGCCACAGGCGTTTCTTTGGTGCCGCTGATCAGGCTCTGCAAAAGCAAAAACCCGGAGAAACTGATTGTTGCAGCACCCGTATCAGGCACACTATACGATCCCGGGCTAAGAGACGCTGACGAGCTGGTCATTCTTCAGCAGCCTCCTCATTTCCGCGCAGTGGGAGAATTCTACGGAGACTTCAGGCAGCTGCGGGATGAAGATGTCGTATCTTTTTTAAATCAAAGTAAAGCAATGCACAATGAACACAGTTAAAACCGGATCAGGACAAGCCATTATGAAAACAACCTGCACAAAGTACAAGCTGATTGCAGTGTTCGTCCTGGCACTTTTGATCCCGGGAGCTTCAACAGCACAGCTGAAAGATTACGGCATTAACCTTGAAAATTATGAGTATCCCTTTCCTGTAAAGTTCATCACGCTTCACATTCAGCAGGCGGATTACCGCATGGCTTATATGGATGCGAAGCCCGGAAAAGCAAACGGCAAAGTGGTCCTCTTGCTTCATGGAAAAAATTTCAACGGCGCTTACTGGAAACAAACGGCTGACAGGCTTCTTGAAAAAGGCTACAGGGTGATCATGCCCGACCAGCTGGGATTCGGGAAATCATCCAAGCCGCAATGCTTTCAATACAGTTTCCAGCAACTGGCAGAAAACACGAAGCTGCTGCTCGATTCGCTGGGTATTTCACAAACAGCTGTGCTGGGCCATTCCATGGGTGGAATGCTGGCAGCGCGCTTTACGCTGATGTATCCCGGCACTGCCACAAAACTGGTCCTTGAAGATCCGATCGGGCTGGAAGATTACAAGCTGAAAGTGCCTTATCAATCTGTTGACGACTGGTATCAGAAAGAGCTGAAGCAAACGTATGAATCCATGAAAAAATACCAGTTGACAGCTTACTACGATAACAAATGGAAACCTGCATACGATGAGTGGCTGAACATGACAGCCGGCTGGACGCTGAACAAGGATTACCCGCTGATCGCGATGAATTCTGCACTTACATACGATATGATGATGACGCAGCCTGTTGTGTACGAGTTTTCCCGCATCAGCGCCCCTACCCTGCTGATCATCGGGCAGCGTGATAAAACAGCACCTGGAAAAGACCTCGCTCCGAAAGAAGTACAGGAAACCATGGGCAACTATCCGCAGCTCGGGAAACAAACCAAAGAAAAGATCCCGGGCGCTGAGCTGGCTGAAATAGCTGATACCGGGCATCTTCCGCATATCGAGTCCTTTGATAAATTCATTGTGCCGCTGCTTGCCTTTCTCGAAAAATAAAAAGCCTCCCGCTTTCGCGAAAGGCCTTTAGTTACAAACCAACAAAATTATTTAGAACGAATACCTTACGTTCCCGTAAAAGCCTCTTCCTCTTGTACTGAAGCCGTTGATCTCGTAATATTTCTTATCCGTTACATTCGCAACGCGGATGCCGGCTGTTAAGCCTTTCCAGATCTTTACGTTTGCGGAAAGGTCGAGCAGCGTATACTGCTCCACCGAAACCGTTCCGAGCGCGCCGTATGGCCCGAGCGTGGATTCGTAATACACATCGCCGCGTGAGCCTACATAGCGAACATCGGCACGCAGGCTCAGGATCCTTACCGGCATGTAAGTGAGTGAAAGGTTTGCTGTGCTTGGCCTGCGGGATAAACCGGAAACCTCCACTTCTTTGTTTACGAATGAACCGTTGTTATATATCTGCACATGGTTGCCACCTGTTTGCTCCGCATTGATATCGGCAGGCGAGTATTTTAATTTACCGCTCACAAGGCTCACATTTGCCGAAACCATGATCTTTTCCGCCAGCTTCGAGCTGATGCCGAGCTCCACTCCCTGCGTGGTCATCGTACCTGCGTTGATATACGTATCGCCCCTGTAATCGTCAGAAAAGCCCTGTCCGAGCATGTCAACCGGGACATTCTTATCCCAGAGGTACACATACTCGATCACATTTTCCACTACCGTATTGAAATACGCCGCCGATAAATTCACATTATTTATTTTCTGCTTGAAGCCGATCTCGAACGTTTTGGAAGTTTCCGGGCTCAGCTTTTTATTCCCGCGTGTAAGCCCTGTTGAATACTGCGTGTCCCATGTATAGTATTTTGTGGGATCATACAGCTGGTACAGCGAAGGCGCATTGAAACCTGTAGCATACGTCAGGTACAGCAGCCCTGTTTCCGCGATCTTAAAAGACGGATTGATCTCATAAGTAAGATTAGTGCCGAACACATTGTGGCTGCTCATACGCAGTCCGCCGGAAAGCGTGAACCATTTTGCTTTTTCACTGATGAGATCACCGCCGATATCGGTATGGAGGAATACATTTGCTGTGGATGACCTTGGATCAACCGAATCGAGCGAGCTTTTGATCTCCTCGTACCCTGCAGGAAATCCCCACATGTTATAATAATAGAAGCTGGTGTTTACATCCATGCTCTCGTTGTACAAGCCGCCGCCCAATACTATATTGAGGCCTTTCATATTGTAATTGGCCTGCAGCTCATTGCTCATGATCTTTCCTTCGTAAACGCCTTTCACATACTGCTTGTCGAAATTGCCTGCACTGTCCACCACCGATGAATCATCGATCGCGATGCGTTTCATATCCGATAATCCCCCGATGTACGACACGCTGAATTTCTCATTGATCTTGTAGGAAGCGCCATAGGTAATCAAATTACGTTTAAAATCAAGCGTATAATTATCATCATCGCGATAAGCGCCTTTGTCGATATCCGTTACCTGGCGGGTTTGCTTGTAGGAAGCATACACATCGAATTTCTTGTTTTTAAACCCTGCTTTTGCCACCCAGTCGAGCTTGTCGAAATCATCGCTCATATCCGCATACTTGTACACATTCGGATTTTTGATCGAATCCACCGTTGCATTCAAACCATTCACATTTGTATTGTAAACTTCTGCACCCACATAAAATCCATTCTTCAATGCATAATCAATGTATACATTTTCCGAAATTTCGGATGTGCCTTCCCCGAATGTCCCGGCAAGCACCGTTGCATCCACCGAAAGGCCCGGCTTATCAGCCTTCTTCGTAATGATGTTCACCACACCCCCGATCGCGGAAGAGCCGTACAAAGTACTGTGTGAACCGCGTACGATCTCGATCCTCGAAATGTTGGCAAGGGATAATTCCGCTACATCAATTGAATTGTTGATCGCGGATGGATCTGTGATTCTTACACCATCGATGAGGATCACCGTCTGGTTGCTGTTTGCACCGCGTGTAAAAATACTGGAGGTCATCCCGGGATTCTGTCCTGCACCAACCACGTAAATTCCTTCCTGCTGTGTGAGCAGCTCGGAGATGGAGGTTGCACCCGATTTTTTAATGTCATCAGCAGTAACAACCGTGATGCTTCTGCCCACATCGTTTAAACTTTTTTCGCTGCGGGTAGCGGAAACCACCACTTCATTCAGCTCTTTTTTCTTTAATGTATCCTGCGCGGATACACCCGCCGATAAGCACAGTAAAGCACTTACAGCAATTACACATTTTTCCTTTTTCATTTTAAAATGATTTAAATGGTTAAATAAAAAGGAATAAAAAGGGAACGGATAAGATTGTTCTGAGGATCTGTTTCCATTCTTAGCTCTTTACCCGAAAGCATTGAATTATTGCAGTTTGGCAGGTCTCCTGACTTACTCTTCGTGTGCCTTCCCGTTATGTTTAGCATAACAGTGGCTTTGGAACACTTTCCTGCTTTCGCAGGAAGAGCTTACAGTTGCGGGAACAGTCCTTGATTTTAACAAGGTTCCCTTTTAACCCTTCCGATCATGGAAGGGACCAAAATTGCGGGGCAAAGATAGAAAAATATCTTCCCGGATTCCTTTATTAATTAATTCTTATTTTTAGCTCAGAAACCTTCCATCCATGAATAGTAAGACAAGCAGCAACCCATTGAACATTGTCGTGATCGTAGCGGCACTCGGATATTTTGTGGACATCTACGATCTCACGCTTTTCGGGATCGTGCGTGTGCCCAGCCTGAGGGCCATTGGCATTCCCGAGGAGCAGATCAAAGATGCCGGCGTTTATCTCCTGAACTTCCAGATGATCGGAATGCTGCTTGGCGGAATTGTATGGGGCGTGCTCGGCGATAAGAAGGGAAGATTGTCCACATTGTTCCTGACCATTTTATTATACTCACTTGCCAACATTGCCAACGGCTTTGTGCAGAACCTTGACCAATATGCGATCCTTCGCCTTATTGCAGGATTCGGGCTTGCCGGAGAGCTGGGCATCGGCATCACTCTTGTATCGGAAGTGATGACGAAGGAATCGCGCGCATGGGGAACAAGCATTGTATCAGCGATCGGGATTGCCGGCGCCGTACTGGCTTTTTTTGTTGCGGAATGGGGCTGGAAACAGGCTTACTGGATCGGCGGAACGCTTGGCCTTGCATTGCTCGGATTGCGTGTGTATGTGCATGAATCGGGCATGTTCGACAGGCTGAAGGAATCATCTGCCAAACGGGGAAATTTCCTGAGCCTGTTCAGCAGCAAAAAACGTTTTTTGAAATACATCAGCTGCATTCTCGTTGGTATCCCGGTATGGTACGTTGTAGGCATCCTGATCTTTTTCTCGAAAGAGTTCGCACAGGTGCTGCATGTTACAGGCCCCATCAATACAGGCAAATGCATCATGTTCCATTATTCGGGCGCTGCTTTCGGAAGCATCATCACAGGCTATCTCAGCCAGAAGCTCGCTTCACGGAAAAAAGCGCTGATCATTGCCCTGCTTGCTTTGGGAAGCTTCTGCGCATGGTATTTTATGGCAGAAGGCATTTCCACAACGGTGTTCTATTTCATCACCTTCGCACTCGGGCTGGCAATGGGATACTGGGCAGTGTTCATTACGGTTGCTTCTGAACAATTCGGCACCAATATACGTTCTACTGTTACCACCACGGTGCCGAATTTTGTAAGAGGAGCTACGGCGCTGATGACCCTCTGGTGGACATCCATGTCGGGAGGAATGGGAATACTGCAGTCGGCCATTGTGATCGCGGTGATCGTGATCCCGCTGGGAATTGCCTCCACATTCTTTTTGGAAGAAAGCTACGGCAAGAATTTAGATTATACAGAAGAAGAATAAAATTGAATTGAACATGAAAAAGACAGTTGTTATAGGCGCATCGGAAAATCCCGATCGTTATGCATACAAAGCCACCATCGCTTTGCAGAATCACCAACACCAGGTAGTGCCGGTTGGATTAAAAGAAGGACAGATCAACGGGATAAAGATCCTGAAGGACAAGCCGCCGGTTGAAGATGTGGATACCGTTACTTTATACGTTGGCCCGCAGAACCAGCCGGCATGGTACGATTATATCCTTTCACTGAAACCGAAGCGTGTGATCTTTAATCCGGGTACGGAGAACGATGAATTTGAAGAGCAATTAAAAAAGAATAACATCGAGCCCGTTGAAGCATGCACGCTGGTGATGCTCTCCATGGGAAATTACTGATATAAAAAAAGCCTCCCGGTTTCCCGGGAGGCCCAACCACAAAAATGGTGATGTTACTCACCACTCACCTACTAAACTAATATTCCCTATCCGCATTCGGATAAGCATAACTCTGGCTGATCGAACTTTTTGAATGTTCCTGGCCTGTTGTA
>JAOQAD010000018.1 GCA_025963775.1 Bacteroidota bacterium | reverse complement strand
GCCTTAAATTACAAAGCACCAGTTGATCTTTTAATCGAACAAAATGTTTAACGAAACTCCACTTTTAAATGGTCCGAAAAAAGGGGGAGCTTACACTCTTCCCTGAATGTTCTTTTACGGTGATGCTCCTCCTGGTTAAGAATATATTTTACCACAGCATCAATATGTGAATGGCTGTAGGAAAAAGCACCGAAACCGTTTTGCCACTGGAAGGTTCCATTTATCCATTTTTTATCGTTGATGAATTTGGAAGAGGCAGATTTAAGATCCCTTATTAAGTCTGAAATTGACTGGGAGGGATTCATGCTGACAAAAATATGTGTATGGTCCGGCATACAATAAATGGCATACAGTTTAACACCTCTGCTGGCAATAAGCCCCGACATTACCTTTTGTAATTCAATCCTGTTGTTTTCTGTAACAAGGTTCTGCCGGAATTTCACGGCGAAAACCACCTGGATATAAATTTGTGAATAGGTATCCGCCATTTTAATAATTCGCTCCTCCGGAGCTCTTCATCTTTATTTTATTAATCATTGCAATTAATCATTTGCTCCTCCGGAGCATTATTATGTGTTAATCGCTTCAAAAAACAATTCTTCCTGTAAGCCTGCGGTCATGCTCCGGAGGAGTATATTATTAATAACCAATCTTATTGAACCCATTGCGGGGCTCCGGAGGAGCCCATTATTCATAGCCCCGGAGGGGCGCATTATTGATCCCTTCACATCTTCTCCAAAGTCAGCGACAGCATCAGCTCATTCCTGAACTGGAATTTATACGGCGGATACGGCATATACCTGATCCTGCTATCCACAATAAAATCGAGGCATTTAAATATTTTAACGATCACTCGGTTACGGAAGTCGATGTCGAATTTATCGCGGTTAATAGCATTCGCAAAAGCACGTGAATAGTTTTCCCAGCGGACACGCTTACCTATATTCTTGCGGATGTACGTTTGAATACCAAGGCCGTATTCCGATGTAATCAGCGTTCTTTTATAAACCAGGTCGTTTTTATCAGCTATTTCTATGGGCTCCGGGAGCGGCATTGTGGAAGTGCGTAAAGTCACGAATGTAAGGCTGGCTCTGCAGGTTTTCCAGAAATGCATTGTGGTCCCATAGCCAATATCGATACTCATTGGATTCCCGAAGCCGCTTACCCAGCGTTTTGTATAATCTCCATTCTCGTTATAATACATTTCATAAGTGGATAAAAACTGGGAGCTGAAATAAAATGAGAATATATTTTCGAATGTTTTATTCGTATTCTTCACAACATCAGCGCTCAGGTCTACATAATCACTGTTCTTATACCATGTACTGTCAACAAACTTCATATAACCTAATTCCCCGTTGAAGCGCAGATGCGTTTCCCAGTTATTGCCAGTAGTGTCATAGTTAACATTAGACCTTAAAAGGAAGGAATAATTATTATAACCGTTGTACTTCCAGTTTTTATAATGGACGTAGGAGGCAGAAAAGTTGTTGCAGAAGGTGATTGTTGGAGGTAGCTTCTTTTTAAATACATATTTCGTTTCTCGACTATGACTGCTAAACGGAAATAAAACAAATAAGCAAAACGTTATTATTTTCTGCATCAATGATTATTTGTTTTTATTTGCCGAAAGCCTGAAAGTCGGCAAAGACTCCTTAGATATGTGCCAGCTACTTAAATAATCTAAATTCACATAAATTATTTTGGTTGTGCAGGAACCATAATGATTACGCAAAGAATTATTCCAACCCGGAATATGATTTTTATTTACTCTATGAAAATACTTGGCAAAATCTACAAAAATCAAATAATCGTATCTTTGCAAATCCCGTAACACTAAGTTATGATCATCCAATAAACTAATAAAATCTTCATACCTGATTGGCTTATGAGTTATAGAAATCTGCTCTATACTACAAATCCTTTTAAGAATCGTGTCTACGGAAGCGTTACAACTTATTGAATCACTTTTGTATGGTATAAATTTTCTCTCTTTATTAAAAACGACAATTTCAGGGGAACCTCGAAAGCACTGATTTATTTGATAATAGCTCGCTGAATCCTTCGAAAAAATCACTGATGCAGAATCGATATCAGTTGAAGAAGCATATTTATTTATCGTGTAATACGTTTCCATTTTTGGATCTTTTATTCCAAAAGCCACTTTATAAAATAAATTACAAGAAGAAAGTAAAAAAGCAAAACCAAACAATGCGATATATTTCATGAGCTAAATATTAAATTAAGGGCTTACCTCATAAATATGAAGTAAGCCCAGGATATTTACTTATTTAAAGGGATATTTATTTGAAAACCGCTACGTGTTTTAATTAATTTATAGGTCCCCGTTTCGATGCTAATCCTGACTTTGGAACCTAAAGCCTTTTGAATTTCAGCGGATAAAACTACTGCTTCTTCAAAGGTCACTGTATTACCTTTAAAATACTCTTCCTTTCCTGCTATCATTTCTTTCGAAATTGTGATCTGCAGTTCATTTGTTTGGTCATTTATCTGCATAGTGCTTAATTTCCATTCTACATCAACTCCTGCATTACATATGCCAAATTTAGCACATTGTAAGCTGTTCCTCCCTATTTCAAAATGAATTGTCACCACCGGCCCCGCCACTGCCTTCACTGTCATTATCACTAAAACTACTGCTGCTATAATTAACTTTTTCATAATCTTTAATAAAGGGTTTTAATTGTTTTTTAAATGATTTATTAATAATTTCAACCCTTGAAACAAGAGCCTCAAGGTTTTTGCTTTCAACGACTCTTCTGAAGAGTGTTGATGATCTATAGTTTAATTACTGTTTATTATTACCTCCTTCCTTTTTTTAGTAAGTTTCCTAGGCCTACTTGAAACGACATGAAGAGTCGTTTTTTTATTTTTATTTTTTTAATTCGTCCGGTTTTTTATCCCGCTAATCGGCTGCAAATATAAATTCATGTCTTTTAATAAAACAAGTGCTGCTCTTACACAAAAAAGGTCAAAACTAAGGTTTCGCTCAGGCTTAAAGAGCCCGTTATTTTACTAATCTATTGAAAATAAAACAGGTAGGTTTCCCACTTATTCCTGCAGCATTTTTTTCTTTAACTTATCCACAAAAATATTAACATGTAAGGTTTTTGAAAAGAATACAATCCCCTGTAACAGCAAATGGTACAGGCTATAAATTATCATCTCCTCTGAATATATTGAAATCAAATAATAACAATGAACCTGTATTCTGCATAAATACAAATCATGAAATTTGTGCACTAAAATTCATTACACGTTATTAACATTTTTTGATGTAAGATTTTTATCAAAATTGTAATTCTGAATTTCTGTATTTTTACTCTCAAATACAATTTTATGTCCCAACCCAACAATCCCCTCCACGGCAAAACCCTTCAATCCATACTTGAAGAGCTGCTGGAGCATTACCGCTGGGAAGGATTGGCCTACCACATTCCCGTAAACTGTTTTATGAAGGATCCCAGCATAAAATCCAGCCTTACCTTTTTAAGGAAAACGCCCTGGGCACGCACCAAGGTGGAGGAGCTGTACATAAAATTGCTGGAAAACAATTAGGCAGATACTAAACCGCTCCGCCCCTGCGTTAATAAGAGCAAATCCACATCCCATGAAAGCCATCGCCATCGCCCTGTTCTTTTTGCCTGTTGCTGCCCTTGCACAAACCACAGCTGCAAAGCCATCCACCACCGAGTGCCCTGACTTTAAGAACAAGCCGCAGGTAAGCAAGGCTGCTTATTTTGAGTCGCTAAGGCATAAGCCTGCAACCGCTCCTGCTGCAAAAAAGGGAAGTACGGCTCCGGCTGCACAGGCAAAAGCTACCCAAACAAAGCCTCAGAAAGCATACGTTCCTTCTTTCAGTGCCGGCACCGATAAGATCCTCGAAGAAAAGAAAGCCCCTGCTGCCAAAACGGAAACAGCGGCAAAGCCTGCGGCAGAAAAGCCGGTAGTGAAGGAAAAAGAAAAGGAAATGCTGGCAGAAACTACAACGAAGCCAAAAGCGGAGAAGAAAACCACGAAGAAGAAAAGCAGCAATGTGAATTCCGGGAAAGTGCGGGGCACAAAAAAGAATGCGGCAACCTGTCCGGCCTTTTAAATAAGGTTACAGCGGCTGCCATTCCACTGCCGTGTTGGCCAGCATGCTGTTGAACTCTGTCCTTGGTGCGATGTCGAGGAAGGGATAACTCACCTTTGAAAGATACAATCCCTGCGGATGTGCAGGCAATAAATACGCCGGCGATTCCTGCGTGCGCAGGCAATGCTCAAACTCCTCTACCGTACTCTCTCCCTTGCCAATATCCAGGATCTTGCCCATCAGCATCCTGATCATACATTTTAAAAAGCGGTTGGCGCTTATCTGGAAGCGGAAGCGGTCGCCGCCCGCATCCCGGAACAGCTGCGCATGGCTTACCATACATTTGGTATGGTTATGCTTATCGGGCGATTTGCAGAAAGCACGGTAATCATCATACTTCGGAAGCAGGGCTACTGCAGCCTTCATGCTTTCAAAATCAAGATCCTCCAACAGGTACATCGAGCTCATCTCCGCAAGGAAAGGATCTTTATAGGTATGGATAAAATAGTCGTAAGTGCGCTGCGAAACACTGTAGCGTGCATGCTCCTCATTCTCCGCCGGGATGATCTCAAAAACGGCAATGTCATGTGGCAGCACTTTGTTTAGCCGGAACACCAGGTCGTAATCCCATTGCTGCAGCGTATCGATGTGAAAAAAATACTGGCTGGCGCTTACGCGTGCATCTGTCCGGCCGCAGCCGTAAACCGTTGTCGGTTCCTTCAGCACCCTGCCGAGGGCATCCTCTATCACCTCCTGCACGCTGGATACGCCATCCTGGCGCTGCCATCCCCGGTAACGGTAACCATGATATGCGATATGAAAAAAGTACCTCAAGCGCGTTGTTTTGTTCCCTGTAAAGGTAGGGATTTATCGCCTGATTAATTTTGCGGGAGAAGAATAGTTAAGTATCTTTGAGGCAGTTCTTTAGTTATGCCGGTTAGCCGGAACGCTGAGATGCATGGTTAAATTTATAGAACCCCGGTTTTAACATTCCGTTAACAGGAAAAAGGTCCCGAATCAGGTTCGGGACTGTTCGACTAAGGGTTTTATAAAAAATAAAAACCAAGTCTCACAAGCTTATCAAGAAAGGCTGAGGGAAAGCGCCCGACGAAGCCTTGACAACCCATCCCGCATTGCGGAAGAAGGTGTCAATTCGCTCCTTCTATTTATGGAAGGAACAGATAAGTCAGAATTTAATTTTTTTGAAACATCACAGTTCAAAATATTTTATCTCCTCTGACTTAAACGTTGGAGGAGATTTTTTTTGACCTCACCCCAACCCTCTCCAAAGGAGAGGGAGCATAAAATACAGGAAATGGATACACTAAACAGGTTCAGCAACCGCGTTGACAATTACATTAAATACAGGCCCGCTTACCCGGCTGATGTGGTTACCTTCTTAAAGAAGCAAGGCATCTTAAAGCAGGATTCCATCATTGCCGACATTGGCTCAGGAACAGGCATCTCTTCACAATTGTTCCTGGGTGATGGAAATACAGTGTATGCTGTTGAGCCCAACAGGGAAATGCGCGAAGCTGCTGAAAGGCTGCTTGCAGGATTTTCAAATTTCAAAAGCATTGCCGCTACTGCGGAAGAAACAACACTTGCAAATAACAGTGTCGACATCATTATCGCCGGGCAGGCATTTCACTGGTTCGACAAGCAGAAATGCAAAGCAGAGTTCAAACGCATTTTAAAGCCGGAAGGCACCGTGGTGCTGATGTGGAACGACAGGCGGACGGACAGCACACCCTTCCTAAGAAGTTATGAGGATTTCATTAAAATGTTCGCTACCGATTACCTCGAAGTGAACCACAAGAACATCGATGAGAAAGTGTTCAACGATTTTTTCGGAGCGGGGAATTACAGCAGGAAGTCATTTGATAATTTCCAGTATTTTGATCTTGAAGGGCTGAAAGGCCGCATCCTCTCTTCTTCCTATATGCCTTCCGAAGGACATAAGGATTTTGAGTACATGATGTACGTGCTGAAAAAAACCTTCAGCCGCTTCCAGGAAAACGGAAAGGTAACAATAGAATACGATACTAATATATATTACGGAAGACTATCATAACCACCACCCCTCTCCTTTGGAGAGGGGCCGGGGCTGAGGTCTCAGAAACCAATAGAACTACTCATTTTATGAACGAATTGAATACGGGCATCCGGGAAGAATTAGAAAAACGAGTACTTGTGATCGACGGTGCAATGGGTACCATGATCCAGCAGTACAAGCTGGAGGAAAAGGATTACCGCGGAAAGCGCTTTACAGACTGGCACAAGGACCTGAAAGGAAACAACGATCTGTTATCGATCACACAGCCGCAGATCATTAAGACCATTCACAAGGAATACCTGAAGGCGGGCGCAGACATTATTGAAACCAATACATTCAGCGCCACTACCGTGGCCATGGCCGATTACGACATGCAGGAGCTTGCCTACGAGCTGAATCTTGCATCGGCAAAGATCGCGAAAGAAGCCGTGCTTGAATTTCAAAAGGAAAGCGGTGACCCTTCTCCGCGCTATGTAGCAGGAGCATTTGGCCCTACCAACCGTACTTTATCGCTTTCACCAAACGTAAATGATCCCGGTTTCCGCGCGATCACATTTGATGAGCTGGTGGAAGCATACTCGGAACAGGCACGTGGCCTCATGGATGGCGGCGCCGACCTTTTGCTTGTTGAAACTATTTTTGATACGCTCAACGCAAAAGCGGCCTTGTTTGCGATCCAGAACGTTTGCAAAGAAAGAAACATAAAGATGCCGGTGATGGTATCCGGCACCATTACAGATGCCAGCGGAAGGACCTTATCCGGACAAACCACCGAAGCATTTTTAAATTCCATTTCGCATGTCGACCTGCTGAGTGTCGGGCTGAATTGTGCACTGGGTGCAAAGGACATGCGCCCTTACCTCGAAGAGCTTTCCGGCAAAGCGCCTTTTTATGTCAGCGCTTACCCGAATGCAGGACTGCCGAACCAGTTTGGCGAATACGACCAGGATGCGCATGAAATGGGTCACGAGATCGAAGAATTTCTGAAAGCAGGCTTCTTAAATATTGTAGGAGGATGCTGCGGCACAACGCCGTCGCACATCAAACGCATTGCAGAGATCGCGAAGAATTCGAAGCCACGCAAAAAGCCGGAAGCCGATCACCTGATGCACCTGAGCGGGCTCGAGCCGGTTACGCTGCGCCCTGAAAGTAATTTCATGAATGTGGGCGAGCGTACCAATGTAACAGGATCAAAAAAATTTCTGCGCCTGATCAAAGAAGGAAACTATGAAGAGGCGCTCTCCATCGCCCGTGAACAGGTGGAAGGCGGCGCACAGGTGATCGATGTGAACATGGATGAAGGCATGCTCGACTCTGAAGCGGCAATGACCAAGTTCATGAACCTCATTGCTTCTGAGCCCGACATCTCACGCGTTCCGATCATGATCGATTCCTCCAAATGGAGCGTGATCGAAGCGGGATTGAAATGTGTGCAGGGAAAAGCGATCGTCAATTCCATCTCCATGAAGGAAGGCGAAGAAAAATTCATTGAGCAGGCAAACAAAATAAAGCAATACGGTGCTGCAGTGATCGTGATGGCCTTTGATGAAACGGGACAGGCAGATACGCTGCAGCGCAGGATCGACATCTGCAAGCGCGCTTACGATATTTTAGTGGACAAGGTAAAGTTCCCTCCGCAGGATATTATTTTCGATCCGAATATTTTCCCGGTGGCAACAGGAATGGAAGAGCACCGTTTGAATGCGCTTGATTTTTTCAATGCGACCAAATGGATCAAGGAACATCTTCCCTATGCAAAAGTGAGTGGCGGCGTGAGCAACGTTTCCTTCTCTTTCCGTGGAAATGACGTGGTGCGTGAAGCGATCCACGGTGCATTCCTGTATCACGCCGTGAAGAATGGCATGGACATGGGCATTGTGAACCCTTCGCAATTGCAGGTGTATGACGACATCCCGAAAGACCTGCTGGAGCTGGTGGAAGATGTATTGCTGAACAGGCGCGATGATGCAACGGAGCGATTGGTGAATCATGCAGAAACATTAAAAGGAACCTCCAACGAAAAAGCGGAGAAGAATGAAGAATGGAGAAAAGGAACTGTTGAAGAACGCCTCAGCCATTCCCTTGTAAAAGGCATTGTTGAATACATCGACCTTGATACGGAAGAAGCGCGGTTGAAATTAGGACGGCCGCTGAATGTGATCGAAGGGCCGTTGATGGATGGCATGAACGTGGTGGGTGACCTGTTCGGAAGCGGGAAGATGTTTTTGCCACAGGTGGTGAAAAGCGCCCGCGTGATGAAAAAGGCAGTGGCATATCTTGAACCTTATTTGCAGCAGGAGAAAGAAGCGAACAGGCTGGCTGGCATTGTCGGCAATGGAAGGCAGAACGCAGGAAAGATCCTGCTGGCAACTGTAAAAGGCGACGTACACGACATCGGGAAAAATATTGTGGGCGTTGTGCTCGCCTGTAACAATTACGAGATCATCGATCTTGGCGTTATGGTTTCCTGCGATAAAATTTTAGAGGAAGCGAAAAAGAATAATGTGGATGTGATCGGGCTGAGCGGGCTCATTACACCGTCGCTGGATGAAATGGTGCATGTGGCAAAAGAGATGGAGCGACTGCAGTTTACAACTCCTTTACTGATCGGCGGGGCAACTACATCCAAAGTGCACACCGCGGTGAAGATCGCGCAGAATTATTCAGGCCCAGTGGTGCATGTGAACGATGCCAGCAAATCGGTGCCTGTGGCGAGCAGCCTGATCTCCGAGGAGCTGCGCGCAGCATTCATGACAGAAGTGAGCAAGGATTACGACCGTGTGCGTGAGCAGAATAAAAATGCACAATCACAGAACAAATACATTTCCATTGCAGAAGCGCGTAAAAATAAATTCCCGGTCGACTGGAGCAAAACAATTATTCATGAGCCTGCATTTACCGGCAATAAAAAATTCGAAGATTATTCCTTAAGCGAGATCGCTGAGTACATCGACTGGACGCCCTTCTTCATCAGCTGGGAAATGAAAGGCTCTTACCCGAAGATCCTGGAAGACAAAGAGCGCGGAACAGAAGCGAAAAAATTATTTGCCGATGCACAGAAAATGCTGCAGCAGCTCATCGATGAAAAATGGCTGAAGGCAAATGCGGTGATAGGCATCTATCCGGCAAATACTGTGGAGGATGATATTGAGGTGTATGACCTCACCCCCGGCCCCTCTCCAAAGGAGAGGGGGGTATTAACCGTATTTCATACATTGCGCCAGCAAACGAAAAAACCGGCAGGGCAGTATAATGTTGCGCTGAGTGATTTCATTGCTCCGAAAGACCTCACCCCCAGCCCCTCTCCAAAGGAGAGGGGGGACGCTCCGAAATATCACACTGCGGATTGGAAAAACTGGAGCAGGAATATTGAAAGGGCAAAGGATATGCGTAAGGAACCTACTCCCGCTGAAGATAAATTATGGGCTGCTTTACGGAATCGAAAAATTGAATACAAGTTCAGAAGACAGCATCCAATTGGGCAATTTATCGCTGACTTTGTTTGTATTGAGCAAAAATTAATTATCGAAGTGGATGGTGAGATTCACGAATTCCAGAAAGAATACGATGAAGGAAGAACCTACATTTTAAATGATATTGGATACAGGGTTATTCGTTTTTCTAATTACGAAGTGTTGAATAATACGGGGAACGTAATTGAAAAAATAAAAACGGAATTATCTTCCCCCCTCTCCTTCGGAGAGGGGCCGGGGGTGAGGTCAGACTACATCGGCGCCTTCGCCGTCACCACCGGCATCGGCATCGATGAGCATGTAGCGCGTTTTGAAAAAGATCACGATGATTATTCCGCGATCATGCTGAAAGCCCTTGCTGACCGTCTCGCGGAAGCATTTGCAGAATTAATGCATAAAAAAGTGCGGAAGGAATTTTGGGGATATGCCAAAGAGGAGAATCTCAAAAATGAGGACCTGATCAAGGAAGAATATGCAGGGATCCGCCCGGCACCCGGTTATCCGGCACAGCCCGACCATACTGAAAAGCCTGCACTGTTTAAACTGCTGGAGGTGGAAAAAAACACAGGCATCACGCTGACCGAAAGCATGGCCATGTTCCCCACAGCTGCAGTGAGCGGGCTGTATTTCGCGCATCCGGATTCCCATTATTTCGGGATCGGAAAAATTGCGAAGGACCAGGTGGAGGATTATGCAAAAAGAAAAGGCATGGCGCTTGATAAAGCAGAACGCTGGCTGGGGCCGAATTTATCGTATTAGGATTTATTTCCGTTTTGTATCTTTATAAAAAACAATTCTCATGAACACATTCCGCTTATTCCTTAGCGCGCTTTGTATTGTATTCCTTATGCCGGATACTGCTTTCGCACAGAAGAAAGAACACACCCCGAAGGTCAGCAAATACCCCGGCTATGATTATGTCGGGCCATTTTACAACGGACGTGCAAGGGTTAAGAAACTCAACAAATGGGGATACATCGATACTACAGGAAATGTGGTGGTGCCGCCGAAATACAATGAAGTGGAAAATTTCACGGACAGTATTGCGCGCGTTCGCATAAGCGGAAAGCATGGCAGCAGGTGGGGCCTGGTCGACCTTAACGGTACGGTTCTCATAGAGCCGACTTTTGATGGGATCGGTGAGTTTATCAACGGCAGAGCGCCGGTGCTGCTGGATGGCAAGCAGCAATATTACATCAATAAACAGGGAGTAAGGGTAGATTAATTCACCTTTTTATTTTCCCCAGTTCTCGATTTCCTGGGCGGTCCACAATTGCGGGAAGAAGATCCTCCGCTGGTAAGAAGGGTGCAGATACTTTTGCCACTCGCTTCCGCCCGTCGCTGCTTTGTTTTCCCCTTTTGAATTCAGGTAATAGCCCGCAGTCTTGATATGCGCCAGCGGCCAGATCACATTGTAAGTATGGTCAAATTCGCGCAAAGCGTATTTCAGCTCTTTTACATCCTCACTGTTTTGATCCAGCGCAAGAAAGCGGTGATAAATATTTTTGCCTTTGTATTTGTGGGCCGCTGCTTTTAATGAATCGAGGTACTTGTCCTCAAAATGCTGCAGTGTCAGGGTTTTATTTCCTGTCTTGTGATCAACGCCTCCATCCTTCCAGTACAGGTTCTCAAAAATATAATCCATTTCTGTGGTATCGTTCACCTGCGCTTTCACCCGGGTGTTCACCAGCAATTGTGCATCCGTGCAGTAAAGCTCTATAAAACGGAACTGCGCCGACTGGAACCCGCTTGCAGGAGCCAGCGACAGCCTGAACTGGTTGTACTGGTCATAATCCATTCCTTCACGCATTACGCTGAAAGAAGCGGTAAGCACACCCGCATAACGGTTGATGCGCTCGATCTTTTCTTTGAACAATACCGTACTGATGCTTTCATCATCCACGATCTGCTTTATTTCATGCGTGATCAGTTTCAATAATAATTCTGTTACCTGGTGATACATGATGAAGATCGGCTCATCGGGGAAATCGGTGCGAGGCTTTTGAAGTGTAAGCAAAGTATCCAGCTCTATATAATCCCAGTAATTGATCGGCCTGCTGTGATACAGTCCTTTCAGGTAGGTCTCCGGGTCCTGCCCCAGCTTTTTATATTTTTCCTCTATCTCCTTAATGATGTCACTCATGATCCAAAAATTTCCCCGAAGATACTACCAAATGCTAAAAAAACATATCATTAAAACCACTTTTTAGGCGAGCTGCCCTATTGTGTCTTTAAACTTGTTAATTCGATCCCTTTTTAGTACAATTGTATCCTGCCTCTACTCTAAAAACGTATGTTTAAAAAAAGCTGGGATACCATCTCCAATATAGGGTTACAACATACCATCGGTACTTCTGTTGCAAAACGCATCAAACTTACCAACCAGCTTGTCGCCTTTTCCTTTGCTTTTACGCTCATCTACATTTTCGTTTTTATTTTCTGGGAACTGCGAAGTGCAGTGAAGATTGAAATAACAGCCATTGCAACGTACCTGCTGATCTTTCTTATTGCCCACATGAAGCAGTACCAGCTGGCCCGCTTTCTTTTTATCGTCGGACTGTACATTCACCTCTTTGCACTCTGCCTTTGCTTCGGTGAAGCTTCCCAGATCCACCTGCTGTTCATTCCCGCTGCAGCTATACCGCTGGTGCTCTTTGACCTGAAAGAGATCCGGACGATCTTCTTTCTCGTGCTGCTTGCCATCGCTACATTTTCCATGTTGTACCTGCTCAATTTTTCCTCTTCCTTTTTTGTGGAATTGCCGTCGGTGCTGCAGATCAAAATGCGCGTTGCCTTTAACATTACAGCCATCATCGGCGAAGTGGCGGTGATCTACTCCTTCATTGGCAATTTTGAACGCTCGGAGCGAAAGCTCGATGAAAGCAATGAATTGCTGCAACAGCAGCTGCAGGCCATTTTTGAGAATTCGTACGATGCCTTGTTCCTTGTCGACTGGAAAAAAAGAAAGATCATCAAAGCAAATCAGCGTGCCATGGAGATGTTTGAAATGGATTCGCCGGATGAATTTTACGACAGCTACGGAACCGACCTTCACAAGGAAATGCCGGCTGATTCCGAAATGGAGAAGATGAGGAATGCCCTTAACACACAGGGGCTGTATGAAGGCGAAGTATTGTATAAAACAAAAACCGGGAAAGAATTCTGGGGTGCGCTTGCCATTAAGCTCGTACTGATCGGCAATGAAAAATACCAGTCGGTGCGCGTTACCGATATCACCGTTGAGAAAAAAGCAAAAGCGCATGTGGAAACCTCCCTGCACGAAAAAGAGATCCTGCTCTCCGAGATCCATCACCGCGTAAAGAATAACATGGCAGTGATCAGCGGGCTGCTCGGATTACAGTCGAGCTACGTGGAAGACGAGCGCTCACGCCTGCTCTTCGAGGAAAGCAGGAACAGGATTCATTCCATGGCACTGATCCACGACAAGCTATACCAGCATGAAACATTTGCACGCATCGACTTTAACGCTTACTGCAACGACCTGATCAATTACATCCGCACTTCGTATAACACAACATCCGCAAAGATCGCCTACTCGATCACCTGCAACGATGTGTTCGTGGATATAAAAAATGCAGTGCCCTGCGGGCTCATCCTGAATGAGCTGATCTCAAACGTATATAAGCATGCATTCAGGGGACGTGAAGAAGGAGAAGTGAAGATCGTGTGCACAAAAATGGGCGAGAAATTTACGATGATGGTCAGCGACAACGGCATCGGCTTCAACGCAGAGGACATCATCGAGCAGCCGGTCTCACTCGGGCTTACGCTGATCACTGCGCTTGTTGCACAGGTGAACGGAACAATAAAAACAACGAACAGGAACGGAACAACCTATTATATATCTTTTGAAGAATAAGTATGGCAAGAATAATTGTAGTTGAAGATGAAGCCATCGTGGCAATGGCCACAAAAATGATGCTCAGCAACCTCTCGCACGAGACCGTGGTTGTGGTGTCGGTTGCAGAACAGGCAATACTGGAGATCGCAAAGCATGAAGCGGACCTCATTTTAATGGACATCAAGCTGAAAGGTGAAATGGATGGCATTCATGCTGCGGAAGAGATCAGGAAGAGCAAGAACACACCCATACTGTTTGTGACCGGCAATTCCGATGCAAAAACAAAATTACGCATCGGGAAAATTTCCAATGCATCCATACTGCAAAAGCCGGTAATGATGGAAGACCTGAAGCATTCACTGAACCTGTTACTGATCAGTGCATGAGCGAAGAGAAGACAGAGCGCTTTAAAAAGCTGCAGCAGTTACTGAAGATCGAGCGGGATGAAGACCTCGCCCAATACAAATCATTTTTTTTACGGAACAATATCAATTACCGCAAGGAGAACGGCGTTACCTGGTATCCCATCATCATCTCCAATGTAGAGATCGGCCTGGGCGAATACCTGGTGGTGGATGTGGAGCGCACCAGCAATCACAACGAGCCGCACCGTTTTTCAGGCGGAAAGATCGCTTCCCTCTTTTCCAACAATCACCAGGATGCAAAGCCCATCAACGGCACCGTAAAAGTGCTGAACCAGAACAAGCTCCGCCTTTCGCTGAACCTCGATGAGCTTCCCGACTGGTGCGATGATGGCAAGCTCGGTATCAACCTGCTGTTTGATGAAACAAGCTACAGGGAAATGGATATTGCCCTTGAAAAAGTGATGAATGCACATAACAACAGGCTTTCGCATCTGCGTGATGTGGTGACAGGACACAAGCTGCCGGAGTTTGAAAAAATCAATGAGCCGGTACACATCACCGGCCTCAATCAATCACAAAATACGGCGGTTCAAAAAATCCTTTCTGCGAAAGACATCGCCATCATCCACGGCCCGCCCGGAACAGGCAAAACAACTACGCTGGTGCAGGCGATCCGCCAGACATTAATAACGGAAAAGCAGGTATTGGTCTGCAGCTCCAGCAATACCGCGGTCGACCTGCTTACCGAAAAGCTGCACCGCGAAGGCATCAATGTGCTTCGCCTCGGAAATCCCGCGCGGATCTCCGAAGATGTGCTGAGCAACACGCTGGATGCAAAGATCGCAGCGCATGAATCGTACAAGGATTTAAAATCGTACCGGAAAACAGCGGAGGAATATTTCCGTATGGCCGGGAAATACAAGCGTACCTTCGGACGTGAAGAGCGCGAACAGCGCCAGCTCTTTTACCAGGAAGCACGGAAAATATTACAGGACGCAAGGGTGCTCGAAGATTTTATCCAGTCGGAGCAGTTCGACAAAGCTCAGGTCATCGCCTGCACGCCCGTGGTTTCGGCAGGGCGCATGATGCGCGACCGCTTCTTCTCCACCGTGTTCATCGATGAAGCCGCACAGGCACTGGAGCCGATGTGCTGGATCCCGCTGACAAGAAGCGGCAGGGTTGTGTTTGCCGGAGATCATTTCCAGCTGCCGCCTACCGTGAAGTCAAAAAAAGCGGAAGACCTCGGGCTGAAGAAAACCCTGTTCGAACATTGCATGCAGCTTGAAAACGTGCCGGTGATGCTGAATACGCAATACCGCATGAACGAGCATATCATGAATTTTTCAAATGCCGAATTCTACGGCGGAGGGCTCAAAGCCGATGCTTCCGTAAAGGATACCGTACTGAGCTTCGATGAGCAGGAACACCTGCTGCATACTCCTTTCGACTTCGTGGATACTGCCGGCTGCGGCTATACAGAGATCATCAACCCCGAAAGCCTCAGCATTGCCAACCCGGAAGAAGCCAACCTGCTGACAGACCATCTGAAACGGCTGCTGCAGCAATACGGACAGGCCGACAGGCCCGGAAAAGCGATCAGCATTGGCATCATTTCACCATACAAAGAGCAGGTGCAGTACTTAACGCAGAAAATTGCGGAAGATGAAGTGCTGAAAAATTACCTTTCCCGCATCGCCATAAAAACGGTGGATGGCTTCCAGGGACAGGAGCGCGACGTGATCTACATCAGCATGGTGCGCTCCAACGAGAACATGGAGATCGGCTTTTTAAGCGATACCCGCCGTATGAACGTGGCGCTCACAAGGGCAAAGAAAAAGCTGGTGGTGATCGGCGACAGCGCCACTTTCGGCAGCCATCCTTTTTACAAGGATTTCCTTGATTACGTAGATTCCATCGGGGCACACAAAAGCGCCTGGGAGTTCATTTAACACGCAAATTTTCACAATGTTCCGGTATATTAATTAAATTTGCGCTATGCAGATGAATTCTATCAGAACCTTTATTTTCATATTCTTCCTTTTAGCAGGCGCTGCCCAGGCACAGCAGCCTTCTGCACCTAAAACATGGTCGCTGGAAGAATGCATCGATTATGCCCTCAAAAACAACATCCAGGTAAAGCAGTCGGAGCTGAACACCAGCCTTTCAAAGGTGAATGTAGTGGCCAGCGAAGGCAATTTGCTGCCTTCCATCAATGGAAACGCTTCCCATTCCTATAACATCGGCCGTACGGTCGACCGCTTCACCAACCAGTTTGCCGATGCGCAGGTATTGTCGCAAAACCTGTATGTAAGTGCGGAGATCAACCTGTTCAGCGGCTTCCAGAACATCAATACCATCAAACAGAACCGTTACGAATATTTTGCGTCTAAATACGATGTGGACAAAATGAAGAACGATGTTTCCCTGAATATAGCCACCGCTTACCTGCAGGCATTGTACACCATGGATGCCGTGCTCAACGCGCAGAACCAGCTGGGCATCACCACTGCACAGGTGGAACGCACTAAAAAATTGGTGGATGCAGGTGCTTCCGCGAGAGGCACGCTGCTCGACATGCAGGCACAGCTCGCTTCCGAGGAGCTGGCACTGACGGATGCACAGAACCAACTGGACATCGCGCTGCTTTCCCTCACTCAATTACTGAACCTTCCCTCTTCCGAAAATTTCAGTATTGTAAAACCTGACCTGAGCTCGGTGAATGAATCACTGCTGACTTCCAGTCCTGCACTGATCTACAACACTGCTATCAGCAACCTGCCGGAAGTAAAGAGCGCAGAGTTCAAGCTGAAAAGTGCAAAGAAAGGTGTGGATGTGGCATGGGGCGGATTAAGCCCGAGGTTATCCTTCAGCGCTTCGTACGGTACGGGGTATTCCGGTGCCAGCCAGCGTTTGTTAGGCTTACCGGGATTTACAGGATATGCCCCAAACGGTGATTTCACATCCGGCGGCGATACGGTTTATTCGCCGGTATTCTCCAGCCCTTCCTATGAAAAGATCCCTTATGCGGATCAGTACCACGACAACATCAACAAGTCATTCGGCTTTTATTTACAGGTTCCCATCTTCAACAAGCTGCAGGTAAAAACGGCCATCGACCGCGCAAAGATCCAGAAGCTGAGCGCTGAGCTGACGATCGAATCCACGAAGCTGCAGATCCGGAAGAATGTGCAGCAGGCTTATGCCGATGCAAATGCAGGATTGAAAAAATATGCATCGAGCGTAAAAGCGCTGGAAGCAATGCAGGAATCGTTCAAATACACCGAACAGAAGTTCAACGTGGGAATGGTGAACACCACCGATTACAACACGGCAAAAAACAAGATGGCAAAAGCACAGAGCGATCTGCTTCAGGCAAAATACGAGTATGTGTTCAAGGCAAAGGTCCTTGATTTCTACCAGGGCAAGCCGCTGAAATTTTAATGAAAGAAAATTAAAACGAAACATGAAAAAAATTATCTGGATCATCATTGCCGGAGTAGCGCTGCTAACAATGGTTATTCTCCTGAAGGATTGCTCGGGAGATGAATCGATAGCTGTAACAACTGAAAAAGTGCAGGAACGGAGCCTTACGGAGATGGTTTCAGCCAATGGAAAGATCCAGCCGGAAGTGGAAGTGAAGATCAGTTCCGATGTGTCGGGTGAGATCGTGGAGCTCTTTGTAAAAGAAGGCGATCATGTGAAAAAAGGCGACCTGCTTTGTAAGATCAATCCCCTGATCTATGAATCGAATTCCAGCCGGATGGTTGCAACACTGAATGGCGCCAAAGCAAATCTTTCGAATGCAAAGGCACGGTTGGAACAGATCAAAGCATCATTTGTGAACGCGGAAGCAAGCTATCTCCGGAATAAAAAATTATTTGAGCAGGGAGCCATCTCACAATCCGATTTCGATATTGCAAAAGCTACCTATGAAGGCGCAAAAGCAGATGTAAAAGGTGCGGAGGATAATGTGGATGCCTCTGATTACAATGTAAAAAGTACAGAAGCATCTTTAAAGGAAGCAAATGACAATCTTGCAAAAACAAACATCTATTCACCTGTGAACGGGACCATTTCCAAGCTCAACAAGGAAAAAGGCGAGCGCGTGGTAGGTACTGCACAAATGGAAGGAACAGAGATCATGCGCCTTGCCAACCTGAACGAAATGGAAGTAAGCGTGGATGTGAACGAGAATGACATTGTGCGTGTACACAACGGCGATACATCATTGATTGAAGTGGATGCTTATGTCGACAGGAAATTCAAGGGCATTGTTACCGAGATTGCAAATTCAGCGAACACAACAGGTGTAACTGCAGAGCAGGTAACCAACTTTACCGTGAAGATCCGCATCCTCCAGGAATCGTACAACGACCTGATGAACGACCAGAACGTGGCGCCATTCCGCCCGGGCATGAGCGCAACGGTTGATATTCAAACAAAGAAAGCATCAAACGTATTAACGGTTCCTATTCAATCGGTAACTACACGTGCCGACAGCAGCGCATTTGAAGGCAAGGATAAGAAAAAGGAAAACGGCGGCGATGAAGGAGATGGCGGAGAAGAAGGCGAAGACGGAATTGTGATCAAGGATGATAAGAACAAAGCAGGCGAAACGAAGGCACAGGTGAAGATCGAGGAATGCGTGTTCGTGATGGTTGACGGAAAAGCAAAACTGGTGAAAGTAAAAACAGGCATCCAGGATAACAATTACATTGAAGTGAAATCCGGGCTGAAAGAAGGTGATGAAGTGATCTCCGGTCCGTACAGCGCCATTGCCAAGCAGTTGAAAGAAGGAACCGCGATCAAGAAAGTGGACAAAACAGAATTGTTTAACGGCGGAAAAAAATAGTCCTGCTGCTTCCGTCTATGGCATTAATTCTCAATCTTGAAACAGCAACCACCGCCTGCAGCGTTTCGCTTGGCAGGGATGGAACCTTACTGGCCCTCAAAGAGCTTAACGGGGAATACACACACGCAGAAAACCTTACGGTATTTATCGCTGATGTTATGAAGCAGGCAGGCTTGCAGCTTCATGACCTCGATGCTGTTGCTGTAAGCAAAGGCCCCGGCTCTTATACGGGATTACGGATCGGCGTAAGCAGCGCAAAAGGATTGTGCTATTCACTCGGCAAGCCGCTGATCGCGATCAATACTTTGTATTCCATGATGAGCGGGATAATCCATCTTCCATCTTCCCTTATCCATTTTCCAGCTCTGCTGTGTCCTATGCTGGATGCACGCCGCATGGAAGTGTACTGCGCCGTATATGATTCTGAAGGAAATGAAATTCGCCCGACCGCAGCAGAGATCATCGATGAGCATTCCTTCGCGGAGCTACTGAAAGAACAGCCTGTTTATTTTTTCGGGGATGGCGCCGCTAAATGCAAGGCAGCATTATCACACAGCAGCAATGCTTTTTTCATTGATGACATTTATCCTTCTGCAAAAGACATGATCACCTTATCGGAAAAGGCATTCCGTGATCATCTGTTTGAAGACGTGGCTTACTTTGAGCCTTTTTATCTGAAGGATTTTGTGGCGGGGAAAAAGAAGGGGGAATTATGATCCGATCCGGCAGATCTTCGCGATCTTCCATGCATCGCCTTCCTTTTGCAACTTTACAGGCAGGTCATAAATCAGCTGCACTGTTACTTTAGCGCTTGTACCATCGATGCTGATATCCTTATATTCTGCTGCTTCAATTTTAGACAGCGATTCCTCTATTTCCTGTGTGCATAATACGAGATCTCCATCAAGCCCTTCGGGCGGGCCATCATTCTGTTTTGCCTTCAGCATATTTTCATCACACTGAACAAAATACGCCTGCAATCCATCCAGGGCATTTTTGGTGAAGAAGCCGCTGGCTCTCAGCTTTTCAATCATTTTCCCGCATTCCTCCATGCTGACGCGGTATTGCGAGGAATCGTTTTCAGTCCTTGGTACTAAATCGAAGCCGTTCACACTTTTATAATTTGTTTTATACCATGCAAGAAAATCATGAACAGTGCTTATGACCTGCTCGGATTCCGGAACAGCTTCCGCGGTTTTCTCTTCCGCAGATTTGTCGGAAGAAGCATTATTGCAGCCCACTATCAAAAGAGGAAGAAAAATGAGAATTCTGAGAAGCGTTTGCATTTGCATAAACCCGGTTCTTAATTATTTATCTTCAGAACACCGCTTCTCTCTGCAAAGCACGGATCATTTGCATATACGTAGACGGTTTTATACTTAGCCATGTCTGAAGATACATCATACTTTTTAACGGAATTATCAGCTTCATGCTGGTCTGCCTGAGCATTGTTTTTTGGAACATCATTACTTTCGCAAGCATCATAAAAAATACGAGAACCATACCGGAATAATTTAATAGAGCCCTTCATTTTATTTACTTAACACTGAATTTATTTCATCTATCGTATTTCTCACATACACGTCACTTTCATCTTTTGAATATCCTAAATGATTAAAGCGAATCGTTCCCGTCCTATCTATAATTACACTATAGGGAAAACCATCAATGTTCAGGGCATTTGTGAGTTTGCCATTACTATCATACAACGCTGGAATTTTAATATTTCGTTCTAATATAAAATGATTAACATCGTCAATACTATCAGTCCCGCAGTTCACTATATAAACTTTTACATCCGGGTTACTTTTATAGTATTGATATAACTCCTCTAACTTTGGAAACTCCTTAATGCAAACTCCACAATGAATATTCCAGAAATCAAGAAAAATAACTTTCCCTTTAAGATCATCATTTTTTAGTTTTGTTGCATCTTTCAAATTCATTAGCTCAAATGTAGGCTGCGAATTCAATTGAACCGGAACAACAGCACTTTTGAAAGTATACCAGGGAACAACGATCAAATTAAAGCTTATAATGCTTATTATCCATAATGCTAATAGTGATTTCCCCGTGTATGAAGACTTCCATAGAGCTGAAGACAAATAGCCAATAACAAAGGAAATAATACTTACGCAAAACACTACAGGAAGATCCCATGAATAATTATAACATGCTGCAAAAACGGTAATAAACAGAATGTACCATAAAAGAATAAAATTTTCATAACAAAGTAAGGCTACAGATCTTCTTTGCTGAACAATACCTGCTATTGTAAAAACAATACTGGCATAAGTAAAGGTTATTGAATTTTGCGCAAATGACCATGTGAAATTTACGGAGAAGCCAATAAATCCGCCGATAATTATTAATAACAATATCTTTAAAAATTGTTTCATAGGAATAAAACATGCTCTGAGTACAATGTACTCAGAGCATTGTTGATTAAAGTTTACATTCTCCTTTACAACCATATACCCACAGCGTACCACAGCCATGTGCACTATCATTGCAGCCATTAGTTATTTGGCAAGACTGATGTAAAGCGGTGCTGCACCAATCTGATTTAACACTGCAATTGCAATCTTTTTTATTTGACGTCCCACCGCCACCAACTATGATTCCGGGAGTATAATCGTCCAAAACACTTACTATTTTCATTAAATCATCAAATACGAATTGGCCTTTTGCTCTTTCAAGCCACTCCGGCTGTACCTGATCTCTGAATAATGTTGCATTATTCGAATATAAATCAGGAGAAATATTATCCTTCAATTCATTTAGCAATTGTACCTGATACTCATTCCACCCTGCATAAGAAATTGCCTGATCAAGCTTATTTTCCCAAATCATTGCTTTTTGGTGAGGATTCAAAGAATTAAAAAACGCCTTCTGAACATCTGGCGGATATTTGATTAAATCCATCCTTAATTGCAAAGCATCATTCGTTTTTGTATTTAATTCAAATTTGAGTTCTTCCTTAGCACCCACTGTAGCCTCTGTCTTAGGGGCTTTCTGACATGCTGATACAATCACACTAACTGCGAGTGTAATAATTAATAGTTGCTTTTTCATGATTTCTATGTTTAAAATTAGACAATAATTAACGCAACTATATGACAAAATATTGAAATGTGCAATATATGCCGTAAATTTTAACCTCATATATGGATAAATAGCAGTCCAAATGACTGCAAACAATAAAGGATCGGACAGAATAATTCTTTTAATTTCCAAAAAATTAAAGCAACTACGTATTGAAAAAGGATATACCAGTTATGAAAAGTTTGCGATTGAAAATGATATTGACCGAAAACAGTACTGGAGGGCAGAAAATGGGGCAAATTTAACACTGCAAAGCTTAATGAAAATATTAAAGGTTCATAAAATGTCATTAAAAGACTTTTTCAACCTCTTCGATGACGACCTTCAATAAAAAGTATATGCATATTTCACAATACCAATAGAAGCATTTTTAAAATCGCGGTCGATGTGCGATTTCACAAGCTTTGTAAAATCATCGAACAGGTAGCTCACCTCGTTGATCACGATCGTATCCTGGATCTTTTTCTCTGTGATGAGATGCCCGTTCGCATCGTACTCAAATGTGCTTTCCTGCTTCAATTCCCCGCTTTCATTGCTTTTCAGGATCCTGCGGCTGAGATAGCCGTTTGAATTGTATTCGTACAAGCCTTCCTGGTGCATCCAGCTCACAATAAAATCATAGCTTTCAGAAAGCTTATTGCCTTTTGCATCGTAATTGATGATCGCCTTTTTGTATTCACGTCCTTCATCATTCATGCATTTCTTTTTCACCTGTGTTGGCGTGAGGTTCTCATAGGTAAAGGTTTCAGAAGAAAGCACCGTTTGCACCCCCATTTTAAATACATTCTTGTTCTCGCTGATGTTCGTTTCCCTGCAGTGCATCTCCTTCCTGATCTTTCCCTGGTCATTGTACTCATAATAATAGGCATCGTAATAATCGCCGGAGCGGGAGCGCTTCAGGATCACCCGGTCGAGATTATCATAAAACACATTCGTGAAGATGGTGTCATTGATGAACTTCATCACCGTTTTCGTAGTTGCCGGGCGAATGACCTTTCCCCTCTTTTTCAGCGCCGGAACATCCACTTCCGTTGCCTGTGTGCGGTTCAGGATCGTATAATAATAACGGACCACTCTTCCTTTTTCATCAAACTCAAAACCTTGGGTTGCATCTTTATCCACGATGATCTTCCCGTCGGGTTTGTCAACAATATCAAGAACAATGGTCTTCACCTTGTTCTTTTTGATGATATCGGGGTTGAACTGAATGGGGCCTGTGCTGATCTCCACCGGCTCTGTACTGATGAGCTGGGCACTGCAATGGAGAATTGCAAATAGGAATAGGTATGTAAGAAATTGCTTTTTCAAAAATGTCCTGTTATCTGGCTGAGTGCGGCCTCTGCATTGTCAACAGGCGCAAGGCAGGTTTTGTTGGTACAAACGTAGATCAACGTCCGACCTTCAACAAACCTGTTCTTAAGCAATGGCAACGAGCTCTGAGCAGCACTTCCTGCAAAGATCACATTTGGAAGGTAATGTTTTTGAAAGGCCCTGTATTTTTCATCAACAGATTTACCAACAATTGCCAGCTCGTAAAACGGGCGGGTAAACCAAAGCAGCAGCATGGCCCAGTTGCTGTACCCGGCACCGTAGTTCTCCAGCTCTTCCAGCACATTGTTCAGCATCTTCCGGCTTTTTTCAATGTATTCATCCTTCTCAAAATAATGCCCGAGCACAAACAGCGATTTTGCAATGCTGGAATTCGAAGCCGGGATCACATTGTCGGAAAGCTCCATTTTACGGGTGATCAATGCCTTGTCCTCATCCGAGGTAAAAAAGAACATCCCGCTGCTTTTGTCCTCAAAATGTTCCAGGCAATAGCGCATCAGCTCATCTGCCAGCAGCAGGTGCCGCTCTTCATTCGTTGCCTGGTACAGCGAAATGAAGGCTTCGATGCTGAAGGAATAATCTTCGAGGAAGCCGTATTTTTCTTTAGGATTTCCGGAAGCTGTTGCGAGATGGCTTATTTTACTGCCATCCAGCGAATGTTCCAATAAAAACGCTGCATTCTTTTTTGCAGCTGTTAAAAATTTTTCTTCGCCAAAGGCGTTGTAAGCATCCACATATCCTTTTAACATCAGGGCATTCCAGGAAGTAAGGATTTTATTGTCCAGACCGGGCCGCACTCTTTTTTCACGTACAACAAGTAATTTTTCGCAACTTTTTTTAATGATCTTCTTCAGCTCAGCAACACCAATGTTATTCCGTTTTGCAACAGCTTCATCCTCATCGTGCCGCAGCAGGATATAGTTTTCATGCTCCCAGAGTCCGCGTTCATTCACATTGAAATAATCTTCAAACACGGCTGCATCTTTTCCCAGGATCTCTTTTAATTCTTCCTTCGTCCACACATAATATTTTCCTTCCACTCCTTCCGAATCAGCATCCAGTGCCGAATAGAAGCCGCCTTCCGGGGATGTCAGCTCCCTTGCAATGAACTTAAGGGTATCATATACGGTTTCTTTGTACAGCTCATTCCCGGTAGCGCGATAGGCCTCGCTGTACAAGGTCACCAGCTGCGCATTATCATACAGCATCTTTTCGAAATGCGGTACTTTCCAGTAATGATCCACCGAGTAGCGGGCGAAACCGCCGCCAGCCTGGTCGCAGATGCCGCCGTAAGCCATTTTCTTCAGCGTAAGGTTCACATGCTGCATCACCTCAGCCTTATTCTCAAGTCCTTGTGCATACCGCAGCAAAAATTCATAATTATTCGGCAATGGGAATTTAGGCGCTTTATCAGGGCCGCCATCCACCGGGTCGAAGCGGGATCTCCAGTTCTCATAACAACGCAGGAGGATCGCAGATGAAAATTCCACCGGCTCCTTCGCATGCACCAGCTCTGCCAGCTTCACGCCTTCCGTAAGCCTTTCCGCATATTCCAGGGCCTTGTGCTTTTCATTGCTGTACACATCCGTAAGGTTCAGCAGCACATTGATCCATTGCTGCTTCGGAAAATAGGTGCCGCCATAAATCGGGCGTCCATCGGGCAGTGCAAAGCAATTCAGCGGCCAGCCGCCATGCCCGGTCATCAGCTGCACGGCAAGCATGTACACCTGGTCGATATCCGGCCGCTCTTCCCTGTCGACCTTGATGCACACAAAATGGTCGTTCATGATCGCCGCTACGGTTTCATCTTCAAAGCTCTCATGCTCCATCACATGGCACCAGTGACAGGCCGAATAGCCCACGCTGACAAGGATAAGCTTGTCTTCACGCTTCGCCCTTTCAAGCGCTTCATCGTTCCAGGCATGCCAGTTTACAGGATTGTGCGCATGCTGCAACAGGTACGGACTGCTTTCATGGATGAGGGAATTGGTGTGTTTGTGCTCGTTTTGCATGTTCTAAAAGTACTAAATGATTGTTGCAGATATATCACTATTAAGGATTTCTTTGTCATGCTGACGAAGGAAGCATCTAAACTGGATACATTAATTAATTTCAACATTTCTACTACTTAATTTTCAAAATTCATTTTTATTTTTTACTTTCATATTCGTGCCGTATACATTACTGAAGCAAAAGAACTCCTATTTCAAAAATTTATCCGCCGAAGCCCAGCAGCGCTTTGTGGAGCGGGTGTATAAATTTATGGAAGACAAGTATTTTGTAGGCCGTGAAGGGCTCGTGATCACCGATGAGATCAGGGTGCTTATCTCCGCAGCAGCAGTACAGCTTACTTTCGGGCTAAAAGATTATACCATCTCGCACCTCCACACCATCAATGTTTTCCCGAAAGTTTTTTATTCGCGCTTATTCGAAACGTCCTTCAAAGGGCTGACCACACAGGGCGGCGTGCTTTCCATTTCCTGGGACGACTTCCGCGAAGGCTATGCTTCCGGTACCGACAAGCTCAACCTCGGCCTGCATGAGCTGGCACATGCGCTGAACATTGATATGGATGAAGAAGGCAGCTACGACGATCATTTTTCCTGGCATTTTGAAAAGTGGAAAGCTGCTGCGTCATACGAACTTCAACGCTTAAAAGAAGGCAGCATCACTTTCCTGAGAAAATACGCAAGCACCAACATTCACGAGTTTTTCGCAGTATGCATCGAGCACTTTTTCGAAGCGCCTTCACAGTTCAGGCTTGCATTGCCTGTGCTTTACGGGCATACGGCGCTGATGCTGAACCAGGATCCTGAGAACACACAGGAAGATTACAAAGTAAAAACCATTGCGGAGTATTTTGGCAGCGAAGATGTGGAAGAAGATATACCATTGCAGGAAAGCGCTGATCCGGTGATCACTGCTTTGCCTTCGCCGGATGAACCTGCAAGCTATCAGCCGAAAGAACAGCTGAAGCGCTTCATCAATGCAAACGGGATTTATGTTGCCATGACTGCTACCTTCATCGGGCTTTTCCTTGGGATCCCGCTGCTGATCTGGTTTGTGAGTGTGACCATTGTGAACATCGGCACGCTGATGATGCTGATCTTTTTATGCGGCGCCGTCGGGCTGATCCAATGGAAATTTGTAAAGCACCACATCGATATGGAATACCATCATTTCGCGATGTATGCCTTTTCAGGATTTGCAATGTGCTTCCTGAACTTCCTGCTTTTTCTCAATCTCAATTTCCCTGTATCCGGAAGGACGGAAACATACCTGATCGACAGGTTCCGGATCAGGATCTATCACGGAAGCATTGATGTAAGGCTGGACGATGCTGCGCTTGAACGCAATCTCACCACATTCCTGAATGAACATTTTACGGAGATCCCGGATGCGAAGAGCTTAACGATAACGTATAATACAGGCTTGCTGGGCTTCGACAGCATTTCGGATTGCCGCTTCAACTAAAAGCCGCTGCCGCTGAGCGGAACGCTTTTTACCATGTCGACCGGGTATTTTCTTTTCACCAGCAACTTTCCCACTTTCAGGTCGCCCTTCAATCCCACTTTTACATTACGGCTGGTGGCCATCGACATTAATTTCGGGAGGTCGGTCATGCTTAAGGAAGAAAAATCGGATTTTATTTTGAAGGTGTAGGACTCTTCCGAATGTGCTTTGATCTTAATGTTGTTCGTGAGCTTTGCTTTTCCCGCATTCAAACCGTTAAGCGTTGCATCCAGGTCGGATGGATAAATGTGGAACGCAACCTTGTTCGGGTTGTTGATGCGCGCCGTGATCTCGGCCTCTATCCCTTCCTGCGACATCCTGATGATCTTCACGCCTTCAATGCCTTTGAATGTGATGTCCTCAAAATCCCCGCAGCCGGAAAATGTAAAAGCAAGCGCCGTAATAAAAAGTAAAATGTATTTTTTCATGATGCTGTTGAATGTTATTCTTAATACTGGTCATTTCGTTGCGTAACGCAGTGAAGCCCTTCGACTCCGCTCAGGATAAACTTCTCGAGAAACAGACCAGTTCCCGATACTTTCGCCAGAAAAAGGCGAAAACTCGAACTGACATACCAACCAACAAACTTTATTCCAGCAGGCTACTTACTCAGATCAGCAAAATTTTTGAAAAAATACGGGATGGTCTCAATACCCTTCAGATAGTTGAATACGCCGTAATGCTCGTTCGGTGAATGGATCGCATCCGAATCGAGGCCAAAGCCCATCAGTACGGAATCCAGTCCAAGCTCGGATTTGAACATTGCAACAATAGGGATGCTTCCGCCGCTGCGAACCGGCACCGGCTTTTTCCCGAAAGTGGTTTCCATCGCCATGCTTGCCGCTTTGTATGCCACGGATGTGCTTGGCGTTACCACAGGCTCTCCGCCATGGTGCGGCGTTACTTTCACCTTCACCGATTTCGGTGCGATGCTTTCGAAATAATCGGAAAATAATTTTGTGATCTTATCGCTGCTTTGGTGAGGCACCAATCGCATAGAGATCTTTGCATACGCTTTGGAGGCGATCACTGTTTTTGCTCCTTCGCCTGTATACCCGCCCCAGATGCCGTTTACATCCAGCGTCGGGCGGATCGAATTACGCTCGTTCGTTGTGTAGCCTTCTTCGCCGTGAATGTCGGACAGGCTCAGTGCTTTTTTATATTCATCCAGGCTGAACGGCGCTTTTCCCATCTCTGCGCGCTCTTCGGCGGAAAGAATTTCCACGTCGTCATAAAATCCCGGGATGGTAATGTGATTTTTATCGTCTTTCATTTTCGCGATCATCTCGCAAAGGATATTGATCGGGTTGGCAACTGCACCGCCGTATAAACCGGAGTGAAGGTCACGGCTCGGGCCGGTCACTTCCACTTCCACATAGCTTAGTCCGCGTAGCCCTACAGTAATCGAAGGAATATCATTCGCGATGATCCCCGTATCGGAAATAAGGATCACATCCGCTTTTAATTTTTCTTTATTTGCTTTTACAAAGATGCCGAGATTGGTCGAACCCACCTCCTCTTCTCCTTCGATCATGAATTTCACATTGCATGGAAGGGTGTTGGTGCGCATCATCAGCTCGAATGCTTTCACATGCATGTACATTTGCCCTTTATCATCGCATGCACCGCGCGCGTAAATTTTCCCGTCTTTTATCACCGGCTCAAAAGGCCCGAAAACCCATAGCTCTAACGGATCGGCAGGCTGCACATCGTAATGGCCGTAAACAAGCACAGTTGGTAATTTCGGATCGATCATCTTTTCACCATACACGATCGGGTAACCTGCAGTGGAGCAGATCTCCACATTATCAGCACCTGCAGCAATAAGGTTTACACGGATCGCTTCCGCTGTGCGGATCACGTCGTTTTTATACTGTGGATCGGCGCTCACCGAAGGAATTCTTAACAGTTCAAACAATTCCTCTAAAAAACGGCCTTTGTTTGTTTCGATATATTCATTGATTGCTTTGCTCATGTTGCTGGATTTTTTATTTCAATAAGGACACAAAGTTGCAATTATTATTGATACATAAAAGCTACTGATCCGGAAAAGAAAACAAAAAAATATAAACGGACTGAAACCTAAGATTTTTGAACAGGATTTACCGGGCAGGGCCGCCAGGTTCTCCTGCCTGCAAGCATCTTAAAAACATCGGTATCATAAATACCTGCCATTCCCAGGCAAGGGAATGCTTAACATCCGGCCCGATTGATTTCCAGCAACCTCCTTAATTTCTTTAATTCGCTGCTGCAACTATTCGGAGCCGGCTTACATCTATTATAAACCCCGGAACTTCCGGGAAAATGTAATGATGTGAGTTCATTTACAACAACATTAAACTACTGACAATCAATCAATTAAATCACTCCAATGGTTCGGCAAAGCATTCAACCGAACAGTTAAAGCAGGGGAAACAAACGATAAATACACTACATTTGCTTGTAAATCAGTATAGATACAAAATTTGAATTTTAAAAAGTACATATCTCTTTTTATCACCGCAGTGATCATTTTCTGCGGAACGCCTCTCAGCGCCCAACTGACAACCAGCACCCTCCTGACGCCTACCCAGCTGGTGCAGAACGTGCTGCTCGGGACAGGCATCACAGCGAGCGGGATCACCTATACAGGCTCGGCAACCTCAAGGGGAACCTTTGACGGCTCTGCTTCCAACATCGGGCTGAATGCAGGAGTGATTCTTTCCTCCGGCGACATTGCCAATGCAGGCGGCCCTAACAACACTTCCAGCATTTCCATCTCGAACAGCCTTCCCGGCGATCCCGACCTGGATGTGATCATGGACCCAACACTCAGCTATGAAGCGGCGATCCTTGAATTCGACTTTATCCCGACTTCCGATACCGTAAAATTCCGCTACGTATTCGGCTCCGACGAATACATGGAATATGTAAGCACGTTCCCGGGCGGCATCAACGATGGCTTCGGCTTTTTCATCAGCGGACCCGGTATTTCCGGCCCCTTCACCAACGGCGCCATCAACATTGCACTGGTTCCGGGCACCACGCTGCCGGTTACCATGTTCAACCTGAACCTTACCAACAACGGAACATATTATTTCGATAACGGCGATGGAATGGGCATGGGAACTGCTCCTGACGGCGCAACGGTGCAGTACGACGGTTTCACTGTTCCGCTTACCGCTATTGCGAATGTGCAATGCGGGCAGGTATATCACATCAAGCTCGCTGTGGCGGATGGCGGCGATGGCATCATTGATTCAGGAGTGTTCCTTGAAGAAGGCAGCTTTGCCAGCTCGGGCAGCGTGTTCATTACTCCAAGCACTTCCTTCGGCGGTTCGGCGGGAATTAACGACACCACTATTTACGAAGGCTGCGGCGCTGCAACTGTGCTGTTCGACAGGGGAACAAACAACCTTTCAAACAGCGATACTGTTCTTGTCACTTACAGCGGGACCGCTGCAAACGGTACGGATTACACATTTGTGAACGACACTCTTTTTTATGCACCCGGACAGGACTCGGCATACGTGACCATCAGCTCCCTGCCGGATGCAAACATTGAAGGAACGGAAACAGTGGTGATGTCGATCTACACCTCCACGCCCTGCAACGGCAGCGATACCATGTCGCTCACGCTGTACATCATCGATTCACCTCCGCTTACCTTAACGCTGAGCAACGACACATTGCTGAACTGCCCTGCTCAAAACATTCCGCTCGCCGCACTTGCAAACGGCGGTGTGGCGATCGGGCATTACAGCTATGCATGGACCAGCTCTTCCAGCAGCAGCGATACTGCACAGGTAACACCCGGCGCAACCACAACGTATTATGCCACCGTAACCGACAGCTGCGGAAATTCCGCGACCGACAGTGTCACGGTTACGGTTGTGCCCTATACTCCTTTGCAGATCACACTTACGGATGACCTGAGCATTTGCCAGGGCAACAGTGCTTTTCTTGATGCCAATGTAAGCAACGGCCGCCCGGATTATGTGTATAGCTGGACACCCGCAGTTTCTGTATTGGATACCGCAACAGTGATCCCGGCAGGTACCACCACTTATTCCATCACGGCAACCGATGCCTGCGGCTTTACAGTGAGTGATAACGTTACGATCACGATGGTGCCGGTGAATGCTGATTTCGCCTACGGATTTACAACCAACCAGTTCGCTCATTTTACCGATCAGTCGGATGGAGCTGCTTCTTATCTCTGGAACTTCGGCGACGGCTCCCGCGATTCTGTTTCCATGAATGCCAATCCTTCGCATGAATACCTCGTTGACGGAACTTACACGGTAACACTGATCACCGTAAATTCACAGGGCTGTGCGGATACCACAAGCCAGACGATCATTGTGCTGCCCGATTTTTATTTTTATTTCCCGAACTCTTTCAGTCCGAACCTCAACGGGCTTAACGATGTGTACATGGGTTATGGCGTGGGAATAAAATCCTTCCGCATGCGCGTGTACGACCGCTGGGGCGAGCAGCTCTTCAGCACCAACAACCTGTCGGCCGGCTGGGACGGCACATACAAAGGAAAGATAGCGCCGGCAGGAGTGTATGTCTGCGTGTTCGACCTCGAAGGATATCATTATGAAATAAAACAATATATTACAAATATCAATCTTATCCGGTAACTTCGCTGGTGAGATAACTGAAAAGCATCCCCCAACCCTGAATGCATTACAATGAGTAAGAAGATCATACTCCTTTTTATATTTTTAATCTCTTTCAGTTTTAAAAATTTTGCCTACCACATCGTTGGCGGCGAGATCTATTACGACTGCCTGGGAGGCAACAATTACAGGATCACCCTGAAGGTTTACCGGGATTGTTACACCACCCTTGGCGCTGCGCTCGACAACCCCGCCATTGTTTCGATATTTGACGCCAGCGGAAGTTTCATCAACAACCTTTCGCTTTCGCTTCCGGGATCAACCGTGCTTCCCCCGATCATCAACAATCCCTGCTTTACGCCGCCGGTGGATGTATGCGTGGAAGAAGGCATCTACCAGACTACTGTGAACCTTCCTCCATTACCGGGAGGTTATTACATTGCTTACCAGCGCTGCTGCCGCAATTCGAGCATCCTCAACATTGTTGACCCGAGCAACGTAGGCACTACCTACATGGCGCACATTCCCGATCCTGCGCTGGCTGTATGCAACAGCAGCCCGCGCTACAATAATTTTCCACCGATCTTTTTATGCGCAGGTGTTCCGCTTGTGTTTGACCATTCCGCAACGGACCCTGATGGCGATTCGCTGTATTACGAATTCTGTGATCCCTTCTCGGGGCTTACTGCCGGCTGCCCCCAGATCGGCACCGGCTGCCAGTCGACAACAGATCCGCCGCCGTATTTCACCGTTCCCTGGACCGCAGGATACGGAGGTGCTTACCCGATGAGCTCTTCGCCGGCAATGGCAATCGATCCGAATACGGGCTTGCTGACAGGCACTCCCAACATGATCGGGCAATGGGTGGTTGGCGTATGTGTAAGCGAATACAGGAACGGTGTGCTGCTGGATGTGAACAAACGCGATTTCCAGTTCAATGTCACCAACTGTCCGAACCTCCCGGTGGCTTCCGTACCGGTGCAGAATACGTTTTGCTTCGGCTATGAATGCAGTTTTACACAGAACAGCCTTAATGCATTTTCCTACCAGTGGAATTTCGGCGACCCCAGCACTACGGGAGATGTTTCCAATGTGATGAACCCGAACTGGACCTACCCGGATTCCGGCACATACACAGTTACGCTGATCATTAACCCGGGCTCCTTATGTGCCGATACAAGCAGCACCACCTTCAACATCCAGCACCTGCTCGAACCGGGATTTACGCCGCCGCCGGGAGAATGTATTTACAACAACAGCTACGATTTCACTGCAGGCGGCGAGTTCCAGGGAACGGGAACATTTACCTGGGATTTCGGAACACATGCCACACCGGCAACTGCGAATACGCAGAATGTAAGCAATGTTGTTTTTGACACCACGGGAACATTCCCTGTAACGCTTACTGTGGCTGAGAACGGATGCACGCAGCAATACACCTCCAATGTACATGTATATGAAAAGCCTGTTGCGGATTACGGGCTGGCATCGCCCATTTCATGCGTGCTGCAGCCGGTGCAGTTCATGGACAGCTCACAGACTGATTCTCCTTTAAGTTATCAATGGACATTCGGCGATGGTGCCTCTTCCTCGGAACAGGATCCTTTTCATACCTATGCTACCGTAGGCTCTTATTTAACACAGCTGATCGTAACTTCCGCACATGGCTGTGTCGACACCTTCAACATGCCGGCGCCTGTTGCTGTGCTTCCTTCGCCGGTAGCGGGATTCCAGGTGACGCCAACGGACACTTCCATTTTTTATCCCGACATCACCATGACCGACCTGAGCACCGGCGCCAGCGGATGCCTCGTGATCTGGGGCGATGGAACAATTTCCAACAACTGTGACTCGGTTCACAGCTATACCAAACCGGGCAAATACATCATTATGCAGGTGGTGGTGAATCCTTCCGGGTGTACTGACACGGCTTATTCCGAAGTGCTGATCCGCCCCGAGTTCCTCTTCTGGATCCCGAATGCATTTACACCGGGGAGGGCTGACGGTCTCAACGATATTTTCAAACCCAAGCTGATCGGCGTGCATGATTACCAGTTTGTGATCTTCGACCGCTGGGGCGAAAAAATATTCGAGACACAAAATTCGGAAGACGGCTGGAATGGCATTTACAAAGGAAGGCTCTGCACCAACGATGTGTATGTATACAAAATTATTTTCCGTGATGACGTAAGGAATGACCCGCACCAGTACATTGGAAGGGTGACGCTGGTGAGGTAAACACGGCAGTATATTGTCAAAAAAATAAGGGCAGTCAATGATCATTGACTGCCCTTATTTTTTTACCCGCCTGAAATTACTGTTTAATAAATTTAGCGGTAGTACTTCCTTTTTCTGAAGTAATGTTTAAAAAATAAATTCCTTTTGGAAGGCCTGAAATATCGATGGAATTATTTTCCAGCTTTACATCAACCGACTGTCCGAGGGCATTCATACAATCTGCAATTTTTATTTTTTCATCTGTCTCTATGAATAAATTATCTGTTGCCGGGTTCGGGTAGATCGTTACCAGGATCTCCTCTCCTCTTTCTTCCTTTATGGATAAAACAGGGCATAATGCCACAACGACCGGAGTTGTGTAATTATTAAACGCCGTACCATTCCCGATCTGTCCCGAAATATTCGAGCCATAAGCTTTCAGCGATCCATCCGATTTAACCGCAAATGAATGTACATCTCCTGCCCCGATGCTGACAACACCTGTTAATCCGGTCGCCTGCACAGGCGTGGTCCTTGTGGTAGTGGTCCCGTCTCCTAACTGTCCCCAGTTATTCAGTCCCCAGCCCCAAACCGTACCGTCGTTTTTTCTTGCAAGTGAATGGGTCATTCCTGCAGCGATCTTTGTAATTCCCGTGATCGTGCTTACCTGCACAGGAGCCGCAGCGGACCCTGAGGTGCCGTTTCCATATTCGCCATTCAGGTTGTTGCCTCCCCATACCCAAACAGTACCGTCACTTTTTAATGCCACAAAGTGAAACTCGCCGGAAGCAATTGCTGTAATGCCCGAAAGGCCTGCAACCATAGCCGGTGTAGTAACTCCGCTTCCCCATTTCCAGACAGTGCCATCGCTTTTCAATGCGAGTGAATGATATTCGCCCGCCGAAACAGCAATAATATTGCTGAGTCCCGGAACCTGGAAGGGAGTGGTCCTGTCAACTGTTGTCCCATCGCCTATTTGTCCGTCAGCATTCCATCCCCAGGTCCAAACCGTGCCATCGTTCTTTAATGCAATTGAATGTTCCGCTCCTGCACCAACAGATGTGATACCGGTCAATCCGCTCACTGTAACAGGGCTGTGCTTGTCCACGATAGTTCCATCGCCAAGCTGGCCTTTTCGGTTAAGCCCCCATGCACGCACGGTGCCATCGCTTTTTAAAGCCACTGTATGCCAGTTTCCGCCCTCTACTTTAATAACCCCGCTGATGCCGGTTACCGCTGTCGGGGTTAACCTGTCGGTGGTGCTTGCATCACCAAGCTGCCCGTATGAGTTGGATCCCCAGGCTTTCAGCGTATGGTCATTGCAGATAGAAAGGGAGTGATTTGATCCGCCTGTGATCACCTGCGCTTTTACAGCTGTTGAACAGAACAAGCTGCCGGCAAGAAGAAGTGTTGATGTAAACAAAGTAGTTGTTGATCTCATGTTTTTTGTATTAATGTGTTTTTGTACCCAGGATTATTTTCTGCAAAAATACTACAATCAAAGCTTTCCGGCAAATAACATCCATCAAAGGAAGTAAAGCAGCGACGAATTGAAGCAAAGCATGAACAGAAAAATTGCGTAGTTTTATATTTATGAATTCAGTTAAGGCAGATGAGCTGTTGGAAGGCCTCCGGAAAAAAGAACGTTACCTCGAAGTGATCTATCATTTCGCTTCCGTTCTCCTGGAAGCACAAACAATAGAAGACGTTGTATGGTCGGTGGCGAAGAATGCGATCGCCAAGCTGGGTTACCGGGATTGTGTGATCTACCTTATGGATGATGAAGGAAAGCAACTTGTACAGCGGGCTGCACACGGCCCCAAAAACCCGGTGGCACTCGACATAAAAAACCCGATCGGGCTGCAGCTCGGGCAGGGCGTTGTTGGCTCTGTTGCATTGAACCGTAAAGGCGAAATAATCCCGGATACAAGCAAAGATCCTCGTTACATAGTTGATGACGACATGCGGCTTTCGGAGATCGCCGTACCCATTATTCATTCGGGAAAAGTGATCGGGGTGATCGATTCGGAGCATGAGGAGAGGAATTTTTATCCGCCTGAAGACCTGCAGATCCTCGAAACCATTGCTTCCATGACGGCAACCAAGCTGGTGCAGACAAAAGACAATGAAAAATTACGGGAGCTCCAGGAACACCTGCAGCAGCTGGTGCAGGAACGCACGAGCGAGCTTGAAAAAGCGCTTGTGGAAGTCCACAGGCAAAAATCCGAGATCACCGACAGCATTCATTATGCACGGCGCATCCAGGCAGCTATACTTCCCTCCGACCGCATCTTTAAGGAGAACCTCGGCGAGTCATTTATTTTGTACAAGCCGAAAGATATTGTAGCAGGGGATTTTTACTGGACGGAACTGACAGAGCATCATTTGTTCTTCGCTGTTGCCGACTGCACGGGACATGGTGTTCCGGGAGCAATGGTAAGTGTGGTATGCCATGCGGCGCTCAACAGGGCCGTAAAGGAATTCCAGCTCAGGAGGCCTGCGGAGATCCTGGAAAAAGTGAGGGAGCTGGTGATCGCAACGTTTGAAAAGAGTGATGAAGTGGTGATGGATGGCATGGACATCGGGCTGTGTTCCCTTCATGTAAATAAAAGAGAGCTTGAGTATGCAGGTGCTTACATTTCACTGCACCTGGTACGCAATGGCAGGCTCTCAGAAATAAAGGCGAACCGCCAGCCGATCGCTAAATACAGCGAGCACCGGCCTTTCACCAATCATCTTCTGGATCTTGAAAAGAACGATACCATTTATTTGTTCAGTGATGGATTTGCCGACCAGTTCGGAGGCAAAACAGGGAAAAAGCTCAGGACAAAGGTTCTGAAAAGTATACTGCTTGGCCTTGCAGGGAAACCGGCAGATGAACAAAAGAAAGAGCTTGAAAAACAGTTTGAGGACTGGAAAGGCAATCTCGACCAGGTGGATGATGTGACACTGCTCGGGCTTACTATCTGAGATTAACGCAAGGACATGGCGGACCTTTCGCTCAATAATTTTTTCAGTTCCTCTCCAATCAATATTGCGCAGTCATTGATCTCCAGGGAGAAACTCCCTTCCGGCGCAATGAAAGAAAAATATCCGGATACTGTGCACCAGCTATGATCCGAAGATTGATAATTTCTTAATTCCTTCTCAAACGCCGTTACATATTCGTACAAGCTATCCGGCAGCGGCTTTGCAAAATCGATTTGCCATGTTCCTCTTTCATTGCTTCTGCGGCTGTTATACACGAGCACTTCATAATCTCCTGCCCGCCTTACAAGGCCAAATCTATAGCCTATGCCTCCGTAGCAGCCCTGGTAATTCATAATGAGCTGAAGTGTATCATTGAGGCTGAGCCCTTCTGAAATATTTTTTGCCGGGCTTTTTACATTGTATTCTTTATCTGCCTTCACAATGATGCTTTGCTGCGGAAAAGCAACTGCCGGGCATATCATCACCATAAAAATGATCGTGTTTTTTAGCAGGCTGTTCATATGATCATAACGAAAAAAAGCGGAAAGGATACCGGAGCTTTGTATTAAAATAAAGGCCTGTGTGTTTTCCGGCGGAAAAGAAAATATCCTTTCTTTCTTTGCATTTGCTCCCCACCAAGGAACAGCTGGCCATTTTTTATGGTGATCTTCAGTTCCTCCATGCCGGGCAGCATCAATGTATCCTGCTTTATTTTCCAGTTCCCGCGGTATTTATGATATTCCCTTAATTCCGCTGCCCTTTGATTTTTTACATAACTGTATGTTTTTAAAATAAACAGGCTGTCAACGTTCAGCTCTAATTCATACTTTTCATACAGGTTATAAGAAAATGCACAATGCACCTTTGTTTTTAGCCTGTATTTCCCTTCGAGCCGTGGCTGTGCACACAGAACCGAAGCACAGAGAAGGAGCAGTAGGGTTGATATGATTACAGTCCGGATGCTATTCATTCGCTTAATGTTGCTTCTCATAATTTTCTTTCAGCAGCTCACGGATCTCCGCCACATGCTCATCGGGAGTTTTATCATCCCATTTTTCGAAAGTGCTGAATGTATATCCGTATACATTTGTTGAAGGCTTGTCCTTTTTCAGGAAATAGCCCGCCACGCCTGCCATCCAGCCATCTTTTTGCCAGTCGGGATGATCACTTTTAAAGCGGTACAGGTAAAACTCCACCACTCCTTCAGCAGGATCATTTGATTCGGTTTCGACCACTTTCATCAGCTCGATCGCATCGGGTGCCCTTCCCAGCTCGGTCGGATAAATAAGCCAGTTCACCATGTTGCTCTCAGCAAAGGCTTCCTGCGTTTTATAGTTGGAAGGGAAGAGCTCTTCCTTTCCCTGGCTTACGAGATTATCATAGAACCAATTCCTGCTTTCCGCATCAGCAGCAATTGAATTGATAACTTCATCATCTAACTTTTGATCCTGGCGGATAAGTGAATTGACCGCGAACATTTTCAGCTTGATGTTCTTTACAGTCAGGTATGCTTTTAATTCGGCGGTTACATTTCCCTCTTTGAAATATCCGAGGAGGTCGGCGACAAGGCCTGCTTTGAAATACGCAGACTGGTACGCATCATCCTCCCAGAGATCGATGTCCTGTGCTTCCTGCTTTTCAACGATCGCCCTGTTCTTCTTACTCAGCGCCATAAACTGCGGAACATACTTTTTGAAATTTGCAGGATCCAGCTGTCCGGCATCAATGTAATTCAGCAACAGCGCCATCACATCACTGTCGAGCGTTTCAACTTTCAGCAACTCCAGCAGGCGGGGAAAGATCACATCTTTATATGTATGATCTTTTTCAAGGATCCCTGCGGAGAAGTATTCTACCTCCGAAGGATATTTCAGCAGCAGGTCAACATACAGCTGAATTGCTTTTTCATCGGGGTAATTTGAAAGGAATTTTAAGGCGGCTGTTTTAGCGGATCTGCTGTAATCGCCGTAATATTCCTTCACCGAAATGATCAGTAAAGGGTTTTGCTTCTTTGTGGCGGCTTCAATTATTTTTCCCGGGATACTTTCCCATTTATTCTTTGCAGGTGGAAATACAGAAGCTGCTTCTTTCATCATTTCACGTTGCTGCTCCTCGTCAGGCTCAAACTTGTCCAGCTGCTCAAGCGCTTTAAAACGCGTTGTGTCATCGGTACTGTGCAGATCATGGACCAGCGCGGCCAGCTGATTATCATTCGCGGTAGTACCGCAGCCGTACAGGCCCAATGCAAGGAGGAGTATTGCTGCTGATCTTTTCATGTGTCTGTGTAATAAGGATGGAGCCTGTTATTCAAATATACTATTTAAAACGAAAAACGCCCCCACATCTGCGGAGGCGTTTTACTTATTGTATTGTCTTTATTTTAGAAAAACTTAACGATGTGTTCTGAGATGTTTGCATTTTCCTTTAAGGCATCAAACACTTCATAATCCACGCGTGGCTGCATCTGGGAGATCTGCATTGCCTGCTGCGCTTTGTAATCCTTTTGTTCAGGAGCAGGAGTTACAGCATCTACATACACGAGGATCACGCCTTCTCTTCCGGTAACCGGCTTGCTTAATGTTTTTGCTTTCATGGTAGAGATCACCCCGATCACGGCAGGCTCATTGGTAGATCCCGGGATTGCAGCAGTGTTGAAGTTCACATTTGGCGCCTGCTCTACAGGCAGCTTCAGTTTTGCAGCTACTGCATTGATATCGGCACCGCCTGCCAGCGCATCGTTGAACTCTTTGGTGAACATCTCCGCTTTTTTCTGGCGGACAACTTTCTCTGTCAGTGCATCCTTCACATCTTCCATTGGTGCAATTCCCTTTTCCCTTACATCGGTAAGCACTGCAACAATGTATTTGGAGCCGAATTCCAGTGGCTCGGATACAGTTCCTTTTTTGTTTTCGTATGCCCAGCGAATGAGTGTTTTCGGGTTTTCCAAACCTGCGATCGTCCTGTCATTTTCTTTGATGTTATCGGCAATGCGCTTGTTCAGCTTCTGGTCAATAACTGCTTTCTGGAACAATTCGTTGGTAGTGTTTGTGCCTGAGAATTTGTTTGCTTCGGCATAAACAGTTGTAATTGTTTTCGAGCTTGGCTCCACTTTTTTATCAATGGTTGCAACGCGCACTTTTTTCTGTGAACCTTTTGTATCAAGCACTTCAATGATGTGGTACCCGAAGCTGGATTCCGCGATCACGACATCTCCTTTTTTGTTATCGAGGCCTGCATCGATGAATTCAGGAACGAAACGGCTTTTTGGATTCACCCATCCGTAATCCCCGCCTTTACCCATGTAATACTCACCGTCTTTTTTATCAGCCGGTTTTGTTTTACCGCGGTCATCGGAATATTTTTCAACGAGGTCGGTGAACTTTCCTTTACCGCCTTTGATAGCAGCCAGTAAGCTGTCTGCTAATTTCTTTGCCTGCTCTTTTGTGCGTTTTGTATCAGAAGCGCCGGAACCTGCATAAGCAACAAGAAGGTGACGGATCTTTGCAGAGTCTGCAGATGTTTTTGCAGCGGTCAGCTTGGCAATAAGAAAGGTTCCGTTCTCCAGGTAAGGCCCGTATACAGTGCCTACGTCTGCTTTAAACATCATGGTATCGATCTGTGGCGATAATGTTCCCGGGGTGTGGTAGCTCATGTCGAAGAAACGGCTGTCGGATTCAGAAACAACAAATGAAGAATCCTCCCCGTTTTTTTGCTCTTTGAAATCTGCTGCTACTTTTTCCAGGTCCTTTTTCGCATTGTCAAAATCTTCCTGCGAAGGGGCAATGTCGTATGAAACGTATTCTATTTTGCGGGAAGCTTCCTGTTTGAACTCGCTCTGGTGCGAGCTGTAATACTCATTCAGCTCTGCATCTGTAGGCTTGATGGTGCTGTCGGCCACCAGCTTGTAATTTTTAATTATGTATTTAATGTTTGCATTGGTGTTCTGTGCAAGGTAATCGCGCTTGGTAACTGCAGTGGTAACATACAATCCTTTTTTAACGAGGTTGTTGTATTTTTCAATGATGCGTACCTGGCGGATGTAATTCTCCAGCTGTGCCCACTGTGCTTCTTCTTCATCGGTCATGGACTGGGTGAACTCTCTCAGCTTTGCAGGGCTGAGCTGCCCTGTCTGCGGGTCAGCGAAACGCTGCACTGCGCGTCCTGTCTGCGGATCGCTTAACTGGCGAACCAATGCAGTGTGAGGATGCTCCACCATGAGGTCGTATAATTCTTCATCGGAAACTGCAATGCCGAGCTTTTCGTACTCTTTGGTCATTACAAATTCATTGATCTGCTGGTTCCATACCTGCTGAACGATCCCGTCAGTCTCGCTTTCAGAAAGAGTTGTTTTTCCGCTGTTGCGCTTCTGGTTCTCGATCGCCTCTTCCACTTTCGGCTTGAATGTTTCGTATTTGATCTTATGGCCAGCGATCTCGCCAACCATTTGTCCGCCACCTCCGAAAATGGAGTTCGGCGAGCTGAACAAACCTGTTAACACGAATGCCATCAGCGCTATACCTACAATAGCCACCAGTAAACCCGAACGCTTACGCAACCTTTCTAAAATGCTCATCTTATTGTTACTCATCTTAAATTTTTTCTAATTGTTGATTCTTATCCAAATCCTGTGCAGTACTTGCCCTGTTAAGGGTTGCAAATATAAGATTCTTAAGCAAATTGTGAAAATTTTATTGAAAATAAATCAGGTTTTTCAAAGAATTAACCGACTGATAATCAATCGCTTGATTTTTGAACCTTGAGATTAACCACCTCGATGCGGGTACGGGAAACCCCGATGATGGTAAAGAGGAAATTTTCGATCCGGATCTCTTCATTGACCCGCGGAATGCTTTCATGGTAATGCATGATGAGCCCGCCGAGCGTTTCCACGTGATCGAACAATGGAAGGTGCAGGTGGTATTTACTGTTGATGTAATCTGTTTCGAGCCGCGATGAGAACACGAATTCCGTTTCGGAGACCTGCTTTTCAATCGTTTCTTCCTTATCATGCTCATCTTCGATCTCGCCGAAGATCTCCTCCATCACATCCTCCATGGTAAGGATCCCGGAAGTTCCGCCGAACTCATCCACCACCACCACAATGCTCTTGTGCTGCTGGATAAAAACGGTTAGCACTTCGCTTGCCGCCATCGATTCCGGCACAACGCTTACGGGAAGAAGAATGCTGCGGATGTTCTCCGGCTTTTTGAACATCTCCTTTGAATACACATAGCCGATAATGTTATCGATGCTTTCGTGGTAAACAAGGATCTTCGACAAGCGCGACTGTATGAATTTCTGCTTTAGGTCGGCCAGTGAGCCATTCACGTCCATCGCCACAATTTCTGTGCGCGGGATCATGCATTCCCTTGCCTTTACACTTGAAAAATCGAGGGCATTCTGGAAGATCTGGATCTCGTGGTCCATGCCCACCTTTTTCTCGGCTGCAGAAGTTCCTTCCCGCACATAATTATCAAGGTCGATCATGGTGAAGGCCGCATTTTCCTTCTCGATCTTTACGCGGAAAATTTTCTTGAGGATGAATTCCGAAAGCCCGATGGTGATCATCACAACCGGGTACAGCACGCCGTACACAATGGTGAGCGGGAATGCGAAAAGGCTCAGCGTTTTATTCGGGTTGATGCGGAAGATGGTTTTGGGCAGGAACTCGGCTGTTACCAGGATGAGCATAGTAGAAAGAAACGTCGCAATTAATTTAACAAGGATGTGTGAGGCAACATAACCGTGAAAGAATGCTTCCAGCTCACCATCCATTTTCATTCCGAAGATCACCAGCGCAATGTTATTTCCCAGCAGCATGGTGCCGAGGTAACGCGATGGATATTTGCTGAAATAAGCGAGGATCTTCGCGGAGAAGTTGCCCTGCTTGCTTTCCAGCTCGATGCGCAGCTTGTTGGAAGTAATGAAGGCGATCTCCAGGCCTGAAAAGAAGGCTGAAGCGATAAGCGTGATCAGGATAATGACGGAACTGTGCAAGGTCTGTTTATTTTTGCTCTTTTTGTTTCTGCTCTGCTGCTTCAAACTTAATACGCTGGCGACGGCGCACAGCATACATCAGCCCGCAGGCAAAGGTAAAAATAAGAAAAAATATGGAGTTTCCCCTATCCTGCCCCGCTATATTGAAAGCGCAGAGCAGCACGCCAATGCAGCCCATAACGAGCCAGAGGATCTCAAGAATTCTGAATGTTTTGTTCATTTTGTTTCGGTATTGGTCTGTTCATTGAATTGTTTATCGGGCACCTGGATCACGCCCTGCGGATGAATGATCTCGTATTTTGAAAAGTCCTGGTTGGCTTTTAAGCCTTCTCCCCAGATCACTTCTTCCTTGGTGGTGATCTTCACAAATTTATCTGTGTAGATCTCTTTCGTGGCCGCATCCCAGGTAAGGTGCTCCGTTTCCAGCTTATCGCCTTTCTGGTTCACCACCAGCACATGGCGCTTTGCTTCCATCTTGTCCATTCCTTTCCCGTTGTCATAGCCTATTCCATAATCGGCTTTCAGCCTGTTCTCTTCCAGCCCGAGGTTGTTGTAAAAGATCACGAGCATGCCTTTCGGCATTTCCATGTAATTCTTTTTGCCCATGTAACGGTCCATTTGCGGGGTATTGAGCTTGGCGCGGACGATGGCAGAATCGCTGTACAGCATCTCCACGTTCTTTCCCGATTCGAGGGGCAATTGCTTTTCGGTGGCGGAAGTGACGGAATTCACCACGGCAATATCATTCTCGCATGCAGCAAAGAAAAGCAGCAGGAGAAAAGGAAGGAGCCGGGTATAGATGGTCGAAATACGCATGCTTCAGGGGCCAGGGGAAATGCCCTGTGGCTTAATCGAATTTTGTTTTTTGGAACCAGCGGTCGTTGATGGTGAAGCCGATGGTTGTCCTAAAGAATTGCTCTTTGATGAGCCCGTTGCTGACAGTGCCGCGCTCTCCGATCTCGAAGCCGATGTTCACCATCGAGAAGCTCCTGATGGTGTAATTGCTTGCAACAGGGAAACCAAAACCGAATGTGAACGAGTATTCTGTAAGCTGTGAATTTTTCAGCTCCAGCGAAGTTTGCATGTACCTGCCGCCGAAACGGTAATTAACGCGCTTTAAATAATTTTTCATTCCCGGTGCATCCTTCTTCGGAATGTACTGTGCGCCAAGCGATACACGCATGCTGTTCTTTAATCCCTGCGACTGGTTAAATGCCTGGAAGCTGCTCCAGTTCTGCATGGAGAAATCGGCAGCGACAAGCCAGCGGGTGCCTTTCTTAAAGCCAATGCCCACTCCGAACGATAATGGCAGCGTAACAGTTCCTTTATGGCCTTCTACAAATTCAACGGTATCTTTAACAATGTCGTAGCCTGCGGGACTATGAAAATAAGTCACGGAAAGACTGTCGATCTTCGCGCTGATGTCGGTTTGTGCAGCGAAATTTGCCCCGAACAGTAACTGCACATTTTCTTCAAGGTCCCGGTACCTGAATTTGACCACAGAATCATACCTTGGGTCAAGCCTTGCGGAATCCCTGTTGTACATAGGGTTGCGATGCCTTACGGAATCTATTGTGTATGCTACCTGGAATCCGTAATCGAAATACACATCGCCAAAGCGTGTGGTGGTTCCGGTCCTTGCATTGAATGTGCTGGAACTTGAGAAAACAGAAGTGCGTGAATTCTCGATATTCCCGAAAAGGTAAGAGCCGTTTGCACCGAATGAGGCTGTTTTCAGGAACTTCTTTACATTAAGGATGCGCTTTGCTTTTCTCCAATCCTCATAGATCTGCTCACGCGATTTATCCCTGTGGGACATCAGCCGCCTGTAGTTGTCGCTCCCGATGAACATCCGCGGCAAACCGTAAAAAGGCTTCAATGCAGTGCCGATGTATGCCTGGCTCACGCCGCCGCTTCCTTCATAGGTATAATCAACAGTCCCTACATTCGGGATCTCCTGGTCGTCGATCACATTGTAACCTACAGAGCTGTACGGGATCAGTCCGAAACTTCCTGCCCACCATCTTTTGAAAGGGAAAGCAATGGCCACATAACCGAAAGAGGCGTTGTTCACATTCTTGCGGGTGTCGGAGCTTTGCAGGCGCATGCGGTTATAGTTCAGCCCGAGCTCAGCCGTTGTGTACTGCACGCCTGTATACGAAGCAGGATTTGAATTTGTAAAGAACTGCGAAAAGGTCTGTGGAATGGTATCGTTCTGAATGGCAAGCGAAGTACCTCCCATTGCAAATCCCTGGCCGAACACTTTGTTGTTCACATCACCGATCCCATAGCGCGAATATGGCGAGCTGGTGGATTGTGCGGAAGCTTTGGGCGCGTACAGGGCGAAAAATAAAAGAAAGGGGATGATAAAGGATTTAAGCTTAGCGCCTGGAATGATCATAGGATAATTATATACTGTCTTTTTTGTATTCTAAAATTTCATTCAATCCTTTGAGGATCAGAAATTGGTCTGCAAAGATGGGGTTTTTTAGCCGACTGGCAAAAAAATCGGCATCTCCGCCTGTTAAAAAGACCTTAATTTTGTTAAAACGTTGCCTGTACTGCTCAATAAATCCATCCACTTCAGCCACAGCACCCAGCTGAGCCCCTGCCAGTATGCTTTCCCGGGAATCGGCACCGATGAGCTCCGTATAATTTTCATCCGCTTCCAGTAAGGGTAAACGGGAAGTATAGTAATTCATTGCTTTGAAGCGCATCTGCAGTCCGGGCGAAATGGCGCCACCGATGTACTCATTGGCAGCATTCACAAAATTGTACTTGATGCAGGTGCCGGCATCGATCACGAGGATGTCCAGCCCGGGAGCCTGCGCGTTTCCGCCGATAGCAGCTGCAAGGCGGTCGCTGCCCAGTGTATGTGCCGACCTGTACAGGTTTTTCAGCGGGACCGGGGTTTCAGAATTGAACAGCAGCACGGGAACCTGCTTTCGGAGCTCTTTTACAAAAGGCTCAATTTCATTGACCACAGAGCCAATAATACAGCGTTTGAGGGAATGTTTGCTGATAAGATCAGCATTCAGCAGTTCATCGGTGGAGGCAAACACATAAAAATGGCGGAGCTCCTTTTGTTCGAATACAGCGGCTTTTACGCGGGTATTGCCAATATCGATAACTAATTGCATATCACAAAACTACGAAATAAGCGCAGGAGTGCGTAAAATAATTTTTTGTGAAATAAAAATATTGATTACATTTGCCCTCCGAATAAATGAGCTGGTGCCTTAGCTCAGATGGTAGAGCAAAGGACTGAAAATCCTTGTGTCCCTGGTTCGATCCCTGGAGGCACCACAGTTCAAAAACAGAAGCCCTGCAAATAATACATTTGCAGGGCTTTTTGTTTTTGGGGGACAGTAGAGGGGACAGTTGATAAGTTTATCCATTTAAAAAAATCTCATCGTATCATATATGTCATTAATTTACAAAGACCTATATTTGAATATCCTTAAATGAAAAAAATCACTAGACAAAACGTCCGCCATTTAGAAAATCGCTCTAAAAAGGAATTAAGAAATTTTGTTAAGAGAAAGCATAAAATATATAAAGGACAAGGCAGTACTTTACAACCGGGATTTCCTTTCCGTCCAATTATTCCACCTCCCATATTTACGGATAAGAGAGCACCCGCGAAATTCAATTTACAATATGAAAATTGCAATGGAGTGATTAATTATATTAACGAGATAAAAGATTTAGGAAAAAAAGGAAGAAACATCAACATAATTCTTGAAGATGTAACAGAAATAGGAGAAGGTGCAATAGCCATGCTTCTTTCAGTAACAGAAGAGTTACAAAAGAATGGGATATTAATAAAAGGAAAGAAACCGAAAGATGGTCCGGAACGCGACATTTTAGAAAAATCTGGATTTTTCAAACATATGCAAGGGCACATCGAAATCAGAAATCAAAATTCTAAAAATACCATATTAAAAACCGGTGGAAAAACCTCAGATAATGTTAACCTTTCCGCTGAAATGAGGAAAGCAAATGAAACAGTTTGGGGAGAAAAAGGAAGGAATCCTCCTATGAGAGGCGCTATTTACGAAATGATGAGGAATAGTTGCGACCATGCCTTTAGGCATGAAAATAATATTATATGGCATTTCGCCATTAGTCATGATGAAGAAAACAAACAAGTTAAGTTTTCCTTTGTTGATAATGGAAGGGGAATTATAAAATCATTTACTGAAGGTTTCTTAAATAAGGTGATAAATTTATTTACAGACAACACCGATCTTTTAGAAACAGCTTTTCGTGATGGAATTGAATCGAGAACAGGTTTGAGTTGGCGAGGTAAGGGATTACCTACTATCTTTGAAAACTATGAAGATGGATATTTTAAAAATTTAGTCGTAATTTCAAACGATGTTTTTATTGACTTTGATCGTAAAATTCATAAAAAACTTGACATTCCTTTTTCTGGCACATATTATTTTTGGATGCTAAATCAAGGATGTATTAAAGCATGTTATAATTAAAAAAGATGATAGAAATTAATATAGCAAAAGACTTTGCTCTTGAAACCGGAGCACGTAACTATAGTGATGGGCCTTTTTCAGGAGAAGAATTTTTTGACAAGCTTTTACGAGGGAAATACATAGAGGCGCGAAAACAAGGTGTCAAACTCAAGATCATCCTCGATGGCACAGAAGGATATGCCAGTTCTTTTCTCAATGAAGCCTTTATAAGATTAGGATCCGAATTCGGCCCTGATGAGGTATGGAATAATTTAATACTTATTTCTAATGAGATACCCAAATATATAAAGAAGGTAAAAGAATCTATTTATGAAAGGAAAAAATAGTATTTGGCTAAATTTGGTTTTTCTCTTATTGGGAGCATGGTTTTCTTATATTTTTTGTCAATATAAATATCTTGAAATTGATACCAAAATCAATATTTCCACCTCTCTAATATCAATAACAACAGCAATGATAGCATTATACCTCGCTATTTCATTAAAAAAGAACCAAACTCAAACATCTAATTTACATAACTACCTTCAGCCAAAATTGGATATTGCGTGGAAATTATTTCTTAATATATCTCATGAACTTAGTTTAAAAGATCAGATAGAACTATCTGAAGTTACTAAATCCATTAAAGAAATAAATCAAAATATTACTCCCTTAAAGAAGACATTCTCTTCATTTGGGTTAGATATTCAAAGTATTGAGGTACTTGAAACTGCAATTGAAAACTTGGAAAATTTTTTAGTTGACGAATGCCCAATCGAAAATAACATAATAAAACTCAGCGATAAGAAGACAGACATTGTAGCAAAGCTGGACCTCACACATACATTTTTTGCAAATGCACTAAAGGCAATTAATAAAATCTCATAATTGTAATAGTTCTGAAATCTCTACCTTCAACCCCTTAGACAACTCGAATAAATAGTAATAGCTAGGATTTACATTTCCTGCTTCCAGCCTTTGTACAGACTGCTGATCCTTCCCGATCTCATTTGCTAACTGAGCCTGCGTCATACCCTTCTCATTCCGTATCTCACGAATCCTTGCACCCAGCTTTTTCAGCAATTGTTCCTTCTTCATTACAAAGTATAAAAGAAGAGGAAACAACCGAAATGTTGTACAACGGATTTGTTGTATTCGATAATTCTTTTTAACTTAGCCTTATCTAATTAAACTTAATTTACTGTGATTCGCTATAACCAACAAACAGATTGTTCCCAATGCGAAAAATGCATTGATGAGAAAGTTCATAGTTATTCAGTTAAGCATTACGGACATTCTTTATGCCGCAAATGTCAGGAATGGTTCAAGGACATTTTGGACTATTCCACAGCCACAGAAGAAGCCATAAGTCTTTATTTCGCTTTAAGACAGCGAGGAGTACCGGCGCAGCTGGAAAAGTCGGATGGGTTTAAAACCATCGATATTGCTGTTCCCCACGCAAAAGTGAACATTGAAGTGGATGGCGGCCATCACAATTATAATTCAAAGCAAGCAATGAGTGATCTGAAACGAACCCTCTTCTCTTATAAAAAAGGATATTCAACTTTACGAATACCGAATTCTTTAGCAAAGCATGATCTAAATCAGGCAGCTGACCTTATTACCGAATTTTTGATTGAAAGCCGGAAACAAAAACAGGTTAATAAGACTATTATTTTCTCTCAAAAAGGATGATAAAAGAGGCGGGATATATTACAGTTTTAAGTCCTAAAAAGATCTTTACAAGAAAGCTCTTTTCGTCTAAAATTTTGATGATTTACCCGGAAAGGCAAATTGATTTTTGCAGTTTTCGCAAATCAATCAAATCCACATGCCTTGCATTTCAACAATATCAATGCATCCCAAGGGTTTGGGCTCAGATTTTCAACACCACGTACGTAGTGGTTAAGTCGGATGTTATAATAGGACTTAACCAGTTTTTGACATATCAAAATTTACATTTTTCATCATGCTCCCGAATCTTCCGCACCTCGTTTTATGCCCTTTTCCTGAGATTGAACAAACCGAAGGTGCTGTTATGCTAATTATCAAAGGTTAAAAAATAAAATGCGTTAGAACGCCTCCATTGAAGTCGGATTTTTAAAAATTTGTCATGTTAAAAATGATAACCTGAGCTTGTTACTTTTCAGTTAAAATCTCCTGCTATTTTTAAGCTAAATGACCTATGTGTATGAAGGTTAAATTTTAATTCCCGGTTACTCTTAATTGCCCTTACTTAATTTCAAAATTTGCACTGTAAAATGATAAAAAACATTTAAAGCATTAAAGACCAAGCAACCCTTTTGAATTTACTACTACTTCAATAAGCATACTTTTTATTCTACTCCCACTTTAAGATCAAGGCTCTACAGCTTTGAAGGTATCTTTTGCTTCAAAATGTCACAGAAGTCAAAAAGTGTCCTTTAAAAAATCAGATTCATTATCGAATTTAGTTCGATCCTGTCTTTACGCATGCGCTTGCCAATAATTCACTGAGTAATAACTAAACCAAAACAAACATGAAAAAAACACTATTCTTTCTCGTTGGGGCTTTGATAAGTGCCTATGGGCATAGTCAGTCCCAGCTAACTGTGCTACAAGACTGGAAAACATCTGCCGGAACGCAACATTTTTTTTATAAAAATGTGACACGAACAGACGGATCGGGGAACGTTTTTGTGGCAGGGGCGACACAAACAGCTGCTGGAGATTATGACATCCTGCTGGCAAAATTCAACAGTTCCGGCGTTCAGCAATGGATCAGGCAAATTGACGGCTTAGACCATGCCCAGGATTTCGCAACCTCCATCCAACTTGACGGAAGCGGGAACGTGTACATAACCGGGGCGATCACGAATGACACGACAAACCATTATTCCGACCTAATCGTTGTTAAATATAATTCAAGCGGAACAGAGCAATGGCGTGGAACGTATGATGGTGCAAACCTATACGACTGTGGAACTGACATATTCGTAGCTACAAACGGAACCGTTGTGGTAACAGGAAGCAGCTATAATTCGAGTGTAAACCTTGACTTTATATCGCTTTCTTACAATTCATCGGGCGTTCAGCAATTTGCAACCCGGTTCAACCACACCAGCAATATGAACGATGTTCCGGTACGGATCATAAAATCCGGATCATCTATTTATATTTCAGGGGCAGTGCAAACGGGCACAACTACCTACGATTGGGCAGAGGTCAAATATAACACCTCGGGTGTGCAGCAGGCAGTTAAGATCAGCACCGGCGGAACAACCGGGATTGAGGAAGTGCATGCCATGGTACAAGATGCCAGCGGAAATCTTTATTTAGCAGGGATAACACCAACTGTTTCCAACGGCTACGATTACGATATTATTAAAATGGATTCAAGTCTTAATATCCTGTGGGAGCATACCTATGATGGGGCAGCCCATTTGAACGACATTGCAAACGGCATACAGGTAAGCAATTCAGGGGATGTTTATGTAACCGGCGCAACAAGAACAGCCACTGGTGATGATTATCTTACATTAAAATATAACAGCAGCGGTTCCCTTATCTGGGCGCGAACTTTCAACGATTCTTTGAATGGCAACGATATAGCAAGCGCAATGGCTATGGATAACAACGGTAAAATTTATATTACCGGAAGCGCCCAAACAGCAGTACAGGGTTTGGATTATTACACTGTAAAGTACGATACGGCGGGTACGGTTATATGGAGCATTTATTATGACGGGGAAAGCCATTTAGACGACAGGGCAACGAACATAGCAATAGACACCGTGGGGGCTGTGGTGGTAACAGGTGCAAGCGAAACAGCAGCGGGCGTTTATGAATACGCTACGGTTCGTTATGTAGAAAAACTGTTATATAGACCAAATGATACCCTTGCAGATTTCAGAGATAAAAAATTTTTATTTTTTGAAAACAAAGGACAGTTAAAGAATTACAGCGGATCGGACGTTGACCGCTTAAAATTTTATACTCTAAGTTCCGGTGCAGACCTTTATTTCCAGTATGACACAATGAACATTGTGTACAAAAAGGTAGATACGGTGGTTTCGTCGCAAGATACAGTCCAGCGGATTGATATGGCGTTAATCAAACCTAACAGAAACGCGAAAATCTATGCTGAAGAACAAGCGGTAACTAAGCTGAATTATTTTACCCACAGCGAAAGCATTACTGACGTGAATAGTTACAGGGAATTGGTTGTGCCGGAAGTGTACACAGGCATTGACCTTTACTATGACAGCAATTTAAAGGGTTTAAAGTTTTATTTTGTTGTCAGACCTGACGGTGACCCTGCGGATATAGGTATTCGGTTTACAGGTGCAGATGTGGATAGTATTTACGGAACGGACAGTCTTTTACTGAAATCATTCGCTGGAATCATGGGATTAAAGTTACATGCCTTTCAGGGCAGTACGCCTATTTCAGCTTCATTGGCAAAAGACACCAACGATGTTTACAGCGTTTCGGGTTTATCGTATAATACAGCTCTCCCCTTAACGATTAAGTTTGACCAGGGATTTATGCCGCGTGAGGAAAGACACTTAGGAGCGCCGGAATGGTGTACGCCTTTTGGTGGTATAGGTTCTGATGCTGCAACCGATGTAAAAACAGATGCAGACGGAAACTCATATTGGTGCGGTTACACTAATAGCGACAATTCCTTTCCTGCAAGCGCAGGCGCCACCTTTCCATTTAATGCTAATTTTGATGCTTTCATCTGTAAATTCGGCAGCCCATATTGGCCGGGCTTTGGCTATGCTACCCACGCAGATGAACTTCAATGGCTTGCATTTTGGGGAGGATCAAACGATGACAAGGCTTTGGCATTAGATGTAACAGGAAATTCATCTGGGGGGCATGTTTACGTTACCGGATATACAGAAAGTTCTGATTTCGTAATCCCCCCTACTGCAAACCCTTTTTATAACGATAGTTATTCTGGAGGCAAGGATGCTTTTATCCTTGATATTCAGTATGCTGCATTTGCAACAGTATCAGGCGCTACTTCCACTTTCTTAGGGGGCTCTGGTGATGATATAGCAAATGATATAAAATACAAAAGTAATGTTTTAGCAATAGGAGGCATTACATACAGCACCGCTTCCTCCAATTCTTGTGTAATCCCAAACGGTAGTGGCGACAACGGCTTTCCGGTCTGTTCCACTACATTTCATAATTCCAATTCTGGAAATGGAGATGGATTTTTGATTAAGGTAAACAATTCGGCTGCGCTTGTAAGTGCTGAATTTATTGGCGGTGTTGGATATGATGTAGTAAATGAGATTGCTTTCAATGGAAGCAGTGACCTTTTATTTACGGGAACAACAGCTTCATCGGCAGCTACGTTCAATCCTATTACATTGACAGGAGCATATAATCAGGGCTCTAATCGTGGTCAATTAGATGCCTTTGTAGGTAAATTCGCAGCAACACCTTGGCTTAGCTATATTGGCGGAGGCGGTGACGATTATGGCAATGCTATTGCCATAAGGCCAAGCAATGGTAATATTATTATTGGAGGATCAACAGGTTCCTCTGCTCCTTCAAGCGTTGCTGATTTTGGTACCGTTCCAAGCACTGCCGGACAATTTCCTCTTTGCCCTAAAACCGGGGCTTATTTTCAAGGAAGCCCTTCAACGGGAGCGATTTTCAATGGGGGATCATCGGATGGTTTTCTTTATGAATTTACGAGTAGCGGAGTTTTTAACTGGGGAACATACAGAGGCGGAAATAATAATGATGGCGTTAATGGAATAGCCATTGGCGGAATCATTTTCAATTCTCCTTATTCCGCCACTGAAAATATTTTGGCCGTTGGAGAAACCTATTCGAGAGATGTTTCATATTATGATCCCTCAACGCCTGCTATTCCAACAGGGTTTAATTTCGCCGGTACAGCACCGCTGAATAATGGAAACAGTGATGGGCTTTTTGCCTTATGTGATAACTCGGATAATCTTTTATACAGTGATTGGTGTCTTGGCCAATATATTTACGGTTCAAGCAGTGCTCCCGCATTGGATGCCGGGCATATAAATACTTCGGCAGGTGGCATAGCTGTATGGACGCATCATTTGTTTATTGCTGAAACGACTACTAATACGCATACTTTAGCAAGAACGGGTGATGGAGATGATGGAGCCGGAATGATTGGAGTATATCAGGATGCTCAAAAGTGGGACTTTAATGGCGGACAACTAGGCTATGATCCCGCAACAGTTAATTCAGATGCTTATTTCATCCGGTTAAGTCAGAAAGGAATGCCAATGGTTATGATCGGCATCCCCGAAAATGAAGTACAAATTCCTGATTTTCTTGTTTTTCCTAATCCCAGTAGAGGACTATACAACATCAAAACGGACGATATGGACGTAAAAGGTGCTTCAATAATGGTTTATGATATGCTTGGACGGATAGTTTATTTAGAAGTGAAAACAGACCTTTTGTCGGGACATTTAAAAACAATTGATATTAGCGGGGCTGATAGAGGAATGTATTTTATTGTTGTTCAAACAAGTACCTTTAAAAAGACAACAAGAATTATAAAACAATAAATTATTATAAATTAGGTTTTTAGCCTAACTTTATATCTACTAAATGAAAAAAATAATTTTTATAACGATGCTTATAATACCTGTTTGGCTTTACGGCCAAACAGGTTTATATAAGCCTTTGGGCGGCGGTATGTACAATGGCACTGTCTGGTCTCTCGCTGTAGATAGTACCGATAACACACTATATATGGCAGGCGTTTTTAATTTATTAGGTGGCTATGTTTCGGATTACGTTGCAAAATGGGACGGGACTACCTGGGATTCAATTCCACAGCTCCCAAACTCGATAAAGCACTTTCAATATATTGATGGTACGCTGTATGCTTATGGCGATCAGTCAATTTGGAAAAAGAATGCGGGAACATGGACAGAAATAGCATCAGTAACCGATTATAATGGAATTACAGGTATCGCTAAATACAATGGAAACATAGTAATAATGGGATCTTTTGATTCCTTAAATACTGTCCCATTAAATTACTTTGCTCAATATGATGGCTCTAATTTATTAACCTTTTCTAATCATATGATTTGGCCTATGTACGGCGGAAATTTTTCAACCGCCGTAGTGTATAACAATGAATTGTATGTTGGGGGACTCTTTACCGATACAACAGGAACTATTAGAAATCTGATGAAATGGAATGGAAGTCAATGGGTTTCTATTGGAACAAGTATTGTTGGAACATTTGCACGGGTTTTTAAACTTATAGTATATGATAATAAACTTTTTATTGCCGGGGAATTTAACAAGGCTTCAGGCAACGTTGGAAATGCTATATTTTCCTATGACGGGACAAACTTTAATGATTTAGGTGGTGGCTTACAGCTTGCTATTACTGATATGGCCGTACAAAATAATCAGCTGTATATGGTGGGAGCCTGTTCTGCGTACTCAGGTCGACAGTTCAAAGGATTTCTTTCTTTTAACGGAACAGACTTTTGCTTTTATGATAGTGTACCATGCAATACAACTCCCGGTTCTCTCTTTTCAAAAATTATATTCTATAATGATTCGTTAATTGTTGGCGGTGCGAAATACGCTTATAATGGAGATACGATTAACAACATTGGCATTTTCAGGGGCGATTACACACTTTCCCAAGATTGTGAGCAGGTTATCGGGGTTGACGAAAGTGAACAACCAAATTCCTCTCTTAATGTTTATCCAAATCCGACAACAGATCAACTAACAATAGAACTTATTCAAATGTTAAATAATCCGGTAATTCAAATAAAAAATATTTTAGGGCAAACAGTTTATTCGCAAAAAGATGGTTTTATTGAAGGGAAAACTGCTATCGAAATTAACGTTGAAGGATTAACAAATGGTATATACCTTATTCAGCTGTCGGATGAAAAAATGACGATCAGCAAAAAACTATTGAAACAATAAATTGATTTACCCATTATTCCACAAACTCAGGAATAACATCTTCTTTATAAAATCGCTTTATAAACCGCCCTTCCCGCCTGTTGTAAATATTCATGTATATCCAGCTCGGATGCTTTTCGTTTAAATGATTAGCCATTGTGTTAAGCCGATGAACAAATTGCCATTTCTTAGGCGTAAAGTCCGGGAAGAAGACCACAACCGAATAATCGTTTTTGTGCGCCATTAGTCCCTCCTTTTGAATTTCTGCATCTTTACCGCTGTTAAAGCACTTTCAACGTCATTGGCCTTAAAAAGCACCCGTCTTCCGATCCTGTGGGACTGGATCAGGCCATCTTTAACATATTGACGGAGCGTAGGAAGAGAAACCTTTAAAAGCGCAGCTACTTCCTTGCGGGTAAGCAAACGTTCTGTTGCATCTTTTAACCGTTGGGTTAACTGTTTTACCTCTGACGCTTCCCGGAAGACCTCCACAATGAGTTGACGCAGCTCTTCTTTCGATACATTTAAAATAATCTGTTGTTCCATGCTTTTATTTTTATGCAAAGGAACGCCAGTCTTTTATGCTTATCAAGAAGTTTTCAGGCGCTTTTTGTGTGATTTTGCCGCAAAACACCCCCTAAAATTAAGGGTGACACGCTGCAATTCTTTCAGGAAAGGAATTACGCGACCCGCAATTTTTTCTTTTTTTGCCAATGCAATTGAAGGATCTTCGCATTTTCGGTAGGCGTGATCTTGATATACAGTAAAAATGCCTTCTCGGTTTTGTGCCCTGTGATCTTCATAATTGTGATTGCCGGAACGCCATCAATGTAAAGGTTGGATGCAAAGCTCCTCCGGGCTGTATGTGTCGTGATCATTTCAGCCTTAATGTTGCTGGTAGTCATGTTTACTCCGCCTTTAGTGAATGTCTTGGAAGCTCTTACATTCAGGCTTTCCACCCTCTTTGCAAACTCCTTAATAAATTGATTCATTTTCTGATTAGATATAGCCGGAGGTAATGAATTGGGATATTTGCCTTTGTATCTGGTCATGATCTCCCTAACAGTAGGGTGAATGGGTATGGTTACCTTCTCCCCTGTTTTCTGCGTTTCAATCTCTATAAAATCATCTTTTATGTTTTCAGGCTTGATCCTTGAAAAATCAGAGAAGCGAAGGCCAGTCCAGCAACCCACCAAAAATAAATCCCTTACCTTTTCAAGACGGGGATAATTGATTAATTCCAGCGTATGTATATCCTCTAACTCCTTTTCTGTAAGGTAAATGCTGTCTGTTTTTTCTGACACTATTTTGAATCTGCGGCTTTTATAGGCTAATGAAGTATTTAAGCCACGCTCTGTAGCTTCGTTTAAAAAGAATTTGAGGACTTTAATATGCTTTCCTATGGTATTGCTGGAAAACTTCTTTATTTCGGTCAAATAGGCTATATAATCCTGATAGAAATCGAGATCAATACTTGTAAAATCAATTTTTCGCCTTTTTACTTCGCTAAATTCCCGGAGCAGCGCCAGCGACCTTTTATAAATCCGTATGGTGATAATACTTAGAGGTTTCCCGGTTGCCTCATTTGCCCTGCTGGGAGAACCCGAAATCAATTTTTCTATAAATCCGAAGAAGTCGAGCTTCGTTTCCGCTACATGGTTTATCTTTTCGTTCAATACAGTTTTCAGCTCTTCTGCTAATGGCTGACGCTCATTATCATTTACAAACTTTCTTAAAGCAGTTTTTGCATTTGAAAGCACCGCATCCAGCCTGCAGTTCAGTTCGTCATTTTCTTTAAACTTCCTTGTCTGTGTCGCACGTTGATAATCCGACTTAGCCTTATCCTTGCCCTGCCAGTATTCAGGATGAATAGATTCGTTGATATACAGCTTCAATCTTGTATTATTCCAGCTCACAAAAAGCATGATTGGGGTGGGCTTATCAGCCGCAGGGTCTTTAAGATAAAAATTGAATTGAGCCATTCGTGGAGTATTAAGATGAGGCAAAGATATATCTTAATTCAATTCCCGGGGGACAGTACGGGGGACACTTTTGTTTAATTCCAGTTGATTTCTTTTTCCTTTACTTTTCTCAAATCTTTCAGAAACCCTATATTTACAGAAGGTTAGAGCAAATAAGCAAAAGGAAGGCAAAACAGGTTCGATTCCTGGAGGCACCACAGCAAAAACAGAAAGCCCTGACCTAACCGGTTAGGGCTTTTTGATTTTACATATCATTAATAAAATGAACGAACCGAAGAACACCTTTCTCTTCTCCTGGAATCCCATTAAATTCAGCTGGCCCGAGATCGGTGAGCAAAGTGAGAACCTGCGGAAGGGAGGAAAGGTGGAAGAGAGCTGGACCTGTGCCAGCCATAAAAAAGTAAAGCGCGGAGATCGTGCCTTTATATCAATTGTAGGTGTAAAGCAGCGCGGCCTGTTTGCTTCCGGTTATATTTCCTCTGAACCATTTATTGGCAAAAACCGGAAAGGCAATGACACGCATCGCGTGCTGATCGACTTTGATGTTCTTCTCGATCCGGCTACCGAATCAATATTGACGCTTGACATCCTTGCTATCGGCAGGATGGAAAAACAGTTATGGACACCGCAGGCAAGCGGGATCCTTATCAAAGCTGAATTTGTTGAAGAATTGGAAGCGCTCTGGTTGGATTTTCTTTCTACGCGCGGTGAAGAGGATACTGAAATCTGATGAAAAGAAATCCTGTACCTGCGGGATAAGAAAGCATATTCTTGTTTAAAACCAATCACTTCATTGTTTCCTTTTCTTTTTCCTTGATGAAAAAGAAACAATCCGCCCAGGCGGACAAGAAAGCATAACCACACACACGGGCGACACGGCATCGTATGCTTTCAGGGCTTACGCGCGACTCCGGAAGAATAAGCTGATTCCTGAATTTTTTCAAAATTTTTTATAAAATACCGTGTTTTTACGGATTGATAATGGATTTTGATTAGGGTATATTTGGCGTTTTACAGGAATTACGATACAATTTTATGGAGAAGGATGTCACGGAGGGGGAAAAGTGTCCAAGGAAATGAGAAGAAATTGGGGGAGTATTGTGATTGAATTTAAGATTCATAAATTCAAAAATATGGAATTAAAAGATATTATCACAATTGCGGGGATAACGCTCACATTTATAATTGGGTTGACGGGATTGGTAATTAGTCTACTCAATTCAAAAAAAACAATATTTATTAATTCTGTCACAGCTTCCCGAACCAAGTGGATTGAAACCGTCAGGAATAGTATTTCAGAGTTTTGTGGTTTAACTCTTTATTTAAGTATAACTCCTCTTCGCGATTCAGAAAGAAATGAGATTATTCAAAAAATCAACAGGTTAAGATTTATAATTAACCTTCAATTAAACCGAAATGATTCCTTTGATAAAAGGTTAATTAAAAACATAGATATGATCGTTGATCTAACAAATAGTACCCAACTTCAGGAGCCTGAAAAGGAAACAATTAAAAATAAAATAATTGAATTAGTCAGTCTAACTCAAGATTTGCTCAAACTCGAATGGGAAGGGGTAAAAGAAGAAACTAAGAAAGGAAATTTAACTAAAAGAGAAAAAAATGTATTGCTCGATAAATATTTAAACCAAAACTCAATAAATATGGATCAATCACCAACGAGGCCAAGCAACGATCAATTAATCATAAATTATATGATATTGCGAAAAATTGTTGGGTTATTGGGTATTGCATTACCCTTTATCTTATTGTTTTATTCTTTAATAATGAAAGAAGGGCTTCAAATTTCAATTAGTCATTATTATCATACAGATATGCGAAATATTTTTGTTGGTACTTTGTGTATGGTTTCGGTGTTTTTATACTCTTACAAAGGTTTTGATCACAGAGATAAAATCACCAGCAGGCTGGCTTGCATCTTTGGTTTGGGAGTAGCTTTTTTCCCTACTACGTTTAAAACTATTGGTAATTGTGAAGCTTCTACCAATTTTATTGGGTATATTCATTTAGCCTGCGCTTGTGGATTCTTTTTAAGCCTTACCTATTACTCCCTGTTCTTATTCACAGAAAGTGATAAAAAGAAGACAGAACAAACTTTGGAAAAAAGGATTAGGAACATAATCTATAAAATTTGTGGATCCGTAATGTTGATTTGTGTAGTAGTTATAATTCTGTACTTGTTTTTGCCCGGACTTAGATGTCGGTTTTATCATTTAAAGCCTGTGTTTTGGAGCGAAGCTGTGGCACTTTGGGCATTTGGTTTTTCATGGTTCGTAAAAGGTGAAGCGATTTTAAAAGATTAGATGATTGGGATATGAATTGGGCGAATTCACGTTTGACATTTGAAAGATGTCACAAAGAAGAAAAGTGTATAAAAGATTATCAGAAATCAGTATTTATTTGTGATATATATAATTTAAAAAACAATCCAATTAAACAAACAACGTTAAAATGAAAAAAAAATTTAATCTATTTACAATATTATTATTTAGCATAACAATTATTTTTCAAACTCATGCTCAATCTTCAAGTGTTTTTGATGCAAATTATTTTAATCATGACAATACTGCTCCTCCTATAAAAATTGGCAAGGGATTTCATATAAATGACGTTTACAAGCAGACAAAATCATGTTTTACTGCTGCAAGCTCCAATCCGAGCAAGTTAACTTCTCAACAAACAGGAGGCAAAAAAACTTCAATCCGATTATTTTATACACGTACCAATGAAGAATATAATAAATTCAAATCCAAAGGAATCTCTGGAAAAGTTAGTTTTCTAAATCTATTTTCTTCTAGTGGACAAAAGTTGGAAGAGTATACTACAAAAGACATTCAAAATGAAGAAAAAATTATTTTCTATGCTGATGTTGATTTTGGTGTCTATTCCTTTGAAACTGATCCTCAACTAACACCTGATGCCAAAGCACTTATCGATCAGAATAAAATTCAAGACTTTATTAAATTTTATGGAACTCATTATATCAGTGGGATTAGGAAGGAAAGTGATATTAGTGTTATCTTAACCAAGACCAGTTCAAAAACTGACAATACTGAGGAGACAAGTTCCTCTATAGGGATAGAAGGCAAAATTCCATTTAGAGGTAGTGGATCAATGGAAATTGATAACGGCAACTGGACGAATGAACAACTTAGCAAATACAATTTTTCCGTTTCTGTTGAAATTAACGGACCCGGAATTGAACAAAGTTCTATCCAAAATCAAATAACCGCAATTATTAATGGAAATGGACAAGAAAAAGCATCTGCAATAGCAGCGATTATAGAAAGCGCAGTAAAGAATATTTCAGATCCCAATCAAAGTTATATTACTCAATATTATTATTCACCATTCACTTTGTACGGTATAGATGGCATTAATTGGGATGAAAAGAAACAAAATCTTTTATCTAAGATTAACGAAGCTGTTATCAGTGTTTATTCAGCTAAAACCCTCATAAATGAACTTATCTCTGAATCAGGTAAGGAACAATTACAAAATGGTCTAACTGGGGAGGGATTGCCACAAAATTACACAGATAGAATTATGGCAAAATACAATGAAATAATTCCGACTTTAAATTTACTCAATGCAAAAGCAGACGAATATATGAAAGAACTGGAGACTAAATATACTGCCTGCGCAGATGTTAACTGCATTACTAATTCTACTTGCTGCAACAATGAAAATTATTTAACCGAAATAACAAGCTACAATCTTACAAAAAAAATAAATGACGAAGTATTGAAAATTTATGCAGTTGCAGAAGATGTTGTTGCAGAGATGAGTATTCCCGAATGCGAGAAAAAACAAAAAGGTATAATCACTATAAAAAATTTATCCGCCAATCCATACACATTATATCAAGGCGATAAATATTTAGAAACCTTAGCAGGCCACACAGAGATATCTTACAATGTGAATAAGGGCACGTATAATTTCAAAGCGGTTCAAAACTCAGGTTATTTAATGTACCCAACAGAAAATAACAGGCAGGCGACTATAACTAAAACGTGTCAAGAAATAGTTTTAAAAATAGGTTTCGAAGATTAATGGCTAAACAGCGGCTACTGAATCTAACCGTCTGTACTTATATAATAAAAAAGCCCCGCAAGCCTAAATTTGCAGGGCTTTCTTTTTAAATTTATTTCCTAATGCTCAATCACCACTCTCTTACTATAAGAATGATCATCCGCCAGAATAGTTAACAAGTAGATCCCGCTTGGGATCTCCTGCACATCCAGTTTCAGGCCGGAAACAGCTGAAGAACTTTTAGTGGAAAGTAATCTTCCGAAGAGGTCATAGATCTTCACTTCCACTGCTCCTTTTGTAAGCTGCTCATCAAGGCTGATTTCAATGCTGCTGTTTGCAGGGTTCGGATAAACTGAAATGTATTTATCCAGCATTTCCTCCTCAATGCCCACAACGCTGCTGCACAATGTTGTGGTAGTTAATGTAAGAGCCGCCGCAGTGTATGTTGCTGCAGTGGTTATTGTGGTTCCTGAAGCAGTGATCGGTGCGTTGTTGTCGAAGAAACCTGTAAATGCATTGTCGGTGGATGCTGCTGTTGTTAAAGTGCAGCCTGTTATGCCGGATGCATCCCCTTTGAAAAGGTAAACACCGTCATTTCTCATGCTGGCGTAAGTGTACAGGTTATCGCTTGTTTTGGATAAGAACATACCATCATAAGAGCTCCCGATATAGGATGTTGTTTTTGCGCTGGTAAGTGTTCCTGTGGCGCCTATTTTCAAGATCATCATATCGCTGAAGGTACCGAAGCTTGCTGTGTATCCTACAGCGAGGAAGCCGCCGCCTGTCATCTCCTGGATGCCCATTCCAAAATCGATCCCCACTCCGCCGTATGTTTTCCAGAACTGCACCACACCTGTGCTGTTTAATTTCACAAGTGCCATGTTGATGTTGTTATCGCTGCTGGCGATCGTATTTCCGAAAAGCGCATAACCGCCATCGGCCGTCTGGATCGCCTGCTGGATCGATCCCGAGCTCATTGCTGTTGGCAGGGTTGCACGTGACCATGAAACCACTCCGGCACTTGTTGTTTTAATTGAATAGAAAAACCCGTTGCTTCCATTCGCTGCCAGGAAGTAGCCGCCATCCGAAGTCTGGATCACCGTTCTTCCCTGATTGCCCAGGCCAGTGCCCCACATGTTCGACCAGGTTAGCACACCGGTACCATCTGTCTTAAGCAGGTAGATCGCACCCGTTGAAACGCTGCTCGAATTCTTTGCTTCGCCGGTAACAATATAGCCTCCATCTGTCGTCTGGCGCACATCAAAGCCGCCATCATCGGTTGTGGTTCCGTAGGTTTTCGACCATGATACAGTTCCCGTACCCGTGAACTTAACAAGCAGCAGGTCTGCTCCACCGGCACCTGAGCTGGTCGTAAAGCCTGTTGCAATGTAACCGCCATCGGAGGTCGGGCGAATGCAGCTCAATACATCTTCTCCTGATCCTACAAGCTTTTTAGACCATTGGATCGCACCGCTGTTATCTGTTTTCATTACGATGGCATCGTAAGGCGGGTTGGCTGTTTTACCACAGATGATAATACCTCCACCGCTTGCCGGCCCGGCGAATTCTCCTTTTTCATTTGGCGATGCCGATGCATATGTTTTCTGAAAAACGGGCTGGGAAAATACTGTTACAGGAGCCGCAGCTACAACTGTGATGTATGCTAATTTTAAGAAAGTAATTTTTTTCATGTGGATATTTTTAAAGTTGAAAAACGTATTTTATACCGCATAGCTATATTACAACATTATTCAGCGACAAACAAACTTTTTACCAGGCACATTTTTGGGGGGCTCATTTATTTCAAAAAATTATCTCAACCCGGTATTTATTGATTTAATTGCTTTTAAAAAAACAATTTCTACCTTAGTACTGAGCTACTCCCTCAATCAATTTTTTATTGACGCCTTATACATGAAAAACACCGATGTTTTTTCATGGGACAGCTAAATCTCTTTACCACTGAATAAATAAGTTGACCGCAGGTTAAAAAAATGAAAGCCCTTTGTGGCTTCCGCCTGTATCTTTGGCTCTCCTGTCTGTTATACAGACAATTGCTGTTGAACACAAATTTAAAATCAATATTCATCCAATCCCATCTACAATGAAAAAAGCACTTCTCTTTCTTGCCATTTGTCTTTCCATCGGCATGCATGCCCAGGTAAAATTTGAAAAGCATTATGGCGGCTCAGGCCTTGACTTTGGTTTTTCCGCTACAAAAACCACGGATGGCGGTTTCGTGATAGCCGGCTATACGCAAAGCTTTGGCGCGGGAAGCTCCGATGTATACCTTATAAAAACAGATGCGAACGGCGACACACTGTGGACAAGAACATTCGGCGGAAGCCAGGACGAATATGGGTTCTCAGTGAACCAAACGGCCGACAGCGGTTTTATAGTAGCCGGATATACACTCACCACCGGAAACGGATGGCAGGTTTACCTCATTAAAACAGATGCCGGAGGAAATCTCTCATGGGACAAGGAAATTGGCGGGACAGGAAATGACTTTGGCTTTTACGCTGACCAGGTAAGCGATGGAGGATATATTATTGGCGGTGCGACAGAAGGTTTCGGCAACGGGAGCTCTGATGCCTATTTAATAAAGACCGACAGTACGGGAAATATTGTGTGGACAGGAGCTTATGGAACAGGCAATGATGAAAAAGTTTTTTCCGTTCATGAAACCAGTGATGGAAATTATATCGCAGGAGGCTTCACACGCCCCAATGACGGAACCGGGCAAGGTGCAGATATTTATATGATAAAGACCAACGGCAGCGGAGATCTTACCTGGAGCAAAACAATGGGAGAAGCGCCAAATGATTTCGGTTATTCCATCCGGGAAACAAGCGACAATAATTATATTCTCACAGGTTACAGCCAAAGCTTCGGGTCGGGCGATTACAATGTTTTCATTGCAAAGACTGATCCCAGCGGCGCCAGCCTGTGGACGAAACTATATGATGCGAACGATGACCAGGTTGCTTTTTCAATTGAGGAAACTTCCGCAAATGGCTTTGTAGTAGCGGGCTCCAGCGCAGCCACCAGTTTTTTCTTTACAACGGACAACATCGGAAATGTGAATTGGGCAAAACTTCGTCCCGGCGGATTTGAGGATGCAGCTTACTATGCAACAGAAACTACGGCTGGAAGATTTGCAGTAGCGGGATACACAGCAGGTTCGGGCTCCTACCCGCTTGGCTCCTATGATGTTTTTTTAACAAGAACGGATTCAGCAGGCAATACGGGCTGTAACGATAACAATATTTCACTCGCAGCTTCTTCGGTTACTTTCACAGAATCTCTTTTTATTCCTGATTCGAATTACATTGCCCATTCGGGTGGTACCGGGCAAACATTTGCCGGAACAAGCGGGGCGGGCGGAAATGTGCTGAATGTATGCCCGGGTATTTCCGTCCAGGAGATTGCAGGGCCGGATATAGTTTGCCCGAACAGCAGCAATATTGTTTATTCGATCACTGACACCAGCGCTACTTCCTTTTATTGGGGAGTATCCGACCACATGACCATTACCGCCGGGCAAGGCACCGACTCGATCATTGTTGATACAGACAGCTCATTCACCGGGGGAAGTATTTCCGTAACAGTAAGCGGGCCATCGGGAACGTATGTGAGCTATAAGGATAATATTTCTCCGGGCCCTGCAACACCAGGCAGCATTACCGGCAACACCCATGCTTTATGCCTTGTGCAGGAATCTTATTCCATTCCTTCGGTACCGGGCGCTGTTTCCTACACATGGACAGCACCTACGGGCGCAACCATTATTTCAGGGCAGGGAACCGAAAATGTGATCATTGATTTTGGTTCATCCTTTACAGGCGGCGATCTTACAGTGACAGCAAACAGCGACTGTGCAAGCAGCGGGATGCAGTCACTGTCACTTTTCCCGTATCCTCTCCGGGTTAATTATATTACAGGGATCACTGAAGGTTTATGTCCTTCAGGAATTTCTTCAACTACCTATCATGCAAGCCCTGTAAGTGGTGCAACTTCCTATACATGGGTGGTTCCGGCAGGAGTTACGATTGTTGCAGGACAAGGTACCGATACTTTAGCTGTGACCATTGACAGTACATTTACTTCCGGGTACCTTGGCGTGTATGCAAACAATTCATGCGGCAGCAGCGACTCTACACAGATCACACTTAATTCCATCCCATCTGTGCAGGCGATCTACGGACAAAGCTCTGCGGTGTGTTCGTCCAATACACCCTATGTTACATATTATGTATCCCCTGCTTCAGGCTCAACCACTTATACGTGGACAAGCCCTGCAGGAACCACTATCACCGATGGACAAGGCACAGGCATGATCACTGTTTTTATTGACAGCACTTTCAGCTCCGGTGATATTTCGGTAACTCCTTCCAATTTCTGCGGAAGCGGGAATGAAATCACACTGCATCTTACATCCGTTCCTCCACAGCCGGGAACGACGATTCTCGGGCAGACCACGAACCTTTGCGCGCCTTCGGTTGTATACTCGTATGATGTAGATACCACCTCTTATACAAACTACCTTGAAAGCTATACATGGACCGTTCCTGCCGGGACTACCATTCTTTCCGGCCAGGGTACAACACACATTGAAGTAACGTTCGACAATACTTCCATGGGCGGAACGCTTTCTGTAGCAACTACCAATGCCTGCGGATCAGGCCCTGCCATTTCCATCACGCTGCAGGCACCAACACAGACAGTGACACCAGGCAACATTCATGGCCCTAAATCAGGATTATGCCCTTCGGGAATTTCCAGTGCGGTCTATTATGTGAACCCTGTTGCAGGAACAGTTAACTATACATGGACTGTTCCAACGGGTGTTACCATTACATCCGGGCAAGGCAATGACACGATCACAGTGAGCATCGACAGTGCATTTACTTCCGGGAACATTTCGGTGCATACTTCCGGAAGCTGCGGCGACAGCCCGGAAAAAACAGCATTGCTGAGATCGGTATCGGGCACGCCGGGAGCGATCACCGGGCCACGCACCGAATTATGTGCTGCAGGAAATTCAACGGTTACTTATTCAATAAATCCTGTAAACGGCGCAACATCCTATACATGGGCTGTTCCGGCAGGTGCAACCATTCTCAGCGGGCAGGGAACCGACTCGGTCAGCGTATTGTTCGACAGCACGTTTACATCGGGCAACCTTACTGTGACTGCTAACAATGCATGCGGGTCAAGTGCAGTGAGAAGCATTGCACTTCATTCGGTGCCGAACACTCCGGGTGCGATCACCGGGCAGAAAACAGAGCTTTGCCAATCATATAGCGGCACGGTGCATTATTCCATTGCTCCTGTAAGCGGCGCCACTTCTTACACATGGACTACGCCTGCGGGAGCGTTCATTGGAAGCGGACAGGGAACCGATTCTGTGAATGTTTATTTTGATTCTACTTTCACTTCCGGTAATCTTACGGTTATTGCGAACAATGCCTGCGGAAGCAGCGGAGTACGCTCCACGTTATTACGTTCTGTTCCTGTAACACCGGGAGCAATTTCCGGAACAAAGGTAGGTTTATGCACTTCAGGAATTTCTTCACAAACATATAGTGTGCCTGCAGCGCTGGGTGCCACATCCTATACATGGACAGCACCGGCGGGCGCAAACATTGTGAACGGACAAGGCACGACAAGCATTGATGTGTACTTCGACAGTACATTCACGTCAGGGAACCTTACAGTATATGCAAGCAACGGATGCGGGAACAGCTCAGCGCGATCAACATTGCTGCGCTCTGTCACTGCAGCTCCTGCAGCCATCAGCGGGCCATCAAGTGTTTGCCCGTCTGAAACAGGCATTAATTTTTCTGTAGCAGCTGTCAGCGGTGCAAGCAGTTATTTGTGGTCAGTTCCGGCAAGTGCAAACATCACGGGCGGACAGGGAAGCAACTCCATCACTGTTAACTGGGGCAATTCTGCAGGCAATGTAACTGTGCGTGCGATCAACGATTGCGGGCAAAGCGCACAGCGGTCAAAACACATTACGATCGCATCCTGCCTGAGGGACGGATCAATTGCTGCATCAAACAGCAACCCGGAAAGCGAACCGGAGATCAACGTGTATCCTAACCCGAACAACGGCACGTTCATGCTTCTTGTAAACAACATGGCAGATCAAACGATCACATTAACTATCACAAACGTTTTGGGCAAAGTTATTTATTCCGAAAAGCTGAGCGCTGTTAATGAGAAAGAGATCAGCCTGTCGGGAGAAGCCAAAGGTGTTTATATGCTGCAGATCAGCAATGCTGACAACAGCTACTATAAGAAGATCGTGATCCAGTAATTTTTATTTGAACGAAAAACCCTTGTGAACAAATGTTTACAAGGGTTTTTATTTTTAAAGGATAATAAAAAAGCTATCATAGAAACATGATAGCTTTTTTATTGATGATCTGTTTTTATTACCAACGGGATGATCTTCCTCTCTGGTTTCTTCTGCCGTTGTTTCCGTAACGCTGATCGTTGTCATTGTCTCCGTAAGCGCCGTTCTCTCCGCCGTAATAATCATTTCCCGAACGCTGCGAATCAAAATCATCCTGGTAGTTTCCGCGGCTCTGACGCTGATAATTATCGGATCCGTTCTGCTCATCATTATATCCCCTTCCGGAATTCCTTCCTTCATATCCACCGTATTCTCCGCGGCCGTATGATGAATCTCCCGAAGATCTTCCATAACCTCCGCCGGAATTATATCCCCTGTTGTTTGAATTCATGTGGTTACCATGGCCGTACGACTGATCATTATAACCTTGTCCGTACCCTCCCTGGTTGTATGAGCCCTGGTTACCCTGGTTATAATTACCTTGTCCATAACCTCCCTGGTTGTTACCCTGTCCGTAACCGCCCTGGTTGTAAGGATTTTGATTAAATCCCTGGTTTCCGCCGTAGCCCTGGTTCATCTGTGAACCATTATTATTTCCATTTTGTCCGTAACCGCCCTGGTTATAATATCCCTGGTTACCCTGGTTATAATTACCTTGTCCATAACCTCCCTGGTTGTAAGAGCCCTGATTACCCTGCCCGTAACCACCCTGGTTATAGGAACCCTGGTTACCCTGGTTATAACCGCCCTGATTATAATTCCCCTGTCCATACCCATTCTGGTTGCCTTGTCCGTAGCCACCCTGGTTCATTTGAGAACCGTTGTTGTTTCCGTTCTGTCCATAGCCGCCCTGGTTATAAGAGCCCTGGTTACCCTGCCCGTAGCCGCCCTGGTTCATTTGAGAACCGTTGTTATTCCCGTTCTGCCCATAACTGCTTTGGTTATAAGAGCCCTGGCTATCCTGGTTATAGTTGCCTTGTCCTGAACCACCCTGGTTGTAAGAACCCTGGCTTAAACCATTTTCACCGGATTGCTTGTTTTCGGATGTTGTGCCCGTGCTGCTTTCCGATCCGGATTGTTTGGATGAATAAGACTCATCCTTTGTGTCTGATGATTTATTCGTGCCGGTTTTTGAACCGGAGCTTAACCCGTTTTTTTCTTCTGCTTTTTCAGTTGAATTTTTCTGCATCGTAGCAGAGTGGTCTTTGTTGTTTTTATTTTCCATGTTGATAAAAAATTAAGAGTTAATACTGGCAAAGAATTATGGTGGATCTTCGCCTGATTTTTTTCTTAAAAAACATACCAATGCCTATCCATGGCTTACACCATCTTTTATGAAGGAAATGAATCAAAAATTATAAAAGGGAAGTGGCGATAAGTCCACACGAAAAATCAAACCTGATCATTAAAGCATCACTAAAAAATCGTGCGAGCTTATAAAACCGGAAAAATTATTTTCCCGGCAATCTATTGATGCATGCGATGATCTCTTCGTAATTCTCCAGCTGGCTTTCATGCAGCTTTAATTTCATCTGCTCTGCTGAGATCCAGTCCCAGCGGTCTACTTCCGGGATATTGTGTTTGGTCAGGGAGGCACAAACAAATTTATGATCCTGCAGGGAAGTGTTGGTTATGACCAGGAAGGATTCGAGCACTTTGTTTTGCTTTTTATAAGGCACCGGTGGAAGTTCCACTGTTTCCAGGATGTTGAGCTGTGAAGCATCGATTCCTGTTTCTTCCTTCAGCTCCCTTATCGCCGCATCATAGGCGGCCTCGTCATTGTCCTTTAATCCTTTCGGCAGCGACCAGGTTTTCCAGGACGCGTTTGTAGCATGACAGATCAAAAATTTCCGGATATTGATATCAAATAAATAAATGCCACAGGTGACTAAGGGAAGGTGTGCCATACTCAGCTTAAAATTGGTTTGTTCTGATCCTTGTAAAAAGAATGCCGGATTCTCAGTCCAATCCGATAAAGCTGCCCTTCGGATATTTCACCTTGTATTTCAGCTGCAGGTCTTTTGTGGCGGAAGGCTCCAGCTTCAGCGGCCAGGAAACAATGCCTGTGGTTTCATTTAATTTACCATCGCTTTTTTCTTCCTGTGTAACCACCACCTTGCTGTCGTCCGATACCGGGAACTGGTCTTCAATGATGATCTCTATCGCCTGCTGCTTTGCATTGCGCACGGTAATGTCCCAATCGCGGTAAGTGATATTGTCGTTGCCGGCCACCTGGCGCTTGTTATACTCTTTCGATTTCTTACGTTCCACCTTAATGCCTTTATCGCGGCCCAGCGACACTTCAAGCGTATCCACGAGGTAGCGGGTATCAAAAAATGTATTGCCGACGAACGTACCCTCAAAGAACACATTGGCTTGTCCTTCGAGCAGGTTATACTGCTCCCAGTTCACGAGCTGTGCAGTGAGGAACACATCTTTGTCGAGCCGCGGTGCGCAGTAATACTGGTACTTTGCTTCCGTAAGGATGCTCTGGATCATCACCGAAATGCTTTTCGGATCGGAAGGGATGCTGTATTTCTCTTCGATGGAAAATTCGGTGCTCACTATGTTCAGCGTTTTGGTGGAAGTCACCTGCAGCGCATCTATCTTGTTTACCGACATACTCGAATATGCCTCCCTTGTAACAGTGGATCCCGATTTTGTATCTGCATCTACAGATGGGGCCCAGCCATATGAATACGCGTTGCCAGCTGCACCCAGGGAAACACCGCTTCCTCCGCCAAAGCCATACTCATATACAGGATTCACCGGTACATCCAGTATGGAAAGCTCGCCTTCATAATCCGTAGAGAACACAGGCGATTGAAGGGACATCAATTGTTTTTCATAATCGGTCTTCACCATCTCGTTCAGCGGAATTTCCTGCTTCTGCAGTTTGATCACCAGCTCCTTTTGAGAAATAGCCACTGCCTGTGTTGCATAACCAACTGAATACACATACAGCTCTTTCGCATCTGCCGGAAGCACCAGCGAAAAACCTCCTTCAGCATCAGCTGTTGTCCCGATGTTTGTTCCGGGAACCATTACAGTGCACCATGGAACCGGCTCTCCCGTTTCCTCATTGATGATGATCCCGTTCACATGCGTGAAGCGTGCATCGGTGTACCTGTAAAAATTATTCTGCTGGCGGGGCTGAATATAGCTTTGGTTCAGGTACAGCCACCACTGCTCTATCTTTGGCTTCTGCGATGACTGTGAAGGATCGCCGGTTGAGAGCTTCAATTTGATGTTGTTCCAGTCTTCGCCGCTTTCCTGCGAAACATTTGCTTTGTACTCGATGGTCATCGGCTCTGAAACATTCTTTACGCGCAGGTCGTAGCTTGGATACCAACGCGCATTCGGAACAATGTAGCTCACAATAAAATCTCCCTGCACTTCTGTTTTTGCAAACACTTTGATCACGATCTCATAACGCACATTCTGCTTCGGCGTTTTCAGCGCCACGAGATGCTGCGTCACAGTTTTGTGCTCATCAAACAGATCGAGGATCAGCCTGGAATTTTTCAGCTTTTCATTTTTGATCTCTGTGAGCTTTACGCGGACAAGCTCCTGCGCTTTTGCGATCTGCTCTACGGTAACGCCTTTTGTTGCAGTGGAGATGTCCTTCAGGTTCATGATCGAAGCTTCCTGCGAATTCAGCACCTGGAGCTTTACGCTCAGCTCTTCCATCTGCTGCATCAAGCTTTTTTGCCTGGCTTCAAGCGCCGCCCATTTTGCCTTTTCATTTTCCACATCGTTCAGCAACACCTGGTGGTTCACCGAAAGGATCGTAAAATTCCCTTCCCCTTTTACCTGGATGCTTTCCTTTTTCAATAAGGAAGTCGCGTCCATGATCTTTATTTCAGATTCACCTGCCGGAATTTTTACGGAGCCCGTGCGCTTCACCTGTGCCCCGCTCTGGAATACGGTTACTTCCGTGATGGTGGTCTTCATGTCGACCTCTTTGGCATTCACACTGAATACAAGCAGTACCAGTAAAAGAGAAAGTGTTCTCATATTTTATTTTTTAAATTTCTTTTAAGTTAAAAATCTCCGAAGCATTGAAAGCAGGATTATTAACGGTGCTTGTTCTCGATACGCTCGTACCTCACTACTCGAACTGACACTATTCCTGATACGTTGCAAAGCGTGATAGCTATCGGAACGAACTGACATTTCCCTTTAATCAAGCCCGATGAAGGTACCTTTCGGATAGCGTGCTGTGTATTTCAGCTGCATTGTTTTTGTTCCGCCGGGCTCCAGCTGGTACTGCCAGGTAACGATGCCTGTTTTCTCATCCAGCTTCCCGCCGCTCTTCTCTTCCTGCTTCACATCGATCTTGCTGTCGGCAGACACCGGGAACTGGTCTTCGAGAATGATGTCGATGCTTTGCTGCTTGCCGTTTCTCACAGTGATGTCCCACTGGCGGTTCGCGATATTATCGCTTCCGAAAACGGCATGCTTGTTAAAGTCCTTTGATTTTTTGCGCTCCACTTTTACGCTTTTGTCGCGGCCAAGCGAGATCTCCAGTGTATCGGTAAGGTAGCGTGTATCGAGCAGGGTGCTGCCAATGAATGTGCCTTCGAAAAACACATTTGCCTGGCCTTCCAGCAGGTTGTACTGTTCCCAGTCAACCATCTGCGCAGTGAGGAATACATCTTTGTCGAGGCGTGGGGCGCAGTAATACTGGTATTTTACATTCGACTGGATCGATTGAATGGCAACGGTGATATTCTTCGGATCGGAAATGATGGTGTACTTTTCATCGATCGTAAATTCGGTGCTGACAATGTTGAGGGTTGGGGTTGCCGTTACAGCATTGGCAATGTATTTATTTTTATCGGAGCGGCCACCCCTGACCCCCGGCACCTTGCTGATCTGATCGCTTATTCCATCATAAACACCTGCAGTATTGGATACGATCTGAACTTCTTCCAGCTGCACTCCGCTTTCAAGATAGATCTTCATGTCTTCGCTTGTTACTGCCAGCACCTGCGCTTCATAGCCCACATACGACACTTTTAAATTGTTCCCGTTCTCAGGCAGCACAAGGCTGAAATTCCCGTTAAGATCGGTACTGGTCCCGATGTTGGTGCCCTCCACCATCACGGAGCAAAACGGGAGCGCCTCGCCTGTTGTCCTATCCATCACCGTTCCTTTTACTTTTGTAAAACGCGCATCGGTGTAGCGGTAATAATTGGATTGCTGCCTTGGCTGAACATACGGCCGGTTCAGGCTGAGCCACCATGTTTCAATCTTCGGCTTTTGTGATGACAGGGAAGGGTCGCCGGTGGAAAGCTTCAGCTTCACATTGTTCCAGTCCTCACCCGTCTGCTGGGTCACATTCGCTTTGTAATCGATCACCATCGGCTCTGCAACAGTTTTTACACGAAGGTCGTACGTCGGGAACCAGCGCGCATTCGGAACAATATAGCTGAGCGTGAATTCTGCTTTTGTCTCCGCCTTTGCCAGCACCTTCACTATGATCTCGTACGTAACATGCTGCTTCGGCGTTTTGAGTACGCTCAGTTGCTGTGTAACGGTTTGGTGCTCGTCGTATAATTCCTTCATCTGGCGGCTGGCAACAAGCTTTTCGTTTTTGATCAGCGCCAGCTTTGTTTTCAGAAGCTCCTGCGCTTTCGCGATCTGCTCCACCGTAACGCCTTCCGTGGTAGTGCTTACCGACTGAAGGTTGTTCACCACTGCCTCTTCCGTGCGCAGCACTTCGATCTTTACGGATACGTCTTCCATTTTCCGCCTGAGCTCTTTTTCCTTTGATTCAAGCTCCGCCCATTTTGCCTTGTCCTGCTCCTGGTCGCCGAGGTCCACCTGGTGATTGACAGAAATAATGGTGAAGCTGCCATCGCCTTTTACCTGGATGCTTTCCTTTTTCAACAATGAAGTGGCATCCCGGATCACCACCTCGTATTCACCGGCCGGGAGCGTGACAGTGCCGGTACGTTTCACCTGTGCACCGCTTTGGAATACGGTAACATCCGTGATCGTTGTTTTCAGTTCGATCTCTTTTCCGCGGGCATGCACTGCAAGAAGGAGGAGAAATAAAGGAAGGATCTTTTTCATAGGCAGAATTATCTAATGCAATTATAGTTAATTGGATCTGATTTGGAGATTAAATGTATAAGTGCTGTTTTATGTTCCGGCTCAGTTCTTTAAGCAGACGCCTTTTTCAACGCAATTCCATAAAATTTATTTCATTATTCTTTCGGGCAGATGAATGGATCAGCGCTTCCGCTTGTAGGCAGCGACTTTTGAAGGACTGTACTCCAGGCGTGAAGAGATCCAGTCGTGGATCGGGAAAAGCTCGTGGCTGTAATATTCCCATGAAAGGCTTGTACCCGCTGCGGACAGCTGCTGGATCAGCTCTATGAGATAGCCGGAAGGCCTGGGGCTGAAACCGGAGCTGCAGTATTCCCTGAAGGCTTTGAGGATAACCTTATCGCGGGCGGAGATAAAATCGTTCTTGGAATTCCTCCCGAGCGATTTGCGCAGCGCTTCCAGCGAATGGTCGGCCTGGTCAAGGTCCTTGAGCTCCACCATGTTCATGATGCGGATGTAGCGGATGCCAAGGTCCCAGCGGCCTTTGTCCTTCGTAAGCTCAAGGGCGGTATTGCAGATACTGATGGAATCGCGGAAGCGTGAAAGCTTAAAGTAAGCGCAGGACTTAAGGAAGAGGTACCTGTCTGCAGAAAATTCCCCGATGTTATCGAGTGAAAGGTTGAGGATGTATTCGATCAGCAGCAGCGCATTTTTATAATCGCCGGCATAAAAGGTAGCGTGAAACTCCTGCTCTTTCGAGGCAATATAGCTGCGCAGGTTCTTGGAATAAAATTTCTGCGCCTTCTGCACGCATTTGATGGCTTCGGAAAAATCGCCGTTGTACACCTGGCACTGGCTGATGTTATCGTAAATATTTCCCATCCGTTCTTCCCTGTAAAGAAAGCGCTTGCTTTTGATGAGGGAGATGAGGTCGAGGCATACATCGATGGAATCGGAATGTTTTTTTTCGCGCTGCAGCTCTTCGAGGCGGAGCATTTTGTAAATGTAGCTGATGAATGCAGAGCCCGTCTGTTTGATGTAACCTTCTATTTCCTTCAGGTTGGCGCGGAAGGAGGCTTTGATCTGCTTTGAGGATTTATTCTGCACATGGCTCATGTTGGTGAGCAGGTCGTAATAAATATCATGGGTCCTTAAGAGGGCTGTCTATGCTGCAGTATAATGCGCGATCTGCTTCTCGATCTCCACCACTTCCTTAAAGCCCTTTCGCAGCCGCAGGATCAGCATCTTGTGCCTGAGCGCTTCCAGCAGCACGTCATACAGCTCATACTCCTTTGCTTCCTTGATCACTTCGTTGAGCAGGTGCATCAGTGTGACATAATCGGCGCGGTTCTTTTTGCGGTACAGCACGCGGAACTGGTATATTTTCTTGCGGACGCGGAGCTCCTGCCTGTCGCTGAGGTCGAAGAGGTCATCCTTCAGCAGGGTGCTTTCCGCACCGAGCGTTTCGAGGATATGCTGGAACAGGCGTGATTTCAGCTTCCCGACGGCTACATCCTTTTTTTTCCTGTAAAGCGCCTGTGAAAGCTGAAGGTCGGAAAGGGAATTGCCCGGCCGAAGCCGGATGGTATCAAACAACTTTCCCATTAAAGAAGAGCTGGAATCCCCTTTATACCGCCTGAAAGAGTTTTTCAGCAACTGGCATTCTTCTCCATTCAGGCCCCTGATCAATGAAAATAATTCCACCATAAACTTAGTTCAATAGATAAAAAAAATGTCACAGAGCTCAAAAAGTGTCCTGTGAATTCCTTGCCCGGAAGGGTTGTTTTGTAACGAACAATTCAAAACTACTCCGTATGAACACAAAAAAAACTCTTGCTATAATGCTATTATCGTGGGGCTCAGTGAGCAACAGCCTCATCCAGGCAACGGCACTTTGCCCTTTTAACAAATTTAGTGATAATATTCTCTTGGTCACAGGACTGAGCCAGGGAGAGATTTCAAAATACCTGGAAGATGAGGGGCTGACGGTGGAAACCACGCCTGCCCAGAGCGGAAACAACTGGACCTGCAACACCTCCAAGGGCAGCGAACATTATTTTACCACGGTTTACACCGACGGCACCAATATTATCGTTCATGAGGACATGCGCCTGTAATATGGCAATGAAAAACAATTATAAATACGTCCAGCCCTTTAAAATCAGTTGAAACGGCAATGGGTATTTTTACCCATTTTTAAATTTTAGTGTTTTTCCGGTTGTTTGGCAGCAGCTAAATAATTATTTTAGTGATGAAGCAAAATAAAACGGAGGATCGCTGATTTCAACAGATTCAGCAGTTTTTATCGTATTGGGTAGAGAAAATGATCGATTATTATGACAGAGCATCTGATTTCGAAATGGGTATTTTTATTTAGCTGGGGCATTCTGCCACTGTTTGCCATTCTTGTTTTGATCATCTTTTACTACAGGAGGTCACTGGCGGCGGAACGCAAACGATGCGCAGAGATCCTGAAGGAGCACAAGGCGCTGATCAACCTGATGATCCCGATGGTGGAGAAGGAACGCGAGCGCATTGCAAAGAATGTGCACGACGATATCGGTTCCATTCTCGGGATCATCCGCCTTAACTTCTCGAAAGTCCTGAAAAACCAATTGGAAAAGAGGCCATCCGAAGACCTGATCAAAGATTCGCTTCTGCTGGTCGATGAATCCATCAAGAACACGCGGGGCATCTGCCACGACCTGATGCCTGCATCATTGATCCGGCTGGGCTTTGAGAAGGCGCTGGTGGAATATTGCCGTCAGATCGGCGAAAGCCAGCAGCTGGGCATCCGCGTGAACCTTGACAAGGAAGAGGTTGTGCTGGGCTCCATGTTCGAGCTGCAGCTGTTCCGGATTGTGCAGGAAATCCTCAACAACATCATCAAGCATGCTGAGGCCAGTGAGCTGGAGCTCACGATCAGCGAGCCTGCCAGCCTCGTGCTTGGGATTACGATCGCGCATAACGGCACCGGGATCACGCATGAAAAGATGGAATCCCTTTCAAAAACAGAGGATGGCATTGGCCTGAGAAGCATCCTGAGCAGGGTGGAGCTCATGAATGGCTCGATCATGTATTCCAGCAGTCCCACGGAGGAATCCAGTATAAACATCCGAATTCCAATTGCCTATGAAGAAATCAGTTAAGCTGGCGGTCGTTGATGATCAGCCCCTGTTCCGTAAAGGCCTCATCTCACTTTTAAAAGAGTTCCCCGACATCAAAGTGATCTTTGAAGCCGGCAATGGAAAAGAGCTGCTCGAGCAGCTGGAAAAGGCAAAGCCGGATGTGATCCTGCTCGACCTTGACATGCCCGGCATGGATGGCATCAAAACCACAGAGCTCCTGAAAATGCAGTTCCCGGAGGTAAAGATCATGGTGCTGACCATGCACAGCGCCGACATGATGGTGCTGCACCTGATCGAAAAAGGGGCGCATGGCTTCCTGCTGAAGGACACGACCATCGAGATCATCCGTGAAGCCATTTATTCGGTAAGGGATAACGGCTATTATTTTAATGACCGGGTATCAAAGATCATGGTGAGCGGCCTGGTGAAGAGCAACAAGATCAAGCCCAGCTTTAAGACGGTAAACCTCTCGGAGCGGGAGATCCAGGTGATCAGGCTACTGAGCCAGGAATACAAGAATTCGGAGATCGCGGAAAAGCTGTTCATCAACATCCGCACGGTTGACCGGCACCGCGAAAATATTTTAAAGAAGATCAACGCAAGGAATGCGGTTGGGATCATTATGTATGCGGTGAAGAATAATTTGCTGGAGTAGCAGAAGATTTATTTCCGGCAGCCGGGTATCAAGGGAGATAGCTAATATTCCTTTAAAAAGAAATTAATTTTTTATTTGGAGCAGAAGCATCAGGCTGCATCAGAAAACATTCACCCGCTTTTCGCTGTAATCTTTCCCACTGAAAAAGCGGCAAAGGATTTTCGCTGCAATCGGGGCTAAAAAGGATAAGTATAATTCTAAAAAGTCAAACAACTCAAAAACCTCTGATTTTCATCAGAGGCTTCTTTTTATTCTTTATGCAAAAAGAAATTCATTTTTGAAAATTCCGTCCGCAAATCATACCATTTATCCCGGGCTAAACCTGGGGCTATTAAAGCTGGGTGTTACATTCATACTTATTCTTACCTAAACAAAAGTTACTCCTTTTACCACCGATGTCCACAAGGGGCTTGCTTAGCTAGTGGCGTTCTTGCTAAAGCACCACAAATGGGGCATAAATTAAATTTAATAATTTCTTTATTTTTCTCTAAAATAATTTCCGCCATCTTTATTAAACAGTCATCATACTTTTCGTGTGAATATTTTTCCATATCTAATTTAGTTAACTGGTAATGTAATCTTGCTTTTTGTAAATAGTCATCATTTGTTTCTCCAATAGTAAAAGAAGAATAATTATTAACATCATGAAACCGCGAGAGCTCATTTTTATATTCTACTGGAAATAAATAATCATAAAAACTTAATATATATTTAGCCTTTTCTATTGTCATTTTGCTTAATTACCTCTAGAACCAGGTTTTGATGTTGATCCGAGTCTTTTATAAGTACGATTAAATTTCGTTCGTACCTTCATACCATTTACCCCGGGCTAAAACCCGGGGCTATTAAAGCTAGCTGTTACATTTTCACTTATTCTCGGTTAAAAACTTAAGTTAAAAACTTAAGCAAACTACTTCAAACTAAATAACTCTAACACATTAAGTTACTCTTTTGAGGTTTTCACAAGATTCCCATCAATATATGTTTTCACTACAGATAATTCCCCTTTTTCATAGTACTTCCATTCTCCATTTCTTAATGGATCGTACACCTCCTCTTTACCTTGTTTCATTTCTCCAGGATTCAAGACATTTTCTTGAGTTACATTATTAATTGTAACTTCTTTTGCTGAAAGATAACTTCCTTTAACATAAAGCAAGCTATCCTTGTAACCTTCAAAAAACATTGCTCCTTTACAATCAAATAAAACAATCTTAGCATATTGTTTATCAGTTGGATTTACTATAATGGTATCCGTAGATACGGACAATTTAAAATATCTTCCATATTCGTCTATATAAATAGAATTTGAGCAATTGGTACTTTTTTCTTTTTGTAAATTCTTATTTGTCTTACATGAAAAAGAAAACAATAAAATAAATAATAAATTAAAAATGTATTTCATTCTACTTTGTTTTAATGTTAACCCCACCATTCTTAGCAGCAGGCTTTTCTGTTCTTTCAATATTAACTTCACCCATTTGTATTTTAATATCTTTATTCAATCCATTAGATTTAAGTTCCGAAACTACGTTTTGCATAACTATATTTAGTTGCGCCCGCATTATATCTTCTCCTGCTTTGCTAACTCCGATTCCCAAAGTCTGATTTATTGAAATTGTTAGACTTTTAATATCGTCTGTTTTATTAATTGCTGCTGTCAATCCAGCAACAAACTTTTTTAAATCACTACCTAATTGACCAGCCTGTGGAATATTACCCGGAGCCGCATAATAACCAGCTAATGCTTTATTACCAGAAAAAAGAACTCCTGATGTTACCTTTTTGCCTCCAAATTCAGGAGTCATATCAAATGATTTTATTGATCGCTTTACTACACCTTTTTTAAATGGTTCACTTGTATATCCCCCATTATTAAAGCTGTAATCTCCTGGCAGAGCATCAGATTCTCCAATTTTTTCTGAAAAAACAACGTTATTATCTGCAACCTGTTGTTGTTGCTCATTTAATTTAGACGAAAAAGTTGTTTTTATTGCACCTGTTGAATAATGATGTATTATCATAACATTTTCTGTAGCGGCATCATAATCAAATTTAAGATTTTTCTTTGAACTTCCGCTTGTGTCTTTTTATTGAATTGGAGCAAAACATTTAACTCCGGCGGGATCATTCACCCGCTTTTCGCTGCAATCGGGGCTAAAAAACCTAAGTATAATTCTAAAAAATCAAGCAACTCAAAAAACAAAAAACCTCTGATAAAAATCAGAGGTTCTGTTTATTCTTTGTGCAAAAAGAAATTCATTTTCAAAAAAATCGTTCGTAACTTCATACCAAAAACTCGTAACCTTCCGCAAGCACCTTCACTTGCAAACCAGAAGGCCGGCTTGCGGAAGGTTACTCCTTTTACCCCGCCTTAAAAGACGGGGCTATTGGACGTACTTTTCGCTTAGGTTTTAAGATGCAAGAGAACAAGGTCGCGATCGCAAGTTACTCCTTATTCCTACCTTTAATGCTTAAATAAAAAACATCTCTCAACTCTTTTGTATCTTTCTTCAAATGACCCCAAACTTTAGAATTAATTACAATTTCATCTGCAGTTTTAAGTGGCAAATCCAGTTCAAAAATCAAAATTTTCACACAATCTGCCATTGAAGCTCCATTACTTTTTAAAATCTCAAAAATCTCTTCTAAATCTTCGAAACGACCTCTAAAGTATTTTCGAAATATAATTTTATATTCTTGCTTTAGCATATTATTTTAAATCGAAGACTTTTGTAACAATTTTTCCCGGTTTTGCAGAAGAACTATTCTCTGCCCGCATAAACTTAACCTCTAACTTAGTAAACCCTTTTTCTTTAGCAAAATTTTTAAATATATTTAATATCTCTGTCATTTGCCTAGGCCCGAATTCATTTTTTAGTTCATTCCCTGATACTCCTTTAGGGTATAAAACAATATCCGTAAGTTTTAAAGTCTTTCCCTCAGCCACCTTATTTGTAATAAATTCTAATTCATGTCCATTTACCGATTTAAACGATCCGCTCAGAAAGGCCCCTTCTTCCTGAACAGTCGCATCAATAATACCTGATGCAGATTTAATTTCGGCACTTAATATCCCTTGTGTCGCCTTTGAAGTAGCTTGTTCAACTGCTTGTACTTCTGCTTTGGCTGTCATTGAAGCAGATGATTTGCCTGCAGGTAATACCTTTGGCATTACAAATTCTGTTGTAAAAAGCAACCCTAAGGTTTTTACGCCTTCAATGAATTTTTCAGTACGTAAAATTTCTGCATTCTTCTGTTGTTGAGCATTTTCATACGCCTTATCAATCCCAGTAATTGTCGAAGTATATGTTTTACCATTATATGTGTAAGAATAAGTAGCATAACTTCCACTTTTTAAATGATAAATTTGAAATATCCCATTATCAGGCCATTTAGTATATGCAATAATATTTTTAGCAACAATCCAATCAAGATCACCTGCATCCAATTTAGCTAATTGAGCATTTTTCGCATTTGAATAATAAACCTTGACGTCTTTTTCTAATCCATCCAAGTCCACACATCTAATGACATCATTTTCCGCATACGCATAGGGAGAAAGACATGGATATGAAGATGTCATTGGATCAACACTCAAAAACCTTCCTAACCTCGTATCATAAACCCGCATCCCATAATCCTGTTGATTACCCTCTCCTTTTACCTCGTTATCGTTCTCTTTCCCGTTGAACCCGTATCTATATGAACTTAATGTAAATCCTCTTCCACTTAACGGCGCACCAAACGGACTATAATCACTTGCACTTGCCAAGTCAGCTAAATAATAATCAACAGATCCGTCGCTATTCGTATCGAGGGCAACTTTCCTGTCATATGCCACAGTCAATACATTGCCCAGATGATTGCTTAACTCGTACTGCCTTTTGTTCAACGTATCGTACGCAAATTCATCCGTGGTGTCCGCACCGATCATCTCCCTGTTCGGGTTCACCATACCAATCCGCGAACTTCCGTAAAGATGCTCTTCCAATAATTTAAAGCTCAAAGAACTGTCTGCACCGGTCTGGTCGTAGGTGCTCATCACATTGCCCTGGGCGTCCCGTACGTAATACGTACTTCGCTCCCATGAGCCTGCACTGCTCAGCACATGCTTGGCAATACGATTGCCTCCGGCGTCATAATCAAATTTAAGATTTTTCTTTGAACTTCCGCTTGTCCGTTTTATTTCTTTTATTTTTCCATACACCGTCCATTTAATGGTATCGATCTCTTCCGTGCTGTCCGCTGTTAAATTTCCTATTTCATCATAGCGGTAATTGTTCACGGTGTTCATCGTTGCCAGTGTGCTGACGAACACTCCCTGGTCATCTATATCATCTGCCTGCAGGCCGGAGCTTTTACCATCGTTCACATGGTACAGGCGGTTCTGCAGCAGGTTGCCACTTACATCCCTCTTGTACCTGTAACTGAGGCTGTCGAATTTTACGCCTGCATTATCATAACGGTTCTGCGTAGTAATATTTCCGTTCGCATCGTATGCAAATGTATTTTCATACATATTGCTCACTGCCTGTCCGCTGGCATTCCATAAATTGTTCGGAATACTGATGTTGTTAAAGCTCAGCGATGTTTTAATGCGGT
>JAOQAD010000006.1 GCA_025963775.1 Bacteroidota bacterium | reverse complement strand
TAAAATCAAAATCAGGATGTGCCAGGATCGCTGCAGGCAGCTGATCAAGGAAGTTGAAGATCCCGGTTGATTCCCACTGGTGCTCGCCGAATGTTTCATAGTCCATGAACAGGTTCACACATTCACCATTGCCGGCGATGGAGTATACCCATTGCTTGTATTTATCAACTGTGAGCGGGAATTCTTTCCAGCCCCTGTCTGAAAAGCGGAACGCGATATCATCCGACAGGCGGTAATTTTTTAGCAATAATTTTATCTCCTGTGTATTTGGAGAGCGGTACAGGAAGTTTGGTGACCTTGTCCCGAGGATGCGGTCAACACCTTCACAAACAATCCCTTTGTAGCCCATTCCTTCAATATAGGAAGCCAGCTCATTGTTGAAGATCAGCTCCGTATTGCGGAAAACAGTGGGTGTTTGATTGAAATATTTTTTGATCAAAGCTGCATGCTTTTCTACCTGGCGTTTGAATTCCTCTTTGGAATAGATGAAGCTCAGTGAATGTGAATAGGTTTCGGAAAGGAACTCAACACACCCGGTATTTGCGAGGTCGATGAATGATTGCAGCACATCCGGGCGGTATTTTTCAAACTGCTCGATCGCCGTTCCGCTGATGGAATAGCTGATCCTGAATTTCCCCTGGTGGCGCTGAATAAGCTCCAGCATCTTCCTGTTCGTTTTCAGGTAGCATTTTTCAGAGACCTTATCCATGATCTCACGGTTTTTTTTGTCATCCTCGTAAATGTGGGAATTACCGATGTCGAAAAAAGAATAATTACGGATCCTGAAGGGCTGATGCACCTGGAAATAGAAACAGATTGAAGGCATAAGATGTAGTTTAAAAAGTATAGTTCAGTTTAGATAAAGTGCTTTGCGGCATACGCATCAATTATTTTACGCGCGGAAATGTCCCAGGTGATGTTGTCCAGATTTTTTGAAGCATCTTCCACCACCTTTTTTCTCAGTACAGGATCACTCAGCAGGTTCAGAATGCTTCCTGCGGCTTTGTTCACGTCCCAGAAATCGAATTTCAGGGAGCCGCTCAATACTTCAGCAACACCCGATTGTTTGGAGATCACGCATGGGATCCCGAATTGGGCAGCTTCTACTGCAGAAAGGCCAAAAGGCTCGGAGATAGAAGGCATGCAGTATACATCGCTGATGGAAAACAGGTAGCGGAGCTTTTCCTGGTTGAGGAAGCCTGTAAGGTGAAAGCGGTTGCCGATATGCTGGTAAGAGCTTTTCTCGAGCATGGATTTGAAATAATCTCCCACACCTGCCATTACAAAACGCACGTCCGGGTTGGTTTCCAGTACTTTTGCCGCAATGTCAAGGAATTTCTCAGGGCCTTTCTGGCGTGTTAAGCGGCCTACAAAAAGCACTGTTTTTTCTTTAAATCTTCTTTTGCTGCGGAATGATTTTACAATATTGCTCCCGTTATGCACCACCGCCATTTTGCTGCGGCTGATGCCATAATGGTTATGAATGTTATCTGCGGTAAAGTTGCTGACAGGGATAAGCAGGTCGGCGAATTCCATTCCTTTTTTCTCAAGGTCGTACACCCAGCCTTTGCTTCCAACCCCGCTGCGGTCAACTTCCAGCGAGTGGATATGCATTACAAGCGGTTTCCCGCTTTGCTGCTTGATCTTGATCCCGGCAAGCATGGTCATCCAGTCGTGCGCGTGGATCACGTCAAAATCCATTTTAGAGGCAAGGGAAGCGGTAATATCTGCATACTGCATCACTTTATTGATCACATCGCTGCCGTAGAGGTTGTCGATGTCAAATGCTTTTGGTGCGTTTGCATTGCTGCTGAACACGCCTGAAGCCGCATTGAATGCTGCTGATTCTTCGTTTTTTTCGCTGTAGTATGGATTCAGGTCTGCCGGGACCGTTTTCAGGTCGAATGGCAGTTCTGTAGAATTCGTATAGTTTTCCATGGAGCTCATATCGATCGTATTGATCCCCACCAGGTTCATGTTCTTCATTTTAAAATCCGGGCTGGATTTCGGAATGATCATCGTAATATTCGCCAGCTCCGACATTGCGCTTGACAAGTCATGGCAAGCAACTCCTAATCCCCCGTTGATTATCGGCGGAAATTCCCATCCTAACATTAAAACTTTTGGCTGACTGCTTCTCATTGATACTAAAAAATGCGTGAATATTTTATGCAAACCTATCTCCAAAGAGTAAAGATTTATGCCAGTTTTCGGTAAGCCCCTGTTTTCAATAGCCGGGAGGGAAAAAAAACAGACCGGAAAAGTTTAATGTTTTTGAAGTGCCGGGAAACAGGGTGGGAACGGGATTGGGGAGAGAAGACCACATGGGAAATTAAAACTGGGGAAAATCAAAAGCCATGAGACTGGGATCCCATGAATTCCCCGGCAGGGCAACACTGAATTGGTATACACTGGCTATCTTTTTATACCTCCTGCCGAACAAGCCCCTGAAAAGCCCATTGCAGGCTCTAACTTTGTAAGAGTATATATGAAATAGAGTATTAACCAACTAACTTTTACATTATGAAAAATTTACTTTTACTTTTTTTACTTTTCATAGTTGCCCGGGCTACGGTGGCTCAGCAAAACTACAATGACTTTGAAGGCGCCAAAGTTTCCTACTTCGGATTTTACTCCGGAACACTGGATTCAATGTCCTTAAATCCGCTGGTTGCGGGCAACGATACCAGCATGCACTGTGCAAAATATGTAAGGGACAATGCTACCTTATATGACAACCTCCAGATCCGGCCGAGCAACAAGCTGGTGGATGTTACACCTTATGCCAACGGGGGGCTGATGGCATCAAAGATCACCATGAAGCTGTACTCAACAGCGCCGGTGGGAACACAGATCCAGCTGCAGTTGGGGAACAGCAGTATCCCATCTTACCCTGCGGGAGTTCACAGTGAGTATGCAGCGGTAACAACCATGCAGAATGCATGGCAGAATGTAACCTTCAATTTTGTACAGCTTACCCCCGGCGGAACTGTTGCTGCAAACAACATAGACAAGATCGTAATGCTTTTTCACCCAAATTCAAACTCAAATGATACAATTTACTTTGATGATCTTACAGGACCGGCAATTGCACCGGTAAGTGTACCGGTAGTTGACAACCTGCCTCCTTTCAAACTGTACCAGAACAATCCGAACCCTGCAAAGGACCTTACACACATTAACTTCCAGCTGAATACTTCCGGTGAAGTTTCATTAAAACTTTATGATATGCTCGGAAACCCGGTAGTATCCATTGTAGAGCAGAACATGAGGGCGGGAACCTATGCGATCCCGGTTGAAACCGGCGGGCTGCCAAACGGGATTTATTTCTACGTATTGAAAAAAGATAATGCTTCCCGTTCTATGAAGCTGATCGTTTCGAAATAAGATTTCAATGATATATAATAAAAAAAGCCCCTCTGCATTGCGCAGAGGGGCTTTTTTATTGTTCTCATTTTTACTCTTATTTTCGCTCAAGAACGATTTTCTTGATCACCACTTTATTATCGGCATTTTTTACTCTAACGATGTACACACCGTTTGCAATACCTTCCTGCATATCGATCATTTCTTTACCGTCTTTAAATTCAAGTGTTTTGTGGTAAACTAACTGGCCAACAAGATTAACGATTTCAACTTCTACCGATTTCTGATCTTCATTTGAAGTATTCATTGCTACAGTTAATTTACCTGCTGTAGGGTTTGGATACACATTGATGTCAAAATTAGGAGTTCCAACGTTTAATGCAGTCTCTTCAACTCCTGTAGTACCGTACTGGGTCACAACCGGTGGCTGATTTGCGATCGCCTGTCCTGTAAGTGAATATTCGGTTTTTTTGATCAAAGTTCCTGCTGAGTTAAAAGTTAATACAACACTTCCCTGCGCTACGATCATATCTGAATACTCAACTGTAACTCCTGCGTTCACTGCAATTTTCAATGCATTGCTTCCTGATACTGTTCCGCTGTTCAAACGAACCGTGTAGTTGAAATTAGATCCTAAATCCTGGTTCATGATCATTACATTGATCTGTGATCCGCTTTTGCTTGCAAAGGTTTTTACATTGTTCTGGTTATCGGTTACATCAGCGTAATTACCTTTGAAATTATCAGCCATCATTTTAAAGTGATAATAAATCGGTTTTTTAACTCCTGTCTGAGCATCAATATAACCAATGTTCAGGGCTGTATTATTACCTTCAACAACACTCCAGATATTCACGAAATCAACTCCGTTTTTCATACTGATCCCAAGCATCTCAGCAAGAAACTGTCCGCCGATGAAGCTATTGGCACCTACACCATTCAGGTTATCGGCACCATTGTTCTGCCAGTTAACGTTTGCTTCAGTGATCGCTGTTTTAAGTGTTGCTGCTCCTGTTCTTCCATGTGCTGCATTACAATTTGCGATCCTTGCGTTCAGGCTCACGAGGTTATCCTGTAAAGAACCTGCTGAAGTAAGTTTGGTGATCATATCTGCCCTTGTTTGTGTTCCGTTGAAAGGGTAGCTGTGAAAAGAGATCACGTCAATATAATATCTTCCTGCAGCATCTTTACCTGTGATATCATCTGGCCCGCCCGGTGTAGTCAGTCCGTTGATCACACCCTGGTCATACCATGCAGTTTCCGGCCCTACGATCAGGATGCTTGGATCCACCGCTTTCATTGCTGAAGCAAACGGCCTGATATAATTAGCTACCTGGCTTGCAGTTGTAAAATGGTATCCAAGATCCGGCTCATTACCAATGATCCAGTATTTAACGTGCATACCTTTTGTAACATTAATGAAACGAACGATATCAGCAGCCTGCAATTCCGTGTAACGGTAGTTTGCGAATGGCACCTGGATCACAGGCTCCATACCTTTTGCACGGATCGAATCGATCATTTTAATATACTGGTAATTGGTAGGCATGTTCTTATCTGCAGCGATACCACCGAAACGGATCAGGGATGCACCGCTGTTTTTAATGTTATCCCAGTTTTTGTGCAGCTTACCGTACAATAAGCAAGGTGGCTCTGTACATGCGTTTGCATTACCAATTGTATCGGGCATCCAGGCGTTCTCACCGAAAAAGTGATTTGAAATTGTTTGAGCAGTGGTAGTTTTTGCAGCACCAACCAAACCTAAAGCTATCATACCGATCTGAAATATTTTTCTTATACTTTTCATGATGTTTTTTTTTAGTTAATTAATTCGTCTTTCCCGGGGTTCCTTCTCTGTTATTACCGGCTATTCTTTTCCGGGTTTCGGCTATTCTTTTTCCCCTCTTAACGTTTGACTCTAAGGTAAACGGCATCCTGATATGAAAGTTGCTGAATGAGCCTGTATTTAACAGATTTTGGCTATTCTTTTCCGGCTTTTGGCTATTATATTGGGGTTTTGGGGATATTGTTCCCCAGAAAGGCAGGTTTGAAAGGGAGTGTGGAATTTTATTTTTCTGGAAAAATGCCTGTTCCTGCTTACAGTCATACGGCTTTTGGCGATGAAAAAAACGCTCCCGGCGAAAATGATTTCCTATTCCATGCGATATGTGTAAACTCGCATGAATTTTATAAAGAACAAAGCAAAAAAACTATTTATGGAAAAGAAAAACAATGAAACAGGAAAAGCAGCTCAGGCTTCTGCGGGCGAAGAAAAAATGCGTTATTCAGATGAAGAGCTGAAAGAGTTCAGGGAACTGATCCTTTCAAAGCTCCAGGAAGCCCAAACCGATTACGAATTGTTGAGAAGCTCGCTTACCCTGCAGGATGATCACGGAACAAATGACACTTCTCCAACCTTTAAGCTGCTCGAGGATGCTGCCGATGTTTTATCGAAGGAAGAAACTGCACAGCTGGCAGCACGCCAGGAAAAATTCATTGAGCATTTGCAGAATGCGCTGATCCGCGTGGAGAATAAATCATACGGAGTGTGCCGCGTCACCGGTAAGCTGATCCCGAAAGAGCGCCTGAGAAGCGTTCCGCATGCAACCATGACCATCGATGCAAAGCGCGATAAGCCGGCTTCTTAAGCAGGCACATATTTGGTATATGATCAATAAATACATATTCACATGAAAAGAAAACTACTTGTATCCGCTTTTATTTGCCTGGTATCACAGTTAAGCACAACTGTTTGTGCGCAGACCTTCACTTCCTCCAACCTGCCGATCGTTGTGATCAATACCTACGGACAAAGCATTTCAGCCTACCAGAAATATTATGTAGGAATGGGGATCATCGACAATGGCCCGGGTGTGAGGAACAACATGACCGATCCTTTCAATGGCTATAACGGCGAGGTGGAGCTCGACCTGCACGGACAAAGCACACTTTATCTTCCGAAACAATCTTACGGAATTACACCGGTTGATGGCGCACATCAAAGTATGAATGTTCCCATAATGGGATTACCTGCCGGCAAAGACTGGGTGTTTAAAGGCCTTTACCAGGACAAAACCTTTTTACGCGATGAGCTGGGATTTATGATCCACAACCGTATGGGCCATTACAGCAGCCGCACAAGATTCTTTGAGCTGGTGGTAGATGGCGATTACCGCGGTGTTTACCAGATCGAAGAAAAGGTGAAAAGGGACAATGACCGCGTGAATATCTCGAAGCTGAAATACACCGACACCACAGGGGATGAGCTTACGGGAGGATACATCATCCGCCTCGATAAATTCTTCGGCCCGACCCCGGGCTGGTACAGCTTCTTTAACTCCAACATTACCCACGATTCAGCCAACTATTTCATGTACCATTATCCAAAGCCTGACAGCATGCCGCAGGTGCAGAAGGATTACATCGCCAATTATTTTCATACGTTTGAAAATGTACTGGCAAGCCCGACCTTTAATGATCCGGTGAATGGCTACCGCAAATACATCGATGTGCCTTCCTTTATTGATAATTTCATTCTCAATGAGTTCAGCAAGAATACCGATGGCTACCGGAGCAGCACGTATTTCTATAAAGACAGGGATTCTAAAGGCGGCAAACTGGTTTCCGGCCCGATGTGGGATTTTAACATTGCTTTCGACAACTGCAATTTCAATGGCGGCGATAATCCTGCCGGATGGCAATACCAGGTTTTCGCAACAGAGAACTTTGTTCCTTTCTGGTGGTGGCAGTTCATGTCGGATGATTCTTTTAAAGATGAGCTGAAATGCCGTTATCAATACTTAAGAACAAATGTTCTGAGTGCTACAGCACTTTACCAGCACGTTGATTCCATGGCTGCATATCTTGATGAATCACAGATCCGCAACTTTGCCAAATGGCCGATCCTCGGGCAATATGTAGCTCCGCAGCCAAGCCCGATCCCCCCGGATTATGCGGCAGAGATCGGAAGGCTGAAATATTTCATACAGCAGCGCCTCGACTGGATGGATGCAAACATGCCGGGACTGTGCCAGGTAGGCATTCATGAAAATGATCTTGCCGATAACATGCTGAATGTATATCCGAACCCTTTTTCCAATAACATGACGGTTTCCTATTACCTTCCTGAAGGCGGCAAATTAAAGATTGAATTGCTGAACCTTGTCGGAGATAAGATCCAGCTGATCACAGAAGGGGAGAAAACATACGGAGAATATGAAAACGTGATCTCCACCGATATGCTGGCGAGCGGCATCTACCTGGTGAAGATGACCTTCAATGATCATGTAGCGTATAGAAAAGTTGTGAAAATGTAATTGTAAATTACAAATAGTATAAATGCAAAGGGGCCGGGATTTACCTGGTCCCTTTTTTTGTGCTTGGTGCAGCGAAGTATATCTGTTTGGAGAACACACCCCTTGCCCCTCTCAAGAGGGAATTGATCCAGTCCAATTTAACTTATTAGATTGATTTATTATTAAGAGTAAAGATTATAATTTCCAGGTGAGCGTTGCGAATCCTGTTAGAGTTAATTTATTATCACGAGTGAAAAGTATAATTTCGATGTGAGCAGTATGAATTCCCCTTCTTGAGAGGGGAAAGGGGTGTGTAAAGATTTAAATACAAGCATCTATAAAAAACAAACCCCGCAATTATCAATCGCAGGGGTTTCTCTTTTATGCCGGTATCTTTTATTTTCCAACGATCCGTTGGAGGTCCGTTGAGCCTGCCCTGAAATAATCGTTCTTCAATACATTGTTCAGGAATGAATGCTGTGCGGCTTCGCTGGATGTGACTTTAAATGTGCCTTTCTCGTTGAACCAGACCAGCAGCTTCACTCTCGACATATCGGAACTCAGCGCCTGCGACATTTGCCGGATCCATTCTGCTTTATCCTGCGCGGTCTTTGGTTCATAAGGCTCTCTTTCCCTCGAGGCTGTTTCGCAAATAAGCAAAGGCTTGTGGGCCAGCCGCTGGTTAAGGATAAAATAATTTTCTATGCCTTCTTTCCGGAAAGAGCGCCATACCGGGATTCCTTTTCCTGCGCCATTGTAAATATCCAGCGCCACATAATCCACGTATTCATCGCCGGGATAGGCATCCATAATGAAATTCCATTTTTCCTGCGGGAGTGACATGGAGTTGGGGCACCAGATGAACTTTACATTGTTTACCTGCTCCGCTTTGAAAATATCGTGGATGTGCCTGAATGCCTTCACCACCAGCTCAGGGTTCTTATCATTGTTCACCGTGCACCATGGATACCAGTCGCCGTTGAACTCATGCAGGATCCTCAGCAGCACTGTTCCGTTCACCTGTTTGATCTCCTTTGCCCAATCCTTAAAAAAGGAATCAAAATGCCCTTCTATAATGCTGTACAGGTTCGGTTGTTTTACATTCGGTTTTGAATTTACAAAGTGGTCTTCCAGCGTGATCAGCGGAATGTATCCTTCTTTGATAACTTTGTTGATGCGCTCGATAGAAGGATAGGAGTTTTGCGTGTTTCCGCCGTCGAAAGCGAAAGGCTGAAAAAAATGGATCACGCCCAGCTTTTTATCTGTTCCGTATTTAAAGCTGTTTTCGAAATTGATCGCGATGTCGGTGAAGTTGGCGGCATTGCCTTCCTTCGACCACATACCCAGGCTGCAGAAATCAGAAGGCTGCGCTGCCGGTGGTGAAAACAGGGCAGGGCCTGTTGGAAGAACGCCCTGCGAAAGGCAGATGAAATCAAAAGACCAAACCGGCTTAACAGCTGTTTTGTTTTCATCGAAGCTGAAAATGAGTGATAATAATTTCCCGTTCTTATAGCTGACATTGAATCCGTCATCGCCGCCTTCATTACTGTCTTTGAATTTGCTGAGCGGGATCGAGATCAGCTGCCATGAATTTTTCGGATCGATCTTTTGTGTGAGTATCCAGGAATCATCCAGGTTTTTGTCGTAGGCACCATCTCCGCTGTCATCTTCCTGCAGCTCAATTTTTACAGTGCTGATGCCATTCGTTGTTCCCGAATACATGTAAAAATTAAGATAGTCCGTTCTTACGTCCAGCTCCACGTTCATGCTGATGCCTTTTCCCCAGCCGCCGAAGATCTGTGGCCCGTCCTTGTTTACCCTGAGCGATCTTTCGCCGGAGTAAGCCTGCGGAACAGCCATTGTTCCATCCACATTTATTTTGATATTGCCATAGCAGAACAGGCCATTGGGCTTGAGGTCGGAAGGGCCGTAATCGATGCCTTCAAAATCTTCAATGATGAATTTTAACTGTGCGTTGACGCTGCTTTGAAAACATACCAGGAAAAAAGAAAAGGTCAGGATGCAGTGCAGCTTGTTTTTCTTTTTTACCATATCCAGTTTGCTGTTATCCTGAAATTCCCGTCGAGGAACCCGTATCGTTTGTATTCCATTTTACTCCATGGGAAGCGGTTCACAGCCCAGTTGCCGTAAGTGAACGATAAGCGGAACGAGCGCCAGTCGAAGTAGCCGAAGCCATAGCTGTAATCAGGGTCCCAGGGTTGCTTTTTGTATTTTTCGGGATAGTAATACAATGCGCCTTCCACGTAGATCTTTTTAACAATGGTATAGCGTGTTCCCACTCCGAGGATCACTTTTCCGTCAGCAACGCCGCCGTGGATCTCGTTGAACTTATCCACGTATTTGATCGAATACCGTACGAAATAGGTCATTTTGAAAGTGGAGCTCTCATCGAAGCGAAGGAATTTCGGCATGGTGTCGAACAGCGGATGCCCGAAGGAAAGGAAATAATATCCCTGCAGGAATTTTTCACCAACCTGTTTGATATTGTCTTTGTAGCGGTTGTTCAGGTAATTCTCATAGCCATAGTTGAAGCGGTAAGGCTTCCAGTTGTAACGGGCAATGGAGTAGGTGTAGTTGGAGGTCCAGAAAGCAGCAGCCTTCGGGTTGAAATCATAATAAAAGGTAGTGTTGAAGCTGAACTGTTCAAAAAAACGGATGCGTGTGAAAAAGCCGATGGCGCTGCGCATTTCATTGTGCAGCTCTTTTCCGTCATCCAGCACAATCCGTTGTGTATTGTAGGTGATGTTTCCCGAGATGCGGTTCCTGCCCATGAGCAGGCGGTTCTTGTGCGTTACATCCCGCATATCCTTCATGTCCCAGAAATTATCAACTCTTCTTAACCGTTCGTAATAAAGGCGTTTCGGTTCTTCCTCTACTTCAATTTGTGCTGTTGATGTGTGTACATAAGAGATGAATGAGAGGATGGTGAAGAAGGCTTTAAGGGCAGGATATTTTTTACTCATAGTGTTTGATGCATTTTTTATTGGAGGATTATTTACAATACTCAAGCAGGCTGTTGTAAGCCTCATCGCTTCCAAGCTTTACCGCCTGGTTCAGGTCATTGCAGCCGCCGCTTTTGTCGCCGGTCTCGTATTTTGCCATGCCTCTTTCAATGTATGCGTTCTCATAATCGGGCTTGTATTCGATTGCTTTTGTATAATCTTCAATTTCACCTTTCAGGTCGTTCATCTTTCCTTTTGCCTGCCCGCGGTTGTAATAGGCAAGGGCATAATCAGGTTTTATTTTGATCGCCATGTTGTAATCTTCGATGGACGATTTATAATCCTTCAGGTCATATTTCAGGTAACCACGGTTGAGGTACGCCACATAATTATTCGTATCGGCCTTTATCGAATTGTTATAATCTTCGAATGCGCCCCTGAAATCCTTCAGCCTGCATTTTGTGTTGGCCCTGCGGTTGAAGCTTTCTGCATCCGGGTTCAGCTGGATGGCCATGTTCAGGTCGTTGAGCGCTTCCAGGTATTTGCCCATCTCATAAAGGATGATCGCCCGGTTGAAAAATGCGTTTGAATTCTTTTTGTTCAGGTCGATCGACTTCGCGTAATCCTTTACAGCGCCGTCATAATCGCCCATCATGGATTTCACGATCCCGCGGCTGTTGTAGGCATTATCATCCGAAGGCTTCAGTGCGATCACTTTATTGATATCATCCAGCTCGCCCGGGTAATCGCCGATCCTGCCTTTCAGCACACTCCTGTTATAATAGGCATCCGCATAATCGGGGTTCAGCTTGATCGCATAATTGAAATCCGACATGGCATCACGCAGGTTGCGCAGCGCAGCCAGTGTAATGCCTTTGTTGAAATGCACTTCGTACGACTCTTCCCAGCTAAGGTTTAATTTCAGCGCCGCAGAATAATCTGCAAGCGCGCTTTTGTAATCCATCAGCTGTTGCTTTGCAAATGCCCTGTTGATATAAGCCGCCCCGATCGTAGGGTCGAATTCGATCGCCTTCGTGAACAGCTGTACCGCTTGTCCGTACTCCTTCGCTTCGGTCTTGCTCAGGCCTTTGGCAATGTATGCCTTTGCCGAATCAGGCTCGTTTACAATAAGCGCGGGGCTGCTGAGATCTGTTAAAACAATATTTTTTTCAGCGGATAGCAGTCTTACCGCGGTCTTATTTTCTTTGGCCGATGCTGTAGCGATATACAATACAGGCAGAATAATAAATAGTGTTTTCATAACAGGGTTCTCCTTTTCTAAGGCCGCTCGTAGATCAGTGTATGATCGATTTTGTCGCGCGATTTATTCTTTGCGATCTGGGTGATGAATATTCCGAGAGCAAGCAATGTGGCGATCAGCACGAAGTACATTGTTTTAGCAAGCGGTTTCTTTTTTAAGATGATATTCTGGGCTTGTTCTTCATCACGGCTTAAAATATCCTCGATCTTTTCAATGATCTGGTTCTCGCCATGGCCCTGTTTCAGCACATAGTCGTCTGCTCCCGACATCAGCAGCTTTTTCATCAGCTTCCTGTCGTCGTTATTGCTGAGCATTACAACATGGATCTTCGGGTTTTTCTTTTTGATCTCCAGCAGCGTTTCATACCCGTTCATGCCGGGAAGGCCGTAGTCAAGGATAATTACATCGGGATTGAGATAAAGGTTCTCAATACATTCCTCTCCCGATTTAAAGCTAACGAACTGGTAGATGCTGTCCTTTGAAAGGATGTAATCCAGCATCATGGAATAAATCTCGTTGTCTTCTACTATAAAAATATGTTTAGGTCGTTTTGCAATCATGCGTGGTTTCTCCTTTTTATTTTAAACCGCTTCCCGAAATGCCGGGATAATAATGTTGTAATAAAATGCAGCCGGTTATTATTAACAGGATCAGTACAACAACTGTCCTCACTAATGATTTAAAGCTCTTTAACTCTTTTGAAACAGTGATCGCATCCACCGCATTGATAATCGAAAGCCGCGTCCGGAGAAATACATTGTCGTTTTTAACAATGTAATCATAGGCCCCGTGCTTGATCGTATCCACTGCAACCTCCATTTTATCCTGGGAAGAAAGAATGATCACCTTTGTTTCAGGGCTTGCCTTCATGATCTTCTTCAGCACCTCCAGCCCGTTCATCGCATCCTTGTAACTGCTGTTCAGGTAGTAATCAAGGATGATCACGCAGGGCTCATGCTTCAGGTGCTTCAGGAATTCCTCTCCTGTATAAAAGGCCTGAATGCTTCTTTCCGGTTTGAAAATACCCTTCAGCTGGTGCGATAAGGATGTAATGAACATCTTGTCATCATCAACTAAAATAAGGGGCGTGTCCGCGGAGTGTTTCATCATTTCTCAAGAACAATTATCAGTTCAAAATTAGATCGTATTTATAATGTCATTCCCTGTTTTTCGTTTACCGGAGCTTTTAAATCGCCCAAAAGGTAAATCTGTTGTCCGGCTGATTATGACGGAAGAAAAACTTTGATCCTGTCGCGTTCCTGGGTCAGTTTTACCTCATCCTTTTTTGCTTTCATCTGCGCGTCCGGTTCAATAGCGATCGAGTAGTTTTTATCCTCATGATTGCCCGAATCGATCCAGAAAAAGGTAAAGGAAAGCGATTGGCCATGATCCATTTTTGTGCTTGGAATGTCGGCAAAGTGATTGCCCAGGCAGGAATCGAGTGTCCTTACCTCATGGCTTGTTGCCCAGTCATCCGTGCTCCATTTTACAATCGCAGCTGTCAGGCATTCAATGCGCAGGATCCTTCCTTTCGGCATTGTTTTGCATTGTGTTTTAAAGTTCCAGATGAAAATATCTGATTCCTTTTTTTCCACCACGTAACGCTGGTGCGTTTGCAGCGGCATGTCGAAAATCTGTTTTGTTTTTAAGGAGCGGCAAAGCTTGATGTACTCCGAATGTGCCCAAACCAAAGGCATTGCGCCTCCTGTTGCTTTTCCTGTGTACAGTTCATACTCAGGAATATCTTCCGAATCCCAGATCTGTTCAGGGAACATGCCGGTTTCATTCGCGTAATTTTCCATCGTACGCAAGAGCTTTTTTGCCAGCGTGTAATTTCCTGCAGCAATTTCGTAATGTGCACGCTCGCCGGTCAGTAAAGGCCATGGGCGGCCGATACCGGTTCCGTCAAATGCTTTTCCATCGGCATGCTCGCCGTATCCGTCGCGGTTATAGCGGTACCATACCGGCCCCAGCGGGTTCTCATATTTTAAGGTAGCATCAATTACTTTGATCGTGTTCAGGATCCTCGGGTCGTTTGCCGCACGCAAGCCGAAGCGTACCAGCGACAATGCATCCGGGCTCACCATCTCATTTGCCGGGCAGATGTTCTCACCTTGCGGACGGTTTGAAATGGTCAGCAGGTCATTCCCTGAATTGTCCGAGTCATATGATTCCTTCGAGTTGATCCTCACGTAATAGCCTTCAACACCTACAAACCTGGAAAGGTCGGAGCCGGTTACATACGTCCATCGTTCGATGTTCGAGTTCCATGAATCTGCAGTCTGCTTTAAATATTTTGCCACCAGCGGCTCATTGTTCATCTCTGCATAATCGGCAGCGATCAGCAATGCGGAGATCTCCACTGCAAGCGTGAATGTGGAATAGCCTGCATTTTCCTCCCAGCGGTCCTGGTGCGTCACCGGTCCGTGTTGAACAAGGAAGCTCGCAGCTTTTCGGATCATCGGCCAGAAGTGTTTGATCTCATCTTCCGACAATCCCACTTCACGTTTCACAAGGTCCACCAGCATGATCGGCAGTGCGGACTGGTCCATCTGGATGCCTTTCCAATAAGGCGATCCGTCAAGCCACATGTTTTGTGTCCAATGGCCGTCCTCTTCCTGTGTTACCATCAGGTAGTTCAGCACTCTTCTTGCATCATCAAATGCCTGTGCCGCTAATAAGCCTCCGGCAGTCTGCACCATGTCGCGCGGCCATACGAGGTGATATCCGCCGAGGTCTTCATCTCCGCGGTTGTATCCCCATGGAATGGAAAGGCTTGCGATCAGTCCGCCCGGGTGGCGCTTCGATTCATGCGTGCGCAGCATCGATGCGCTGATGTGAAAATATTTCGGGTCAACACTGTCTTTCCCGCTTTCGATAGGATATAATTTCTTATGCCATTTCTGCCATTCGGAAATGAACTTTTGTTTTGAGAATTCAAAGCTTTCAAGAATGCTCGCCCTTGCACGTTGTCCCGCTTCCTCGGCATTTCTTCCGAAGCCAAGCGCAACCACAAAAGGCTGCCCGTTGCATTCTTCCAGGTCGATCTCCCCGGTTAAGGATACATTCCCGTTCTCAGCCCTTTCAAACTCCCACATCATATCTTTATGTTTGTTCAGGTCCTGCCATCCGTCGGATGTTCCTACAAATCCGGCGGAACATTTTTTCCATGGAATGGAGCAAGCAAGCGCCAGCGAAGTTTCGCCACGTTGTGCGAACAGCATTGGTAAGCCTTTGTAATCTCCCACCCATGCCGTGTTTGCGTTTCCGTTGTTCCCCAGGTGAGGGGCAAGGATCATGAATAATTTAAAGTCTTTTCTTTTTTTATTGGTTGGGAAAAACTGGATCCTTTGAAGTACAGTGTCGCGGGAAGGGTCAGAAATGATCTCTTTCTCGATCCTGTATGAATGCAGGTTGCAGCTGTTGGTGATGTGATAGCCGGGAACACCTTTCGCAATGTGCTTGATCGCATGTGAAGTATGCCTCTTTTCCTCTGAAAAGAAATCATTGCCATCTGTTACGATCATGCTCAGGTCTCTTGTACAGGCCTGGTCAACCTGTGGATAATAAATCTCATTCAATATTCCGTGATTGATGGAATACCATACTTTGCTTCTTGCATTAAGTGAGGTTCCTACACCGCTTTTTGCGCTTGAGGTCCAACGTGCCTCAATTCCGGGCCAGCCAAATGCATGCTTTTCATTTCTCTTCATTAGGATTTTCTTTTTTTGTTTGGAATATGTTCGTGCTGTAGTTTTTTATTTATTCTTTTTGTTCTTATCCTGCGGCTTCTCAGGTGGTGCCTGTTGCTGCTTGTCAGAAACAACGGCAGGGCCGGTGATGTCGTCAAAATAATACGTGTCGGAGCTTGCCGAATTCGGGTTGAACAATAAGGTTACCTGGTTCACTCCATCTGTAGGCGTTTCGCTGCCTTCAGGGATCTGCGCGAATTTGAATTCCAGCTCTTCCCATGCCCCGCTTACAGTTGTATGCGCCTGGTACTGGCTGTTGGTGCCGCCGGGATATGCATTGTTCTTTGATTTATCGCCTAACAGGATCTCTATCAGCGTGCCTACAGGTGCAGTAGTGTACACTTTCATTTTGATCTTCGGCGGAATGCCCAGGTAGGTGGCGAAAGGGCTTACATCAGCAAGCTTGCCGTTCAGCGGCATTTTTATATTATCGAATTTCTGCGTGCGGTTCCTCACATACATTGCACATTTTTCCGATTTGTTGATATCGTTAGGTGCCGGATTTTTCACTGTTGTATCGATCACGCCGTTCTTGGCGCCGTAATGCAGCAGCTTGTTTCCTTCAAAATCATCATACACGGTTTGAGATACCGCCGGTGCAACCAGCATCAGCGCTGAAATAAAGGCCATAAATTTTTTAATGCCCGGAACTGTCTGATCAGTACTTTTCGTTTTCATATGTTCACTGTTTTAAATTTCATTTGCAAATGTATTTTGAGAATGAGCCCTGCTTCCTTGTTTTCGTTCATCCATCACTTTGTGTAGCCAAACGGATAAAAAAATAGCCCGGCTTGTTCCCATCTTAAATCCTGTATCATCTGAATGTTAAAACAGGAAGGATTAAAACTTTGTGCCAAGCTCCTGCGAGGGTGTAAACCATTGGCCTGCAGCAGCGATAAATTTTGTCGTTCCGGCTATACATCTCCCGTATTTACCGAAAACAGTGCTGGCATAGCTTTTTACTGCAATAGTTTTGTGGAATAATTTTTAAAAATGATTCAAATGGAACCAGGAAACGGACTTAAATTATCGCTCGGGAAATATCAGAAGAGGCTTGCAGTAAGGCTGAGAATGATGGATAACAGCAACTTCGTTCATCGCTTATGGAATAAGGATGAAAGCCTTTATAAAAAGGGTACGAACAGCGCAGACCTTTTAATGGGCTGGCTGGAGCTGCCCGATAAAATGCTGCAGGCATTGCCGGCCATTAACGATTTCTGCAAAGAAGTGCGCACAGCAGGCTTCGGCCATGTGGTACTGCTCGGGATGGGCGGCAGCAGCCTTGCACCGCTTGTGTTTCAGAAAACATTCGGCGATTCCGTAAATGGGATAAAACTGACCGTGCTGGATACAACTGAGCCGGAAACGATCAAGAAAATAGAGAGCGGGCTCGACCTGCCTTCCACCTTGTTCATTGTTTCCAGCAAATCGGGAAACACTGCCGAAGTGATGGCGTTCTATGAATATTTTTATTACAGGGTCGCAGCAGGAAAAAGGGAAAATGCAGGTGAGAACTTTATTGCCATAACCGACCAGGGCTCACCTTTGGTGCAGCTTGCAGCCAGGAAAAAATTCCGGAAAACATTCATCAACTTTTCAGATGTGGGAGGAAGGTTCTCTGCATTGTCTTACTTCGGGATCGTTCCCGCAGCACTCATGGGCATCAATGTAAAAGAAGTGCTGCTGCGTGCAAAGGCAATGGCGATCGCCTGCGGGCCGCTGGTTCCGGCGCATGAAAATACAGGTGTGATGCTGGGAGCAGCCATGGCTGAAATGTCCTCCAAAGGATGTGACAAACTCACTTACCTCATGCCGGAAGGGCTGGATTCGTTCGGCTTGTGGCTGGAGCAGCTGGTTGCAGAAAGCACAGGCAAGGAAGGAAAAGGTATTCTCCCTTTCAATGGATTGCCTCTGTGCACTACGAAAGCCTATGGCAAAGACCGCTTTTTTGTAAAGTATGGTTTCTGCGGAGAAGAGAACGACCTCCAGTCGATGATGCCTTCCGACCTTATTTCAATGAAATACCCGTTTATCAATATACTGATGAAAGATGAGCTTGACCTGGGCAAAGAGTTCTTCAGGTGGGAGATCGCAACAGCTGTTGCCGGCGCGATCCTCGACATCAATCCCTTTGACCAGCCCAATGTACAGGAAAGTAAAAAGTTCACCGACAGTCTGTTGAAACAGGTGGAGAGAGATGGGGAGCTTCCTAAAATGGAGCCGGCCCTTTCGGAGGATGAGATCACGTATTATGGCGGACAGAAGGAAGAGAACGGGAAAATGACGCTCGAAGCGTTGCTGAAAAAAGCAAAAGCCGGCGACTATATTGCTTTCCAGGCTTACCTGCCGGAAGCTCCTGCAGTGGAAGAGCTGCTGAACGAGATGAAAAAGACCGTTCAGAACAACCTCGGGATGCCGGTTTCAGTTCAATTCGGCCCTAGATACCTGCATTCAACCGGGCAGTTCCACAAAGGAGGCCCTAATACCGGCTATTTCATCCAGTTCATCTGCAATTCTACCGTAGATATTCACATCCCCGAGCATAACTATACATTCGGGATGCTGAAAAGGGCGCAGGCCATCGGCGATATGGAAGCCCTGGCGACGCATAAGCGGAAGGTGATCCTTGTGGACCTTGGAGAGGATTTTATCCGCGGACTGGAAACATTTAAAAAAGTGGTGGATACGCTGCAGCCTCCGGCAAAGATCGCCGCGAATAGAATGACAGCCTACAGGAAGGCGCAGAAGGATATGATGCTGGCAGAGCGCAACAGCAAGGAAGTGCAGGAAGCAGTAGTGCTGCTGCAGGGCCCTGCCGTAAGCAGGCCTGAAGCGGAAAGCCAGGAGAAATAATACCTGCATAGCCATGCAGGGAAGGCCTTCCGGGTGATCCGGAAGGCTTTTTTTTGTGGAAAAACGTGGTAAACAACCTGTTTTTTCAAATAAAAAGTTTGCAGAACAGAAAAACTTTTTATCTTTGCATCCCGATTTAGAAATAAGAGGGCAGTAAAAAGAAATATTAATTTGCCTTTCCATTGTGAAAGGCGCAAAACATAGATAAAATGTTACGTACATTCCAACCATCGCAAAAGAAAAGAAGAAACAAGCACGGTTTCCGTGAAAGAATGGCGTCTGCCAATGGCCGCAGAGTTTTAAGATCCCGCAGGGCTAAAGGAAGAAAGAAATTAACCGTTTCTGACGAAAAAACACACAAATAGATTGAATCACAATTCATTATATAAAAGCCTTTCCGTTTCCGGGAAGGCTTTTTTTTATGCCTTTTTTGTGAAGGCAGAATTTTGAAAACTTGTTAATACATTTTTTGAGTCAAACCCGCTATTCTGAGTATTTTCGTGAGCAGTAAAAACAATTCTAAAATTCTCCGATTTTTCATTTCAACAATTAATATATGCCAAGAGATAATTCCATAAAGTCAGTGCTCATCATCGGAAGCGGCCCCATCGTCATCGGCCAGGCCTGCGAATTTGATTATTCCGGATCCCAGGCTGCCCGTTCCTTAAAGGAAGAAGGCATCAGGGTTACCCTGATCAATTCCAACCCGGCCACCATCATGACCGATAAGGTAACTGCCGAAAACATTTACCTGCTGCCACTGGAAGTGAAATCCATCATTAAGATCCTGGAAGAGAACAAGGACATTGATGCCGTATTGCCGACCATGGGCGGGCAAACCGCGCTCAACCTCGCTATGAAATGCGATGAAATGGGCATCTGGAAAAAATTCGGGATCAGGATGATCGGTGTGGACATCGATGCTATTGAAGTGACCGAAGACCGTGATAAGTTCCGTGCACGGATGGAATCCATCGGTGTGGGAATGGCGCCATCAAAGATCTGCCGTTCCTTTCTTGAAGGGAAAGAGATTGCTCAGGATTTCGGGTTCCCGCTGGTGATCCGTCCATCCTTTACATTGGGCGGAAGCGGCGGAAGCGTGGTGTACGATAAGAAAGATTTCGACAAGCTGCTCGACCGCGGCCTGCACACTTCCCCGATCCATGAAGTGCTTATCGATAAAGCTGTTTTGGGCTGGAAAGAATATGAGCTCGAGCTGCTGCGCGATAATAACGACAATGTTACCATCATCTGCTCCATCGAGAATTTCGACCCGATGGGCGTACATACCGGCGACAGCATCACCGTTGCGCCGGCAATGACCTTATCCGATTCCACCTTTCAGAAAATGCGTACCATGGCCATCATGATGATGCGCAGCATTGGTAATTTCGCAGGAGGATGTAATGTGCAGTTTGCAGTAAACCCGGACGATTCAGAAGAGATCATTGCCATCGAGATCAATCCGCGTGTGTCCCGCTCTTCCGCACTGGCGAGCAAAGCCACCGGTTACCCGATCGCGAAGATCGCATCCAAGCTGGCTATCGGTTACAACCTCGATGAGCTTGAGAACCAGATCACCAAATCAACTTCCGCATTTTTTGAGCCTACGCTGGATTATGTGATTGTAAAGATCCCGCGCTGGAATTTTGATAAGTTCAAAGGAGCCAACCGCGAGCTGGGCTTCCAGATGAAATCGGTAGGCGAAGTAATGGGGATCGGCCGCTGCTTCCAGGAAGCGCTGCAAAAAGCATGTCAGTCGCTTGAAATAAAACGCAACGGGCTCGGTGCCGACGGAAGGGAAGTCACCAACCAGGATGAACTGCTGAAAAGCCTTGAGCGCCCAAGCTGGAACAGGCTCTTCCACATTTACGATGCGATCAAATTAGGGATCTCCATTAAAACCATCCAGAAGCTTACCCGCATTGATCCATGGTTCCTGAACCAGATCGAGGAGATGATCTTATTGGAGAACGAGATCTCAAAATATACTTTGAAGGAATTACCGCGCGACCTTTTTTATGAAGCAAAGCAGAAGGGTTATGCCGACCGCCAGATCGCGCATTTGCTGCGCTGCCTCGAAAGCGAAGTGTTCAACCGCAGGAATGAGCTCAACATCAAACGCGTTTACAAATTGGTGGATACCTGCGCTGCGGAGTTCGAAGCGAAAACACCTTATTATTACAGCACGTTCGAAGATGAGAATGAATCCATCGCATCGGATAAAAAGAAAATTGTAGTGCTCGGAAGCGGCCCAAACCGCATCGGGCAGGGAATCGAGTTCGATTACAGCTGCGTGCACGGCGTGCTTGCCGCGAAGGAATGCGGTTATGAGACCATCATGATCAACTGCAACCCTGAAACCGTTTCCACGGATTTCAACGTGGCGGATAAACTATATTTCGAGCCTGTTTTCTGGGAACATATTTACGACATCATCCTCAATGAAAAGCCCGAAGGCGTGATCGTGCAGCTTGGCGGACAAACAGCTTTAAAACTGGCGGAGAAGCTGGAGCGCTACGGGATCAAGATCATCGGCACCGATTATAAATCGCTGGACCTTGCCGAAGACCGCGGAAGCTTTTCAAACCTGTTAAAGGACAACAACATTCCTTATCCTGAATTCGGCGTGATCGAAGATGCGGAGCAGGCGGTGGAACTTTCGAAAAAACTTGGCTTCCCATTACTGGTGCGCCCTTCGTATGTGCTCGGCGGACAAAGCATGAAGATCGTGATCAATGAGCAGGAGCTGGAGCAGCACGTAGTGAACCTCTTGAAGGACCACCCGGGCAACCAGGTATTGCTGGATCATTTCCTTGAAGGAGCAATAGAAGCAGAGTCCGATTCCATTTGTGATGGTACAGATAATTACATCATCGGGATCATGGAGCACATCGAGCCTGCAGGTATTCACTCCGGTGATTCTTACGCGGTGCTACCGCCATTCGACCTGAGTGAGCATGTAATGAAGCAGATCGAGCAGCATACAAAAACAATTGCGATTGCATTGAAGACAGTCGGCTTGCTGAACATCCAGTTCGCGATCAAGAATGAAGTGGTATACATCATTGAGGCCAACCCGCGTGCGTCCCGCACCGTGCCATTCATCGCGAAAGCATACGATGAGCCTTACGTGAATTATGCAACCAAAGTAATGCTCGGTGAAAAGAAAGTGAAGGATTTTAATTTCAATCCGCGTAAAAAAGGATATGCGATCAAAATCCCGGTATTCTCTTATGAGAAATTCCCTGAAGTGACCAAGGAGCTTGGGCCGGAGATGAAATCAACCGGCGAGGCGATCTACTTCATTGATGACCTTACGGATGAATTCTTCCATACTATTTATTCCGAAAGAAATTTGTATTTGAGTAAGTAGTGTTAAGATGATCCGGAAGAAACGGATTCTGTGGAGAAACGTCATTGCGAGCGATAGCGAAGCAATCTCATTTTCCGGCAGATTGCTTGGCTATCGTTCGCAATGACCTCCTTTTACTATGAATGATTTTAAAGCCGCTCCCATTCCGGGGCGGCTTTTGTACAATCTCAATTAGTGATTCGTCATCCCGTGCCCCGACACGGGATCCCATGAATGTTTGCAGGATCGATGTTACAATTCACGCAGTGTAAATCGGGAAAGCTCGGGATAACATTCGTTTACCATAGCACTTTTTCCTTCCAATCAATCGCGAAGCGATATAATCTGCGGCAATTAGTACCGGAATAAATCTGCGAATCTGCGGCAAAAAAATTTCGTACAGAATAAGATCGAAGGTGAATGACATTTTTCACAGCTCCCCCTCAAAAACAAAGCAGCTCTGAAACGAATCTTTCAGGACTGTTTTGTTTTTAAAGATCCCGTACAACGTTGATCCGCTGCCGCTCATCGCCGCATACACAGCGCCTTCTGCGTACAGCTTTTCCTTGATCGCTTTTATTTCCGGGAACAGCGGAAAGATCGAATCTTCAAAATCGTTGTGGATAAATTCCCTCCACTGTTCGATCGGAAGGTTCTGAATATCATCTTCCAGCGAGCGCACAGGTGCTTTCGGTTTCACGCCGCTGTATGCTTTTGCCGTGTTGATATGGATAGCCGGATAAACAAGCACCACGTAATAACCTTCCAGGCTGATGTTCATCGATTCATACTGATCGCCTCTGCCTTCAGCAAAAGCAGGCTTATTGCTTACAAAAAAAGAACAGTCGCTTCCCAGTTGCCGTGCATAATGATGCATTTCCCCCCAGCTGATCCCCAGTTCGAATTTATCATTCAGTAACCGTATAAAAAATGCCGCGTCGGAAGAGCCGCCGCCCAGTCCTGCACCGATCGGGATGTGCTTGTGAAGATGCACTTTTACATTCGGTAAGGGGTAATCCGCCGCCACAAGGTGATAAGCATAATAGCATAAATTGTCGGTGGCTTCGCCGGGAATTTCTATCCCGGAAGAGCTGAATATGATCCGCTCTGCGCCGGCATCCGTATTTTCAATCACTTCCAGCGCATCGCTTAATCCTACAGGATACATCACGCTTTGGATATTATGAAAGCCATCATCCCTTTTTTCAATGATGTTAAGGCCGATATTAATTTTTGCATTCGGGAATGTGATCATGCTGCAAAGTTGAAAATAAAAATTAAATTGCATTGAATTTCTTTTAACCGGACAAACAACTTAAGCATGATCAGATCAAGACACACACTTCTCGCAACAATTCTTTTTTTATCCCTTCAGTCGCTCACTGCCTTTTCACAGAAAATTTCCGATGTGGTCGTGCAGGGTGAGATCAAGGAATTATCGCTCAGTCCTGATGGCTCGGTATGGCTTGCAGATGATGGAGGCTTGGTGTATAGCCTCGCCGCCGGGCAAAACAATGTGGAACTGAAACTGAAGCTGCCGGAGCCGAAGCCGGATTATTTCGGCGCAAAGCACATCAACATCGAAAGGCTCAGCTTTTTCAATGAAAAGAATTTTTTCATTTCCGGCTACGTTGGAAAAGACCTGCTGGGAAAGGAAATGGATGATCCGAACATGATCTACCTGACCAATGACGGCGGCGGTACATGGTCAACAGTTGAATTCTGTAAAAAAGGGATCTGGGTGTACGATTGCATCACAAAGGGCAACGGAGAAGCCTGGTTGGGCGGCTCCGACGGCAATATTTATTATTCCGATGATTTCGCAAAGCACTGGAAAAAACTGTCGGCTCCTTATAACAATTCATCACGTATGGCGCGTTTTGCCCTGGGCCAGTCTGTTGGGCTTGCTGCTTCTCTCGGAAACAAACTGAAGCTCAGCACCGATAATTTTAAAACATTCAGCACGCTGGAAACGCCTCTTGAACAGGGAAAATATGAGGACCCTAATAAGGCAAAGCCGGAATCCAGGTCGGATAACAGGTTCACGGGGACTGCCGTGATGAATGACTTGCTCATTGTTACGCAGGAGGGCTATACATTTTACAGCCCGAAGGACAAGATCGACTGGACGCGCTTTAAACCCGGAATCGGGCTTTTTGCGGTGGATGAAAAGGAGCAGAAGGTGATCGGCATTTCGGAGCAGAACAAGATCAATGTGTATGCGAAAGACCTGGCTTTTGAGCGCGAGCTTGGTGTTATTCCCGCTGCAGAGCATATCATGGACATAAAAGTGCTGAACGGAACAGTGTTTATTTTAACAGAGGATTACCAGGTAGCCAAGCCGGGAGATGATGTGATCGGCAGGGTCGGCAACATGGAAGTAACGCGGGTCGGGTACAAAAAAGTAAGGGCATACAAGGTCTACACATTTTCAGGTACGGAAAAGAGCTCGGTAGAATTGCAGGTAAAGCAGCAATAGTGCTTTGCCGCCGGAAGATAAAAATGAGCGCATTTTACGCTTTTTTCGTATTTTAGCGCTTCAATCAAATCAACGCTTAACACAATGAACTATTTAGATTTTGAAAAGCCGATCGCGGAGCTGGTGGAACAACTGGAAAAAGTGCAGCAGGTAGCCGAAAAGAGCGGTGTGGATGTGTCCAAAACCATTGAAGATATTGAAGAAAAGATCAGGCAGTCACGTTCGGAGATCTACAGCAAGCTAACGCCATGGCAGCGGGTGCAGGTTTCCCGTCATCCCGACAGGCCATACACGCTTGCATACATTGATTACATTACAAACGGCACCTTCATGGAACTGCACGGCGACCGTACCGTAAAGGACGATAAAGCAATGGTAGGCGGCTTCGGAAGTATTGATGGAAAAACGGTGATGTTCATCGGGCAGCAGAAAGGGATCAATACCAAAATGCGCCAGATCCGTAATTTCGGGATGCCAAATCCGGAAGGATACCGCAAGGCATTGCGCTTAATGAAGCTTGCCGAAAAATTCAACAAGCCTGTTGTTACCTTAATTGACACTCCGGGCGCATATCCCGGATTAGAAGCAGAGGAGCGCGGACAAGGCGAAGCGATCGCACGTAACTTGCTGGAAATGGCCCAGCTGAAAGTTCCTGTGATCTGTATCGTGATCGGTGAAGGCGCTTCCGGCGGTGCATTGGGCATCGGGATCGGCGACAAGGTGCTGATGCTTGAAAATACATGGTATTCTGTAATTTCCCCTGAATCCTGCTCGTCCATTCTCTGGAGGAACTGGAACAATAAAGAAAGGGCTGCGGAAGCACTGAAGCTGACTGCTACCGACATGCTCGGCAACAAGCTGATCGATGGCATTATCCCGGAACCATTGGGAGGAGCACACAACAATCACCAGGAAATTTTCGCGACTGTAAAAGAAGAGATCAAGAAACACATCGCAACACTCGAAAAGCTCGACCCGAAAAAGCGGGTGGACCTGCGCATAGAGAAATTCTGTGCAATGGGCGTAGTGGAAGAAGCTTAAGGTAAGCTAATTCAGCCCTGTCAGGATTTCAAACCCTGACAGGCCTATAAATTAAAAGGCCCCTGCATATTTGCAGGGGCATTTCTTCTAATAAGTATAGAAAACACAGATTCGTAAATTCGTATCACCCTGAGCAAAGTCGAAGGGCGTGATCCGCGCAAAGAGATTGCTTCGTCGTACCTCCTCGCAATGACACACAGATTCGTAAATTCGTGTCGCCCTGAGCAAAGTCGAAGGACGTTATCCGCACTTAAAAATCAAACTCCGTCATTTTCTCCGGGTTCGCCAGCTTTGCGCTTTTTTCCACATCATCCCAATAGCAATTGATCATGTTCGACTGCTCCGGCAGATAATCATACAGCAGGGTATTCATAATGCTTACTTTTCCTTTTGAAATAAAAGGTGCCGATTCAAGATAGCACCAGGTTGCATCCGTTTCGGTCTCAAACCCTACAAAGGCAAGTGTTTGCAGCTTTCCGCCCACATTCACCTTAAAATTCTCATTGATGTATTTGTTGACAAGGTCCTGCACTTCCTTGTTCTTCGCGGAAGTGGAAAGGTCGACCTTTTTGCCGTATTTTTTCAGGAGGGCATCTTCGAGGTCATCGGTGAAGAGCTTGCAGCTCACATCCAGCGTTTGCTTTTTACTGTCGATCCGCACTTCGGTAAGGCTCAGGTAAAAGCGGTGAACCGGTTTAAAGGCGGTGACTGCTAAAAAAAGGCAGCTGACAGTTAGCAGTTTTGCAGGAAATTGGCTAATCTTGAATTTCATTTTATCAAATATAAGGAAAATTGAATGATTTTGCACTATGGTTCTCCACCGGCTTGGGCACATTGCAAGCTTTGGCGGATCTGACCATATTCTTTTTCTCGTCGCGCTTTGTGCTGCCTATACGGTAAAACAATGGAAAAGTTTGCTGGTGCTCATCACCGCTTTTACCATTGGCCATTCATTCACGCTGGCCCTCAGCGTTCTCCGCATACTCAATATTAATGCCGCTTTCGTCGAGCTGCTCATTCCTGTTACCATCTTACTCACCTGCACCTGGAACATCTATAGCAGGAACAGGCCGGCTTCCGGCAATTTCAGGCTGAACTATTGGATGGCCTTGTTTTTCGGCCTGGTGCACGGACTCGGATTTTCAACGCTTTTAAGGTCGCTGCTCGGCAACAGCCAAAGCATTCTATCACCGTTATTTGCCTTTAATACGGGACTTGAAGCCGGTCAGCTAATTATCGTATCCCTGATAATGGTATTTTCAGTAGCTTTAACAGGTATTTTCAGGATAAGAAAACCCAATTTTGATTTCTTTGTTTCTTCCGCCGTTTTCAGCATCGCATGTATGATGATCGTGGAAAGATCGATGGAATTATGGAATTGAAAAATTAAAGATTTAAAAATTAAGATCAGGAATAACGAATGAAAAAGATCATCACCCTTTATGCCCTGCTTGCTGCAGGTTTTAGCTTTTCACAGAACATTCAGAACAACCCGAAATCAAATCACGGGAATAAATTCGAGCAGCTCGGTACCATCCTGCCCACGCCAAACAGCTACAGGGCAGCTTCCGGCGCTCCCGGCAATGCATACTGGCAGCAGCGTGCCGATTACGACATCGATGCTTTCCTGAATGAAAAAGAGCTGCGCCTCGAAGGAAGCGAGCAGGTTACCTATTACAACAATTCCCCGGATGTGCTGAATTACCTATGGCTGCAGCTGGATGAGAACCAGCACAACCCGAACAATGAATCTAATTATTTTGATGGCAGCAAGGTTACACAGCCACTTACCGATGTGCAGCTCGATGGGCTTGATCCGAAAAAGCAGCTGAAGGATGGTGGCGTGAACATCCTCAGCATTACCGATGCAGCCGGCAAAGGCTTGTCGTACACGGTAAATTACACAATGATGCGCATCGACCTTCCTGTTCCTTTAAAGCCGAACCAGCAATTTGTGTTCAAAGTAAAATGGAATTACAAGATCCCCGAGCGTATGAAAGTGGGCGGACGCGGAGGCTATGAATATTTTGAAGGAGATGGCAACAGCCTCTTCACGATCACGCAGTGGTACCCGAGAATGTGTGTGTACAATGATTACGGCGGCTGGAACAACAAACAGTTCACCGGAAGGGGAGAGTTCGCCCTGGCATTCGGGAATTTTAAAGTGCGTATGAAAGTCCCGGCCGACCATGTGGTGGCTGCTACAGGAGTGTGCTCCAACTATGCGGAAGTATTGAATCCTGCACAGCTTGCGAAGTGGACAGCTTCACAAACCAGCGATAAGCCGGTGGAGATCGTTACGCTGGAGGAAGCAAAAGCAAAAGAGAAAGCGCCCGATTACACCAATTTCAAAACCTGGAATTACACGGCCGAGAATGTACGCGATTTTGCATGGGGCAGCTCCCGCAAATTTGTATGGGATGCGATGGGAATAAAGCAAGCCGGCAAAACTGTGATGTGCATGAGCTATTATCCGAAGGAATCGTATGCGCTGTACAGCAAATATTCCACAAAAACGGTGGCACATACCATCCGTACCTATTCAAAATACACCATCGATTATCCCTATCCGACCGCTATCAGCGTGGAAGCGGCCAACGGGATGGAATACCCTATGATCTGCTTCAACTATGGAAGGACGGAAGCTGACGGTACCTACACTGAAAAAACAAAATACGGAATGATCGGGGTGATCATCCACGAAGTAGGACATAACTTTTTCCCGATGATCGTGAACAGCGATGAGCGTCAGTGGAGCTGGATGGATGAAGGACTGAATACTTTCATGCAGTTTTTAACAGAGCAGGAATTCGATAATAATTATCCTTCCGCACGCGGCCCTGCCTACAAGATCGTTGATTACATGAAAATGTCGAAGGACCAGCTGGAGCCGATCATGACCAACAGCGAGAACATCAATAACTTCGGTGCAAATGCTTATGGCAAACCGGCAACGGCGCTGAATATTTTACGTGAAACTGTAATGGGAAGAGAGCTCTTCGATTTTGCATTCAAGCAGTATGCGCAGCGCTGGGAGTTCAGGCATCCAACTCCTGCCGATTTCTTCCGTACTATGGAAGATGCCTCGGGAGTGGACCTCGACTGGTTCTGGAGGGCATGGTTCTATGATACCGACCCTGTTGACATTTCCCTCGACAGTGTAAAGGCATTCACGCTGACGAAAGGAAAAGAAGTGGAGGAGAAGATCGAGCCGGTGAAGATCAACCGCCCGGATGCATTTGATCACATTTCCAAAGTGCGGAACCGTGAGAGCGGGATAAAATTCCTTGTGGATATCGATACTTCCCTACGCGATTATTATTACTACAACAAGCCGGCAGAGGATGATTACAAGGCGAAGCTTACCCGCAACGAAAATGCAAAGCTGAGCACAATGACGGATGAAGAGTTTAAGAAGTATGAAAATAATTATTATTACGAGCTTATATTCTCCAACAAGGGCGGTGCGGTGATGCCAATCATCATCCAGTGGAACTATGCGGATGGCACGAGTGAAGTGGAGCGTATCAGCGCATACATCTGGAGAAAGGATGAGAACAAAGTAACCAAGACTTTTGTGAAATACAAAGAAGTGAAATCGATCCAGATCGACCCGTACAGGGAGACTGCCGATATCAATGAAGCAAACAACTCATGGCCGAAAGCGGAGGTGAAAACGCGTATGGAGATCTTCAAATCGAAACGCAGCGCCCGCTTTGATAACAATGATGTTAATTTCATGCAGAAGGCAAAAGGGAAGAAGTAGAGTTGAAAAATACTACAATCTTTATCGTCATCCCGTGCCCCGACACGGGATCTCACAAATGTTAGCCGCGTGTCATCCTGAGCGAAACGCAGTGCAGCCGAAGGATCTTTTTCATTATTTACACATAGTACTTTCGTCAGCATGACAAACACTTAACGTAAAGAAATATACAAATGAACTACCTTCTCACCATTCTTATCGTCATCATCGCTCTCGAGCATTTGTATTTCCTATGGCTGGAAATGTTCGCCTGGACCACAAAGGCGAAGAAGGTATTCAAACAATTCCCGGAAGAATTGTTCGAGCCCACAAAAGCATTGGCTGCCAACCAGGGATTGTATAATGGCTTCTTAGCTGCCGGACTCACCTGGTCGCTTTTTATACAAAACCCCGAATGGCAGATGAATGTGGCTTTGTTTTTCCTTTGCTGCGTTGCCGTTGCAGGCATCTACGGCGCATTCACCGCATCGAAAAAGATCTTCGTGGTGCAGGCGCTGCCAGCACTGATCGCAATCGGGCTGCTTGCCGCAATGGCCTGTTGATAAGGCAATGCGCGCTGTCAGTTCGAGCGAAGTCGAGAACGTGCGGTGTATAGCAGGGATGACAGCAAGAAACCTATCCCCCGATCTGTATCGTCACATTCTCACCATTTTCCGCTGTAGCCTTATCACCGTCTTTCAGCGATTTTGTATTGTTATCCGGTGTACGGTCGATCAGCTTGTTGTATGGATCTATCCCCACTTTAACAGGCTCTTCATCCACGGTGATCTCGAATTCCATCTTGTCCTTGTCGATCTTGCGCTTCTGAAGGTATAATTCCGTTTCCGTTTTCTTTCCGTCCTTATCCTCTTTGCTTCCGAAAACACCAATGTCGATCCAGTCGGCAACAGGAACCATTTTCATTTTTCCGATGCTGTCCGATTTCATTTTTTTGCTTTCCACCGTAAACTTTACAAGGTATTTTCCTTCTTTGGTTTTTGTGTAGGAGCATTTGCTGGTTTTATTCTCGTACAGCGTGATCGTTTCGAACATATCATTGATGATGTATTTCAGGCTGTCAGGCGTCGCCGCTTTCAGGAAGCTGATGAACTCGATGGAGTTGGTGTACGGAGGCTCCTGGTATGCCACTTTCTTGATGTATTTCGCCAGTGCCGCATTCAGCGAATCCTCGCCGATGTAGTCCTTGAGTGCATACATCACCACGCTGCCTTTGTTGTAGTGAATGTATTGCTGGTTCTCACACAGCATCAGCGGACGCTCTTTCTTCCCTTCGAGGGCGCGTCCCTTCAGGTACTGGTTCATTTCGTATTTCAGGAATTTTTTCATCGCGGGCTTGCCGAATTCTTTTTCCATCACCATCAGCGCGGAATATTGCGACATGGTTTCCGACATCAGCGTTGCGCCCTGCACATTGCCGCCGATCACCTGGTGTGCCCACCATTGGTGCGCTACCTCATGTGCCGTTACGTAGAAAGGATAATCGATCGATTCGGGGTCTTTGTCATCCACCTTCGCAATGAAGCCGATGCCTTCCGAGAACGGAATTGTATTCGGGAACGATTGTGCAAATGTGGCATAGCGCGGGAACTCGATGATGCGCACCTGCTTGTGCTGGTACGGGCTGAAATTCTTCGTATAATAGGCAAGCCCTTTCTTGATGCCGTTCACCATGCGGTCGAGGTTGTACTCATGTCCCTTGTGATAATAGATCTCGATGGCAATGCCGTTCCAGCTGTCGTGTTTCACTTCGTAGTTCGCCGACATGAACGAATAGAAATTCAGGATCTTGCAATCCATTTTGTAATGGAAATATTTCCTACCGTCCTGTTCCCATTCCTTCAGCAGGTAGCCCGGTGCTATCGCGATCTGTCCCGGCACAGTGCTCACCGTACATTCGAAATCGATCCAGTCGGCATCGCTGCTGATGTAAGTGTTCATCCGTGCAAGGCTGTCGTTCACACTTGCCATGCGCTCTTTTTTCGGGAGCCCGTATTTTTTTCTTGCGCTGTCCTCGGAAAGCTCGCCATCAGCAATGTATCCAAGCGATGGCATGAACTGGCTGTTGAAGAAGGTTCCGTTGTAAACGATGGCAGAGCCGGGATCAGAGCCTTTAAATCCTTTCGGAAAATATTCCAGGTCCATGTCAAGCCTGAGCGAATCGCCCGGTTTTAAAGGAGAAGCCAGCCTGTAAATGTAGAAGCCATTGTCTTTATCTTCCAGTACGCGTGTTGCAGGCTTTCCAAATTTGAACTCATTCAGCGTGATCGTGGAGAACATGTTGAGGATGATGCTGTCCACATTCCTGTTGCTTTTATTTTTCAGTATGTAATATCCTTTCAGCTTGGCACCGCGCTCTTCCGGGAAAATATCCACGTTCCAGTTGGCTGCAACAATTCTTGGCTGCTGGGTTTTTGAATAGCGCTTGTAATTCTTTTCAAAATCGGCCTGTGCTTTTTCTTCGTCTGTTGAAGAAGTGCTTTTGTTCAGGATGTGCGTGTTGTAATAAATGAATCCGCCGCAGACAAAGAAAACCAGGAGCGACAGGCTGATCGCCATTTTTGCTTTCCTGTTGAAAAGCGTTTTTGCGATCCGGAAACGGTTCCTGAATCCTTTTTCTTTTCCTCTTACCCAAAGCAGGTTAGAAATAATAACAAGCGCAATACAGAAAGAAACCCAGTAGGTTTTAAAGACAATGAAGGAAAAGAGCGAATGCCCGTAGCCGTTCATATCGGAATACGGAAGCCTTGGCCCGCTGCTGTTGAAGAGGAACATAGGAGTGTTCCACTGCAATAGCCCGAATGCAAATGGAATGATCATGAGGATGAGCGCGGCGACAAAATAGCCGGCGAATTTATGGTTGATGATCACCTGCACTGCCATTGCCATGATGCAGATCAGGATGAGTCCGATGAGCTTGAAGCCGAACAGTTCCTTGATGTACTGTAGCGGCTCCACGTGATAATACCCGTTGTACATCTGGATGAGCATCCCGGTGATCATGATCACGATGAGGAGGACGACCTGCACCAGCACTAATGCGATCAGCTTGGAAGCGAAGCCTACATAAGGCTTTAAAGGCGCAGTTCCCACGAGCTCTTCCACCTTTGAATCGCGTTCGCGCCAGATCACGATCCCGGCATAGAACACGATGAGGATCAGCATGAAGAACTGGAATGTTGCCCCGCCGATCTGCAGGATCTGGTAGGTCACGGGATAGGTGGAAGTGCCATAGATCAGTCCGAGCTGTGTGGTGACAAGCATCAGCGTAAGGATGCTGAGCGCGACGATGATGAGGAAGAAAATGCTTTTAACGATCTTGTAGAATTCGAATTTTGCAAGGAACCAGGTCTGGTACCAGCTGTATTCAATAGTGAATACCTGTGCAGGTTTTGGAATGTCCGATAAAGCCTGTACCGGTGCGGAGGCCAGCGACAGCATTTCTGTTTTCTTTTTCCTGAAGAAGGAGATCGGCTCATTGAACTGGCTGAAGCGGAAGCGGAAATAAGTAAGCAGCGTAATTCCCAATCCGATCCCAAACCAGAGCAAACGGTTGTAAAGCAATACGCCTTCGAAAGGAATGCCCATTGCGTTCTGCTCGGCCGGCGACCAGTATTGTGTTACCTTCCTCAGTGCCTGTTCCCCGAAAGGCTCAAGTATCGCGGCAAGCGATTGATTATCGATATCCTGCAGCAAAGCGCTTGCAATGCTTTGCACGAGGATCAGCGCTACGCAGCCTACGTAACCCGCGATCATGTTGCGGGAGAATGTAACGAATGAAAAGAAGAGCGCACCAATGAGCAGTGTGTTCGGGATCACAAAATAAATGAAGGGCTGGAGGTAGTTCGAAAGGCTGAAAGGGCCAAGCTTTTCGGGCTCGATACCGGGAAAGGAGCAGGCGAGCATGTGCCCGAATACGTTTGCCGACAATACAAACAGCGCAACTAAAAAGGCTGCAGAAAAGCGCCCGAAGATGTACCCGAATTTGCTGATCGGCTTAGTGAAGAGCAGGGGATGCATGTTGTATTGAAAATCTTTGTAAACCGCCGGCGCAATGATCGTGATCAGGATGAGCGAATTGATCAGGCCGGTGGTCAGCACACTTGCAATGGCATTGGCCGAATTGATGATGATGTTGCTGTCTTCGCTCGCGCCGCCCAGCAATCCTGCAATGATAGAGGTGTACAGGACCGAAAGCAGCAATATGATCAGGAAGAAGATATAGGTAGCCGGTTTTTTAAGCCAGAGCTTTAATTCGAAAAGAAATATTTGTTTAAACATATTCTGTTTGTTAGATGATTTTTAATGTACGGATAACGGGTAAAACGAATGATCCGAATAAAAAATCCTGGTTCGTAAATTCGTAACGATGAGTGATCCGTACTAATTTGTGATGGTTGCAAAATAAACATCCTCCAGATCGGGGTTCATGCTCATAAATGCTGTATCCGGCTGGTTGTCGCTGTACACATGCACCTGGATCTTGCCTTCCACCACTTTCGTGGAGATCACCTTGTAGGCGTTTTTGTGCTCTGCAAGCTGTTCCTTGTCGATCATCTTCATCCAGATCTTGCCTTTCATGTGCTCAATTGTTTGTGCCGGTTGCCCGGAAAGAAGGATCGTTCCCTGGTTCATGATCACCATTTTGGAGCAGAGGTTCCTTACATCATCCACAATGTGTGTGGAAAGGATCACGATCACATTTTCACCGATTTCGCTCAGTAAATTGTGGAAGCGGTTGCGTTCCATCGGGTCCAGCCCGGCAGTAGGCTCATCCACGATCACCAGCTTTGGGTTGCCTAAAAGTGCCTGAGCAATACCAAACCGCTGGCGCATTCCCCCGGAATAATCGCCGATGTTGCGTTTGCGCGCTTCAAACAGGTTGGTCTGGTTCAGCAAAGCTTCGCAGATCTCCTTGCGTTCCTTCGGATTGGCAATCCCTTTCAGGATCGCGAAATGATTGATCATGTCCCAGGCCGAGACTTTTGGATAAAAGCCAAAATCCTGCGGCAGATAGCCAAGGACTTTTCTCACTTCATCTTTCTGCTTTACCACATCAATGTCGCCCAGCGTGATGGTGCCGCTGTCAGCTTCCTGCAGGGTTGCAATGGTGCGCATCAGCGAGGATTTGCCGGCTCCGTTGGGGCCCAGCAGTCCGAACATCCCGCTGCCGATCTCCAGGTTGATATTGTTCAATGCTTTTAACCCGTTTGAGTAGGTCTTTGAAAGGTTAGTGATCTTTAAATCCATGATTTTCAGTATTTATTTAGTTTTTTAGTTCCGGCTTATGACGGCAGGGGCCTTATTTAGTTACAAATTTTTTTTTCGGGGCATGCAACCAATATTACAAAATTATCATCTATTGAAGCAGAGGGATTTCCGGAAAGATATGAGCATGTTTTTAACCTCTGCCCGGAAACCGTATTTATTGGTAAATCTTGGGTTTTTTACCTAATTTTGTACCCATAAAATTACCTGGAAAAAATGAAAAGAATCATATTGACAATTTCGGCTGTAATGGCTTTCATTGCTGTAAATGCTCAGAATACAGTAACAACGAACTGGCCGAACGGGAATAAAAAAACTGAGGGCGTGGTGATCGGGGATGCAAAAGTAAGCAGCTCAGACTCCAAAGAGGAGCAGGCCCGCAAAATGGGCTCCGAGGTGAAGGATGGCAAATGGACCACCTGGTTTGAGAACGGAAGCCTGAGGTCGGAAGAATATTACAGCAACGGGACAATGGTCGGTACCTGGAAATCGGTGTACGATAACGGCCAGGCCGAAGCGATCCTTGATTTTACAAGCGGCAAAGCCGTTTATTACAATAAAAATGGCGTGATCAGCAGCGAAGGGACAATTGCCAATGGAATGGTACACAAAGGCGAATGGACCGGCTACTATGAGAATGGTACAAAAAATTACAAGGGTTCTTATGATAATGAAGGTAGAAAAGACGGAGTTTGGACATGGTGGGATGAGAAAGGGAATGTGGTGAATGAGCAAACCTTTAAGAATGGAACACTTTTAAGCACAAAATCTAAGTAAGTAATAATAATTAGATTGTTTAGAGAGAGCGAAAATGCCCGGGCCGTATACCTGGGCATTTTTGTTTTTTATCGTTATTGTGCGCTGTCAGTTCGAGCGGAGTCGAGAACGTGGGGAGGCGGTTGTCATCCCGAGTTTGCCCGAGGGATCTTATTCAAAAACAAACTTTTACCGCAAAGGCGCAGAGACGCAAAGAAATTACTGTGTGATGGAACGCAGATCTTCACAGATCTTTATGATTAAATTTATTATCGCCTGCGACGCTTATGATTAATTATGATTGACGTATTGTATGTTGTCAGTTCGAGTGTTTTTTCTTTTCGGAAAAATGTATCGGGAACGTGCGCGGGTTGTTATCTTTTCTCGCAGAGTCGCAGAGAACGCAAAGTGTTGTGCGCTGTCAGTTCGAGCGGAGTCGAGAACGTGAGAAGCGGTTGTCATCCCGAGCTTGCCCGAGGGATCTTATTCAAAAATAGACTTTTACCGCAAAGGCGCAGAGACGCAAAGAAATTACTGTGTGATGGAACGCAGATCTTCACAGATCTTTATGATTGAAAAATTATGATGGTCTGCGACGCTTATGATTAATTATGATTGACGTACTGTATGTTGTCAGTTCGAGTGTTTTTCCTTTTCGGAAAAATGTATCGGGAATGTGCGCGGGTTGTTATCTTTTCTCGCAGAGTCGCAGAGAACGCAAAGTGTTGTGCGCTGTCAGTTCGAGCGGAGTCGAGAACGTGGGAAGCGCTTGTCATCCCGGGCTTGCCCGAGGAATCTTATCTCGCAGAGAACGCAGAGCGCTATGCGGGTGTCAGTTCGGGCGAAGCCGGGAACTCGGGCCGGATATAGTTCACTGTTTGCTTCACACAGAGTAAGATTCCTCGGGCGAGCCCGGAATGACAAACAAAAACAAAAATGCCCCTCCACACGGAGAGGCATTTTAATCTTCAATTTTTAATTTTCCAATCTTTCAATTTCACAATTTTTCAACTTATTTCATCTCGTTGATGATCGATACCGTTTCATTCAAATAGATATCCTTTTTCAGCGCTTTGTAAAAATCCTTTTTCTTGGCAACGGTCACCGAATCGGCTGTAGCAGCTGTTTCATCTGCTTTCAGCGTCATGATATCCATGGCGAGGATCTCCTTGTCCAGCTCATCCATTTTCTTCGCTTCCTCTTTGTTTTTCTTTTGCTCGGCAACGTATTTATCAAAATTCAGGGATACGATCGTGTTGTCCTTTTGCTTTTTCAAACGCTTGGCTGCATCGTTGAGAATGCCGAAACCGGCGCTGCTTTTCACGCGGCTCTCGCTGTTTGACTTCAGCTTGTCAACCGAGTAAGTGGGTTTCCATGTATTGTATTTCGCCGGAGCGATCTCATCCCATGCCATCGGGTAATCCTGTTCTTTTTCGCCCTGGTCGAGGAGATAATACGGATCAGGGAGAACAATGTCCGGGATCACACCTTTTAATTGCGTTGCCCCGCCATTGATGCGGTAAAATTTCTGGGTGGTGATCTTCACTTCGCCCAAAGGCTTGATGGTATTGTATTGCGCAGGCAGGTAATCATCGAGGTTGTAAAAACGCTGAACGGTACCTTTTCCGAAGCTCGCCGGGGAGGTACCAACGATCACGCCGCGCTTGTAATCCTGGATAGCAGCAGCCATGATCTCGGATGCGGAAGCGGAGTTGGAATTCACCATCACCACCAGCGGACCGTCATACACTGTTGAAGGATCTTTATCTTCCAGCACCTGTGGAGCGCCTGTTTTCTGCTTTACCTGCACGATCGGGCCTTTGTCAATAAAGAGCCCGGCCATATCTACCACATCCGGCAATGAGCCGCCGCCATTGTAGCGAAGATCGAGGATCACACCGTCAACGTTTTCTGCTTTCAGTTTTTCAAGTTCTTTTTTGATATCCTTCGAGCAGCTTCGGCCTCCGTTGCCGTTAAAATCAGCATAGAAGGAAGGCAGCTTAATGTAGCCGATGTTCTTTTTGCCTTTCAGGATGACAGATTGTGCGTAGCTTTCCTCGATCACCACGATGTCGCGGATCAGCGGGATCACAGTTGTGCTGCCATCAGGCTTTCTCACGGTAAGGCGCACTTCAGTGCCTTTTTTGCCGCGGATCAATGGAAGTACGTCATCCATTCGCATGTCTGTAAGATCGACCGGTTCGTTTGCACCCTGCGCCACTTTTAAGATCAGGTCGCCCGGCTTCAGCTGCCCCTGTTTCCAGGAAGCGCTTCCCGGAACAATGCTCGACACTTTGATGTAGCCGTCTTTTTCCTGTAGCTGGGCACCAATTCCTTCGAGCTGCCCGCTCATGCTGATGTCAAAATTCGCTTTATCCTTCGGAGGAAAGAACTCGGTATGCGGATCGTAAATTCCTGTAATGGAGTTGAAATACACTGCCAGCCTGTCGTTGCGGTCAAATTCCCTGATGCGCTTAAAATAATCATCATTGCTTTTCAGCACTTTTTTGCGTGCATCGGCTTCCAGCGTTTCTTTGGATTTCAGCTGTACGGTATCGCTTTTTTCTTTCGCCTTGTCCTGGTTATCCGACATTTCCACCATGCGCGCAAGCACCTGGTATTTCAGGGATTTTCTCCAGGCTTCCTTCAGCTCAGCGGAGTTTTTGGCAAAGCTCAGCTTCTCTTCATCCAGCTGGATGTCTTCATCCTTTGAAAAATCGAAAGGCTGGGAAAGGATGTCTTTGTAATAGGCCTGTGCCTCATCCACCCGCTTGGTGATGATGCTGTACGACTTGTCAAAAAAGCTGAAACGGCCGGTGGTGATGTCCTCGTCGATGGAATGATTGAGTTTTTTCAGCTCATCCACATCCGACTGAAGAAGAAATTTTTTATTGTAATCGAGGCGCTGCATGTACAGCTTGTATACTTTTTCGGAGAACTCATCATTCAGCGTAAGCGGCGAATAATGTACATTGTTAAGGCTTTGCATCAGGATCTGGTCGATCGCTTCATCCTTGTCGGCCTGCACCTTGTATGAATACGAAAAGGCTGCTATAGCGGCAACCGGGACCAGGAACAGTAATTTTTTATTGATTTTCATATCTCTTAATTACGGATTTTTACTAATGTGCGAATTACGAATGTTTTCGAATCCAAACACGAATGTTACGAATTTACGAATCTGTGGACTACTGAACGCAGATTTAAAGGTTTTTTAAAATAAAATGTGATGAACGGTGGTTTACGAGCTCTCTCATAACGAACGTATGACGTATAAAGTTCAGTCAAATTACGTTCCATAAAAATTATTTAACAATTAATAACAGATTGTTTTTTTGCCCTACATTTGAAAGACTAAACCACACTCTATCAATAATCCTAAAAACTTCCAAGGCAAATGTCGAAACGACTTTTATTGCTCATCGCGGGCTTAGTTGCTGCCGCGCTGATAGGGCTTACCCTGTTCTCAAAGATGCATTCACGTTCCGGCGATGCGCATGAAGACCCTGCATTCAGCGCGTATATCAGCGCCTATACCTCGGGGATCATCTCCAATGAATCCACTATCCGCATCCTGCTTACCAATGAAATGGAAGCGCCGATCGAGATCGGGAAGCCTGTTGATAAAAAGCTGTTCAGCTTTTCGCCTTCTATAAAAGGAGAAGCTGTATGGGTGGACAGCCGCACTATTGAATTCAGGCCGGAGCACAGGCTTCCGGCTAATACACAGTACAAGGCAGAATTCTACCTTTCGGAGATCCTGGAGGTGCCTGATGAATTTGAAACATTCGATTTTGATTTCCAGACCATGCAGCAATCGTTTGAAGTGTTCGTGGATGGAATGACCACTACCGACAAGAAAACGCTTCGCACACAGCGACTTGATGGAACCCTTGCCACGGCCGATGTTGCCGATCCTGCGCAGGTTGAAAAAATTGTAAAGCTGCTGCAGGATGGGAAAGAGCTGGCCATTAACTGGGTGCATGAGCCTAACCGCACTACGCATCATTTTTCAGTGGATGGCATCCAGCGGACTGAAAAGCCCGGAAAAGTGGAGCTGAGCTGGGATGGAGCGTCCATCGGGACAGAAATAAAAGGAAGCCAAACTATTGAGATCCCTGCATTGGGTGATTTTAAAGTGGTGGATGTAAAAGTGATCCAGTCGCCGGAGCAATATGCCGTGCTGCAGTTTTCCGACCCGATCCTCGAAGGGCAGAACCTGGAAGGGCTGGTAACACTTACCGGCGGAAGCGCATTGAAATATGTCATTGAAGGAAATGAGATCCGCGTGTACCCGCAGGCAAGGCAGATCGGCGCACGCACCATCACCGCCGAGCTGGGCGTGAAGAATGTGCTGGGCATGCCGCTGAAGGAGCGTTACTTAATGGAGATCATGTTCGAGGAGATGAAGCCGGAAGTGCAGCTGATCGGCAAAGGCGTGATCCTGCCGAATTCCGGTGGACTGATCTTCCCCTTCAAAGCTGTGAGCTTAAAAGCGATCGATTTAAAGATCTTAAAAATTTACGAGAAGAATATTCCACAGTTCCTGCAGGTGAATAGCCTCGAAGGAGAGCGTGAACTAAGGCGTGTAGGAAAAGTGGTGCTGAAAAAGACCATCCAGCTCACGCAGAAAAGCGCCATGGACTTCGGTAAATGGAACACCTATTCCTTCGACCTGGCAGAGCTGATCAAAACTGAGCCGGGCGCGATCTATAAAGTGATCATCAGCTTTAAGAAAGAATATTCGACCTACACCTGCACCGATGGAGTAGTGGCGGATGAAGACAATGAAGAGCTGCAGCCGGTGATGGATGGAACGGATGATGACGATGAGCACGAATGGGATTATTACGGCGATTACTATTATGATAATTATGAATACTATGATGATTACAATTACCAGGAGCGCGATAATCCCTGTGCTTCTTCCTATTACAGCCACAAGGAGGTCAGCAGGAACGTGCTTGCCTCCGATCTTGGTTTGATCGCAAAGCGCGGAACAGACGGATCAATGAATTTTTTGGTGACGAACCTCATCACGACCAAACCAGTTTCCAATGCAACGGTTGAGCTGTACGATTACCAGCTGCAGGTGCTGAAGACACTGAAAACGGATGGAGAGGGAATGTGCGATGCTACATTTAAGAAGAAGCCTTTCCTGATGATGGTGAAAAGCGGTGCCCAGCGCGGTTATTTAAAGCTGGACGACGGCTCATCACTTTCCGTAAGTGCATTTGAAGTAGGAGGAGAAGAAGTGCAGAAAGGCCTCAAAGGCTTTATTTACGGTGAACGCGGCGTGTGGCGCCCGGGAGATACCCTGTTCCTTTCATTCATCCTCGAAGACAAGCTGAACACATTGCCGAAGAACCACCCGGTGCAGTTCGAGCTGCTGAACCCACAGGGACAGGTATTCCGCAAGATAACAAAAACAGGCGGACTGAATGGCTTCTACAATTTTACAACGGCCACTGAAAAATCATCGCCGACAGGCAACTGGACAGCACGCGTAAAAGTAGGCGGAGCCTGGTTCACAAAGAACATCAAGATAGAAACCATTATGCCGAACAGGCTGAAGATCGATCTTGACTTCAATGCTGATAAATTATCGGTAGCCAAAAAAGATGCGGCAGGAACGCTGACTGTAAAATGGCTGCACGGCGCAGTGGCAAAGAACCTGAACGCAAAAGTGGAAGTGACGCTGAGCGAAACACAAACGCAATTCAAAAAATATGAAGATTATGTGTTTGATGATGTAGCGCGTGATTTCACTTCGGAAGCGCAGATGATCTTCGATGATAACCTGAACGAACAGGGCATTGCGATGGTGAAGCCGAACATCAATGTGAACGATGCTGCACCGGGAATGCTTCGCGCCAGCTTTAAGGTGCGCGTATTTGAACAGGGCGGCGCATTCAGCGTTGACCAGTTCTCGATGCCGTATTCGCCTTACAGCTCTTATGTTGGGATGAAAGTGCCGGAAGGAAACAAGTTCAGCGGGATGCTGGTAACAGATACCAATCACATTGTGAAAATCGCCACGTTGGATCCGGATGGAAAACCTGTATCACGCAAACTGAAAGTGCAGATCTTTAAAGTATCCTGGAGATGGTGGTGGGACAGCTACGACGGCGACCTGGCCAATTATGTCGGAAATAATTACAAGGAAGCATACCAGCAAATGGAGATCACAACCTCGAATGGTAAAGGACAATTTCCGCTCCGTGTGAACCGTCCCGACTGGGGAAGATTCTATGTACGCGTAACCGATGAGGAAAGCGGGCATACAACGGGACAAACTGTTTACATCGACTGGCCATCCTGGGCAGGGCCATCCCCGAAAGGAAATGAAGGCGCAACATTGCTTTCCTTCAGCAGCGATAAAAAGCAATACAATGTTGGCGAGGAAGTGAAGCTCATTATTCCTTCAAGCGCTGAAGGCCGTGCGCTCATCAGCATCGAGAGCGGATCGAAAGTGCTGAAAGCCTATTGGGCAGAGACGAAGAAAGGGGAAACAAATTATTCCTTCAGGGTAACGCCCGACATGACGCCGAATGTGTATGTGAATGTAACGCTGGTGCAGCCGCATGCACAGACCATCAACGACCTCCCGATCCGCCTGTACGGGGTGATCCCGATCACGGTGGAAGACCCTTCCACGCACCTGAGCCCGGTAGTCACAACTCCCGAAGTATGGAAGCCTGAATCGAAATGCAGCTTCACTGTTTCAGAAAAAGAAGGCAAGGAAATGACCTACACGGTAGCGATCGTGGATGAAGGATTGCTTGACCTCACGCGCTTTAAAACGCCTGATCCATGGGCAGCATTCTATGCACGTGAAGCGCTGGGCGTGAAAACCTGGGATATGTTCGACATGGTGATGGGTGCATTCGGAGCGGAATTATCACGCATCCTTGCCATCGGCGGCGATGGTGAGCTTGATGCAAAAGGCGGGAACAAAGCGAACCGCTTCAAGCCGATGGTGAAATTCTTCGGGCCTTACCAGCTCGGTAAAGGCGAAAAGAAAACGATCGAATTCATGATGCCGCAGTATGTGGGATCGGTGCGCACGATGATCATCGCGGGGAACAAAGGCGCTTATGGCTCTTCCGATAAAACAACGCCTGTGCGCACACCGCTGATGATCCTCGGAACATTACCACGCGTGGTTGGGCCGGGTGAAGAGGTTGACCTTCCTGTCACCGTTTTCGCGATGGAAAAACAGGTGAAGGATGTAAAGGTGGAGATCCAGGCCAATAGTATGTTCAGCGCTGTGGATGGCACTTCCAAATCTGTTTCTTTCAAAGAGGTTGGAGATGATGTGGTGAATTTCAAGCTGAAGGTGAATTCGATGCTGGGTGTCGGCAAAGTGAAAATTATAGCGACGAGCGGCTCTGAAAAAGCAACGTACGACATCGAGATCGATGTGCGTAACCCGAACCCGAAAGTGGTGAACGTGGTGGAAGGCATTGTTGAAGCGGGCAAGACCTGGAACACGCCGTATACACCGGCAGGAATGACAGGCACGAACAAAGGAACGGTGGAGCTTTCATCCATCCCGCCGATCAATCTCGGCGAACGTTTGAAATACCTGCTGGAATACCCGCATGGCTGCGTGGAGCAAACCACATCCTCGGTGTTCCCTCAATTGTACCTTGCCGATATCATGGAGCTGAACAACGATTACAAGATCGCGATCGATAAAAATATCAAAGCCGGGATCGAGCGCCTGAAGCAATTCCAGGTTGCCGGCGGCGGCATGAGCTACTGGCCGGGACAATATGATGCCAACGACTGGGGCACCAGCTATTCCGGGCATTTTATGATCGAAGCGGAAATGAAAGGATATACACTTCCGCCGGGCTTCATGGACAACTGGAAACGCTATCAGCGCAACAAGGCCAATGCATGGTCGCCAAATAAGAAAGTGGAGAATTACTGGTGGTACAACAATGACCTCGACCAGGCGTATCGCCTGTACACGCTTGCCCTTGCAAAAGCACCTGAGCTGGGCGCGATGAACAGGCTGAAAGAATACCCGGAGCTTTCGCTCGCCGCAAAATGGAGGCTGGCAGCTGCATACATAAAAGCCGGGCAACCGGAAACAGCCCGCAAGCTGATCGCCAGCCTTGCCACCGCCGTTCCGGAATACCGCGAGCTTGGCTACAGCTACGGCTCTGATGAGCGCGATGAAGCAATGATCCTTGAAACGCTTACGCTGCTCGATATGAAATCGAAAGCAGGAACGGTGCTGAAGGAAGTTGCAAAATCGCTCAGCTCGAATTACTGGATGAGCACGCAGACAACTGCATATTGCCTCATTGCTGTTTCCAAATTTGTCGGACTGAACGGAACCAGCGGAGAAATGCGCTACAGTGTAAAAGTGGATAACAAAGCGCCTGTAGCATTGAATACCAAACTGCCATTGAAACAGATCGACATGCAACTGAAAGGCGCGGAGCCGGGAACGGTTTCGGTGACCAACAGCGGAACCGGGATTTTATTCGCACGCCTGATACTTGAAGGCATTCCTGAAACAGGCGACCAGAGCGCTGCGGAGAATGACCTGAAAATGGAAGTGAATTATACAGGCATGGGTGGCGGAGCTATTGATGTGAGCAAGCTGGAGCAGGGAACGGATTTCATTGCTGAAGTAACGGTGATCAACCCGGGAGCACGCGGTGAATACCTGCAGATGGCCTTGTCGCAGATCTTCCCGAGCGGATGGGAAATTCACAACGTGCGTATGGATGAAGCGGAAAGCGTGATCAAGAGTGATTATCCAACCTACCAGGATATCCGTGATGACAGGGTGTATACTTACTTTGATGTTTCACCTGCCAAATCAAAAACATTCCGCATTGTACTGAATGCCGCTTATGTGGGACGTTATTATTTACCGACGGTGTATTGTGAAGCAATGTATGATAATACGATCAATTCGCGGAAGCCGGGGAAATGGGTGGAGGTTGTGAAGCCGGGGAGTTAGTTCGGAGTCGGGAGGTAGGAGGTGATAGGTAGTTCGGAGTTGGTAGAGGGGAGTTCGGAGACGGTTAATGTTTGTGATGATTGCAAGGAAGAATGATGAGCGGTTGTCAGTTCGAGCGAAGTCGAGAAGGGTGTAAGCCTGGTACTGGGCAGATCTTTATAATTGAAAAATTATTATCGTCTGCGACGCTTATGATTAATTATAATTGATGTACTGTGTGTTGTCAGTTCGAGTGTTTTTCCTTTTCGGAAAAATGTATCGAGAACGTGCGCGGGTGTTATCTTTTCTCGCAAAGACGCCAAGAACGCAAAGTCTATTCTCGCAGAGAACGCAGAGTGTTGTG
>JAOQAD010000004.1 GCA_025963775.1 Bacteroidota bacterium | reverse complement strand
TCTCCACGACCACTTCCTACACTGCTTTAGCAGCAGGTACGTATGCAGTGGTTGTGAAAGATGCGAACGGTTGTACATTCACAACGTCGGTGACCATCTCCAACATTGCAGGCCCTACGGCACTGGCCCTTACTTCTGCCAATACCACCTGCGGCGCTGCGAACGGAAGCATCACGCTGGGCGCTGTTACAGGCGGAACAACTCCGTACACTTACTCGGTGAATGCAAGTGCCTTCACGGCAACAACAAGCTACACGTCGCTGGTTGCAGGAACGTATAACATTGTAGTGAAAGATGCGAACGGTTGTACATTCACCACAACAGCTACCATCACCGATGTACCGGGGCCAACCGCCATTGCTACAACAATCACGAACACTACCTGCGGTAACGCCAACGGAGCAGTTGCACTCGGTGCAGTGACCGGCGGAACACCTGCTTACACGTATTCATTCAACGGAAGTCCGTTCACAGCTACCATCAGCTACACCGGGCTTGCAGCAGGATCGTACAGCATTGTGGTGAAAGACAACAACGGATGTACATTCACCACAACCGCCAACATTACCAACACTCCCGGCCCTACTGCACTTGCAACATCAACGGTTAACTCTACCTGCGGCGCTGCAAACGGAACAGTGAACATCGGGCTTACAACAGGCGGCACTTCTCCTTACACCTATTCCTTCAACGGAGGCGGATTCACTGCTACTGCCAGCTACAGCGGGCTTGCAGCAGGAACCTATCCTGTGATCGTGCAGGATGCGAACGGATGCCAGTTCACCGTTAATCCTGTGGTATCAAATACATCAGGGCCTACTGCACAGGCAACAAGCGTTACCAATTCAACCTGCGGCGGAGCGAACGGCGCGATCACCATTGGTGTGACCACCGGCGGAACATCTCCATACACATACTCTGTGAATGGCTCTCCGTTTACCGCAACAACATCTTATACCGGGTTGGTTGCAAATACTTACAGCGTGATCGTGAAAGATGCGAACGGATGTACATTCACTACTTCTGCAACCATCACCGACCTGAGCGGGCTTACCGCTTCTGTTACTGCACAAAGCAATGTAAGCTGTAATGCAGGTAACAACGGATCGGTAACAGTTACTGCTTCCGGATCCACCGCACCTTACAGCTATGCTTTCGGAGCAGGAGCCTTCGGAGGCAGCGGAACATTCGGCGGACTGACTGCAGGCTCTTATACCGTAACTGCAAAAGACGGCAACGGATGCACATTCGCAGTTCCGGTGATCATCACCGAGCCTTCTGTACTTACGGGAGTGATCGCTTCACAAACCAACATCAACTGCTACAACGGTAACAGCGGTGCTGTTTCAGTGACTGCTGCAGGAGGCACAACTCCTTCCTACACCTATTCAATTGACGGCGGGCCATTTGTTGCCGGTGCTTCCTTCACAGGGCTCAATGCAGGATCTCATCCTGTGGTAATCAAGGATGGTAACGGTTGTACCGTAACTGTGCCGGTAACGATCACGCAACCGACAGCATTAACACTTGTCACCTCTTCCACAAATGCAATATGTACTGCTGCAAACGGATCGGCAACGGTTACCGCAAGCGGCGCAACGCCACTGTACACATACCTGTGGGCGCCGGGCGGACAAACAACCGCAACGGCAAGCAACATACAGGCAGGTAATTACTCAGTGCTGGTTACCGACTTTAACGGATGTACGCAAACAGCGAACGTTACTGTAGGAGCAAACCCGGGAGGCACTGCAACGATCTCTGCAAGCAGCAATGTTACCTGTACAGGTGTCAATGACGGCTCTGCAACAGTATCGATGGGCGCCGGGGCGACACCTGCATTCATCTACGCATGGAACCCTTCGAGCCAGACAACTGTTACTGCAACGAACCTTGCACCGGGATCATACACGGTAACGGTGACGGACGGCAACGGATGTACTTCCACTGCATCCACAGTGATCACACAGCCGACCATCATTACAAATACCTTCACCAATGTGAACGTGTCCTGCTTTACAGGCAACAACGGTTCTTCTACCGTTAACCCTTCAGGCGGAACACCACCATACACTTACCTGTGGGCGCCGGGCGGACAAACAACACAAACCGCGGTCAACCTTACTGCAGGTACCTACACCTGCGTGATCACCGATGCGAACGGATGTACAAAAACAAGTACGACCGCTATCACCGAGCCAACAGGAATGACACTTTCGACCACGCACCAGGATGCAAACTGTAACCTGGCAGATGGTAAAGCAACCGTGAACGTGGCAGGCGGCACAGGCCCATACTCTTACTCATGGAGCACAAGCCCGGCACAGTTCACGCCAACAGCGCTCGGACTTGCAGCCAACACGTATGTTGCAACCGTAACGGATGGTAACGGATGTACCCAAACCATTTCCGTAACCATCAACAACATCGCCGGCCCTGTGGCAACGATCTTCAGCTCCACCAATGTTTCCTGCAACGGATTAACAAACGGTGCGGCAACAGTGACCATCGCCGGGGGAACAAGTCCATATACATTTGTATGGACCAACGGGCAGACACTGCCAAGCGCAACCAACCTGCCTGCAGGAACATACACGCTCAACGCAACGGATGTGAACGGCTGTTCAGCTTCCACTTCCGTGACGATCACCGAGCCTGCCGTTCTTACAACAACGTATTCATTCACTGATCCGCAATGTGCAGGAGCAACAAACGGTACGATCACCACAGCTTCAACAGGCGGAACAGCGCCCTACTCTTACCTCTGGACACCAGGCGGTATGACCACCAGCGCTGTTACAGGATTAACTGCAGGTTCTTATTCAGTGCAGGTAACCGATGTGCAGGGATGTACTTCCAGTTCGAACATCATCCTCAGCAACCCGGCACCGGTTACAGCAACAACCACTTCAACGAATGTAACCTGCAACGGACTGTGCAACGGAACTGCAACTGCAAATCCGGGTACAGGCACGGGGCCATTCACATTCGCATGGAGCGACATCAATGCACAAACCACGCAAACCGCTACAGGCCTTTGCTCCGGAACATACACCGTTACAGTAACAGATGCGAATGGCTGCTCAACAACAGCTGTTGCAAACGTGACCAGCCCGAATGCGATGGCAGCATCCATTGTTACATCCGGCAACGTGACCTGCTACAATGCCTGTGACGGATATGCATCGGCAACTGTATCCGGAGGTTCCGCACCATATGCCTTCAACTGGATGCCGGGCGGAACAGCTGGCGCTTCTGTGAACAACTTATGCGCTGCCACCTACACCATGACAGTGACCGATGTGAACGGATGTACAGCAACAACAAATGTGAACATCACGCAGCCGAATGCACTGGTTGCAACCATCAGCAACACCAACGTGACCTGCTACAATGCCTGTGACGCACAGGCAACGGCAGTGTACACAGGCGGTACAGGCCCATACACATTTATCTGGACCCCTTCACTGCAAACCACTCCTACGGCGGCATCATTGTGCGCAGGAGTCCATAACCTTGCAGTGACCGATTCAATGGGCTGCACAGCGAATGCTTCAGTCGTGATCACAGAGCCTACCATACTTGCAGTAACAACAACAACAACAAACTCCGATTGCGGAAATGCGAACGGAAGCGCCTGTGCTGCGATCATCGGCGGTTCTCCTCCGTTCATTTATGCATGGAATGATCCGGCAACACAGGCTACCAGCTGCGCAACCAGCCTGAATGCAGGTGTTTACACGATCTCCATCACCGATTCGCATGGCTGCAGCGTGACCAACGTTGCTAACGTGAATGATAACGGCGCACCGATCGTGACGATCCCAACCAGTTCGAACGTGACCTGCTTCGGAGCAGCAAACGGAAGCGCACAGGGTAACGCAACAGGTGGCATTCTTCCATACAACATCAACTGGACACCGGGCGGACAAACAACCTTGTTTGCAAGCAATTTATCAGGTGGCATTTATTCGCTGGTAATAACCGATTCAGTCGGATGTACCGGTTCTGCTTCGGTAAGCATCACCGAGCCTGCAACACTTGTGAGCGCGATCACGGCTTCTGCAAATGCAAGCTGTTATCTTTCCTGCAACGGATCTGCAACAGTGCTTGGCGGCGGCGGAACAGCACCGTACACTTATCTCTGGAACGATGCCTCATTGCAAACCAATTCAACGGCTAACGGCTTATGCGCACAGTCGTACACAGCCACCATCACCGATGCAAACGGATGTACATCGCAAAGCTCAGTGACCATCGGGCAGCCTGCAGCGATCGTGATCTCGCTTGTTTCAACAACCAATGTTTCCTGCAACGGAGGCAATAACGGGCAGATCTCCATCAGCGTTGCCGGCGGAACACCGGGCTACACCTACCTGTGGACACCTTCAGTCGGATCCGGCCCTATCGTGACAAACTTAACGGCTGGCACGTACACCGTGCAGGTAACGGATGCGAACGGCTGCAGCAAAATTGCCATCTTCGACATCATCGAACCGAATGCGCTTGTGCTTACAGCCAACTCCAACCCGAGCACCTGCGGTAATTCCGATGGAAGTGCAGGCGTAACGGTAACCGGCGGAACACTGCCTTATGCATATTCATGGTCGCCTACAGGATTAACTACAGCGATCATCACCAACGTGCCGGCAGGTATTTACAGCGTGAACGTAATTGACGGAAACGGTTGTACCGCTTCTGCAAGCTCAACGGTAACGGACATTGCCGCACCGGTGATCAGCAGCATCACCTTCACGCCACCGCTTTGTAACGGCACACCAACAGGAACTGCCACAGTAATTGCAAACGGCGGAACTCCGATCTACACCTACCAGTGGTCAGGGCCGGGAGCACAAACTTCCCAGACCGCCACCGCTTTCCCTGCAGGAACATACACCATTACTGTATCGGATGCGAACCACTGTACTGTTTCAGGAACAGTGTCACTTACACAGCCTGACACGCTCGAGATCGTGATGAGCCCGACCGACACGATCTGTATCGGCCAGCTTTCGCAGATCTACGGAGTAGGCTACGGCGGAACATTGCCTTACACAACCTACACATGGGTGCCTTCAACGATCACCGGCTCAGGCCCGATCACAGTGAACCCTGTAACAACCACTTCGTACCAGGCCTATGTGACCGATGCGAACGGATGTATCTCCTCACAGGAAATGGCAACCGTGTTCGTGAATCCGCAGATCGCTGTGTTCGCAACGGATGAATCTGTCTGCAGCGGCGACTCAGTTCTGATCTCCGCTCTTGCAACCGGCGGAAACGGTGGCCCATACACATATTCATGGAGCAACAGCGTGAACGGCGCATCGCAATATGTAACGCCCGCACCGGGGACCACTTCGGTAGATTACACGGTGACTGCAAATGACATCGGATGCTCATTGCCGGTGACCGATGTTTCCACAGTGACTGTGAACCCGCTTGCTGTTGCATTCATTGTAGCTCCGGTTACTTCAGGTTGTGAAGACTTAACGGTAACATTCAACGGGTTCAGCAACATCGGAACTTCCTATATGTGGAACTTCGGTGACGGAAGCCCTCAACAGGCAGGTGATACCGTTACGTACACGTACCAGACATCGGGCACTTACAATGTTACGCTTACTGTAACAACAGCCCTCGGTTGTGTATCCTCTGTAACGAACACAGGTTACATCACCGTGTTTCCTGCACCGGTTGCCGGCTTCGCTGCTTCACCGAACCAGGCGACCACCACTGCACCAATGATCCATTTCAACGACCTTTCGGTTGGCGCAACTACATGGGACTGGGATTTCATCTACACGAATCCGCCTACAGGCTTGTTCACCGATACGCTGCAGAACACTTCCTTCTCGTATCCTGATTCGGGACTGTACGTGGTGCAGCAGATCGTTCACAACAGTTTCGGATGTGCCGATACAGCATACAACAATGTTGAGATCGTTCCGGAATATGTGATCTACGCACCAAATGCATTCACGCCGAACAACCACGACGGACTGAACGATATGTTCATGCCGAAAGGAATGGGCATTGACCCGGATAATTTCGAAATGACCATCTACGACCGTTGGGGCAACCAGATCTTCAAAACCACCGACATCACCAAAGGCTGGGACGGAAGGGCCAACGGAGGCAGCAACATTGCACAGATCGACGTGTATGTGTGGAAGATCAAGACCAAAGACTACAGGGGAGAAAATCACTCTTACATAGGACACGTGACCATTGTAAAATAACCTGTCTACAGATTTAAAACAGAAAGGGGAAGCAACTTTGTTTCCCCTTTTTGCATCTAACAGGGTAATAGAAAGAAGGTTACACCCGTCCGAAACCTTAGAATCGGGTAATTTTTAAATTGTTTTATGAAATCCATTGGCTTACTTTCAGCCCAACTATTTTAATCCCCATGCCATGAAAGCTACACGATCTTTCGCACTGATCATCCTCTTTTTCCTTGCCCTTCCTGCAAAATCGCAGGAGCAGGCCAACCAGACCTATCGCATCATCGATAACGGCACCGTGCAAAATGTACAGCCCTATATTGATGCGCTGAACAGTGCCAACATGAAATACCACCGTTTAAAAAATACACGGTTCATCATTACCTTTTCAACAGGTGTAAAAGTGGAGCTGTTTTCTGCAGCCGAGCTGATCGCTGCCGGGAGGAACATCAATTTAGCCGATTACCCGGAAACATTCATAAACCGGGTCGAGCCCATATTCAGCCTCGGGCCCAACAACATTATCATGGAGCAGCGCCCGGTTTACGGTAAATATCATTAAGAACGAATTTTATTCCATCCCCAATGAGATCAAAAATATACATTCTCCTTTTCCTGTTATTTTCCAGCATCAGCGCGTTTGCCCAACCGGCAAACGATGATTGTACAACGGCACAGGCCATCGGTGTGCTTCCTGCCCCTGCGGGATGTCCGAGCGGGGTTGGCGCAACGCTCAACATTCCCGGCACGCTGGTTGGCGCAACAGAAGCAAATCCCTACATCTACCAGCCGGGCTGCAGCGGTGCCGGCGGGCCGAACATGGCCGTTCCGGCAAACGATGTGTGGTACACATTCACTGCCAGCGGCTACCAGGCCGTGATCACCATTAACAGCACCTTTGCCAATCCGAACATTGCCATGTACTCAGGAAACTGTGCAGCGCTTGGCGGTGGCGTTGGAGGATGCGCTGTGGGTACCGGCGGAACAGTTACCCTTACGGTGGAACAGATGGTTCCCGGAACAACATATTATGTGCAGGTGAGCGGCAATACAGGACAAACCGGCACATTCAATATGATCATCAGGAACAACCAGGATTGCGCGGATTGTTTGAATGCCTCCACTTTCACAGCATCGCCTTTGCCGGTGAACGGAATGTACAACCCGGGACAGGTTGTTTCTTTTTGCTATCACATCAGCCAGTACACACAGGTAAATACCAACTGGCTGCACGGCATTCAGCTGAACTTCGGCTCCGGCTGGAACATTGGGAGCTTAACCACTTCCCCTCCGGCTTCCTGCGCTGGTAACGGCACATGGGCCTATTATCCCGGAGGTTGTACAGGATCCGCAACCGGCGTGCATTACGGACCGGGCTTTTATTTCAACTATACTGCCCCGGCAGATGGAAACCCGGGAAACAATTTCGGGGATAACTGCTCCGGCCCTATCGCAGGAGGAACCTGGAATTTCTGCTTCACCATTGCCGTAGCCAACGGATGCTCTCCGGGCTCCAATCTTTCTGTCACCGTAAATACAAGCGGCGACGGGGAATCCGGTTCATGGAACAATGCAGGTTGTATAGATGACCCTGCTTCGGTGATCAATGCCGTGGGTGCCTGCTGCCAGCCGACCATGTCGTCAGTTGCCGCAACATGCGCAGGAAACGACGGAACTGCAACCTCAACGCCTGTGGGCGTTTCAGGGCCTTATGATTACGTATGGACAAACTCTGTTGGAGCAGTTGTATCCTCCACAAACGGGGTTGCCGGCGCGAATACCGCTACAGGATTGGCTTCCGGAACCTATACTGTTACAGTCACCAACAATGCATTGAACTGTGTTGTTACAAATACAGTGACCGTGGCCGGCTCAGGAACCCCGCCAACACCAACCGCGGGAAGCAACAGCCCGGTTTGTATCGGCTCCACGCTCAACTTAACTGCAGCCAATGTTGCCGGGGCAACGTACGGCTGGACCGGCCCGAACAGCTTTGTGTCGCCTGCTCAGAATCCAAGCATTGCCGGCGTAACCGCAGCGGCAGCAGGTGTGTACACCGTAACCGCTACCATCGGTGCATGCAGCAGCACATCCACGGTGAACGTTACGATCAGCCCCGTTCCTACCGTTATAGTGCCTGCGAACATCACAGTATGTAACGGCGGAAACATTCCTGCCACAGTATTTACAAGCACTCCGACAGGTGCAACCTTTGCATGGACGAATTCAAATCCTGCAATAGGGCTTGCAGCCAATGGTGCCGGGAACATTGCCGCCTTCAACGGAACCAATGCAACAGCCAACCCCGTAACGGCAACTATCACGGTAACGCCTACCCTTGCGGGATGCCCGGGGACGCCAAGCTCTTACACGATCACTGTTAATCCTACACCGACTGTAGTAGTACCAGCCAGTATCACCGTTTGTGACGGCGGGAACATTGCTGCGACCAACTTTACAAGCCCTACACCTGGAACAACTTTCAGCTGGACCAACTCGAACACCGCGATTGGCCTCGTTGCCAGCGGCACCGGGAACATTGCTGCGTTTGCAGGCACCAACGCTACTTCACTGCCGATCACCGCAACCATTACGGTTACCCCTACAGCCAACGCCTGCCCGGGAACACCAAGCACATACACCATCACGGTTAATCCCGTACCAACTGTTGTAGTCCCGGCTAACGTTGCCATATGCGATGGAGGAAATGTTCCTGCCACCAATTTTACAAGCCCTACTCCGGGCGCAACTTATGCCTGGTCGAATTCAAACACCGCGATCGGCCTTGGTGCAAACGGCCTTGGGAACATTGCAGCATTCAACGGAACAAATGCTTCCGGCTCTTCCATTTCCGGGACCATCACCGTAACGCCCAGTGCAAACGGATGCCCGGGAACACCTTCCACCTACACGATCACAGTGAACCCCGTGCCGACAGTAACGGTACCCGCCAACAGCACTGTGTGTAACGGCGCCACAGTTCCGGCAACCAACTATACAAGCCCTGTTGCAGGAGCTACATTTACATGGACCAATTCAAATCCGTCGATCGGCATACCTGCCAGCGGTGCGGGAAACATTGCCGCCTTTGCTGCAACCAATGCCGGTACAGCACCGATAACAGCTACCATTACAGTTACACCGAATGCAGGATGCCCGGGGACAACCTCTTCGTACACCATCACCGTTAATCCTACGCCAACGGTAGTTGTGCCTGCGGATATTATTGTATGCGACGGCGCTGCCATCCCTGCAATGAACTTTACAAGCCCTGTTGCAGGAGCAACATTCGCATGGACAAATACAAATACTGCGATCGGCATTGCAGCGAACGGAACCGGGAACATTGCAGGCTATACAGCTTCCAATGCAACAGCAGCTCCCATCAATGCAACGGTAACAGTAACACCGACAGCGAATACATGTCCGGGCACACCCGGCTCTTACAACATTACCATCAACCCGGTACCTACAGTGGTTGTGCCTGCAAACAGTACAGTATGTAACGGCGCTACCATTCCGGCAACCAATTTCACGAGCCCGGTAACCGGCGCAACATTTACATGGACGAACTCCGATCCTTCTATCGGCATTTCAGCCAGCGGCGCGGGGAACATTGCATCTTTTGCTGCTGTAAACAACGGCACTGCAGCTGTTACAGCAACCATTACAGTAACGCCGGCAGCCGGATGCCCGGGTACACCAGCCTCCTACACCATTACCATTAACCCAACACCTACAGTGGTTGTACCTGCAAATATTACCGTTTGCGACGGTGTTGCAATTCCGGCAAGCAACTTTACAAGCCCTGTTGCAGGCGCCTCCTTCGGATGGGCCAACTCCAATACGGCAATAGGATTAGGTGCAAACGGAATCGGCAATGTTCCTGCATTCAACGGAACCAATCTAAGCGCAGCAGCGATCACCTCAACGATCACCGTGGTGCCGGTTGCAAACACCTGTACGGGAACACCAAACAGCTACACGATCACGGTTAATCCGAACCCGGTTGTGAATGCAGGTTTGGATGATACGATCTGTTTCGGTGGAAGCACTGTGCTGAATGCTACTCCGAATGGCGGCACGTACACCTACAGCTGGTCGCCGGCTACAGGCCTGAGCAGCACTACGGTATACAACCCCACTGCAAACCCATCGGTGACAACCAACTATACGATCACCACCACGTTGAACGGATGTACCGGAACAGACAATGTTACTATCTATGCTGATCCGCAGATCCTGATCGCAAAGACCGCGATCAACGTAAGCTGCAACGGTGCCTGTGACGGACAAACCATCGTGATCCCGAATGGCGGTTCCGGTGTGTTCAGCTATGCATGGACCGGGGGCTGCAACACCGCTTCCTGCTCCGGGTTATGTCCCGGCCTTTATACCGTTTTAGTCACTGACTCATGGGGCTGTACCGCTACCGCGGACACTTCAGTAACAGAGCCTCCCCTGATCACAGCTGCCATCACAGCACAAACACCGGCAAGCTGCAACGGCGTATGCGACGGAACAGCAACTGCTGCCGGAAATGGCGGAAGCCCGGGCGCTGCAGGATATCTTTATTCATGGAATACAACTCCCGGACAAAACACAGCAGCTGCGAATGCACTTTGTGCAGGCCCTCATAGTGTTACCGTTACTGATTCGCTTGGCTGCCAGGCTACAGCCAGCGTAACCATCATCGAGCCTACACCTGTTGTTGTGCCGCCGATCGCTCCCGTTACTATTTGCATCGGCAGCAGCACTACCATCACGGCAATTCCATCCGGCGGAAACGGTGGCTATGACTATACATGGAGCCCTGCGGGCACCGGCGGAAACACGCCAAGCGTGACTGTTTCACCTGTTGTGAACACATCGTACCAGGTAAATGTAACGGATACCAATGGCTGTACCGCCCCGGCTGTAACGGCCGTGGTTAATGTGAATCCGCCGCTGAATGTAAATGCTTTCGGGACAGCATCGGTATGTCCGGGCAGCTCCACACCAATTTCTGCAGTTGCCGGTGGTGGAGATGGAAATTATACCTATACATGGACACCTGCGGGAACCCCTTCCGGAACACCTGTAATGGTAAGCCCGGCAGCCACTACGGATTATACAGTAACTGTTACCGATGGCTGCGGAACTCCATCCGTTACGGACAATGTGATCATCACTGTGCTTCCGCTGCCAAACCCTGTTTTCAGCGCAGATGTCACTTCCGGCTGTGCACCGCTCTGTGTTAACTTTACGGATGCTTCTACCATTTCAAGCGGAAGCATTAACGGCTGGAACTGGAATTTCGGTGACGGCAGCCCCGACTCTATCAGCCAGAACCCTTCTCATTGCTTCAATACAGCAGGAGTGTATTCGATCACGCTTACAGACACATCCGCTGCCGGCTGTAATTTTACATTCAGCAATATAAATATGATCAATGTATTTGCATTGCCTGATGCTGAATTCTCGGCTGCTCCGAACCCCGCTTCCGTGCTGAACTCGGAAGTTTCATTCACCGACCTTTCCACTTCCGCAAGCCCTGTTAATTACTGGGAATGGATCTTTGGTGACGGAACAGGCACGGCGCCTTCCACACAGGATCCCGTGCATGCTTATCCGAATGATGTTGCATCGAGCTACATTGCCACGCTCATTATCCACAACACCGATGGATGCTACGACACAGTTGCACACGGGATCGACATCGGCCCGGAATTCACCTTCTTTATCCCGAATGCGTTCACACCGAACGGTGATTTAATAAATGATTATTTCAACGGAAGCGGCATCGGGATCGTAAAATATGAAATGATGATCTTCGACCGTTGGGGCAACCTGATCTTCGATACAGACTCACTGAGCAAACCATGGGATGGAAAAGCAAACGGCGGATCCGAAATGGCGCAGCAGGATGTGTATGTATGGAAAGTGAAGCTTACGGATGTATTTGACAAAAAACACAACTACATCGGCACTGTGACGATCGTAAAATAATTTGGTTTGTTTTGAAAATTAGTGCCGGGAAATTAGTTTTCCCGGCATTTTTTTATATATTTGTTACAGATAAAACCTCCCATCATGAAACATCTTAACTTCAGGTCAACCCTTCTCGGCTGTTTGTTATTGTTCACATTCATTCTTCCGGGCACTCTTTCTGCACAGGACAACGTAGGTATCGGTACAAACACTCCCGATGCTTCTTCGATCCTTGAGCTCGTTTCAACAAGCAAAGGGATCCTGGTTCCCAGGATGACGGCCCTGCAGCGGCTTGCCATTGCATCCCCTGCAAATTCGCTGCTCGTGTATGACACCGATTCGATGTGCTATTTCTTTTACAGGCAGCCAACCACAGCATGGATCTCCCTCTGCAGCATGAGCGGAGGAGGAAGCGGTGCAGCGGGCCCAACCGGACCTACAGGCACAGCAGGGATTAACGGTGCTACCGGAACAGCAGGAACAAACGGAATTGATGGAGCTACAGGCGCTACAGGTGCAAATGGAATTGACGGAGCTACGGGTGCTACCGGTACGGCAGGAACAAACGGGATTGACGGAGCTACCGGAGCAACGGGAGCAAATGGAATTGACGGCGCAACAGGTGCTACCGGAACTGCAGGAACAAACGGAATAGATGGAGCTACGGGCGCCACAGGTGCTGCCGGAACCAACGGGATCGACGGTGCAACAGGAGCGCCGGGTGCTAACGGAGTTGCGGGAGCTACAGGGCCAACAGGAACCAACGGAACCAACGGAACAAATGGAACAAATGGGACAAATGGGACAAATGGAACGAACGGTGCTGCAGGAGCAGCCGGTGCTACAGGAGCAACGGGACCAACAGGCATCATCCAGAAATATCATGTATACGGAACCGCGGGAAGGCTTGCAGTGGCAAGTGCTACAGCAACCCTGCAACCGGGGCTTACACAGGCCTTCGTACTTGCTTCCCCTGCCACTGCAGTAGTGTGGGTAACTATAGGCGGACGAACAACCGGAACAGGTAATGCGAATTACGCCAATGTGGACGTGATCGTTTATGTAGATGGCGCATTCCTTCCATTGGGCGGCTGGAACAGGTTCCAAGTCACCAATCCATCCACCACCAATTCATTCAACACCTGCGCGATCAATACAAGCATCAATTTAGCAGCCGGTGCGCATACGATCGAGGTAAGGACATTGCGCCTCGCGGGAAGCACCTCCACGGTTGATATCGGCGGAAATGCAGCATTAGATGTAAATCCCGGTGAAATGACCATCATGCTTTTAAACTGATCCCATGAAAAAAGAAATCCTGAGCACCTGCTTTTTTATAGCTTTTTCTTTCGCAGCTTTTTCCCAAACGACAGTCTCAACAGGCAGGACAGCGGTTGCGGAGCCTGTGAAAGAAGAAAAAGCCCAGGCACCTGCAACGCCTGAAAAGGCCGTGTCTGCTTCAAAAGAAGCAAAAACAGAAGAGCCTGCAGCAAGCTCCGGCACTGCACCGGCAAACGGAGCAGGGTCCAATCCGGCAACTACGGAGAAAAGGCAGCCTGCACCGGAAAAATAAAAATTCGATCATCTCCTGAAAAACCGCGATCAAAAATTGCGGCTTTTTTAGTTATATCATGTTTTTTTTAATAAATTTGGCAAGCAACACATTTACTATCTTACAATCAAGCAATTGCATTATAGAAATCTTTAACTGATCACATGAAACAAACACTACTCAAATCGCTCGTCATTACTGCTGTTGCAGTATTACTGAACACAAAGATCTCATTTGCGCAGGACAACGTCGGCATCGGGACAAACACACCGGATGCAAGTGCCATCCTTGAAATGCTCTCCGGCAATAAAGGGGTATTGGTACCAAGAATGAACACAGCAGGCATGCTCGCCATTCCTGCACCAGCCAACTCATTACTGATCTATAACACAGATTCGATGTGTTACTTTTTCTATCGCCAGCCTACATCAACCTGGACCTCTCTCTGCTCTGTAACAGGAGGAGGCGGCACAGGTGCTACCGGCGCTACAGGTGCAACCGGCACTGCAGGAACTGCGGGAGCAACGGGCGATACCGGGGCTACAGGTACAGCAGGAATAAATGGTGCAACCGGTGATACGGGCGCTACAGGTGCAGCAGGAGCTACGGGTGATACCGGGGCTACAGGCGCAGCGGGAATAAACGGAGCAACCGGTGATACGGGTGCTACAGGTGTGGCAGGAGCTACAGGAGCAACGGGTGATACAGGAGCTACAGGCGCAACAGGTGTTGGTACAGCTGGTGCAACCGGGGCTACAGGAGCAACGGGTGCAGTAGGGCCTACAGGTGTTGGCCTCGGAACCCCTGGAACAACAGGAGCTACAGGTGCAACAGGAAATACAGGTATTGCAGGGCCTGCCGGTTCAGCAGGAGCAACAGGAAGTACAGGAGTTGCAGGTGCAACGGGAGCGACAGGCACTAACGGAACGAACGGTACAAATGGTGCTACAGGCGCTACGGGTGCAGCAGGTACTAACGGTACAAATGGTACAAATGGAACCAACGGTGCTGCAGGAGCGACAGGAAGTACAGGCGTTGCAGGTGCAACAGGAGCTGCCGGAACAAATGGAACGAACGGTACCAATGGTGCTGCAGGGGCAACCGGAAGCACAGGAGTTGCAGGGGCAACAGGAGCTACAGGTACTAACGGTACGAATGGTACGAATGGAACCAACGGAGCAGCCGGTGCAACAGGAGCAACAGGCCCAACATGGACATTAACAACCCCGGCATTCAATGCAAACGGAACATTAACAGTGAACGGAACAGCCGGCTCAGGCGGGCCTGTAACTACAACAACACAGGCATGGCTTGTAGGCGGGAACACATTGGCTGCAACCGGTGCTTTAGGTACTGTTTCAAATAACCACGTTGACCTTATCTCCAATAACCTTGTAAGAGGACGTTTGAGTAACCTTGGTGAATTCTTTATCGGAACTACCGCTACAGCGCTTGCGGGAGATCTAATGAATTCCGTAGGTAATGCAACATTCCCTTGGGCAGTAAATGGTTACACAAGTTTTAACGGAGGTGCTGTTTACGGAGCTATCCAGGCGGGTACTACATCCTTTGCAGCTGTGCAGGGTGAGTATACTTCCCCGGGTCTCGGAGCATTCAACACAGCAGCAGTAAGAGGTATAAACGGAGGAGCCTCAACAGGAACAGCCTTCCGTAATTTAGCAGCTACGGGCCCTGTTACAGGTGTGACAGGTACTGTAACAACAACAACAGCTACTTATGCATTTGGTGTCTATGGAACTGTTCCGGGCACAGTCACCAGGACAGGCGGGGTTTTTGGCGAGGAAGCGGGTGTTGCATCCGGAGCCCTGGCATATTACGCTGCTTCCGGGCTTGATTATGGTGTGTACGGATTCGGTATTGCATACCAGACAGGTATTGCAACAGGTATTTCCACATACGGCGGTTCAGGCCACAACAGGTCAATGAGCGCAGGCAATGCTGTAACTGAGCCGAATTCAATGGTAGGTTTAGGTATCTATGGCGGTGTAATGGGTGGATGGGTACGAGGCCTTGAATATGGTTTCCATGCAAAAGGTAACCGCTACGGATTATATGTTGACGGTACAACATTCACCAACAGCCCGATCACTCAACTGGTAAATGTAGGCGAGAGCAACCGCATTGCAGCGAAAGCGACAATGGGTATGAGCGCCGATGTTCAGTCAAGAGGAAAAGCACAAATGGTGGGCGGACAGGTATTCATTCCTTTCTCTTCTGATTTCAGCAAGATCATTTCCGATCCGCAGGACCTCGTGATCACAGTAACTCCGGGTGGAAACACCAATGGCGTATATGTTTCATCCGTCACTGCAAACGGATTTACCATCACTGAAAACAACAACGGAACATCAAACGTAAGCGTTTCCTGGATCGCAATTGCAACAGTGAAAGGCTACAACGACATGAGCGGCATCACGCCATCGGAAGTTGTAGCAAGCGATTTCGATGTAAAAATGAATGGTGTTATGTTCAACGAGAACAATACATCCGACACTCCTACTCCTATCTGGTGGGATGGAACGCAGATCAGGTTTGACACGCCTCCTGCAAAAAACATTATTCCGGGCGTGAACAGCGCAAGGCCAAGAGGGATCACACGATAAGCAATAATCATAGCAGTAAAACAAAGGCCGGAAGATTTTCCGGCCTTTTGTTTAAGACACGATCATAAAAAAGAATTAAAATGCGGTTGTGCTGAATTTGTATACCTTTAGCCCGTTATACACTCCACATGAAACAGACACACCTGGTCAAAGGATTTTTTATTTTCATTTTATTTTTAGCAATTCAAAACAGGGCTTCTGCCCAGGATAACGTCGGCATAGGGACAAACACCCCGGATGCGAGCGCCATCCTTGAAATGCTTTCCGGCAACAAAGGCATTCTTGTACCAAGAATGAACACAGCAGGCATGCTTGCCATTCCTGCACCGGCCAACTCTTTACTTATCTATAACACAGATTCAATGTGTTATTTCTTTTATCGCCAGCCCATATCAACATGGACCTCCCTCTGCTCTGTAACAGGCGGTGGCGGCACAGGTGCTACCGGCGTTACAGGTGCAACAGGAACTATAGGTGCTACCGGAACAGCTGGAATTAATGGTGATACTGGAGCTACGGGAATTGCAGGAACAACAGGGGCTACAGGAGATACTGGTGCCACAGGCGCAGCCGGAACTAATGGTGCAACCGGTGATACGGGAGCTACAGGTGCTACGGGAATTGCAGGAACAACAGGAGTTACGGGTGATACAGGCGCTACAGGTGCAATGGGAATTGCAGGAATAACAGGAGTTACGGGTGATACAGGCGCTACGGGTGCAGCCGGAACTAACGGTGCAACCGGTGATACGGGCGCTACAGGTGCTACGGGAATAGCAGGAACAACAGGAGTTACGGGTGATACCGGGGCTACAGGTGCAATGGGAATAACAGGTGATACAGGAGCGACGGGAATTGCAGGAACTACAGGTGTTACGGGTGATACCGGTGCCACCGGTGCCACAGGTGCGATTGGAGCAACTGGAATAACAGGTGATACAGGAGCGACGGGAATTGCAGGGACAACAGGTGCTACGGGTGATACCGGTGCCATAGGTGCGATCGGAGCTACAGGTGCAACTGGTATAGCAGGCACTACAGGCGTAACCGGAACAACCGGCACTACGGGAGTAACAGGATCTACAGGTGCTACTGGTATAGCAGGCACTACTGGGGTTACAGGCGTAACCGGAACTACGGGAGTTACAGGTGCAACGGGGATCGCAGGAACTACCGGAAGTACAGGAGTAACGGGTGCTACAGGCGCTGCAGGGACTACAGGAGTGACCGGAAGCACAGGTATCGCAGGCACAACAGGAAGTACTGGTGCAACAGGAGTTACAGGAGCAACCGGTATTGTGGGTGCAACGGGTGCCATTGGAACAACAGGTGCAACAGGAATTACCGGATCAACAGGGTTACTTTTCAATAATATATTCGTTGCTTATGGTACCGGTGCTGTAGCAACAACTACTACATGGCAGAACCTTCCCGGAATGAGCATTGCAATCACTGTTCCTGCAGGCATGACCGCGAAGGTGATCGTACATGCAGAAGTGGGGTTATTCACCAATTGCGCAACAAATGGCGGGATAAGCGGAACAGATGTTGCGATTTACCGTAACGCGGCATTGGTTGCTAACGGCGGCTTCAAGCGCACTTACCTCGGTGACGGCCTTATTGATCTTGATGAAAATAATGTATATGGAAATCCAAGCATGGAAATCATTGAAACACTTGGAGCTGGTGCATACACTTACGACCTGCGCTGCTGGCAGCAATTAACAGGAAGCTGTAATGCCTCGGTTGGCGGAGCTGCCGGTGATATCCGCCAGGGAATGATATCTGTGGAGATGATCTTACAATAATTCAAATTATGAAAAAATATTTTTTATTTTTCGCAGTATCATTGTTTTTCGGCATTTCCCATGCCTCTGCTCAAAGCCGGGCAACAGGAGAAAAAGGTCAGGCTGCTGTTGTTACTGAACCGCAGAATAGCTCTTCAGACAAGAGCCCGCGCGGAACCATCACTAAAGCAGGAAAAAACCAGCAGAGCAGCTATACACCGGCTGCAGATGGCAGCAACACTCCCAGCACGGGTACTCCGGCTTCACAGCAGGCAGCACCTGACCAGGTACAACCGGCAGTGATTGATCCGAAAAAACCGGAATAACCTTTTAACAAATAATCAAAACAGAAAAAGCCGCAAATTTTGCGGCTTTTTCTGTTTAACAATAGTTGAGTTTTTAACTATGCATCAATGTTCGCATATTTCGCGTTCTTCTCGATGAATTCCCTGCGTGGCGGCACTTCATCCCCCATCAGCATAGAGAAGATCCTGTCGGCCTCGGCAGCGCTTTCAATTGTAACCCTTCTCAGTGTCCTGAATTCCGGGTTCATGGTCGTTTGCCACAGCTGTTCCGCGTTCATCTCTCCAAGGCCCTTGTAACGCTGTACGTTCACAGTGCTTTCTTTTCCTTCCCCTCCTATTTCGCGGATCGCGATGTTACGCTCATCCTCTGTCCATGCGTAACGCGACTGGGTACCTTTTTTAACCATGTACAATGGCGGCGTTGCAATATAAATGTATCCGTGCTCGATCAGCTCCTTCATGTGGCGGAAGAAGAACGTTAAAATAAGCGTGGTGATATGGCTTCCATCGACATCGGCATCACACATGATGACTACTTTGTGATAGCGTAATTTGTCAATGTTCAGTGCGCGCTCATCTTCCGAGGTCCCGCGGAAAACGCCTAACGCAGTGAAAATATTCTTGATCTCTTCGTTGTCGTATATTTTATATTCCATTGCCTTCTCCACGTTCAGGATCTTACCGCGCAGTGGCAGGATCGCCTGGAATGCACGGTTACGGCCCTGTTTGGCTGTTCCACCTGCGGAGTCACCCTCCACCAGGTAAATTTCACACGCTGCCGGATCGTTGTTGGAGCAATCGGAAAGCTTTCCGGGTAAACCGCTGCCGGTTAACACATTTTTACGCTGCACCATTTCACGTGCTTTGCGTGCTGCATGGCGTGCAGTTGCAGCTAGGATCACCTTGTCAACAATGGTACGCGCCTGCTTCGGATGCTCTTCAAGGTAATTGTTGAGCATTTCGCTTACAGCGATATCAACAGCTCCCATTACTTCATTGTTACCGAGCTTTGTTTTGGTCTGCCCTTCAAACTGCGGCTCCTGCACTTTCACTGAAATCACCGCGGTCAGTCCTTCACGGAAGTCATCCCCGTTGATCTCGAGCTTTACCTTTGCAAGCAATCCCGATTTTTCAGCGTATGCTTTCAGTGTACGGGTCAATCCCCTTCTGAACCCGGCAAGGTGAGTTCCGCCTTCGTGCGTATTAATGTTATTAACGTATGTGTGCAGGTTCTCTGAGTACGAAGTGTTGTACATCATGGCAACTTCCACGGGGATCCCGTTCTTTTCGCCTTCCATGTATATCACATCTTCGATGAGGCGCTCACGCGTTGCATCCAGGTATTCCACGAATTCACGCAAACCGCCCTGGGAATAATAATCTTCCGTCTGGTAGTTTCCTTCTGCATCTTTCTCGCGCAGATCGGTCAGCGTGATGTGAATGCCTTTGTTCAGGTAGGCCAGCTCGCGCAAACGTGCTGAAATGATATCGTAATGGTAAACGGAATGTGTGAAGATGGATGTATCCGGGAGGAATTGAACGATGGTTCCGCGGTAATCGGTCGGGCCCACTTCCTTTACAGGATATAATGGCTTCCCGATGTTATATTCCTGGATGTATTCTTTGCCGTTGCGGTGAACATTCACGGTAAGATGAGTGGAGAGCGCATTTACGCAGGAAACACCCACGCCGTGCAAACCGCCGGATACCTTGTAGGAATCCTTATCGAATTTACCGCCGGCATGCAGCACGGTCATTACCACCTCCAGCGCCGATTTTTTTTCTTTCGGGTGCATGTCGGTAGGGATCCCGCGTCCGTCATCCTTTACAGTGATTGAATTATCCTCGTTGATCGAAACAAAAATGTTCTTGCAATGGCCGGCAAGGGCCTCATCGATCGAGTTATCCACAACTTCATATACAAGGTGATGGAGACCTTTCAGCCCGATATCCCCGATGTACATCGCGGGGCGCTTACGTACCGCTTCCAGTCCCTCTAATACCTGGATACTGTCAGCCGAATATTGAGTCGACTGAGCGTTTTTTTCATTCACTGTTTCTTCCATAATATTTTTATTGATTTTATGCCTGTTCTAAAGGCTAACAAATATAGCTAATTACCTCGAAAATAGTGGCATTTCCCGGGAAATAAAAGCCCTTATTTTATCAACATTCCGTTAATAAAATAAGGGTGGTTTTTCTTGCGGGGCTCGGGGATTTTTATAGCTAAAGTAAGGGCTTGTTTTTCCGCTTTCCGCAACAGCTTTCTGCACTACTTTTTTACGATCCTTTTCACAAATGTTACGGTGGAATTTTCTCCTTCCACAAGAAGCGTCAGCAAATAAATTCCGGGATCAAATCCTGACAGATCGATGCTGAACAGGCGGCCGCTCTCATTCAAAAGCATCTTGTTATCAAGCACCCCGCGGCCAAACAGATCTGTGAGCCTGTACATGCAGTTTTTAGGAACCGCACCGGAGATGGCTATATTCAAATTACCGGCAACAGGATTTGGAAATGCATCAATAAAAAAATCATCCTTCGCACCTGTTTTCAATGCAATAATAGCGGAGTAATCAAACCTGCCGTCAAAATCAGTTTGTTTCAAACGGTAATAAAATACAGGAGATTCCGCGTAGATCGCATCCAGCTGGTCACGGAATGTATAATTGCGCGTGCCGGAAGAATTTCCTGCTCCGGCAACTGTTCCGGCACTTATAAAATTCACGGCATCCATACTTCTCTCGATCGTGAAATGATCGTTGTTCGTTTCTGAAGCGGTTGCCCAAAAAAGCACTGCGCTTTTATCTTCCATGTACCCGGTAAAAGATAAGAGATCAATAGGTAATGAGATCAGCGCTCCGCCGCATGCGCTTATCGTAACCGTTGGTGAACTGAATGCTGCATCGTATTTATCTGCACCCATATCGTACGGATTGGAGCGGGCTTCCGCATCGTAATCGGCAGCAGGGCTTACCGCGGTTCCCACAGCTATTGCCGGACTGCCGGACTGGATATGCAGATCGGGAGGAAGCGCAACTGAATAAAAAAGAGGATCAGATGCAATGCCATTGACATCGAAGCCAATGCCCTGCCAGTTGGCAAGCGCAGCATAATCCACTGCTGCTGCATTCCCGGATTTATAGCCGGTGCCGCTTCCCCAGCTGTTATTGTAATTGCAGGTGACAGTGTTTGCATTATCAAGGTAAATTGAATAATGTGTTTTTGTTCCTGTGCTGTTCGACCTGTTGTTGACGAAGATATTATTCTCCATGTCTTCTGTATTCTTCGGGCTGGCATTTGTATTGAGCCGCCTGAAAGCATAGGTATTATTAGTGGTTCCGGTGATGCCTGTACCGCCGATGTAAACGCTGTTGTTGTAATAATTCATGAAGGTGGTGTTGGCGCCGCTCGTATATCCTGATGTATTGTCGAGCATCCCGGTGATCTCGGCTCCCGATAGAATGGAAGTGCCATCGATGCGTGAACCGAGGTGGATCATGTTGTTGCTGAAAGTGGAAGTTACCGCAGATGTCCAGCTGGAGCCTACGGCGCCTATCCCGATGATCCTTGCATTGCTGCTCCCATCGGCTGCATCTATCCCGTAAATTAAATTGGCATTGTATGTATGTGCCTGCCCGGGTTCTCCTATTGCAAGATAGATCCCGTAGAGCTTGTTTGAGCTTGCGCCGGAGTAAACACTCTTCAGATTGTAAATGGTATTGTTCGAAATGATTTGCGTGCTGCCGCTGTTAATGCTTTTATCTGCGATCCCTGCAACGCTTCCGTCGTGCGCGATGTAGAGCTGCGCAACGGCGGTGGATACAGTTCCTGTTAAATTATAAATGGTGTTCGATGTGATCGTATTGGAGCCGCAGTCGGAATAGATCCCCGTGATGGTTGCAGCGCTGTTCACGGCATTTGTTGCCGTCATGTTCGCAATAATATTATTGGAAAGCAAAACAGAGCCGCAGGTATTATCGCACCAGATGCCAACCGTTTTCCATTGCCCCGCATTCTGAATGCTGTTGCAGGTACCGCTGCTGCCGATGAGGTTACGTGTAACCGAATAGCTTGCAGAAGAGCTTGCATTCGCAAGATGGATCGCGCCGAATGAAGTTCCGCCGGTAGCAGTAAGGCTGATGTTCTGAACCGTATTGCTGTCGATGGCCGTTGCACCTGCCCATACATAAATTCCTTCAAAGGTCTGGATCGTATTGCCCGCACCACTCACAGCGCTTGTCCATGTTGCACCTGCACACAATGGCGCTCCGCCCCCGATGTAATTATTGGAAATAACATTCCCGGAAGATCCCAGTCCCGGGATTAAATTGATCACGGTATAGCGATAGGTTTGCTGTTCTGCACAATCGAGGTAAAAGCTGTTTCCCCTGATCGTCCAGTTGTCGCCGTAATTTGTATTCAGCCCCGTTCCTGTAACAGTTACGCCGGTAGCTTCGGTTGTAAGCCCGGGAGTGAAGCTGTGAATGCTGTTGTTTAAAATGCTGATGCTGCTGTTTGGATTTGCCGTTTGTCCGTATGCATAGATCGCATTGATGTGCGTTGTTAATCCGCTGTTGTATTTGGTGATGTCGCAGTTCTGGATGGTGATGTTGTTGTTCCCTGCCGACCAGAGCGGAAAGCTGCTGATGTAAATGGTGCCGCTGGTGCCTGTTGAATTCTGGCTCTCTGTGCGGATATATTGCAGCATGTCGTTCGTTGCACCGTTGCCGAACTGGATGGCAGGGCCAACTGTTGAAGCGGTGCGCGAGTTCCTGATGATCCAGCTGACAGTGCTTCCCGTGCCTCCTGCCCTTCCGTCGAATGTTACATAATCGGCGCCGTTAAAATTGATGAGCGCAAAGCCCGAGCCCGGATCACCTGCGGTAGTCAATGTTCCGGCTCCGGCAACGGGCCGGAATGTTGCCGTGGCAGAGGACGATCCCTGGTATAAAATGCTGACCGGAAAATTTTCTCCTGCACCGGTGTAGGTTGCTTGCAGCTCAAAGACCAGGCTGCAGGAAACAGGACGTGTGTTCAGCGAGCTCACTGCTTCTGTGATGGAAGCAAACGTTCCTGTGGGCCCGATGGTGTAGGTTCCGCAAAGCGGGGCAGCATTTTTTGTCGCGATCACAAAATAACCCAACGCAGCAGGAGCTGAAAGTGTTGAAGTGATCACGGGTGCCGCAGCGCTTCCGCCGACAGAGCTGTAGCTTCCTGCGATTGTTGTTGAATACGCAACAGCTTTTGTAGCATCAGGCGCAGGCGAAGCATCCGTAAGGCTGATCGTTCCGGGACTGGAGAGGCTTGCAGCATTCGAGATGACGGATGCGCTCCAGTAATTATCGGAGTTCAATGCGGTAAGGCTTGGATCAACTGTTCCGCCGCAGTTTCCATCGAAGGCTTCCACTTTTACAACAGCAGCACTTGCAGAGCTTGTAGTAGAAAGCCCGGTGAAAGAAACTTTCTGGCAGGCGGTTTTTCCTACCGGGAAAATGATCGTTGCTGCGCTTAAATTAGCAGCAAGCGTACGCTGCAATGCTCCGTTCACATATGAGCCTGTACCGCCTGCATTGGTGACGGATGCAGCAGCGCCATTGGTTACCGAAATGAGATTCGCAGCACTGTTGATCACGCCGTTCGTAAGGTTGAGTGTTCCCCCGGCACCGATCGTTATTGCCTGCGCAATTCCGGCCATTCCGCCGCCGGCCCTGTTCATGGTGAAGGATGTAAGCGTTGGCGCAGATGTAAAACGGAGTGTTCCATAATCGCCGCCGCTGCCGCCGATCGTGATCGCGCCGCTTGCCGTAATCGTGCCTGTACCGCTTGCAGCAATAGTTCCGGTGAGTGTGAGCGCGTTTGCATTCACAGCAAAAACGCCGGCTGTTAATGTAAATACATTCGCAATTGTGGGGCTGCCGGCAACCAGCGTAAGTGTTCCAGCGGAATTCACCGTCACATTCCCGAAGGCCTGTGTCATGTTATTGATGCTGGAAGTTCCCGCAGTAAAGCTTGCTGTTGAATTCACATCGTACGTTGCAGTCGGTACGGAAACCTGTATCGCGGTGATATGGCTGTAGGTTGAACCGCCCGCAAATGAAAGCGTTGCGGCTGTGCTGACAATCGGGATGCCTCCGCCCGTCTGGTAATTATTAACGATGGCACCTCCGCTGCCTACTGTTACAAGCGTGGTTCCGATACCTGAAGTGTTGAATAATCCTTTCGTATTTAACTGCAGTGTTCCATCGATCTGCCCGCGCTGGTTTGCTGTTGTAAGAAAGTTGAGCGTCAGCGTTGTTCCGGCAGATGTAAGCTGAAGCGTGGAGCCTGCATCTATCACAAGGTTATTGCTTAATGTGGGCCCGTTGACCGACAAAGTCAATGCGCCTGCAGCTCCCGTTAATGTAATGTTGGAATTAGCTGTTACAGTTAAGGAGCGAATGGTTTGCGCAGGAACGGCAGTTACATTTAATGCAGTGCCGCTGTTAAATAAAACAATATCTGTTGCAGCGGGTGTTGTACGTGCAGGCGACCAGTTGGTGGAGACTGCCCAGCTTGCTCCCGTTACTCCAATCCAGGTGTAGGTCGTTTGGGCTTCAGAGAAATTGCACCAAAAACAAGTTAAGATCAGTAACCGGAATAAAAAAAAACGTTTCACGATATTGAGCAGATAGGTTGCAAAAATAAATTTTGCTGTTTAGTAAATCCTATCAAATATAACGGATCGTATTTTTTTTTACAATTATTAGGGGAAAAATATTTACCGGGAGTGTTAATGCCGGGATTACTCCAGGGCTTCATACGGTTCGCTTTTTCAGTGATAACAGCGTCCATCAACGTTCCCGGAAGATCCTCTTAACTATAAAGCACTGAATTTATTCACTTTTTTGACGGGTTAATAAATTTTGCATATATTCGATACTCTTTAATCACACAGGCAGAAACACCTACGTTATTATAATTTGCGGATGTTGAGAAGCGGTTAAATTTTTCACGTTAACCGGGAATACAAAAGCATTAAAAAATTTACAATAAGAATTTAAGCCTACTCCCTTAAATTAACTGCAAGAATGAGCCGGGCCAGGATAGCCAGGATCTATTTTGATGTTTTTAATTTCCATCTGAAATTTAAATTATGGTTTTTACCGTACAGTATAAAGACGAGGCTTCTGCTTTTTATACCGCTCCTACAGGGCGCAGCAATGGCTTTACCGGCTTTTTTATTTATGCCAAAGGCTTGCCTGATGAGCTTTCTTTTACCGATTGCTTTGACCCGCTGAAATACAAAGGCTATTTTATTTTCCTTGCATCCGCTCCTGCTCCGAAAGCATTCATCTCTCATCTTAAAGAATTACTGCCGTTTGAATCCCTGTCGCATACACATCTTTTATGGATCAATGCAACCGATCCTGCTAAAGCCACAGCGGATGAGCTCATCCTGCTAAAGCTTAGCAGCGAAGGGATCCAGCAGGACGATGTAAAAGCTTCATGGGGAAAATACGGCATTTCCATTCCGGCCGGATCAAAAGTAACAGCGGAAATCCGCGCGGGCATCAACGGCCTGGCCTGGTCAATGCCGCTGGATTCAATACATCCGCAGCCCCGGCCATTTTTCCTTCCTTTCCATGGCGATGACAGGGGCTTGCTCATCACACGTGCATCCATCGCCGATTTTTCCGATGCCTCCGCAACTGGCTGGGATGTCGGCTTCCGTTATTTTATGAAAGGAGCCGGCTCTGAAGAAATTGTTTCGCAGTATTATCCGCTCTTCCACCCGGAGAAAAACACGAATGTGCTTTTTAAATTATCATGGGATCTTACAAGCAGCAAAAGGACAACACTCGAATTCGAAGCACATTCTTTTATCATGGAGCCTGCCCCGGATCAGCCCGGCAGCTACCGACTGCAGATGCCGGAAAAGCCCGAACGCCTGCGCACATGGCTTCGCACCGACATGGGGATCCCGGTATACCTTTACCCGCTCAGCAACAAGCTGATGCCCGGGCAAGGTGCAAGGCTCGTGCTTTCTGCGCTTCCGGGAGATGATTATTACTGGGCCCCGGATGGCTGTTTCGAGCTGGGCCTGAAAACAGATCCTGCACAGCCTTCTACCTATTATCTTCTCTGTGGGCTTTCAGGCGTTGAAACCCTGAGCTTTCAGCCAAGAAGCGCAGGAAGGAACGGCGATGTGCTTCGCTTTGAATCAGGAAAACCGGCATACGTTTATAATTTTCCGGGCATCCCTGCCGAAGTTGTTTTGCAAACCGGTCCACAAAAAAGCAAAAAGAAAAATGCACCACATGCACCGGGCGATCTTTATATCGCTTATTCAAGAGGCAGGACAGAAGTAGCGGTTACCGGCACCCGCAGCCAGGATGCTTCTTCTTATCTTGATAATACCTATCAAACAAGCTGGATGAAGATCCGCTCCTTTACAGGTGCAAGCGGAGGACTGAACTATTATTATGCACAGCCATCCACCTCGCCGCTTTATGGCGGGGCAACAGGAGTTTCGGGCGCACAGCAATATCCGGCACCGGGGCAAACAGGCATCTCCGATTATTCATTCATGCCTTTTTTCAGGCCACCTTCAAAACTGCTGAGCACTTCGGCAAAGCCATCGGCAATTCATTTTCCTATGGTTCCTGCTGCAGGCGCCGTTTCAAACCCTGGCACGCAACAACTTAATTCCGGTGTTAAATCACAATCGGATTTTCTTTCCTTTTTCGAAGAACAGGTGCTTGCCCCTTCACGCACCGAGCAGGTGATGAAAAATCAACCGGGCGTTAAAATGCAATTGCAGGCAGGCGAATCAAATTCAACAAGCTACAGCACTTCACCGCAGGGCTTGCTTGTAAAGATCGGTGAGACGGATTTTAAATGGAAAAAATTATTGTTTGCCTACACGGAAGCCGACAAATCCATTGCAGGAAGCGTTACAGCCGAGCTTTCTTTTTCAAAGCTGAGTGACCAGCTGCAGGCTGCTTTTCAAAAGAACCAGATGTTCCTTGTGATGTCGCTGCTGCCCGCGGCTGATGCTGCCAACTTCAAAAATGAGATCGCCATACAGGGATGGCCTTTTAAGCTGAACGTCCCGGAAAGCACAACAGGAAGCGATTACAGGAATGTCATCATTTTCAAATTTACCAGCGGCTCTATAAAAGAGTTGGTTACGAAGCCTTCAGAGTGGACCTCTGCAGGCGACTTTAATACAAACCCGGCGGATGTTTCGCAATGGCTCAGCAATTATATCAACAAGGAAGAAAGGCTCCCTTCGCTGAAAAGCAGGTACAACGACCAGCCTTCATTGTATACAAATTTTAACCAGGTTGTTAATTCCGACTCATGGACCGGCGTGCTGGCGCTGAATGTAGATATTAACCTGCAGGATTTTCCGGCGCAGATCAAAGGCCTGATCGGCGGGATCGATATGGAAAAATTTGAGGCGCATCATTTCGGGATCGAAGTGAACCAGGTAATTCCGGACATTGCCAACGGGGGACTGAAATTTGCCCAGCCCAGCTCTCTTTTCGGATTGATCGATTACAAAGGAGGCACAGCGGCTCCGAAGATGCCATATGATTTTAAAGTGGATTTGCTGCAGGTACTATTTATGAATACTACCATTGCTGACTTCCGCTGCAACATCAGCCTTACGCTGGGCAGCCTGTTCGGGGATGCAGTAAGCTTTACTCCGCCTCCGCCGCAGCCTTCAACCATCAACCTTACCGGCACATACGAAAAGCATGAAGGTGTTGCTACATATTCATTCTTAAGCGACACGCACTATACGCTGAGCAATATGCAGGGAACTGTATGGAAAAGTATTGTGCTGTCGAAGATCCAGTTCTTCACCTTATCACAGGAGGGCACTGTTGTAAATTCGGTCTTCTCTTTCTGGGGCGATATGCTCTTCAATAATATCGGCAAGGAAGAGAATTTTGACCTCTTCTCATTTGATCAGCTTGCGTTTGGCGGAATGCAGCTGCTCATGAACTTTAACATTCCCGCGAAGCGGACTACAAAAACAGTATTGAATTTTGTGTTCGACCCTTCCGCTATTACGTTTAATAATTCCGTTTCTGCTCCGAGAGCAGGCAGCCTCTTCCAGAATTTTCCGCTGGATGCAAAAGGGATGGCTTTTGGAGATTCAAGAAAATTACCTTCGGGCAAAGGCTATTTTAAAATTGACCTGCCGCTGAAAAATCCCGCAGAGATCAGCTCTACCTGGTATGCGCTGCGTTACGACCTTGACCTGGGAACGCCCGGCGCATTAGCTGAAAAAGCAGGATTTACAGCCAGCATCCTTGCATGCTGGACTCCTTATGACAAATATACGGGCACACAGATCGCAGCATACTTACAATTGCCGGGCAGCAGCGGATTATTGCAAACGGTGCTGCAAAGCGTGCTCACATTGTCGGTTGGCAATGCTGAATTTTCATCAGAGAAAGAACAGCAGGCCAACCCGATCTATAAATTAGCATTAAAGAACATTGCATTAAAGGTTCTCGGATTCTCCATACCTCCGGGCGGAGAAACCAATGCCTCCTTATTTACCAACGAGGAGCAGCCGGGAAAAAAGGACAGCACCGGCTGGTACATTGCTTACAATAAAAAAGAATAATTCATACACAGTTCAATTTAATATTAATCTAAAAAACAAAAACAATGGCAAAAAAAGTAAATCGGAATTTAGCAAAAATCTATGGCGAAGGTGGCTCGGGACGCGCTCCTGCAGCTGTAACTGACGTTCCTGCAACCGGGCTGCAGATCTCACTTGTAATGCAGGTAGCCGGCGAAGAGCTGATCTTAACGGGTAACTCGTTTAAAGAGGGTATCAAAGTAGAATACACCCGCCACTGGGATGAGGCGGCCGAGCTGGGCACTTTCAATGACGGGCTTGCCTATCTTGGGAAAGCCTTGGGCAACGAAACGCTGGCAGCAGATGTTGCCGGATTTATCCAGGGGCTTCCTCCATTTTTAAAACCGGTATTTGAAGCGCTTACTACTGCCCAGCTGATCCTTACCGACCTCATGATCAACAGTAAGGGAGAATTTGAAGATGAAACAGGCAAACAGGATGTGTACACGTTGGGCATCGGCCTTAAATTTACAACAGACATTACAGTTGGTAATATTAAAATGCAGGCCTTCCTTGTAAAATACACATACAAGAAACCACATAAAATAGCAGTATAGCCTGCAGCGATCAAAAATTTGTTCCTATTAAATAATACTGGTAGCCGGGCGGAGCTTAATCCGCCCGGCGCTTATCAGCGCTTGTGATCCATACATGAACAGAAAGAATTCCGCATCGGACAGCAGTTTTGAACTCGGTCTCATCCTTACAGTGAGCGGGATCGAATACCGGCTGGACGGAACTTATAAGAACAGTATATTCAGCGTGCAGTACTCGAGGCCTGTGGAAGAGGCGGCAGACCTCGGAACGGTTGCCGACGGGCTGATCGCGCTTGGAAATGTATTATTGGGCGCAGGAAAAGGAAAAGGATTTTACCAGGACATCAGTAATTTTATCGGAGGGCTTCCTTCCATATTTGAAAAAGTGAGCAGGGCTTTCCTGGACGCCCATGTTGTGATCACCCGGCTGGAAATTAAAAATGGCAGCGGCAGCGAGATGCGCTTTGCTGTTGGCCTTGGATTGCTCTTTAAAGAAAAAGTATCTGTGGGCGGGATCGTGCTGGAATATTTCACCTTTGAATATGAAGGCATTTCCGGATCGAAAACAGTGAGAAAATCATTAGCAGCAACAGCGCATTAACCAGCATGGACAAACAGGAGATCATACGGATTTGCGATTATTATAATGAGCACGGAAGCTATGCGAATGTGTTCAGGACATCCAAAGACCTGGGCACCATTGCTGAAGTGATTGCCCTGGTGCAGGAAAAAATTTCGTTGCCGGCTTCGCTTATTGCTGCCTGGGATCATGAATTACAGGTGCTTTTGCAGATGAGCTATCTCGAACAGGTAACGCGGCTGATCACGAATGTGCCTGTACGCTTAACGGCGATAACATATAATCCGCGTAAAAAAGCTACAACATTTTCGTTTGCCTTTAGCTTTCTGAACCTGGCGCGAACAGAAATAAAAGTGAAAGGCATTACTATCAGCTCGTTTGGTGCCGATTTGTCCGTTTCGCCCTACAGCCCTTCCGGCAAAAGGAAAACAACAGTCTTAAAGAAGATGCATGGCACCGAAAAATTAACACCCCTGAAAAAAGCTTCCTGATCTATGAGTGCAGAAAATAAATATAAGCTCAGTGCCGGTTTTCGTTTCGGAAAAACACCACTCGTCCTTAGCGGGGAATTTGGAAGCACTTCTTCCAACAAGCTTACTGCGGAGGTTGGTGATCTCAGCATGGTGGATATTGTCTCGTACCTGATCAGCCTTTTTGATCCGAAAGGAAAATTTCAATCGTTCCCGGAGCCCTGGGGATTTTTGAATAACATTAATTTCAAAGGGCTGAAGCTGATCGTTGAAGGAAAGTCAAACGGACATGGAGAGAACAGGATCGGCTTCTCCTACCCTTTTTCAATCGATGTAAAATTTGCGAAGATCACAGCGCTCGAGATCTATTATTATACAGACAATAAAAAAATAAACATACAACCTTCCGGGAGCTTTCTCGGGCGAACGTTTGAGCCCTGGGAGATCTATCCGAAGCAGAATGCTCCTAAAGTTCCGGGAGCCGGCGATTCTTTATTCGAGCTGAAATTCCTTGGCCTCGGGCAGCACATCTCTGTTAAAGACATGGTGAAGTCGCCGGGCATTGCAGATACGATCGGCACACTCCGAACCAGCTTTAAAGAAGGGGCCAAAATTGTTCCATCGGCGAAAGCCAAAAAAGGCGACCTTATTTTCAGCCCGTCCAGCGGATGGATGATCGGCACGCAGTTCGTGGTCCTCAACACTGTTGACCTGAGCATCATTTACAACGACCCTTACATGTACGGGCTCGCACTTTCACTGTCGGGCAAGAAAGCGAAAACCTTTGCCGGCCTTAACGTTGAGCTCCTGTACAAAAAAGTGACCGACTCCATCGGGGTTTATTCCCTGCATTTAAAATTGCCGGATGCCATGCGTCAGCTGGAGTTTGGCGCTGTTTCATTTACATTGCCTGTTATCGATATTGCGATCTATTCCAACGGAAATTTCAGGGTCGATCTTGGGTTCCCTACAAATAACGACTGGAGCCGCGTAGCAACTGTACAGGTTTTTCCTTTTATAGGAGCCGGCGGATTTTATTTTGCATTGCTCACAGGTGCTACGGCTACACGCTTGCCGGCCGACTATGACCCGAAGATGGGTGTGTTCAAGCCGGTGATCGATTTCGGGATCGCGCTGCGTTTGGGAATTGGCAAAACGATCGACAAAGGAATTTTAAAAGCCGGTATCAGCCTTTGCTTCCAGGGAATTGTTACAGGCACCTACGGATTTTTCAGCCCGGATGAAAAATCAGGCGGAAGGGAAGATTCCTATTATTACCTGAACGGACAATTTGAAGTGGTGGGAAGAGTATACGGAGAAGTTAATTTTTCCATCATCAGTGCAAGGCTTGATGTTATGATCTATGCTGCGATCGGGGTTGTGATCGAAGCATATAAGGACATTATACTTTACATTAATGCCGGCGTAAGCCTATCGCTTACAGTGAGTGTTAATCTCGGCTTTGTGAAAATAAATGTTGACCTTTCCTTTTCAACGAGCATCAGCTATACCTTCATATTACCCGCCGGCAGCGGAGTTCCGGGATGGCGCGCCAAATCGCTCCGGAATGCGGCGGATGCATCCTCTTTAAATCCTTTTTACATGTCTCTTGTATCCTCTCCGCGTAAAACAATCCTCGGCCAGCTGGGAACAAAACGGATGCTCCGCACAAATGCGAACAAGCCCCTGCTTCCTGTTATGTTCCTTCCGCAGTTCAGCGCACGTGTGGCAAAAGAAATACCACAGCCTCAACTGAAAGATCAAACAGCAAGCTTTATTGCCGGGTTGTTTTTAGACAGCGGTGATGATGATCATGCAGGCGATTTCGGAATGCTTGCAAAAACATACCTGGAATGGCTTATTGCCGGCTGCAATGAAGAGCTGAAAAAAGACATCACCGACAAGGTTGAAAACGTTACTATAGAAGCATTGAAGGTGCTGTTCGATTCTCTGTCGGAGGATAGAGGCGGAGTGCCGGTGATTCCTTACCGCGCCCTTACAAATTTCCTGTATGATCATTTTGATGTACAGGTAAGCTCACCGATGGAGTCGCATCGCGAAAGCTCATCCTTTAATGTCAGCATTTTCCCGATGCTTCCTGACTTAAAGCTTCAGGCGGAAATGGACGGACAGGCGCCCTTCATCAATGTTGATTTTTCGGCAAACCCGATCGACAGCAGTTATAATAAAACGATCCGGGAGTATTTTGCAAAACTGAAAGTGGATCACCAGAATCCGCTGGAAGAGAAAAACAATGAAAAGCAGGAAGAAGCCGATGCTGTCCGCCAATCGCTCTCTACTTTTATCTTCCAGGATTATTTTGTTTTGCTGGGCCGCAATCTTGTGCAGGATTGCATCGACCTGATGGAAGCGTATCCATACACCACAACAAAAAATGAAAGCCTGCCATCCATCATTGCAGTATTTAAAATTACAGCTGCTGCGATTGTAAATGCGAATGCAAACGTAACACTGGAGCCAAAGCAGTATGTGTATCTCGGTGGAACTTCTTACAGTATTCAGAAAAACGATTCTTTTTATTCCATTGCCACTTATTATAATTTCACTGCCGACACTGCCATCAGGCCATTCCTGATCTTTGTTGCAAAAGATAAAGCAAATGCTGCGATCATTAATTTATTTATTCCCGGCTCGGAAATAATAATTGCTGTACAAAAAGATTCTCAGACTTTATACACCTGCAAAACAGGTGATACGCTGCAAAGCATTGCCGAATACGCAAAGCGTGAGATCTACGAGATCGTGCTGATGAATATGGAAAATGAAAATATCCTTTCCACTTTTGCCAGGCTGGCCATTCCGAAATACGAGTTCAAAATTGAAAAGGAAGAAACATTTGCTTCATTAGCGGCCTATGGAAACATTTCGACCGACCAGCTTGCTGAAAACAATGCAAAAAATGATACGCTCTTTTTCAAAGACAAAACAAATCTCGTACTGCCGGAACTCCGTGTGCTGGATTCTACAGACATCCTGATCAAAGGAATTACAGAAAAAAAATCGTTCAGGAAATTAGCCGGGCTTGCATCACGCTATCTCATGCACGGGCTCCGCGCACCTGCACCTGCTGAATTTGCAGATAAAAAAGACGATACCTACGCATTGTATGAGCTCACCCAACAGCTGTTCGACCTTCCTGCTTCCGGAACCGCTGCTTCCTGCACCATTACATTATCAGAGAACACAAGTGCCCCGGCCAATGCAGAAAAAAAGTGGTTCAAAGTAGTTTCTAAAGACACTTCTCAAAATGCGATCAAATCGAAAATAGCATTGAATGCCACTGAGCTGAAAGAGATCGGGCAACTTTCAATCACGCTTTTACAGCCGCATGCTCTCAGTGTAAAAAAGGCGGAAGGTTATACAATTAACCCGGGCCGTTTCATGCTCAAGGCACCATCTGTTTGGCAGGCCAATGCTCCTGTGTTTGTACAGGGGCCGAGCGGCAGTACCTGGCCCGGCGGGCCGGACGGGCCTTCAGGCGGCGGAGGCTGGTGGCCGTATTCAATGACCGGCTCCACAGGATTTTCAGGCCCTCCGGGCTGGCAGCGCGCTGTTGCACCGAAGATCTGGTATTTCTCCGATGAGCTTACGAAAGCCGTGCAGGAGCAAAAATCACTGGAACCATTGTTCAGGCTGTACATGGGCAGGAACAACATGGTGGAGAAAAAATTTGAGAAGAAGGAAGTGATCAAATACGGCTGGAGCACAGTGATCCCCCTGAATATAAATATTGTGCCTTCTGTATTGACGCAGGGGCAGGATCTTGGAACCATGTTCGAGATCGAAAGCACATCAGAGGAAGGACTGCAGCTGCTCGAAAAATTGCTGGCCAACCAGTACGACCCAAAACTCAGCCTTTCGGAACGTGTGGATGTTGCACAGGTGCATGTTTTATATACGGCCGCTGAAAGCAGCGATGGAGACGGCCTGCGCTCGGTCGATCCTTCGGAAGTGATCTCTGCTGTGGTGCAGTCGAACCTGTCGACCATCCGTAATCCGCAGTCGCTCAGAAGCCAGGCAGGCTCTGTAGGAAGGATCCACGGAAGCTTCAACCAGGATCCTGTAAATAATATCAGACGGCTGTGGGAAGCATGTTCGGTGAGGAGCGGCGGCTTCTACCTGTATTATTTTGACAGCAATACAAAGCAGGGGATCCCTCCCGATGTGTTTGATGAAAAAGGACAGGCGCAGATCAATATCGTGATCACCTACGGATTAAGCTTCCAGTATGGTTATAATTTCCTGAACAGCATGACGCTCGGGGAAATGGTGCCGGAAAATTCCTATTTATTTGTTGAATCACAGGAGAGAAAATTTGTAATAGCAGATAACAATACAACCGTAGAAAAATTATTACAGCAATATCGTGTTACCATAGATCACCTCGCCGCCAGGCTCGGCAGGCAGCCACTGAAATCAGGAGTGCTGGAGGTCAGAAATATTATTTTCCTGCTCGACAGTGATGAATACACGTTAGAAAAAGTAGCAAAGAAATTTAACGTTTCTGAAACAGATACGCGTAACCTGAATCCCGGCATTGAATTTAAACAGGGAGATGCTGTCCGCATTCCGCCGGTAAAACATACAGTTACAGACGGGGCAATTTTAGAAACGATCGCTTCCGGCTATTTTGTTTCGGTGGCCGGGCTGCTCTGGGCAAACCGGGAACAGGCAATTTTCAGGGACCTTAGCAAGTTACAGCTGACAGACCAATCGCAGAATAAAACATCCTCTATCATTCCGGGCACTGTTTCATTTAACCTGTTGAGGGAAAACCCGGAAAAAAGATCCATGCATGCAGATGGCGGTGCGGCCGGAGCAACAGCACTCGATCCGCAATCAACGCTTCAGCTCAATTATAACCTGCTTACATTTGCAGTAAAAGAAAATCCTTCGTTTGCAAAAAGCAGCTACTCTATGCCTGTAAGTCCGGGCAATGCAGAAACAGGCGCTTCCGGCCCCCCGGTGCTTAATTACCAGGGTGTGCTTCCTGCATTTTCATATTCCAGGTCCGCCATTCAAAAAGGTGTGCCTTCTTATCCTGCACCGGAAAAAAATCCATACAGGGGCAATGGCGAGATCGTGCAGGTAAATTTCGACTGGCAGGATCTGTATGGCAACCGCACACTATCGCCATTCAATAATCCGAAGCTGTACCCCGGAAGCCCTTATTTGAATGGCTTTCCACAAATGATCGGTTATTCGGATCCGTTGCAGTCGGTATTGCAATGGCCATCCATAGGCATTGACCACTTGTTTGCGCCGAAAGAAAATGCGGCTGCTCTTCTTGTATCATTGAACTTTGATGCAGCCGGCTATCAGCCCCTCGCAAATGAAGAAGAAGCCGATGGCCTCATCGAAAAAGCACAGGCTGACCTTGAAACTTACCGCAAAGCCATTTACCAGCTGAGCGCAAAAGATGTGAAGGCAAGGGTTTCCACTTCTCTTGATCCGAAGCTGGAAGATTCCTCTGAGCTGAAACCGGGATTGCTGAACATGATGGATGGTATCTTTCATTACCTCTCTGCATTTTCAGCGCCGGGATATACACATCTTAAAGTAGAAGGAGCAGGTGCAAAATCGCTCGCATTGAAATACAGGATGAGCGAGGAGTACATCAGTGCGCTGAATCCCGGAACATCAGGGGAGCCCAATCCTGTTAAAGACTGCTTTTTACCGAACGATAATTTTTACCTGTATTACACCCTTGACGGGGAAAGCCTCACAGAGATTGCGGCTAAACTAAAAGACAGTGCGCCGCAGTTTGAAAGCATCACAGCGGAACACATCAGCAAACTTAATCCGGGTGTACCCGAAATCCCCGGCGGCCAGGCGGTGATCGTGATCCCGGACCAGCGTTTTGAAAATTACGAAACAGAAACAGCGATGTCTCTTTCAGCGATCGCTGATAAAAAACAAACTTCCATCGCTTTGCTGAAAGCAGTTAACCCCGATCTTGACGATGCTGTGCCTGCCGGAAAAAAAATACTGGTCCCGCATTTCAACTGCAGCGTTTATACCGTACAGGAAGGTGATACCGTAGCAGCACTTGCTGAGCGGTTCAACATCCCGGTGTGCGTGCTTAACGCGGTAACCAGCAGGCATACATGGCCGGTGCAGGCAGGCAAAAGTATTCCCGTGCCCGATAATGATTTTATTCTTTATACTGCAAAAGCTGGCGACACGCCTGAAACGATCGCAAAAGAAAAATGGATCGCACACGAGCTGTTAACCCGGATCAATCCGGCACTCCAGAAGAACATCGCGGCAGGCACTGCTGTGCTGATCCCAAAAACACCTGTACCGCTTACACAAAGCTTTGCTATAAATTTTGATCAAACATTAGCACCGGTGCTTCCGCTGGAAGTATCACTTACCATCAGCAGGCAGGCCGAACAGGTGGATGAAGCTTTCCTGGACCAGCCGGAAGTAAGAATATCAGGCAGCCTCATTCCTCCGCACCTGAGCGCCGTTGAGCAGAATAAAGAATACGCGCGCAACACTCCTGCTTCGGAAAGTGCTTCGCTGCTGCATTATGCCAACAGCTTTGAAAAAACTTTTGCCGATGTGAAGATCGCCACCATGGGAGATAAATCCGCATCTAAAAATCAGCTGTACGCGGTAAGGCTGCATGAGAAGGGTGTAAGCAAAGACAAGAAAATGATCTCCTACCGGTTTATAAAAGACGATGCTGTTTTTTATGCACCGATCCCTTTGGCTACTTATCCTTTAAGCGCTACATTCAGCATTCCTCAGTATGCGAGGGGACAAGGCTTTACGGGGCCATGCTTTAAGAGCAATGAAGGATGCATCGGAGCTACGGGCGCAGGCTCACTGCAGATGGCCTTCCAGGGCATGCAGCTGGATAACGTTGCAGAGAACCTGTTTGAAAGTGTGGACCAGCTGCTGCAGCCCGAGCTTACAAAAGCACTGGTGCAGGTAGATGGCATTCTCCGTACAAACTACCGGCAGCAATTGCTTGATGCAAAGAAAAAGATCGCTGAAGGATATGGCAGGCTGGTGCAGCCCGTGCTTGAAGAGACTGCAGAGGGCTCACAACACGATGCCAGTGAAGCCCTTCAGCAGCAAATGCTTCAGCGCCTGTGCAACCTGTACAGCATAGGAACCATTGTGCAGCTGCCGGTGCAGGTTTCTGCCCCGCAAACGGAAAACCCTTCGCTGATCTTTGGAAGCCCTGTAGCCCTGAAAGATAAGAATGAAGCACAAGCCAGCCAGGTCACCTTTTCATCGGCACAGATCAAACTGCAGGAAGCGGACCCGGCCTGGATGACCTTTATCCTGAATTCTGTTCAGCCTGCAAAAAATAAAAACCTGTCGGTCGATCTTTCTTACAAGCCGCTCGCTATGGAATTCAATATCCACCCGATCCCCGGCATCAGCGATTACAATGCTTCCCAATGGCTGTTTTTTGTGAAGCCTCTTGAAGAAGTGCCGATCGGCCGGATCCATGTGCCGGTCCCATTGCGCGATTTTCCTGTTCCGCCAACACCGCTCAGCCAGGAAGCAAAAGGTGTGAATGATGACGATACTGCTTCGCTCACATTGGAAGAAACGCGGCAGTGGCAATATTCATTTACGTTCAGGAACCCCGATACGGCTGCCGCCCAGGACCTGATCTATTCCAGCACCTTGTTCAACCTCGACAACCAGGGCCTGAAATCAGCTGCGAATCAGCCCGACCTGTTCCTCGGCCTGGCTACCTGGAATGTGGTTGGCCGCGATATGATGAGCGATCTGCTCTGGTTCCTGCCGAAGCTGCAGCCGGGAGATGCCGCATCATCCCCAACACTTGAATCATGCAGGAAAATCATAAAAAGCTATTTATCGGTTGTTGACTACGTAGCCGATGCCATACATTGCTGGCTGAATGTACGTGCAGAAAAATATCAGCGCCAGCAAAAGGTGGATGGCCGGAAAGCTGTTGAATTCCTTGTGACGCGGCCGGAAGAAAAAGATAAGAAGGATGATTTTTATATCCAATTGCAGGTACCGCCGGGAAGCGACATCTCAGTTAAATCTGATACCGTAGGCATGCCTTACCCTGCCCTGCCGCCGATAAACGGCCGCAGCTACAAGCCAACGATCAAATCACCATCCGGAAAAAGTGATCAGCAAAAATATTTTTTCATGGATGAAGAAGGCAATTACCTGCGTGTTGAAGAAGCGAAAGAAGATCCCCGCTCGGATGAGATCTCTGTGATCTTTGGAAAGTATACACATCCGAAAGAGAAGGCCAGCTTTGGAGAATGGCTTGACATCATGGATCAGTGGAATGCATGGGGAGGTGTTTACATTACACGCAACCAGTATCTTTTTGAAGCCGGAACACAGCCCACTAATTCCAACTTTGTATACCGCACGCCGGTAGTGCGCCCTTACAATGCTTCGGCACCGCTGCTTGATTACGACACTCCGTTTGATATTCACAGCATGCTGCTTCCAAGTGTTGCACAAACATTTGAAGAGCAGCTACGCAACATGCTGTATAATTTTTTCGGAGAAGAGGATAAAACCAATCCGAAGATCAGGCTGAAGCTGGTATGGAGCTACAGCTATTGCATCAATGCAGACAGCACCGATCCGGATGGACAGTTTGCGCAGTACGTAACGCTTCCGGGTGGATTGATCCCGCCATTTATATTTACGATCCCCTTTGACTGGAACAGCGATCCTGCATCAAATAGTTTTGCCTGCCAGCTTGCCTCCGTGATCAGGGAATGGGTGAAGATGCATGATGTACCGGGAGCAGAATCCAGGGGCCGGCTTCAGTTCGACATTACAGCTTTCTCTGATCTGCCTGATAACAAGCTGCCTTTTTACAGGCTGCGCAATTTATTTTTAAACTTAAGTGATGCCTTTCTTAAATAGAAAAAATTTTATCTTTGAGAGATGCCCCTGAACTACCCTAAAATAAGCTGTCTCACGGTGACAAAAGACAGGCTCCTTGCTTTAAAAACGGCGATCCGCTGCTTTTGCGGCCAGGTATATCCTGAAAAGGAAATGGTCATTATTTCAGACGGCAGCCGCTGGTACAACGATGCAATACAACGTTACGTGGTAGAGCTTGGACGAAAAGACATCCGCCTTGTAATAATCAATGAAACCTGCACGCTTGGAAAACTAAGGAACCTGAGCATCGCGGAAGCAACAGGAGAGATCATTTGCCAGTGGGATGATGATGACCTGTATCATCCCGAGCGCTTAAGTATGCAATATGCTAAGATGAGTGCAGACAATGCCAAAGCCTGCTGCATGACTGACCAGCTGCACTATTTTTATGAAGAGCGTGAATTGTTCTGGTGCGACTGGAAAGCAAATGAAAAACTTCCTCTGCTCCAGCTAATCCCGGGTACGATCATGATGTATAAGGACAAGCGTTTTGCTTACCCGGAAACAGGCGATTTTGCATCCTCTGGTGAGGACTCTATTTTCCTCGGTAGTATTTTTGAGACCTTTCCTGTTGCAGAGCTTTCAGGAATGGGATATTTATATGCCTATACCTTTTCCGGTAACAATACATTTTCTGAAAAGCATCACCGCATCATCTCCGAAAAATACAGCGTGTCCTCAGACAAAGTATGGGAAATCGAAACAAAGCTCCAGGCCGCCCTTGATTACTATCAGCTGCCTTCCCCGATAAGAATAATGAGCCATGAACAGCAGATCGTTTTTACATGGATGTTTAATTATCAATCAGTGTTATGAGCTACAAACCAAATGTCCGGATCTGCCTTAACATGATCGTTAAGAACGAAGCTGCAGTGATCCGCCGCTGCCTTGAAAGCGTTATGCCGGTTATTACCGACTGGGTGATCGTTGATACCGGATCAACAGATGATACAAAAGAAATTATCCGCGAATGCCTGAAAAATATTCCGGGTGAGCTGCATGAACGGCCCTGGAAGGATTTCGGGCATAACCGTTCAGAAGCGCTTGAGCTTGCAAAAGGAAAAGGCGATTACCTGCTGATCATCGATGCAGATGAAGTGCTTTCCTTTGATCCTGAATTTACCTGGCCCGGCTTTACAGAGGATGCTTATATTATAGAAACAATATTCGGTGTAACTTCCTATGCGCGGCTGCAGCTTGTGAATAACCGGGTCAACTGGCGATTTGTAGGCGTATTGCACGAATACATCTACAGCCCGGAAATGAAAAATGCCGTGGACCTGAAACACATTTATAACCTTCCTTCTCCCGATGGTGCACGCTCATCCGATCCGAATAAATATATGCGTGATGCACTTGTCCTTGAAAATGCACTGCTCTCAGAACCCAATAACGCACGCTATGTATTTTACCTCGCGCAAAGCTACAGGGATGCGGGAGAGCTGAATGCTGCCATAAAAAATTACAGCAAAAGAGCTGAAATGGGCGGCTGGCCCGAAGAGGTCTGGTTCAGCATATTCCAGCTTGGAATGCTTAGCAAGCACATGAAGGAGGACTGGACAGTCACAAAAGAGAAATTGCTGGCAGCATACGAATACCGGCCCTCAAGGGCAGAGCCTTTATATCATATCGCAACTCATTACAGAACGAATGAGCGTTACGAACTTGCTTTCTTATATGCTTCAAAAGGCAGACAGATCCCATTGCCAAAAGATATTCTTTTTGTGGAAAAAGGTATCTATGAATACCTGTTACCAATGGAGCTTGCCATATCTGCCCACTGGACCGGCCGCTACGATATTTCATTGGCGGCAAACAACAAAATATTGCAGAACAGCCTGGTGACACCTGCTCCTGTTTTCAGCCAGACGATTGAGAACCGGAATTTTTCACTTGATGCAACAATAAAACGGCAGCCCTTTTCAGGAAAGAAAAACAAGATCATCGTCGCAGTGCTTTTTTATAATCCGGGCCATTATCTCGACAACTGCATTTCGAGCTTACTGCTGCAGGACTATGAAAATTTTGAAATGATCTTTATAGATGATGCCTCTACTGATGGCTCGCACGAACGCATACCTGCAGATGATCCGCGCATCACACTCATCCGGAATACTGAGAATAAAGGCGGGGCATGGAACCTTCACCAGTGCTTATTGCGCTGCCAGCCTGATGATATTTTTTTCCAGCTGGATGGTGACGACTGGTTGTCCTGCAATGATGCGCTCAGCCATGTAAACCATTTCTTTGAAGAAACATCCTGCTGGGCCATGTACGGGCAATATATGTTCATGGACGGATCATACGGACTTGCACGGCCCTTTACAGGCCCGGAAGATTTCAGGAACAGGCGCAATGAATGGGTTTCACCGGTTCCGAGATGCTTCAGGGCGGGACTTTATCACCGCATTTCCGACCAGGATCCCGGCTATGATTGCATGCGTGATGCAAAAGGAAACTGGTATCGTGAGGCAATGGATGTTGCACTCATGTATCCCATTCTTGACCTGGCCGGTTTTGAAAATGTGAAATTCAATACCAGAACGCTGTATGTTTATAATATTGAAAACCCACTGAATGTTCATAAATCAAGAAGGCCGCTTGAAGAAGCTAATCATGATGAGATCTCCGCCAAACGCCCTTTTGCACGAATACCCGATTACAGATTTTCTTAAATAAATTCATTCCAATGCCGAAGCCACCAGTACTGATCCTTACTCCTGTAAAAAATGCTGCTAAAAATTTAGAGCTGTATTTCGGCCTGTTGGAAAATATCAGCTATCCTCATAAGAAAATCTCCATTGCCTTTCTTGAAAGCGACAGCAGCGATACAACATACGCAGACATTGAAGCGCGTTTGCCAGGGCTTAAAAAAAAATTTCGCAGGGCAACTCTCTGGAAAAAAGATTTTGGCTTTCATATTCCCAACGGGCAACCACGTTACTGGGAACCGGTGCAGTATGCGCGCCGGAGTGTTTTGGCGCGCAGCAGGAATCAACTGCTGTTCCGTGCATTGATGGACGAAGAATGGGTGCTGTGGCTGGATTCCGACCTGCTGGAATATCCTCCTGACATTATTGAAACCCTGCTGAGCAAAGAAAAAGACATTCTTCACCCGAATTGCGTGCTGGATTACGGAGGGCCCAGCTTCGATCTCAACGCATGGAGGGATAAGGGGAAACTGCACATGCATGACCTCAGGACAGAAGGAGAACTTGTTCCGCTCGATAGTGTTGGCGGAACCATGCTGTGGGTTAAGGCCGACCTTCATCGCGATGGACTGATCTTTCCTGCTTTTCCCTATGGACTGGAAAATCCAAGGGTGAGATATGATAATCTCTGGAAAGGCGAACTGGAAACAGAAGGATTTGGAATTCTTGCCAATGATATGGGGTACACCTGCTGGGGATTACCCAACCTCGAGATCCGGCATCTCAGGGAGTGAGGCTTAGCGGCCGCAACACCACATATTTCTTTTCATGCAGCAGCCAGCGGCCTTCCCAGTCACCGGTTTCCGCCTGCGATAACCGGCAGATGATCCCTTCTTTCCCCTCAATAGCTATGCGGCAATCTGTATTTGCATATTCTATGAACCAGGTTTGTTCCCATGTTTCATTTTCTCCCGCAATGATTCCGCCAGGGAGAAATTCCACTCTTCTTTTGTCCTCACCAATGCGCTCAAATTCGTAGAAATGTAAGTCACAGATTTTTTCTTCAGTCTTGCGGATCAGTTCAGTTGTTTGTTCATCATAGCGGATAGCTTCTCTTTGTAATTTATTTAATTGCTGCACAAATCCAATGCATTCGTTTTCATTTACAAATCCCCCGATCCGGTAATTCCTTCCGTCCCTCCGGAACTTGTCGCCGTAACGATGCTGAAACAAAGGATTCCCGGCAAGGTCGTACTGAACCATTGTGAAAGGCAGATGAAATATAGGAGTATCAATAAGCGTATAATCGCTGTTTAATCTCCGCCATGCCATGTGAAATGTTTCCTTATCACCATTGACCAGCCTGTAATAAAAGTCCGCATGTGCATTGTAAAACATTGCGAGCTGCAAGGCCTTAAAATGTTTCGGCCTGTTCACCACCAGCTGCCCCGATTCAAACTCCGGCTCATCGCGGTAAGCAACACCACATACATCCCAGATAGCCCGGTGCCTGCTCAGCGACCCGAAGTCGGGCCAGAACAAAGCCCCGGTTCTTTTATAGGCGGGCTCATCAAAAAGAAAGGAAGGATCGCGCAATGGAACATTATCGGAATCCAGCAGCAACACTTCTGAAAATGCAGTGTTGAGCAATGCGTAAGTTTTCAGGGGCCAGCCTTTTCTTTCCAGTACGGCCGGGATATAACCCTCTGCATAAGCATCGCGAAAGCTTACATTTAATTTCTCCAAAACAGGAATTATTTCCGGGGGCAGCTCTTCCTTTCCAAGATGCCAGAGCTCTACCGGCAGATCGCATTTAAGTGTGATGCGCAGCAAATGGATCAATGCCCATGCACCCGGAAAATATTTTTCTCCGCCACCGGGAATAACAATGCCTTTGCCTGATCCGGTTTTTATGGATGCTTCATCAACAGAAGCGATCAGCGCTTCCTGCAATGCATGATATTTATCTCTTTCCTCTTTCGTACAGGTTTCATAAACAGGTTCGAGGATTACTTCCGTCTGCCTGAGCCATCCTTTCCAGCTACCGTTCTCATTCCTGTTTAGAGGAAATGCAATTCCATCTGCATTGAAAATGATCAGCAGCGGATTTTCATCTTCACCTTCTTTCAGGCTCCATTGTTGCGGTACTCCAAATGGAATATATCCCAATACGCCGACACTGAGATCAGGCATCATCTCCACCATCTGCGAGCCGGTGCCAGCCAGCGTGTAGCGGTAGGTTTTTGTACTGCAGAATTCCATAAAAGCGCGCTGCATTTCTACAGACCAGGTTTGATGAGAGTGATTTTCAATTCCGTTATTATACAAGCCGTCAAGAATCTCCATTAACCGAAGCGTGGTATTTTCCCAGGTATAGGTTTTACGGATCTCTTCAAAAGCACTTTGTGCAGAAAGCATTTCTCCGTTTACAGCACGCTGTATGATCTCAACCGCTGCATCATGCTCTGGCAGCCAGAAACGGAGGCCGCTTAACAGGGTCGGAGGATGGTCAGCCGGAACATCGATCTCTGCCGAAGGAATAAAGCATGTCCATTTCTCATCCATCCAGTTCTCATAGGCACTGTGCCGGGGCGCTATCAGCTGTAACCCGCAGGCACCAGCTTCCATCATGGGCAGGTCCCAGCCTTCGCCATGCGACATGCTGATGTAATGTGTACCGGCAGCATAGAGCGAAGGCATGGCATCCGGCGCAAGAAGATCGGAGATCCAGCAAATAGGCGCAGCTTCTTCAAATGTTTTACCTGTTGTTTCCTGGATGCCTGCAATTTCATGCTGAAGCCATGTATGAAGCTGCTCCTGGTACAAACCGGCTTTCAGTATAAGCACGGCGTCATCGGAGCTATTGGTAGCTTCAAGCCATGCACGAAGCAGGCCTGTGATATTTTTTCGCGGAATAAAATCAGAAACGTTCATCATCCGTACACGGTATTCATGCACAGGTTTACCGCGCGTCATTCCTAAATCAATGGCAGCAATGCCCGGCTTAAAAATGCCGGGGTCCACACCCAAAGGACAGATGCTTATTTTATCGGGACTGATGCCTGAGCGGATCCATGCAGTTGCAGATGAAAGCGTGGGAACTATAATATGGTCATGCCTGAGGCTATGCCCGATCCAGGATGGTGGCAGGCTCGTTGCTTCGAACATTGTGAAATTCACATTTGGAATTCCCTCGCATAATTCTACCTGGCCTGGCATTACAAAATGCAGGCACAAGGCCGGGGCTTCCTGTTGCATAGAAGGCTGTGATGAAATTGCAGAAAGCCAGTTCTCCGGCAATATGACAGGACTCCAGCCTGGATACTCAGTAAATTTGAAGGAGCGGCCGCGCTGCAATAAAGCTTTGCAGATCTGCCTTACATGATTGTCGTACCCCGTTGGGCCGCGGCAGGGGCCGATGATCCGGAAATTTTTCAGCTCCTTTAACATTTATGTAAGTTTATGAATCAAAGATAGTAAAGTTAAAAATTTGTCATACATTAGCGATGAGCTACTCCGTCAATAAATTTTCAATAAGTAATTATTCCTATACGCTGCGGTGATTTAAACTGATGCGGAATTTTGCAATACTAAAATTAACCAGCCCGGTAATGAGTAAGAAAAAGTCAACAACCAATAAGCCGCATGGGCCTACAGGCCCTAAAGTACCTGCTAATCTTATAAAAAACACCGGGCCGCTTAACTATTTAGTTGTTAATAGCCTCACCGGGCCACAAGGAACTGTTGGAGCTACCGGGCCACAAGGAACTGTTGGTGCAACGGGTCCACAAGGAACTGTTGGAGCAACAGGCCCACAGGGAACTGTTGGCGCTACAGGGCCACAAGGAACTGTTGGAGCAACCGGGCCAGAGGGAACTGTTGGAGCAACCGGGCCACAGGGAACTGTTGGTGCTACAGGGCCACAGGGAACTGTCGGAGCAACGGGGCCACAGGGAACTATTGGGGCAACAGGGCCACAGGGAACAGTTGGCGCTACAGGGCCACAAGGAACTGTTGGTGCTACAGGGCCACAAGGAACTGTTGGAGCAACAGGGCCCCAGGGAACTGTTGGTGCTACAGGGCCCCAGGGAACTGTTGGTGCAACGGGTCCACAAGGAACTGTTGGAGCAACAGGCCCACAAGGAACTGTTGGTGCTACAGGGCCGCAAGGAACAGTAGGAGCAACCGGGCCACAGGGAACAGTTGGTGCTACAGGCCCCCAGGGAACCGTCGGACCTACAGGACCGAAAGGTGAACCCGGCATAGAAGCCGAAAGTATTATCCTCCGAAAAAACAATAACCCGATAACCGGCTATACTGCATTGAATGTCATACTTAAAGGCAATACGATCGACGGTTTATGGAAGCAATGTACAGACGGCAGGTTACAAGTTTACAATTCCGGCATAGTAGCAGACAGCCGCTATATCTATATAATCGGGGGTTTTGACATTTTCAGTCACAAACCCGTAAATGATGTCCTGTGCTTTGATACGCATACCAAATTAATGACTACACCCAGGACTTCCATGCCTGAAAAAATGGGCTTAAGTGCTGCAGCGTTCCTGAATAATGGCATGCTTGCATACGCGGGAGGCCGTGATACCAATGAAATTGTGAGCAATAAAGCCTGGATGCTCAATGGAAACTCCTGGGTGCGCCTTGGAGGCGATATGAAAAAACCGGTTGCAGGAGGAGCAGCTGTTGCTTATAACAATAAACTATATGTATTTGGCGGACAGGAAAATGGCAGCAACCCAAATGTTCTGCGCTGCCTCCAGATCTACGATCCGGCCAGTGGGTGGACCATCTACGAAACGGACTTACCCTATGGATTTTCAATGGCAACTGCTGCTGTACACAACGATCACATATATGTGTTCGGCGGACATGCCAAGCCAGGCAGCTCGGTCCCAATGTCAATTCTCCGCTACAATCCCCAAAATCGTCATTGCGATGTGATCGACGAAAACACAACCAGGATGCTGCACGGATCAGCAGCAATGGCAGGCAATACTATTTATTACATCAGCGGCAGGTCACTGAATTTTCAGCATGAGCTTGTTCCTGGTTACTTAAGTTTCGATACTCAGTCGAGGGGAATGCACAACCCGGAGCCCAGGCTTAAAACGCCACGTATCCAGGGTAACAGTGCCATTGTTGACCGCAAGCTTTTTATCATGGGCGGCACAGGGCCTACCGGTTCATTCAATACCGAATACATTGACCTGGATGATTATCTTTTTTATCTGCATAAAAAAGTCTGATGATCCCAACAGACTTCACTCCATTAAAGATCAAAAGCCTTACATGTAAGTTGTAAGGCTTTTTTGATTTTGTGCATGGGAACAACAGCGCTGTTTTATTTAGGATATATCTCCATCGTTTTTTTCAGTTTGAGCTTTCTGCCCTTCTTATCTTTTTCCATAGTTGAGATGATCTCACCGTTGTAATACACCGTTATTTTCTTTATCCTGAAAACATTACTGAATGTTCCCGGCCTGCGCATAGAGATCAGGCTTATGCTCTTAATATCCTCCTTTCCCCAGCAATGGAGCTCTCCACGGCCTCCACCCATATTCACATGATAGTAATAGGGATCTTTCTGATAAAAAGCAAACCTCATAAAAGCTATTTTGGTGTTGAGCAGTTGCCGGGGACTTTCCATGCCGTTGTTATTCACAAACTGCATGTAAATATTATTTTTGGTTCTTGCCGCTATTCGCTTTCTTGCTTCGATCTTCACAACATAAGTCGGCCCTCCATCCGGGCCTATATCCAGGTTCCAATCGTCACTAAAAACACTCAGATCGCCGGCGTCAGCAGCTACGAGGTATTTATATGCATACTCCTTCGACAATTCAAACGCCTTATTGATCCTCTCTTCTCTGTCCTTATCTATTTTGCCTAATGCTTCAATAATTCCATACGGAGTAAATCCGGCCTGCTTGCCTAATCCCTCACCTAAGGCACGGTAGTAAGTGCTCATTAAGCGCACCAGCCTCAAATTAGTCTTAAGTTCATAGGTAGCGGAATAAACGCGGGTGAATTGTGCAGTGAGTGAATCACCAAGTAATTCCGAAGTTAAATTTCTAACCTGCTTTTTACTTAACAGGTTATCGGCCCGGTGCGGAACACCGAAAAAATATTGCCAATAATCGCCAACCTGGAAGTTCCAGGAGGAAAGACAGTACTTGCTTGCATATTTATTGAACAGGTAAGCATCCGCCAGTTTTTCCAGTTCACCATGCAGCGCCCTTCCTTCTTCATTGCAGATATAGAAACCAGCCTCCGGCTTTACATAAGTGCTGTGTGAACCGAAATCGCCCGCAATATGTGTAATCCAGCCACCAACAAATGCCGTGAATTTGGGATCATTTACTTTTTTAACCTCTGCGATCAGGTTTTTAACGAACGTTCCGACCTTATTATAGTGAGAAACATCAGCCAACTGCCAGGAATTTTTTATTCTTCTTTTCCATCCTATCCATAAAATACGGCTATTGTCAAGGTTATAGCCGAGGTCCGGCCCAACTGCACCCCAGGCAGCTATTTGCGGATACTGTTGCATAGCGATCCGGAACATATTCTTCACAGGAAGACTGTCAACAACTTCATTTTTCAGGATCACATGGCCGATGGGACGAAAAGCAAATGTGGACAAGGGAGCAAGTCCCAAAATTACCAGGGAGAATGCCGTAAAGAGATTTTTCATTTTATGATCAAGGTATTGAAAGATTAGATAAGCCTGGAGGCGATTCGCCTTATATACGATTATCCATTTACCAATGCAAAATGCATTGGATCTTTACGGCCGATCCAGTTCTGCCCGCAAAAAATTCCATGGTTAACCATTACATTAATAAATTCCCTGCTCCATACACCTTCCGAAGCCAGCGGATTTTCAGCAGCATTCAGATCCATGGCGCAGCCCCAGCTATGGATCGAGTAAACGGTTTTACTCCCTCTTACCAAGCGGATATTGAAGCATCCATCAAAAAATTTTATTTCAGTATGAAGGTTCAACCGTTCAAGGTCTTTAAAGGCGCCTTTGAGCAATTCACAAAAGTCTTTGTGTATGTATATTGTTTTTTTAGGGAACCATGTAAATTCTTTTTTTACTTCCCATAAGGTCATCCATTTACTTTCAAAATTTCCCGCCTGCGGGCTTCCATACCTGGATTCTAATATTTCCTGAGCTGTCATGTTTTTTTATATTATTAGTGGATAGGTCCTGTTCGGATTAATTTTTCAATTGTTTCATAAATCAGAGTAAAATATTCTATTGACCCCGCTGGTTGAAATACTCTTTGACAGATCGATCTCCTCAATCGACCACAGCTCCTCCCTCATCCTTTTTCTGAAATAGCCAATATCAACACCGTGTACAGAAGGAGCTTTCTGACGGAACTCTTTTTCGCTTAAATTCTCTTCATCCTCAAGAAAGCCGAGATGAAACATAAACTCAGCAGAAACATCATTTGTTTTTAAAGCATTGATCAGGCAGTTCAATCCTTCCGGACAAGCCTGGTCATATATCACATCAACTAAATACTGAGAAGTCCGGAGCCCGAAGCCGGTAGCATCCTCTATTTTTGCCGTAAGGCTTTTGTTAGTGGTTTGTTTGATCTTTTTCCAGTAACCAAGGCCCAAACCCTGCATAACAATGCCGGGCAAGAGGAATTTTTCTCCTGTATCAGGATTAAAATTGCAGTTGGCAACCCTGCCCCGGATCCATGATTCCGGGCTCCTGATAGGAATATGACGGCCGGCATATTTAGGATTAGAATACCCTGCAATTGTTTGTATAAAAACAGCAAAAAAAGAACGGTCAAGATAGGTGATTCCATGGTGAACAGTAACATGGTCAATGGGAATATCGCCTAACCAGCTGTCAAGTAATTCCAACTGTGCCAGGATCTCATTATGCAAATCAACAAGCTGGACCTGGTCAAACTGGTAATATCCTGCATCCCGGAAATAGTACGGAGAGGTTAAGCCTGAGGTTAATGATGACGGCTTATTCTGCCTGGTAACCCCTGAAGTAACACTGAAATGAAGTCCTATATTAAATGTAAAGTCATCGCCTTTTTTCAGGCTCTTTCTTAATTCGATCAGCTTCCGGACACTTTGCTCCGATCTTTCATGGGTAACAAAAGCTGAAACAGTATTAATATGCCCGCCGGCAACGGCCCTGATGATCCCATTGTCTATAAATTCGCAAGCGCCAAAATCGTCTGCCGTAAGTATGAGTTTTCCTGCCATGTTAACGTTAATTGATTTAAGCGAACTTACACGAAATGATTTTCATTTCAATGGACATATTTGCATTTTCGTGACATACCTCCAAACCGGTTATGAATTCTGTCAAATGTAGATGAATGAATTTCCATTGTCAACCCGTAAAAACACGGTACTGTGATCGTAACAGTACCAGGAGCCTTACAAATAACTTGTAAGATTTTTGCTTTGGCCCTCCTGTTAAAAAAAGTTAATTAGCTTTTCATTAACTAAAAGCATACTACTTTTGAGCCCACACACAGCATGAAAGCGAAATTACATTTTATCCTGGCCCTGGGCCTGCTCCTCTTGAAGCCGCTATATGCAAGCTCTTCAGAGCGGGGACATGCTCCTTCGTTCAGCCATTCGCTTCACAAGATCCGGGAAGAGCATCTTCCTGCTATTGATGATCTGCAAAATCCAACTGCCTTTTTCACTGCCGGAATAAATGATGATGCTACTATTTCTGCTGATGTGGATGCTGATGAAGACGACGACGCATCTTTCTCCGCCAGGAAAAAAATATCTTTTGAAAGGACCTTATACTTTTATGCTCTCCTGTGTAATTTTCAGCAAAGCTGGGACAAACCGCTCAGCAACCATTCCTCCACTTCCTTTTACCTGCTCTCCCCCTCCCATTTTATTTCCCTTGGTGTATTAAGAATCTGATCTTCCTTTGTTAATCCTCCTGCTCCTGCATGCGAAGCTACCGCTTTCATGCAATTCCGACCGATCAACAATTTGATTCTTAAACCATTCCAGATCAATGAACAAAACTGCATTGCTGACAGGCTTATGTGCCGTCCTTAATTTTGCTGCCTGCACTTCAAAAAAAGAAGAAAAAAGCGAGCCCGGAAAATTCACTGTTACAAGCCCGCTCCTCACAGACACCTCTTTCACAAAAGAGTATGTTGCCGAAATACAATCCATTCAGAATATTGAGCTGCGTGCAAAGGTGGACGGCTACATCGAAACTATAAATGTAGATGAAGGACAGCATGTGAATGCCGGCCAGCTTCTTTTCACAATAAGGCCAAAGGAATACGAGGCAGAATTGCTGAAAGCAAAAGCAGAAACAGAAGCAGCTGAGCTCGAAGTCCAGAATGTAAAGGCGCTGGCAGAAAAAAATATTGTTTCCAAAACAGAGCTGGCAATGGCCACTGCGAAGCTGAATGCAGCAAAAGCAGGGCAGGCGATCGCGGAGTTGCATCTTTCCTATACTGAGGTCAAAGCGCCATTCGAAGGCGTTATCGACAGGATCCATTTTAAAACAGGCAGCCTCATTGATGAAGGTTCTTTGCTGACATCGCTCTCAAACAACAAAGAAGTGTATGCTTATTTTAATGTATCGGAGCTGGAATACCTCGACTACAAAACACGTACAGGAAAAGAGGGCCAAAGTACTGCAGGCCTCCTGCTTGCCAACAACCAGCTGCACAAATACAAAGGTGTTATCGAAACCATTGAAGGCGAATTCGACAGGGAAATGGGAAGCATTGCCTTCAGGGCAAAATTCCCGAACCCCGAATTGCTGCTGAAGCATGGTGAAACAGGCAAGGTACAATTGCAGGTGGAAATGAAGGATGCCTTGCTGATCCCGCAAAAAACAACCTATGAGATCCAGGACAAGATCTATGTTTATGTAGTTGATGCAAACAATACCGTGAAGTCGAGGAACATTACTATAAAACAAAAACTATCCAACCTGTATGTTGTTGCATCCGGGCTTTCTGCAAGTGATAAGATCCTCCTCGAAGGAGTTCAAAGTGTAAAGGAAGATGACAGGATCCAATCCGAATACATTCCGGCAAAGCAGGCTATTGAGCAGTTACAGTTAATCAAACAGCAGTAGTTTCATTCTTACAAAACAAATAACATGTTCAGTAAATTCATACACAGGCCGGTATTATCGATCGTCATCTCACTTATCATTTCACTGCTTGGAGCTATTGCATTGATGCAGCTGCCGGTAACGCAGTTTCCATCCATCTCTCCGCCCAAGGTAAATATCACAGCCGAGTATCCCGGTGCAAACGGGGAATTAATGATCAAAGCGGTTGTCATTCCCCTGGAACGCGCGATCAACGGTGTACCCGGCGTGAAGTACATTGCCTCCGATGCCGGTAACGATGGCGAAGCTTCCATACAGGTCGTTTTTAAATTAGGCACCGATCCGAATATCGCTTCGATCAACATCCAGAACCGCGTAGCATCCGTGATCAATAAATTACCGCCCATTGTTGTGAGGGAAGGCGTGAAGATCACGAGGGAGGAATCGAACATGCTGATGTATGTGAACCTTTACAGCAAAGATCCAAATCTCGATGTGAATTTTCTCTACAATTTTGCCGACATCAATTTACTTTCTGAATTAAAAAGCATCGATGGTGTTGGTGTTGCCGACATCCTTGGCGACAGGGAATACGCGATGAGGATCTGGCTGAAGCCCGACCGCATGATGGCATACAGGATCTCTGCCGATGATGTTTTAAAAGCGCTGGATGAACAAAGCCTTGAAGCGTCACCGGGCAGGACCGGGGAAAGCTCCGGGAAAAAATCACAGGCCTTTGAATATGTTTTGAAATACCCGGGCCGCTTTGACACCAAAGAAGGATACGAAAATATTATTTTAAGGTCGAGCCCCGGCGGACAGATCCTCCGCGTGAAAGATGTTGCCGATGTGCAGTTCGGAAGCGCCTATTATGACCTGTACTCAAAGCTGAACGGAAAACCTTCTGCCGCCATCATGATCAAGCAATCGTATGGCAGCAATGCAAGCGAGGTGATCAAAAACATCAAGAAAAGAATGGAGGAAATAAAAGCAACATCATTTCCAAAAGGAATGGATTATGAGATCAGTTATGACGTGTCAAAATTTTTAGATGCATCCATTGAGAAAGTGATCCATACATTGATCGAAGCATTCCTGCTGGTCGGCATTGTTGTTTTCATCTTCCTTGGCGACTGGCGCTCCACGCTGATCCCGGCCATTGCAGTCCCTGTTTCTTTGATCGGAACATTTATCTTCATGCAGTTCTTCGGCATCACGCTGAACCTGATCACCCTGTTTGCACTGGTGCTTGCCATCGGTATTGTCGTGGATAATGCCATCGTGGTGGTGGAAGCCGTCCATGCTAAAATGGAGGAACACAACCTTAGTCCGCAGCAGGCAACAGAACAGGCCATGCACGAAATAAGCGGGGCGATCATCGCCATCACGCTCGTAATGGCTGCTGTTTTTATTCCCGTGGCATTCATGTCGGGGCCCGTCGGTGTGTTCTACCGGCAGTTCTCTGTGACCATGGCAACTTCCATTATCCTTTCCGGTGTGATCGCATTAACACTCACTCCTGCATTGTGCGCCATGATGCTGAAGAACACGCATGGCATCGAAAAAAAGAAAACACTGCTGAACAGGTTTTTAAACGGCTTTAATAATTGGTTCGGACGTTTGTTAGGCAGATACAAGGACCTGCTGGCGATCATCGTGCATCGCAGAGTGGTCACATTTTTAGCACTGGTGCTTTTCTGCCTGGGCACCTGGTGGCTGAGCTCCTCCATCCCATCCGGTTTTATTCCCAATGAAGACCAGGGCATGTTCTATGCGATCATCCTCACTCCTCCCGGCTCTACGCTGGAAAGAACGGATGCAGTTGCCGTACAGGTGCAAAAAGTGGCATCGGAAATTGAGGATGTAAAATCTGTTTCAACCATGGCAGGCTTTGAGATCTTATCTGAAGGAACCGGGGCAAATGCGGGAACCTGCCTCATTAACCTGAAAAGCTGGGACGAGCGGAAACATTCCGTGGAAGAAGTGATGAAGGAGCTGGAAGAAAAAACAAAGGACATCAAAGGTGCTTCCATCGAATTCTTTCCTCCACCTGCTGTACCGGGATACGGCGCTGCAGGCGGATTTGAACTAAGGCTCCTCGATAAGATGGGCACCGGCGATTACAAAAAAATGGAAGCTGTAAGCAAAGAGTTTGTGCAGGAGCTGAACAAGCGGCCGGAGCTTTCATCTGTCTTCACCTTTTACAGTGCCAGCTTTCCCCAGTACATGCTGAACATCGACAATGACAAAGCACAGCAAAAAGGAGTTACCATCGACAATGCGATGAACACGCTTTCCACGCTTGTCGGCAGTAATTATGAAACCAGCTTCATCAAGTATGACCGGCAATACAAAGTGATGGTGCAGGCATTGCCCGAATACAGGGCGCTTCCGCAGGATATCCTGAAACTGTACGTAAAGAATGACCGCGATGAAATGGTTCCCTTTTCCGCTTTTATGACCATGGACAAAGTGTATGGGCTCTCAGAGATCACAAGGCACAACATGTCCAACTCCTCTGAAGTGAGCGGCGGCCCTGCACCGGGCTACAGCAGCGGCGCGGCGATCGCTGCAGTGAACGATGTTGCAAAGAAGAAACTGCCGAGGGGCTTTGCCATTGACTGGGCGGGCATTTCCAAGGATGAAGTGGACCAGGGGAACCAGGCCATCTACATTTTTCTCATCTGCCTCGCATTCGTTTATTTACTCTTAGCAGCTCAATACGAAAGTTTCATTTTGCCGTTGCCGGTGATCCTTTCCCTCCCGGCAGGAATCTTCGGAGCTTTCTTCCTGCTGAAGCTGCTCGGGCTGGAAAACAACATTTATGCCCAGGTATCGATGGTGATGCTGATCGGGCTGTTAGGAAAGAATGCGGTGCTGATCGTGGAGTTTGCCGTTCAGAAACACAGTGAAGGCATGTCACCGCTGAATGCAGCCATTGAAGGAGCAGCAATAAGGCTGCGCCCGATCCTGATGACCTCCTTTGCTTTTATTGCTGGATTGATCCCGCTCGTACTTGCATCCGGCCCCGGTGCGATCGGCAACAGGACCATTGGTGCAGCAGCAACCGGGGGAATGCTTTACGGAACCTTATTCGGCGTGCTCGTGATCCCGGGACTGTACTTTGTCTTCGCCCGTATTTCAGAACAGCATCCGCTTGTAGAAGATGAAGAAGAAAGTCCATTAACAGAAGAAATTGATGAATAACATGAACACATTCAGAAAATATAAAAACAGTGTTGCCTTATTGATCTGCATGATCTGTGCAGGCTGCAAAACAACAGCACCTGTGCAGGACACAGCACTTAAGCCGATGCCGCAATCGTACAGCAGCCTTACTGATTCCATCAGCTCAGCGGAAATAAAATGGAAAGATTTTTTTTCCGACAGGAACCTCGTTGCGTTGATCGACACGGCTTTGAAAAACAATGTAGAATTGATGATGACACTCCAGGAAATTGAAGTTGCCAAAAGCGGTGTACGGTTCCGGAAAGGATTACTGTTTCCAACTGTTTCAGGAGCTGTGGGGTATTCCAATGAAAAGGTTGGCCGCTACACCAGTGAAGGAGCAGGCGATGCAGTTACGGAAATAACTCCCGGGCGTTTGATCCCCGACCCGCTTTCGGATTATACGGTCGGCTTAAAGACCAGTTGGGAAGTGGATGTATGGGGCAAAATGCACAATGCGAGGAAAGCTGCCTTCTCACGGTACTTAGGTACGATTGAAGGAAGAAATTTCGTGATCACCAACCTGGTTGCTGAAGTCGCAGACACGTATTATGAATTGCTTTCGCTCGACAATGAACTGGAATACATCCGGCAAACGATCACCTTGCAGGAAAATGCGCTGGAAATATTGCGCGTTCAGAAGGATGCAGCACTGGTTACAGAATTGGCTGTAAAGCAATTTGAAGCCGAAGTGTTCAATTCGCAAAGCCTCGAATATGATATACAGCAGCAGATCACTGAAAATGAGAACAAGCTCAACTTTTTATTAGGCAGGTATCCACAGCCGATCGCGCGTGACAAAGCAAGCTTCGGAGAGCAGCTGCCCATGCAGGTAAAAGCAGGCATTCCCTCTCAATTGCTGAAAAACCGCCCGGACATCAGGCAGGCAGAACTGGAATTGTATGCCACCAAATGTGATGTAAAAGCAGCGAAGGCAGAATTCTATCCTTCCTTAAGCATTACCGGGCTCCTCGGTTTCCGGGGCTTTAAGCCTTCTTACCTCTTCATGGCTCCTGAATCCATTGTGTATTCCATTGTGGGCGATCTCACCGCGCCATTGATCAACCGTTCTGCGATCAAAGCTGAGTTCAGCAAAGCAAAAGCCGAACAGCTGGAAGCGATGTACAATTACCAGGAAACGATCCTGAACGGCTATGTGGAAGTATCCAATCAATTATCCAGCATCAACAACCTGCAGCAGGCTTACGATAAAAAAGCAAAAGCTGTTGAAGCGCTCACAACTGCCATCGGCATTTCCAATGACCTGTTCAGATCAGGAAAGGCAAACTATCTGGAAGTGCTCATGACACAGCGCGAAGCACTGGATTCAAAATTAGAACTGATCGAAGCGAAAAAGCACCAGTTCAATGCGGTTGTGAATATTTATAAGGCTTTGGGTGGGGGCTGGAGGTAGTAAGCTATGTTTTAGTTGATCTGTGGCATAAAAAAAAACACTCCGGGAAGAGGCGTAAGAATCATTAACACCCAAAAGTAATCCCCTCATTTACAAGCAATTATACTGGCACCTTAATTTAGTAATTTAAATATGCTATTTGAGGGAGTTTGAAGTTCCGTATTTTCATACAAATCCTGAATAAATCGACCTGCCCGTTTTTTTATGTGAAGGTATAATATCTTATTAATTGTCTTAAGATAGTTTCATACCTTACTCAGATGACGACGCTCTGAACTACCTCAGCACTCATCGAAGGATATTCAAACAAAAATGAAACAAAAAAAAGACGCGAAGATTAACAGGTGGCATAAATACCAGCTTTTTGTACGTGGAAAAGATTTGCATGCTGATGATCAGTTGAAAAACATCAGCTATTGGCGCGATGAGGTTTTTTTCAGGATCCTTATTTATTTTACACCGTTAAGTATTATAGCCCTTATACCAGGCGTTTATATGGCTTTCTTAAAAGGTGTCCCCGTTATTGGGTTTGTTGACCTGCTTGCTTTCATATCGTTAATTGTAATCGTAGTAAATCCGGGGCTTCGCCTCCAGGTAAAGAAGTTGGTTTTTATCTTCATTTTTTACATGGTTTCGGTTGTGCTTATTTATTACATGGGCAAAATGGGGCCGGGGTTATTGTTTTTACTGGCCATTACAGTTATTTCCTCTGTCATTTATTCATCTGCTGCCGGCTATTACTCTGCATGGGCCAATACTTTTATTTGTTTTGTTTTTGGAGTATTAAATTATTTCAATATAAAAATACCGGTTGTCGCCGACTTTAATTTAGGAACATGGATCGCCGTGACCGCCAACCTTATCCTGCTAAGTTTTGCCTGTGCCAGGTGCCTGCACCTTTTGCTTGAGGGACTTGAAAGATCATTATACGACAATAAGATTTCAGATGAAAAGTTAAAAAAAGTGAGCCGTCTTTACCAATTCATAAGTCATATTAACCAGGGTATTGTCCATATTAAAGATGAGCAGACACTTTTTCATAAGAGTTGTCAAATTGCATATGAAATAGGCCGGTTCAGAATGGCGTGGATAGGAAAATTTGATCCTGACCATCATAGAATAATTCTTATGGCTCAAAAAGGAATCCATGAAAATGACCTTCATCTCTTTAATAGCTCCTATACAACCGAAGGCCCGCAGGATCATGCATTACGCAATGGCTCCTGTTACATTTGCAACGATATAGAAACTGATCTTGAGCTAAAAGACCGGAAACAGTTTGCATCACTTCATGGGATCCGTTCATTTATAGTTTTACCAATTAAAAAAGAAGGTATCGCAATAGGAACATTTAACCTTTATGCAGCAGAGCCGAATGCTTTCGATGAAGAGGAAATAAGGTTATTACAGGAAGCTACCGATGATATTTCCTTTGCCCTTGATGTTTTTATTAAGGAAAAAAAGCATAAAGAAGCGGAAGAGCTGATCATTCATAATGAAAAGCGGTTCCGCGCTTTAGTTGAAAACGGCGCTGATGCCATTGCCATTTTATCTCCATCCGGCAGCATACAATACGTTTCCCCCTCTATTGAAAAAATACTTGGGTTTACAAAAGAGGAAACTATGAAGCTGAATCTGTTTTTACTTGTTCATCCACAGGATCTCGCTGATGTAACAACAACATGGACACAAATGATGTCCAGCCCAGGCATACCACTCCCCGGCTGCATTAGCCGCGTCAGGCATAAGGATGGCACATGGCGATGGCTTGAAGCAACGATCACTAATATGTTGCATGATCCTGCTATTAATGGCATTGTTGATAATTTCAGGGATGTGACAGAGAAAAAATCGCTGGAAGAACAACAGGAATTTGACAAAAATAACCTTGATGCCCTGATCAATAACACCAGTGACCTGATGTGGAGTGTCGACAGGAACTTTAACCTCATTACCTCTAACCAGCCATTTAACAGTATACTCGCGATGGCTGGCAGGATTATTAAAAAAGGAACGAATATTCTTGCCGGTGCATTTTCAGAGAAAGAATCCATTCGCTATAAATTTAATTATGAGCGCGCATTTGAGGGAGAAACGTTTACGCAGCTGGAACATGGCATAGAACCCACCGAATACTGGCTGGAAGTTTCTTTTTGTCCGATCCGCAGCGGAAATGATATTATAGGATGCGCCTGTCACTCCCGTGATATAACAAAAAGAAAGCAGGCAGAGGAAAATCTCAGGCAAAGTGAATCGCGGTTGAATGAAGCCCAGGCCATTGCACATCTTGGCAGCTGGGAGATGCAGTTTGAAACCGGCGCAGCGATATGGTCAGCGGAAACCTGTCGTATATATGGCCTTCAGCCGGACGAGCAAACACAATCGCATTCAGCATGGCTCTCCTTTGTGCACCCGGAAGACCTGGACTATGTTATTACCCATACAACCAAGAGTCGTGAAACACATAGTGACACTATTTTAAACCACCGCATTCTTTTAAAGGACGGAACCGTTAAATATGTTTATACGAAAAGCATGTATGAAATCAACCGGGAGGGAAGGGCAACGGGTTTACACGGAATTGTCCTGGATATAACAGAGATCAAGCTAAAGGAAGAAGAAAGGGAAAAAATGCTCACAAATATAGTGGAGCACAGTAAAAAACTTGAACAATTTGCTTTCATTGTCTCCCATAACCTTCGCGCACCGGTAGCACATATTCTTGGCCTGTCGGATGTTTTAAAGGGCGATCTTACAGAGGAAGAGAAAGTCCTTAGCCAGCAATTTCTATTCAAAGCCATAGAACAGCTTGATAATGTATTTAAAGATCTGAATAAGATCTTACAGTTAAAATCTGCGATCAATGATTATAAAGAACAGGTAGACTTTAAGGAACTGACAGATGATATTAAATTAAGCAATCATTCATTAATGGAAAAAGAAAAGGTAAAAATAGTAACAGACTTCCATGCGATCAATAAAATCAATTCTGTAAAAAGCTATATTTACAGCATCTTTTATAATTTAATTTCAAATAGCATAAAATACAGAAAACCTGAAATTCCTCCTGTAATACACATCACGAGTGAAGTGCAGGATAACAGTGTAAGAATTATTTTTAAAGATAACGGACTGGGCATAAACCTTCTGAAGCATGGTGAAAATTTATTCGGGCTCTACAAACGCTTTCATCAGAGTTCAGAAGGAAAGGGAATGGGATTATTTATGATCAAGACACAAATAGAAGTTTTAGGCGGCACCATAAAAGTTAAAAGTGAGGAGGAAAATGGTATGGAATTTACAATTGACCTTCCGTTATAATAGCAGGCACCAGGCACAAGTCTCCTACAAAACAAGCTCCCGAAACAACCTTTTCACAGTTTCTTCAAGATCAATGCAAATACCCGGATGCGGCCGTGAAGTCTGGATCACCGAGCTCCGTACCGCTGTAAGCCACCTGAAGCGCGAAGCAACGTCCATCAGGGCAATTGCGCCACCATCTTTATCGCCCCGGGCTATCTTTTGAAAGGATTCTAAATTCAATTTCAGTTGCTGAATGTCCGTTTGCTTACAAAATACGCTGAGCTTGGATTCATTGATGGTATATTCCATCCGGATGAACTTCGCCTGTTTGCTGAATACAATGATTCCCACATTGATAAATTCCTCGCGTTCTACCAAAGGTAAAATGCGGATCACGGAATATTCGTATAGAAATTTATCTTGCATCAATAGCCTCCTTTGTAAAAGTATCGGCATAACGTAACCGTGTAAGTAAAAACTGCAGGTACACTTCCCTGATCTCTCCGGGCGTTTCCGTTGTATCCTCCCAATGCAGCCATTCGTCGGGAATAAGGCTTACAATTGCCTTCAGCTTCTCTTCTGTAAGCAGGAGCTTGAATTCAGCATTCACCTCGTTCAATAAAGTAGCCTGCGGCAACAGCACATGGTCTTTTATAAAAGTAAAAGGCCCTGCAGCTTTGGCCTGCCAGTTGGTCCATGTGTATTGAAAGAACAGGCAGGAGCCGTGATCGATCAGCCATAATTCCTTGTTCCAGATCAGCATGTTGGTATTCCTTACCGTACGGTCAGCATTGGTGATGAGGGAGTCGAGCCACACAATTTGCGAAGCCAGCTTTTCATCTATTTTCGTCACTGCGGGATCAAAGGTGATGGCACCCGACAAAAAATGCAAGGCAAGGTTCAATCCTTTACTTGCCTTCAACAGGTCCTGGATCTCCTCATCCGCTTCCGTCTGGCCAAATGCTTCATCAAGTTCGGCAAAAACAAGCTCAGGCAGTTTCAATTTTAATGCGCGTGCAATTTCTCCGCCGATCAGCTCGGCTATAAGTGTTTTAACGCCATGGCCGCCTCCTTTGAATTTCAGGACGTATTTAAAATCATCATCGCCTTCCGCCAGGGCAGGCAGAGAGCCACCTTCGCGCAAAGGCTGGATATAACGTGTTACATTTATTTTTCTCAGGGAAGCTGAAATGGACATATTATGCGTTTACTTTTGTATAGTTAGAGGGGTTCAGGGAGCCTTTATTGATATATCCGTCAGGCCACTTTAAGCAGAACATTCCTTCATGATACACGATAACACACTTTACCCATTCACCTTTCCAGTTAAATGTAACGGTATCGCCATTATGCAGTTTATTTCCTTTCTTATCGCTCATCCCGAGATAAGCACCTTTGAAAAGTTCCTCGTCAGCCATGTTTACCTGTTTAGAAAATTGCCTTTCCCATTTTAAATATACCAATTAAAGAAAGACAAACAAGACTTCAGAATCATTAATTATTTTTTGAACCTGCCATCGCCGCTCTCAATTTTTGTTCAATGTGCATCTTCCCGAGCTTATAACTCAAGCTAAGCCTGGCCCTTTGCGTATCTCCACGCTGGGCATAATAATACTGGTCAGGCAGCCTGCCTGGAAACAAATTGATTGTAATTATGCGTAAGCGAAAATTAAATTTGCAATTATTCTTCCTCCCTTGGTCTTAAAAAACCTTCTTGCCTTTACCTGTAGTTATAAAACTGAAGAGGCTTTTCTGAATAAGCTGGCTCCATCCATTTGAACAATCTCCATAACATTCAAACCTGGGGATTAAGCCCAGGTGAGTGAAACTGACCTGTGTTTTGTTATTTATTTCAGAGATCTCAAAAATAATTTTCGTTCCTGTCCATTCACTTTTGTCCTTTACAAAATTCAGTTTACTTTCCGTAACAAGCCATATTACTTTTTTGTCAGGAATAATTTCAACTAGTTTTTGTTTTGAAAAATGAAAATCCTCCATACGGTAAGTAAATTCATCATTGAGCTTGTGTGAGCTGCCTTTAATTTCTCCCTGCCACCATCCATCAACATTATTGATGGCGCTGAATACTTCTTTTGGGCTTTGATCTACCATTATGGTAGTTTTAAAATCTGATGTAGTCATAAAAATATATGTTTAAATATTGGTTTTTTTCCGTAATAATTCGTCAACCATGCTTTGTATCCTGGGCCCAATTATTAAAATTGCCGGAATTACTACTAAATAAGCCATACCCCATGAGAGCAGCCAAACTTTGAAAAAGTTTTCATTGAAACCAATATTGACTAAGATCAGGGTGAAGGAAATAATACCGGTTGTTACTATTCCCATGATCAGGGCGAAAACTATTTTATTTTTCATAATATTATTTTTTTATAAGTGCTACCTGTCCGATATGATATTGCAAATGATTTGTTCTGCCGATGATTATATTCAACCTGTTCCTGTGCGGCTCCTTTATAAAATCCTCTTCTGATACGGAGCTATGCTTTTGAAACCATTCATCAGTGCTTAAATCAGCGTAATGCGTTGCCAATTCTGAATTAACGTTTTTCCAGATTGTCCGTAACTCTTTTGCAGAAGGAATTTCGGAAACAGATCTGTCGGGCTGGTTCAAAAAAGCATCCTCTAAATGAGCATACTGTTGCGGCCCAAAAGCAAGCAAAGGCAACATTTTGTCGTGCACAAGAGCTAAATGCCCCAATAAATAAATAGCTCTGTTCCTGCCGGGAGAAACTTCCTTTTGAAGGTCTTCGTCTGTTAACGAGTCAAATAGTTTGTTAGCTGCCTCTATTCTTGAGTTCCATGCATCGAGCACAGATTTTACAATTATTTGTTTTGCGTCCATTTTTATTTTGGTTTGGTTTGGTTAGAAATTATTAATAATTACAAATGTATAGACATATAATGCATTTAACAGAGTGTAAAATAGACATTATGAGGGGTTGATTTGGACAATTAAAGTGCTTACATTTGCAGCACAATGAAACATATTTCCATACTCATTCCCGAGGAAGATCCGAACCTCAGCACTATTGTAGGCTCTTATAAAGTTTTAGCCAGGGCCAATAAATACCTTACAGATAATGGTAAAGATCCAGCCTTTACAATTCAACTGGTAGGCAATTCAAAAAAAGTAGATGTACATGACGGACTTTTTTCCATTCATCCGAATGCCAGCCTAAAGCAGGTGCAAAAAACCGATCTGATCATCATTCCGGCTATAAAGTCAAACTATGCGGCATCTGTTGCAGGCAACAAGGATTTATTTCCATGGATAGCTCATCACTATAAGAAAGGAGCTGAAGTTGCAAGTATGTGTACAGGTGCATTTCTGCTGGCATCTACAGGATTATTGAAAGGCAGGACCTGCTCCACTCATTGGATCGCATCTGATGCATTTGCTAAAATGTTCCCGGACGTAAACTTAGCTACTGATAAATTACTTACAGATGAGCATGGTATTTATACAAATGGCGGAGCTTATTCATTTTTGCACCTGCTTTTATATTTAGTTGAGAAATATTGTGGCCGGGACACAGCCGTTTATTGTTCCAAGGTTTTTGAAATTGATATTGACCGTACTACGCAATCGCCTTTTGCTATATTTTCCGGTCTAAAAGATCACCAGGATGCAGAAATAAGAAAGGCGCAATTGTTTATCGAAAAGCATGTGAGTGAAAAAATTTCCATTGGGGACCTCGCTGATCAATTCTCAATAAGCCGCAGGAATTTTGACAGACGTTTCATCAAAGCTACATCAAACACACCAGTGGAGTATATGCAAAAGGTAAAAATTGAAGCCGCAAAAAGAAAACTGGAAACCAGCAGGGAAAGCGTGGATGAAATAATGTACAGCGTTAGCTACTCCGACAACAAAGCTTTCAGAACAGTTTTTAAAAAAGTGACCGGACTGTCGCCTTTAGAGTATAGGACTAAATATAATAAGGAGGCGGTGAGATAATACGATCATACGAAGAAGGCAAAGCCCGCAAACACGTCTTTGGAGCAATTCATTCCTATCCCGGAATAAAAACTTCCCTTTATTGAGGTTGCCCAGAAGTACAGGTCAATTCTAAAGCAAATAGGTAAGAAGAGTCGGAAATATTAATCTTCAATTATAAAATTCCCGCTTCCTATTATTTCCGTATTAGTGATTGCCTGAAAAAAATACACTCCATTGGAAAGATCATTTTTCTTAATAATGCCCTGGTTTGAATTATCGATTTTTCGAACTATTACTTTTTCACCTGTAGCGTTATAAACATTCAATGTCCATGATTCAATTGTGTTCGGAGCAAATACACTTATTGTACATTGCGTATTAAAAGGGTTAGGATAAGCTATCATTTGAAATTTATTTAGTGATAACTCATTGATTCCAACAGGTGAGCTATACTTAATTGTAACTATATCTTTCTGGCCAACAGAAGAAAAGCCAGTGCCTGTTACATAAACTTTATCTGCATTATCTATAGCTATACCGCCAATAACATCAGAACCGTTCCCTGTTCCATTATACGAAATTGCCCACAACTGAATTCCGGAAGAATTATATTTCAGAATTGTATAATCATTATTAGGAATTAATGCAGTTCCAATATCACTTTGCCCTGCCACAAGAACATTACCTGCCCCATCAATCAGTATTTTAGCCGGTGCATCATTTCCATTTGTTCCGCCATCATAATTTGCCACCCATTGTTGGATTCCCGATCCATCATATTTCACAGTTAAAATATCATCAGCTGCCCCAAAACTGCTTTTTCCGGTTACGTATACATTTCCTGATCCGTCAGCTGCAAGGTCAATAGCTCTGTCATCACCCAATAAACCATCATATAACTTAAGCCATTGCTGAACTCCAAGTGAATTATATTTTATTGTTGCGTAATCATCATCTGATCCATTAAAGGTTCTTCCTGTGATATAAACATTTGAAGCCGCATCGACTTTAATAGCAGCCGCTCGGTCATCTCCCTGCCCCCCATCATAACGTTGTATCCACTGCTGCACACCCAAAGAATTATATTTAACTGTTGCATAATCATCATCTGATCCATTATTGCTTTTACCTGTAACGAAAACATTACCCGATCCATCAATAGTCAGGCCTGCAGGGATATCGGTTAAGTTCCCGGCTCCATTATAATTAGCTTGCCAAAGCTGAGTTCCGGAGGCACTATATTTAATCGTTGTATAATTTTCATTTACTGAAATTGTATTGTCGCTATCTGTAAATCCCGTCACGAAAACATTTCCAGCACCATCCAGTTTTAAATCAATGGCTTGATCATCACCATTGCCGGCCCCATTAAAACGCTTTGTCCATACCGTATCTCCACTCGGGTTGTATTTAATTGTTAGGTAATCTTTTTGAGCCCCCTTACTGTAACCTGTAACAAAGACATTTCCAGCAGCATCCACCGCGATAGAGGAAGCCTCATCATTCCCATTCCCAATTCCATTATAAGATCGAACCCATAGCGTATCTCCAGCAGCGTTCAATTTTATCGTGCAATAATCTTTGCCGGAACCAGCCCCATAAGTTGAACCAGCCACGTAACTATTACCACCAGCATCCACTGTAATTGCATTTCCTTTATCAGAGTTATCACCTTTCCCGATATACCGGTAAGTCCATTGCGACACTCCGGAAACATTATATTTTATTGCAACTCCGTCTTTTTGAGATCCTAAGCCTTGACTGTTGCCTGCCACTACTACATTTCCGGCTGCATCAATTGCCAGGCGGGTGGGTACATCACTAAGGTTGGCAGTGCCGTTATATAATTGGTTCCATACTTGCGCACCTGAGGAGTTATATTTTACTGCAGAGTAATTGTTATTTACAAGAGCGGTGGCGTCAACATCTGTTTGCCCTGCAACATAAACATTTCCAGAACCATCAACTTCAATAGCATTTGCTACATCGTTCCCATTACCCGTTCCGGCCCAAATTGCTACCCATCCTGAAGTACCAAGGCCGTCATATTTTACTGTTGCATAATTATCATTAGATCCATTGCTGCTTTTTCCTGTTACAAATATATTTCCGGAGCTATCAACCGCTAAGGCAGTAGCCCGATCATCGCCTAAGCCTCCGTCAAAATATTTTAACCATTGTTGTACCCCGGCAGAACTGTATTTAATTGTCGCATAATCATCATCTGATGCACCCGAACTTCTTCCTGTAACAATAATATTATCAGCATTGTCAATTCCAATTGCCACAGCTCTGTCAGTACCATTTCCGCCATCATAGATCTTTGTCCATTGCAGCAGCCCGGCAGAATTATATTTTATCGTGGCGTAATCATCATCAAGGGTATTTGCACTTCGCCCTGTTACATAAACATTACCTGATGGATCTCCGATTATCCCTGCCGGAATATCAGAACCGTTCCCTGACCCATTAAAACGAAGCACCCACTGCTGAACACCCGCAGAATTATATTTAACTGTTACATAATCATTATTAATCAGGGCAGTCGGATTACCATCACTTTTTCCGGTAACATATACATTCCCGCTTCCATCGATATAAATGGAAGATGCCTCATCATCACCATTTCCGATACCGTTTAAGGTTCTTGTCCAAAGAGTATCACCAAATGCATTATATTTAATGGTAGCAAAATCCTTTCCGGTTCCAACATTCTTACAAACACCGGTTATATATACATTTCCGGTTCCATCTGTTGCCACATCGAAGGCTTCGTCCGTGTTATTAGCAGAACCGTTAAATGTTCTTACCCAGGCTGTGTCTCCCAAAGAATTCAATTTAATAACAAGAATATCCTCTTCATTACTCTTATTATAAGTGCTCCCGGCAAGAAAAATATTATTAGCGGCATCAGATTTTACTGCATTAAACTTATCTGAAAAATCTCCTTTGCCATTGTACCTGGTTAACCATTGCTGACTAGGTTGTGAATAGGAAACAAGGGCAAGAAATGATATTATTGCTGTAATTATTGCTTTCATTTGAAATATATTTGGTGGTTATTACTAATTATTCAATGAATGTTTATTCATTACTCCGGGTAAACAAATAAAACCGAATCAGAAACGACCGCTGAGCCGAATACACCAATACAACCCTCTATTTTAGTCTTTAAAAATACCGGCTCTACAAACGGGTTAAGCTGTGCGAGCTTTTGTTTATCAATATTATCATAAAACTCTGCCGAATTTTTGTCTAAGGACTGAACAAAAACATAAGCTGTGTCATTCATCTTATGCTTGAAAGCCGGCTCAATTACAAATTGCATTCCTTGTCCATCCAAACCTTTGTCAAAATAGATGGAACGGCCAAATTCGCTGGTATAAAACATCGCACCGTTTGTACAGGTACTGTGGATCAATCCCAGGTTAGAGGCGCCATAAACAGAACTGTCTATCATCCGGTTCATTTGATACCGGTAAGAATTATCGCTGCCGGCTATGTCGTTAAAATTTAGGATAACGCCTTCATGATCGCCATATATATCGTGAAATGAATGTACAAATGATGTTGAAGCAATGGTAACTTTAGGCTGATTAATAGTCGTTGTAGCACTATATGTAGTGCCTTTATATGTGACTGACAAATTATAGCTCTGGCCTTGCTGAGCAGGTATAGTACCTTTATAAAATGTAACCCAGCGGCATCTGAACTTATCAAAAACCGAATCTGCAACTAAATTGTCTGTGGAAGTTCCTGTAATTGATACAATAGCTCCTCTTGCAAAAAGCTGAGAGGGTGAAACGCTTGAACTAAAGAAAGGAACGCTTGTACTTAAAAATAACTGCGGCACTTTACCCGGATATAATATGCATTCAATAGAAAGCTGACTGTCATATTTAAGCAGCTTCAGTTTAATATCTTTTTGACATGCAATTATATGTGAAGCAATAACTATAACACTAAATAATTTTATTGCGTTTTTCATTTTATCAGAATTTAAAGTTATAAGTAACACTTGGAATAATCGGCAGCAGGGAAACCTGTTTTGCCTTTGGTTCCTGAGTTACAGGATCTATCGTTAAATAAACGAAGTATGGATTTCTATGGCTGTAAACATTATAAATGCTAAACACCCATTCCGAAACGAAAGGAAATCTTCCTTTAAACAACGTTTTATTTTTTCTGTATGTAGCTCCGAGATCCAGGCGATGATATGGATTTAACCTGTAATTATTTCGTTCGTCATACACATAATATACGCCATCATACAAGCTGCCTCCATCGGCCACATTAACTCTGCCAACGGGTAAGGTATATGCACTTCCGGAAGACACAACAAAATCAGCAGACAAGGTCCATCTTGCTGTTAGTTCATAGGTTCCGACAATGGACAAAACATGCCTCCTGTCATATTTAAAGGGAAAAACCTTACCATAGTTCAAATCTTTGAATTGTTGATTTGTCCATGATAGAGTGTAAGCGATCCAGCCGGTAAATTTTCCAGCATTTTTTGTTACAAAAAATTCAGCCCCATAACTATAACCTTTTCCAAACACTAATGAGCTGTCAATGTTGGTTTGTTCAAGAAGTTGTGTCCCTTCTTTAAAAGCAACCTGGTTCTGCATAGTTTTATAATAAACTTCAACACTCGCTTCGTATTTGTTTTCCCTGAAATTCCGGAAATAACCTAATGCATACTGTTCTGATCGTTCGGGCCTGGTTATTTTGCTTGAAGGTATCCAGAGATCAAATGGCAATGAAGCACTCGAACTTGGTACTATATGTAAAAATTGGTTCATAACAGTGTACGCTGCTTTTATTGATGATGATGAATCAACCGAAAGTTTCATTGTAGCACGAGGCTCCCATGTATAATAAGAAGCATCCTTAGTAATAAAGGCAGGCGTTCTTATACCCGCACTTAATGCTAATCGCTTTGTTATCGTGTATTCATCATTTAAATAAATTGCCATCTCACTTGAATAGCGTGGAGGGATCTGGCTTGTTTTTATATTGGCAAGTTGTAAATTTTTAGGTATCTTATCCGATTTACCCCTCGAAGTAAATTTATGGTACGTATAATTTGCTCCGAACATTAATTTGTGCTTAGCATTCGGAAAATATTGAAATTCCGTCTTTCCGTTTATGTCGTCAATGCCTGAATAAACCTGGGCATAATATTTTCCCTGTACTGTTGAAAGGTTCAACAAATAAGTGTTGTAAATGGCAGAGGTATTCACGAACAGCTTTTGTCCGAACAAATGATTCCATCGCAGAGTTGCAGTAGAATTACCAAACTTGATCCCATAGTTAATACTACTGGCTTCCGTATATGCAGCCCTGTCATTACCTTTAAAAGCACTTAAAAATAACCGGTCACGCTTTGAAACTTGCCAGTTTAGTTTTGCATTGAGATCATAAAAATTATACGTGGTTTTAATACCTTTTGGCAAGAAGGGTTTTATCAATAGATCCAAATAGGTTCTGCGTGCAGAAACTATAAAAGAAGCCTTTTCTTTTACAATTGGGCCTTCAATGGTTAAATTAGAAGATATTAACCCTATGCCTCCCTCAACCTTATACTTTTGATTATTCCCTTCCTTCATAGTAATATCAAGGATAGAAGATAATCGCCCTCCGTACTGTGCAGGAAAACCTCCTTTGATCAAAGTAACATTATTTAAGGCTCTGGTATTAAATGTACTGAACAAACCAAACAGGTGATTTGGATTATATACTACAGCTTCATCCAACTGAACCAGATTTTGGTCAGAATTTCCTCCACGCACGAAAAAACCCGTTGTACCTTCATTTCCTGACTGAACTCCAGGTAAGAGCTGCACTATCTTTAATACATCTGTTTCACCGAGTATTGCAGGTAACTCTTTAATTTTTTGGATTGGAATATCAATAACGCCCATTTGAGGTTTTTCAACATTTTCGTTTGATCTTTTTGCAGTTATTGTAACCTCCGACAATTGGCTGGACGATGGAATCAACTTGATGTTTAACTCTATGTTCTCAGTTAAAATTATTTTTTTTATCTGTGCAGTATATCCAATAAAAGTAAATACTAAACCGGTGCTATCTCCTTTTGGCAAAGAGAATGAATAAAATCCATAAGTGTTTGTTGAAGCACCTGTCTTGGTTTTGGTAGCATAAATTGTGGCCCCAATCAGGGATTCGCCGGTTTCCGCATCTTTTATATAACCACTGATCGTAATATTCTGAGCAACGATTGCAGTTGAAATCAGAAAGAATAACAGAATCAGATTTTTTTTCAAAGAAAGCAGGGTCATATTTAGTTAAATTTTTAAACAAGATTATACTTAGGAAATAAATTAAAATCCAACAACGCACTACAACAAATACTCAAAGCCTTCGTGAATTTCTTAAGGATTAAGCACTAAGACAAACTCCAGCCCTGACCCGGAAATTAATAATTCTACCAAAGCCTAAAATCTCTTTATTATTTTCAAAGATTGTTACTTACTCATCTATTTCACATTCACAACCTGAATCGTTATCATCATTACCATCCTGATGATCAGCTTCCGTTTCTTCTTTTAAAAAAGCACCGTCATTGCTAAATTCCGATAACGTCTTTTTACCATTCCAGGTAAACAATGTAACATATCCTGCATTGTCCTTATTAAACCATTTTTCCACCGCTGCGCCTGCATATTTATTTTGGAAGGATGAGGCCACTGCAGAAGGGATTGTTTCCGGTGAAACAACAGCACAAGGTTTGTCTTTTTTGTTTTTCTCAAACAAATCCCCCTTTTCACAGGAAATAAGTGTCACCAAAGCGGTCGCAATTACCAGTAGTTTTTTCATGTTGTTTGTTTTTAGCTTTATTTTAATAGATGTATAAATTTTAAAAATGGTTGGGTAAGGCTATACAAATTGTTTAATTTAAAAATGCCAGCCTACACCCACTGAAATCCCGAATGAAACAGGATGAGTTGTGATGGCTGCATTCTTGCTTATTGGCGTAATAGCACCTCTGATAGTAGGCTCAAGTAAAACAGTGAATTTTCCAGAGGGATTATATGACATGCCCACGCCAACAATTCCGCCCAGGTAATATTCATTTAATCCTTCCATTTTTCTTATTGTTTGTCGCTTATCGGGAGTCTCCACAATGAGCTTTTCTCCTGCTAATATATTAGCACTTAATCCTAATTGGACATAATAGCTAAACTTGTTTTTTGTTATTTGATATTTTGAAATAAGAGGAATAACGACCACCTGAATTGACTGTGTTGAATTAGAATTTATATCCAAACTATCACCTATCGCAGGTGGGCTTTGCTCTCCTGGCAATTCAGATGTTCCATAAGAAGTATTAAACTGGTAATGTGTTAAGCCATCCGTTCCTGCTTCAGCATATATCACTTTTGATTTTATTGTTTGTGTTAAACAAGCGTAAGTACCGCCGGTTGTCAGACTCCAGTTCCTATTTAAGTCATATCCGATTAATAGTCCTGCATTATATGAAAAACCTGATACTTCGTTGTTATAATCACCTTCCTGCTGATTGTCATTGCTATCATTGTCTTTTATATATTTAAAAGTCAGATCAGGCGAAAAGAATGCTATTAAGGAATAACGCTTTTTAGAATGATCAGCCGCAATGCTGTCCATTTTAACTTTATTTAATTGTGCGACCGGTGAGATTGTCTTTATTACTTCGTTTGTATCTATGCTACCCGCAATAATTAAATTAGTGCCTGAAATATTTGTATTAGCTTTTGATTTATCAATCTGATCTTTACCGATAGCATTAATTATTGCGTCTTCATTTGCACTGTCCGTTATAATCAGCATTGCTGTATCTCCATTGGCTGCGTTATTTTCATTTGTTTTATTTTCTTCTTTATCAGCCCGCAATGAGTTAGGCTTATTTGATCCGCTTGCATTTACAAAGGTTTTAGAAAATAATGGATCTGGGAAAGAAGCTTTCTTTTGGTTTTCGCCCTTTTTAAACCCCGTTTCGTGGGTATCGGTTTTAGTCTTTTCGGAAACCTGTTTTGAGCTTTCTTCTTCTGTGCTCTTGTAGTTTGTTGCAGAAGTATTTTGATCAGAGATCCCGCTATTTTTATTTTGGCCTGCTTTTTCTAATGAAATAATTACAGATTTTTTTTCCTTTTCGAGGCTATTAAAAAAGTAATAAGCAGCAAACAACCCAAAGAGAAGCGACAGAGAAGCCAAAGCTATCCTTAAGCGAAAGATTACCGCTTTATCATGGCCGTTAGATTTTTTTTCAAGCTGACTATCCAAAGAATCCCAAACTTTATCGGAATGATTCATCTCATAAGGCTCAATTATACCCTTAAATAAATCGTCTATATCATTATTAGTTTCCATTACTCTTTAAATCGCTTTTTTTTCAATTGATAAAATTTCGATTCTTTTTTTTAACCAGGTCCTGGCATTTGAAAGATTGGATTTTGAGGTTCCTTCGCTTATTCCAAGCTGTTCGGCAATTTCACGATGCTTTAATCCTTCAAAAACATATAAGTTAAAAACCATTTGATAAGCAGGAGGCAGCTTTTGAATTTGAATAATCAACTCCTTAGCATTTAATTCTCCATAAATATCGGAGCTGCTTTGATGGCTAATATTTATTGTTTCAATATCAACGTGCTTATACATTTGCGTTCCTCTCCTGAATTTTTCAATCGCTACATTTACAATGACCTTTCTAATCCAGCCTTCCAGGGAGCCAATCCCCTGATAAGTGTTTATCTTTTCAAACACTCTCATAAATCCGTCATTTAGAACATCCTCGGCATCTTCCCGGCTCTTTGTGTATCTAAAACAAATAGCCATCATTTTTTTTGAATAAATTTTGAAAAGCAAGTTCTGTGCGTGTCTATCATTATTGACGCATCTTTTAACAAGCTCGATTTCATCGCTTTTCAATATGTGGTGTTTCTCTAACACTATAGATGGCTTTAAATTAAAAAAGGTTGGGTCTGATCATTAATTAAAAAAAAAATTAAACAAGAAGGCAAAATTTATGATCAGACAAATGTATTTACCAATTCTAAAGGAATTCTTTAGTTAAGGGTGGAATGCACCTAAGCGAGCTTAAACGCGTAAAAGAGCTTGAGGATGAAAACGCCCGACTGAAGCGTATTGTAGCGAATCTTACCTATATAATTACGCGATAAACTATGCGATGAAAAAAAGTTAGGAGGCCTGCCGGAAAACGACAAAATGCTTACATCGGAAGATGCAATGGGATTATCAGAAAGGAATTATTAAATGCTTACGTTTAAAATGCTTGATGGAACAAGATAAAAAGCAGAGATCTGTTAAGAAAGGTTTTTTACCTTGCAAAAACCTTGAAATTGTCTAAAATAAATGATCCCCTACCATTCGCGTCAAAGAATGATGCTATTGTCAAAAAAAAAGAATCGTTTATTTTATTTAGCTACTAAAAAATGTAATTAATTCAGCTGCCAGTATTTTCATTGATATATTATGGCTTTGACCTTTTAATAATTTAAGTTCTGAATTGGGAATATTTTTTTCCACTTTTTTTACTGCGTTTATTAATTTCTTTGGTGATTTTTCGCCACCAACAATTAGCGTGGGACAGGTAATTTTAGAAGACAATTCAACCGGTACATAATAGTTGCCCATGATCTCTACATCATAAGACAAGGTGTGTGCTACGCTTTCATTTTTTTTCCAGGCAGATCTTCCGAACAATTTAAAAAGAAAAACTATTATTGCCGGCATGCCCATTACCTTGGCCATAAAATAGTATACAGCTTTACTTCTTTGTTCCTGCTGCGAAAAATTTTCAAGTACTGTTTTCGCATCTTTAGGCGGAGCCTGATCTGTTTCGCTGGCAACAACATAAGGTGGTTCGAACAAGACTATTTTTTTTGCTTTGCTTCCTTTACCTGCTGCCTGGATCAATAAACATGCACCCGAAGAAATGCCACACATAAAAGGTGTTTCGTTTGTTACTTCTATGATTGCATCGAGATCTTCAATTTCACGTTCAACCGAATACGGTTTTGTATCTGTGCTTTCTCCTCTGCCTCTTCTGTCGTAACTGTATACTGTAAAATTATCACAGAGTAATTGTACAATGCGTGGCGTTACTCCATTTTGCCGATAGCAAAATGCACCATCTACTAAAATAAGTGCCGGGCCTTTACCCGTTTTATCGTAGGCTATCTGTGTTCCATCTTTTGAAATTGCTTTCATAGTGCGTTATTTTAATTATTAAATGAGTATTATTTTTGATGCAGGCATAATCCGTTTCCATCCAGATCTTTAAACCAACTGAATTTGCCCCAGGGTTGCGTATCTACTTTACCGGTTTTAATCTTTAGTTTTTTTAATTTTTTGATCTCTTTTTCAATATCATCCGTTTCAAAAATGATCCCATTAAAACTCATTAAGGCGATAGAGGTAGGCTGACCCGGTAAACCCATCTGTACCCATGTTTCTTCTTTGCCCATAGGTGCTTCGGTGATCAGCTCAAAGCCAAGCTTTGCATAAAATTTCTTTGCCTTTTTCTGATCCCCTACCGGCACAATAATAATTTCTGTTTTCATATTTCGTGTTTTAATTTGTTTGTATTAATAATTTAAACTGATTTTCTTTTTAACAAGACTCCCAAGTTTCGAAGCGCTGTTGTAAATCCTCTTTCAAAGCCCATTTCAATGATCTTCTCTAAATCAGCTTCGTCTGTGAAACTTATTTCGACTATAACTTTTACTCCCGTACTTGTAGCAGAGAATTCATTTTTCCAATTCATTACAGGCAAACCGGAATTTACATTTCCATTCTGATCACAAAAGGAGTTAATGGATTCAATTCTTTTATGCAGAGCAATTTTCGTGAACTCTATTTTTGCCCAGACGTGTAAATCATCAGGGCCAGTAATAGAATAAAGCCAATAGCCGCCTTCGCGGAAATCCATGAATTTAGTTTTTGCCTCGCAGGGATCGGGTGCCCACCATAGGTCGAGTAAATCGCTTTGTGTCCAGGTTCTCCAAATCTGATCAAGAGAGGCGTTAAATTCTCTTGTTACAGTCAGCTTTTTATTTTTTATGTCTTTTACGACTTCAGTTTCGTTAATTTCTATCATTTCTCTTTTGATTTTAAATTATTTAAAACTTTGTCTAATTTGGTAAACCTGTTCTCCCAGGTTACGCGGAACTGCTCCAGCCATTTGTCGATCTCTTTCATTTTTTTTGGATTAAAGTGGTAATAAATCTCTCTGCCTGATTGTTCAGGTTTAATCAATTCGCATTCCTGCAGAACTTTAATGTGTTTGGACACTGCCTGGCGAGTTATATCGAAATGCTCTGCCATTGCGTTAGGTGTCATAGCACGTACAGCTATTAAAATTAGAATTGTTCTGCGTGTTGGGTCTGCGATAGCCTGAAAAATATCCTGTTTCATTTTTTTATATTAAATAATATGCAACTTTCCGGTTGCAAATATATGCGCAACTTTTTAGTTGCGCAAGTTTATTTTCAAATAAAACACTAAAGTGTTGTTTCAGAGATTAATGCGGGATAAATAATCTGCCATACGCAATGAAGATGCACATGAAAAAGAGGATGCAATTGGTAATGACATTTCGGGGTTCATGCCTTTTGTAATGAATAACTGCTGCGGGAATCATAATGCCTGCAAAACAGAGGGCAGAAACAACTGTTAAAATTGGAACTGTGTGGAGGAGCAGAGGAAGAATGATACCGAATGCGCCGAAAATTTCGGAGATGCCAATGAAGCGAATTAAACCGGGCGCTAAACCTTCGACGCCCGTTTGCCCGCTGGCAACTAATTTTTGCTCGGAATAAAGAGATTTTTGTGCGCCTGAATACACAGAGGTCTTCACATTTTTCTCCAAATTAAGTAAACCGGAAACACCAACTAAGATATTCTCGAATTACGATGAAGCTTACAACTGGTTGCTCGAAATGACGAAAGATTAATTTGACTGACCTGCTATTGCATCCCACAATTTTATTCTTGAGGTCAATGCATTTTTTACTTCTTCGGTAGCCTCTTCCTTGCAAAATTCAAATAAAAAAACGAATGGTAGTATGGGTTTCAAGGAATTTAGGGCAAAAAAGGATTGCAAAAAAAAGGGTTCCAATCTCTTGAAACCCTTGTGGGGATTTCTGAACGAAGTTAGGTCTTTCTTTGAAAACAAGCATCAGCTATAGGGCAAATGCCCTTATTCCCTTTGTTACGTTTTTTGCTTGCTCAAAAAAGTAACCAAAAAAGAGCACCACAAAAACCAACCTGAAGCTTTCGTTTTACCCGCAAGATCCCGCCCTATCTCGCTACGAAACTTCGGGTTCACACTTTTCCTGGAGGTCTTCCCGCATGGCGAAGATGGCATTCGGATAAATCCTTCATTGCTTAAAATGAATGCCAGTTAACGGCATTACATCCCTTACTATCATTGCATTGTTCTTGTAGTGGCAATCATTTACAGCCAAGAATCAAGGGGTTCAAGGCAGGGAACGGAACAGAGTTCGGTTCCTGCTTGCTGAAAAAAATAAAGCGGAAAAGGAGGTGAATTTTTACCACGACTTGCGGTAGCGCGGATTACAGCCGAAAATAGCTGTTGTAAAAGTGACATAATTAAGACCAACACCCAGGTTCTAATCTATAACATACTAGATTGCTTCAAGGGAAGATTGAAGCAATAGGAAAAAAATTAAATAATCTTTATCTATTTCAATTTAGATAAATCCAAATACGATACGTTTTCCTGCTTTTCAATGTTATCTTTATTAAAGTACTTAATTGTTGCTTTGTGTTCCAAATCATTTAATGCTACAATTTCAGCGAGTATAATTTCACTTTTGCTTGTAAAAACAGACGTCTTAGACCATGAAATTTTTTCTCCTATACTAAATTTATATTTTAAAATCTCTAGCTGAAAATTTTTTATTTCTTCTTGAAATTTCTCTTCACTTACTTTTTCTATGTCTAAATATTTTACATCAACAGTTTTTACTTCTCCAAATATGTCAATATATTTTAATGTAGCTTTATGACTATTATTATCTAAAGCGGCTACTTCCCCATATTTTGCTATTTTATCGTCAATATAACTTATTTTCTGTCCAACAGTAAATTGATGTTTTTGAATTTCAACTTTCTGCTTTTCGATATAATCTGAATACCTTAATTCGTCAAACTTTTCAAGTTTTAAAAAATCTATTACTGTGGTTTTCTCTTCCCCATAGATATTATAATATTTAACCGTTGCATCGTGATTTTTATTATTCAGGCTTACAACTTCCCCATAACATGGCTTTTTATCATCGCTCCAGGAAGTTTTCTCGCCAATAATAAATTTATGCTTTTGAATTTCTACATTTTGTTGCTCAATTAAACTGCTATATTGCTCCGCCGTAATCATTGACAGTTTGGAATAAGCCACAGTATTTAATTTCTCTTCTCCATATTCATCAAGATATTTAAATCCTGCTTTTTGTTTTGTATTATCAAGTTGTAATATTTGCCCATATTTAGGTCTTCCATCTTCTTTATAAACTGCATTATCTCCTACACGAAATCCGCCTCCAGTTATTTCCAAATTTCTAAACTTAACCAAATCAGCAGTTTCAAACTTTGCATTCTTAAATATAATAGCGTTAAAATTGGGATATTTCTTTTTGCCCCTTTCTATAAGCTCTAAAAAAGATTTGTCAGGATCTCCTTCGTGCCAACGAACGTCTATTGTGGCAATGTAATCATATTCATTTGCAGGTTCACAGGCTACAAATATATAAACACCTAAAACTTGTTTTCCTACTTTGGCTAAAGAATAATCTTTGTCCTGTTGAGCAAATAAAGTAATTGATATAAAAAGTAAAGAAAAAGTAGTTTTAATAGCTTTCATAATTTTTAGTTTACAAACAAATATACTCTAAATGTCAGATTTATATTATCAGGCTTGGCAAGAGATTAAAATAAATTATATTTAATCTTGACTTTGAGTTTTAGAAAGAATCGTTCATATTCTGCTGATTAATACTAAGCCATAGCGTTGAGCAGTTTTTTATAATATTTATTGAATATTTAGCTTTTAGGTAATGATGGAATAGGTATGTTAAAAGTTAATCCAATTGTACTCTTGTGTTCATTGCCAAAATCAATTTCAGTAGTTTTATTAACTTGATTTAATTTCAAAAAAACTTCAATCGAAACAGCACTTTTTGCATCTCCTTTTTTGGGAACGTTAGCTATAAGACCTGTTATAAAAGCTGTACTATTACTATGTTTACTATCCCTATACTCTAACCCAAAGTGCAATCCAAATAATTGTTGTGTACCAAAAAGAGAGTAAATATTTATATATGTTAACCGATTTTCAACAGTTTTAATTTGGCCTGTAAATGCATCATATTTTGTTGAAAAATCTCGTTTACGAGAGTTCGGATCTATGACATTTGTATCTTTCATTGATACAGACTCAGTAACGGAAATTTTATCTAAATCTATAATATTGTTAGTGCGTTCGTAACCGAACCCCACGTTAAGAAACAATGCCAGTCCTTTATGACTGTTGTAATAATAATTAGCTTCTATGCCACCATACACTGTCATTAAATTGTTCTTTTTAACAGAATCATTCACATAATTTAATGTTTGAGTAACCGAATAGACGTTTTCCCCACCAAGTTTTCCTTTAGCAGTAAACCACAACATATGAATACTATTCCAATGAGCAGAATTAAAAATTGCTTTTTGTTTAGCTTCCGCACTATCAATAATTGCTTGTCGTTTTATTGCTATAGAATCAGAAGGAAAAGATTTTATAAAATCATTCTGAGCAATGGCAGTACATTTTTCTTTATACTCTGGAGCTGGACACAAAGAATCTCTTAAATATTTACTGTAGTATTTATAGTCTATTTCTCTTATTTTAACCCAAACGCGTTTTTTTTCTTCTTTGGTGTAACGAAATTTTCTTAGGGGACTCCAGCTTAATTTCAATTCTGCATCAAATTTTCCACCTGTTTTTTTATCTTCAAAAAGGGTAACGGAATTCCCCTCTTTATCACCAGATAAGCCTACATTCAAGAGAAATTTATTATTCTTTATTCCTACTGCACCTTTTATATCAAATTTTGCATCTAGAAGGTCTATACTAAAATTATTTACTGCAGGAGCTGTAACATCCTGCCCCACAGCTAAAAAAGAAAAATATTTCGTAGAGATTGATGTAAAATATTCGTCAGGGATAAGCTTATTTTCCATCTTATATACCTTATAAATCGGCAATTGAAGTGGTGCCGATGTTAAAACGCTATTACTATCAAGAACTGCAATATTTCCAGGCAACACCTTTTGATCTTTTTGTGCAACTACATTTAGAGATAATCCGATTAAAACAATTGCTAAATTTTTTTTCATGATATGGTTTATAACAAGTTAGTATTATATATATCTATTACAGGGTAAAGGGCTAACTTATAACCATTATTTGGAATTTCAATGGACACTTTTCGACTTCTGTGACATTTTTTCGAAAAGACTTATTAAACTCATTAATTAATCATAGTTTCTGATATTTATTGTATTATAGTGTTATATTTTATACATTTATAATCTATCTATTATCGCGATATGAGCAGAAAAAATATTTTATTAATCGAGCCAAATTATAAGAACAAATATCCACCTATTGGATTGATGAAATTGGCTACTTATCATAAACTTCAGGGCGATAATGTTAAATTTTTTAAAGGAGATCTAAAGGAACTTCTTCTGGAGATGAAATATAAACCTTGCCTTAACAGGCTTAAAAGAAATGCAAAAAAAATAAATTGGCAAAAGAGAGAAGTTAGCATCAAATTATACCTAAAAACAAAGAGGCTAGTAATCCTAGACGACCTTGTTGTCGGCCTAAGCAAAAGTCAAACGGAGAAAATTAAATTAATATTAAAAGAAGAGGCTTATAAAACTCCCATGAATCAATGGGATAGAGTATATATTGCAACATTATTTACTTTTTATTGGGAAATAACTATTAGAACTATCGAATTTGCGAAGAACATAGTTGATGATATAAATAAAATATACGTTGGTGGAGTTATGGCGTCACTGATGAAAGATGAAATTTTTGCTGCTACAGGTATAAAACCACATACAGGCCTATTAGACAAGCCAGGATCTTTAGATATTGGCAATGATTTAATAATTGATGAATTGCCTCTTGATTATTCTATCTTATATGAAATTGATTACCAATACCCTACCCAAAGTGCATATTTTACATATATGACAAAAGGCTGTACCAGAAAATGTGCCTTTTGCTCTGTTCCTAAATTAGAACCAACCTATAAAAATAAAATTGAATCCATAGATAAGTTTATGGAGGTAAAAGAAAGGTTTGGCGATCAAAGAAACTTAATGTTGATGGATAATAATGTTCTTGCCTCTCCAAAATTTCCTGAAATTATTTCAGAAATAAAAGCAATGGGCTTTCACAAGGATGCAGTGTACACCGAACCTAATCAACTAGAAATCGCAATAAAAAACTTAAAAAATAAAATTAATAATCCTGCCTTTGTCAGGAGATCTTTTGATTTAATACATTCAATTATTCCACGTTTAAAAGGTGATGTTTTAATAAATTACAATAATTATCTAAAAGAATATAAACTTGAAAAACTAGAGGATGTCACTAAGCAAAATTTAATAAAACTATATCCCAAAATCGCCTCTACATATGAGCAATACAGAAGGAAAGGAATTTCTAAGAGATATGTTGATTTTAATCAAGGAACTGATGCCAGATACGTTACTGAAGAAATAATGAAGCTAATGAGTGAGATTCCTATTCGCCCATTGCGCCTTGCCTTTGATCATATAGGTATAAAAAAGATATATATTAACGCCGTTGAACTTGCGGCGAAGTATGGCATTACAAATCTATCAAATTATATTTTATATAATTTCATGGATAAGCCCGAAGACTTTTATGAAAGAATTAAGATAAATGTTGATTTAGGAAAAAGATTAAATATTCAAATTTTTTCTTTTCCAATGAAATACATTCCACTTTTTGGAGAAGAAGCAAAACATCGTAAACATATTGGAGTACATTGGAACAGGAAATTTGTGCGAGCAGTTCAAAGCATGCTAAATGCAACAAAAGGAATTGTTGCACCTGGCTATGATTTTTTTGAGATGGCTTTTGGAAAATCTATTGATGAATTCATGGAAATTTTATGGATGCCAGAGGCTTATATTATAAATAGAACCTATTTTCAAAATAATCAAATGGCTGATAGATGGAAAGAAGATTTATTAGCACTAGATGAATTTGAAATAATTGTTGCTAAAGAAATAATAAAAAATAATGACTTTAGTAATATTCAGCAACTAACCCAAAATCACAAAACATTAAGACTTCTTAGCCATTATTTAAACATTAAAGAAGATCGCAAAACTATTGAAGCAGAAGTAAGGAAGCTTAGAAATAAATTCAACAGATTAATTAAAAAGGATATTTTCGTTGACTTAACTCTTACGCATGACTTTGACAGCAAAAAGAAAAACACTTTAAGGCTGCGCTAAGGGGGCTTTAATTAATAATTTCTGTATCGTGTGCGAAGCGGCCAGTATTGCATTAATATCAGTGTCAAAATCAGTTTCTGTTATGTTACCTTTTTTTTCTGTAAAACATGACATACCCGCATCACTTATAAACAGAAACTTTTGTTCTAATAAATCCTTAAGATTTTGATCATAAGAAATTGGTGGTTCATTGATTTCAACGGGTGTTCCTATAATAGTGAATGTAAGTAACCAATGATCTCCAGTTCCTTGATAATATATTGTAGGAAGTATTTCAGTGTGAAAACCATGTTTTTTAAAATGTTCGCGCAAATAGTAATAGGAATACGCTTTTAGAAGTCTTACATTGCGCCGATCGTCAATTGCTCCACCCAAATTCTTCTTGATATAATTCTGAATTACGACATCTTGAATATTATTAACTAGATCTTCAAAAAAATGAGAATGAACAGTTAAAAACATTACAAAACAAGCATCTTCGTTTTTTTTGCAACGCTCCCTTTCAAATTCTAAAAGTTTATCTATTACGTCCATCTTATAATACTTTTTAGTATTACCCGCTTTGTCTGCTACGGGAAAAGGTGTCGCCAATGTGTTACAAAAATCTAAATTGTATACGGTAATGTAATCCGGATGATTAAAAACATTATTATCATCATCTTCTCCGGACATAACTACTTGTTCAATATATCCGGTGTATAAAGAATAATCTTCTAAAACATCCTGAGCTTCTAAAGTATTCAAATAGTCAATAAGTTCATCTTGCTCTGTATCTTCAGCTTCTGTATTTTCATTGTAATTCCTGCATTGAAAAGCTATAACAATTTTCAAATAGTCTTTCCACTCTTTGATGTCTAACGCTTTTATACCGGGTAATCCGAGATATATTAGTTTTTTCTTCAGTCTTTCATGAAGAAATTTCAAAATAGGCTTAGCCCATTTTGTTCTAAACAAAATTTTACGTGGATGATCATGAAAACTTCCTGCTGATGCTTCTGTCATTCGTCTATACTTTCTTCTGAAAATAAATCTTCAATATCACCTTTTAATTTTTTTAGAATTTCCCCATAATCAGCATCGTTTTTTGATTTGGGTTTGATAAATTGCTCATCTAATAGCTGAAAAACTTGTCGTAGTTCTGAACTAAATGGTATTCCAATAAGATCTATTACCTCGCTAAAATTTTGAGGTTGTGGCTCCTTGTATTCATGTGGCTTTGGTGCTTGATCTAACTCCAGAGCAATCTGAGTTTTATTTTTGTTTGTTTTTTTAGTTTTAACTCTTTTTTGCTCAATTAAATCACTAAGTTCAGTCTTCAAAGTATCGGTTAAACTCAATATTTCTTCTGCATCTTTCCGTCTATCGTCTTTTATTCGCCAAATGGAATCAAATTTTTTCTTAAAATCTTTATGAAGTTTTGAAAGATCTCCATAGGTATCTAAAACTAAGCTTGTATTGCCAGATATTGTGTTAAATTGAGCTTTAGTTTCTCTATAATATTTAATTAGTTTATCTAGATCTAGTTCAGCTTTCTCTATTTCCTGGTGCAGATTAGCGTCTGTATTATACGCATCGGCTGTGTCTTCTACAATCTTTTTAAAAATGGCTCGCAAACTTGAATATTCAAAATCAGATCTTGCGCCATTAGGTAAAAGCTTTGGATGAACTATTATAAATTCTCCTACATATCTATTAAAATATTTTGCTCCGAATGTTGATAATAGATTGTTTCTTGTTCCAATTGTAAAACCTTGTTTTTTGATTAAAAACCCTCTAACTTTTTCGTTTTTTATGACTTCATTTGCTTTATTCAAACATCCCCAAGCCACACCCAGAAAGCCATCTGTCGTAGAGATTAGTTCTTTATATATAGGACTTAATGGATAAGGATTAAAATCTGAATCTTTATAAGGTCGATAGAGCTCTCTCTGTTCGCTGTTAATTTGTAAAAACAAATTAACTAATTTAAATTCCGAATCATGCTCTTTACATTTTTTAGTTATGTATTCCTGAATCTCTACACCCTTTGAAAAATCAGGTGAAAAATATAATGGAATAGCTTTTTCGAGATAATCAGCAACCTCTTCAAATTTTGATAATGATTCATAAAAATCTTCATCAAGTCCACTTAATTCAATGCGCGTTCCTGTATTAGGAAAATCCACTTCTTCTAATTCAACAATCTCTGTATGATCTTCCATTAAGGAAAGGAGAGCAATTTGCTGAACGTTGTCGTCTTCGATTCTTGCATCCTTTTGAGATTCCAGAATTTCACGCATTTCCTTGAATTTAAATTCAAGCTTATTAGGCTTTTGGCCAGTAATTTTTGATCTAATAGAAAGCTTATCACATAAATGAAAAGAACTGTACAATCCTATTCCCATAAACCCTACCGCCTTTTTAGGATTTTTATCAGAAACTCCTAAACGCAATGCTTTACGCATAGCTACCTTATCCATTCCATTACCATTATCTTTGATAGTAATATTATCTTGTCGGATTTTAATTTCAATATTTTTCGCATTTGCATCAACGCTGTTCTGCACATACTCTCTTAATGCGTCCTTTGGATCGGCATACATTCCTTTTGTTAAAATAGAAATTATTTCACCGCCAATATCGTGTTGTGTTAATTTCATTGTTCTTTATATAAATGGATATTAAGTATCAAATGTAGTTGTATTGAAATTTACTTTTTATCATACAATACACTATTAAGATTATAAAGATAAAGAAAAGTCGTGAATAATCTATGTTATTGACAATCAGAAATATACATCTATTTTTTATTTCATATTTGTGTAAGGAGATCTTGTAATTTAAATATTAAAATTTCTATATAACTAAATAATTTTTTTGTTTTTTCAAAGTTTATCTAATTTGATAAGCATCTTACCGGGATTAATATTTGGCTAACGTACAACGACTATTTTGAATTCCAATGGACACTTTTCGACCTCTGTGACATTTTTTAACTAAAACAAGCTTTACGCCTGTAAACATTAAGTTACAAAAGGAATTGAAGTAAAATGCTTTAAATAATCAAACAGTACTCGTTTTTTACAATTTTTTTAGTGTCTTTTATTATCAACCTGTTTCACAAGTTTATAGCAATCATTCCCGACTGCGTAATACCCATACTCATAACACATATAGCGGAAATTTCTGTCTTTGTCATACTCAAAACTGGTGACGTAATAAAAGTTAAGGCCTTGCCGAAGCAACTTTTCTTTGCTTACTTTTCTGATGTTCAGCCCGATCAGCTCTTCAAGAATCCTTCTGTTACGTCTTAAAATTGTATGAACTTGATTGACCTTGCTACGAATTTCAATTAAAGAATCATTATTGTGGCTGTTCCGACACAAGTCGGAACAATACTTTTTATCTGTTCGGCCGATAACCGGCTTGTTGCATACAGGACATGATTTCATGGTTGAATATTGTTTTTCGGGTTAGAATACCTCTTGATTATAAAGTCTTTTATAAATATTACTTCCAGTCCCAGGCTCCGTACTTCGGAGAGGAGGTTTGTTGCCGTAAGTATGCCGGACGAAACTTCCCAATAATCGTGCATGATCAGCAGATTGGCTTGCTCCGTAAACCCGTATTTATTATCCTGAAGGCTTGGCAACACATCTTTTTCAAAGCTTTCGTATTCGCCAATTATACGGTAGCAAATAAGGATTTCGATGTTATGCAAATAGCAGTATATCTGCAGCATTTGCATACGCCGCTCTTTTATATCGGGGCAAAAATAAATCTCACATGGCTCTACCCTTACAAAGAGTATGGCTTTTCGTTTTTCTGTGTTTTCCATAAGTGGTTACACAAATAGAAAATCACATTCGTGCCTTTTTAGCAACTGATCTAAGATTTGCATACCTACTTTACCCATGTTACGAGAATGTGCAACGCGGCTTCTGCCAAGATCTATAACGTGACGCATGGTATAGCAATCCATTTGTTTTAAAGTGTGGAAAACGCGGGTAGGGAAATTATGATGTTCGATTGGAGTATCGAGGAACATTTGAATACGCGCATCATCACCGACTAGGTAGAGCGCACTATCGTTTAGGAGTTTTGTGAATACACCAATTTTAATAACGGTGATCTGCCTCAGTTGTTTGCAGGCTTGGTGAGAAATCTGAATTTTGGTGTTGTTCAGGGAATATTCAAAGGCGTTGTACTTCTGCCTGATCGCTTCACGCTCGATGGGGCTTAATAAATGAACAAGCAGCTGGTGCTTATCATTTTGCATTGCTTCAAACAGGCTGTCTGCCTGTTGTTGATCGTTTGTTTCCATTGGTGGTTGATTTTTAGATTAAAAATCCGCCCAATCAACCTGTTTAATGGAAACTACTTTGTGAAGTCTGCTATTTTTTCTTTACAGATTTGTTCTGTTAATTTGCGAAGTAATTGCACACGTTCCGCAAGATATTCTAAATCTTCTTTACTGATTTTATATTCAGCCTTATAACGGGCATCTACATAAGCCTTTTTTAATAAAGTAAAGCGGATTCGCTCTTCGTATGTGGCTTTTGGAAATACTTTTCCGAATTCTATATTTAATGCTTTTGCTAACCAACCTAAAATTTCAATATCATGTGTTTTTGGTTTATAGCCTGTAAACACCAATTGGATTGCGCCATAATATCTTTCTGTGGCTTGATGAAGATCGAATGCTGCAATTTTTAAATGCCCATCATTCATAGCGTGTATATACTGGCCATAAAACTGATTGCCACTTTCAAACCACTGATCAAAATCTTCTTTCGCACGGGCTTGCATTTCAAGCGGTGCCATTTCCCGCTTATTATCCAGCTGGTAGCGGTTGGTTGTGAAAAGTACTATTCCTTCACGTTTTATATCACCGAAAAAGTAATTTCCTTCGCGTAAAGCTTCGTTTACAAATTCAATTCCGTGGAAAATCGGATGTACAGGCGTATTTGATCTTAACTCTTCCAGTTTGATTGTTACCGATTGTAAAAAACTGTCGGCATTAGCTTTCCCATTGGTGCTTAATACAATCAATAAATCGTAATCTGATTTGTATTCGTAGGTAACGCCATTCTCCACGTATTTATCTTCCACCCAATTACCGCGTGCATACGATCCGTATAAAATAATCATTTCAATTTCCGCACACTTCGGGATCAAAGCCGCAACAATAGCCTTTAACTCGGCTTGTTTGTGTTCGGGAAGGTGTGATATTGAGATTTTCATTTTGTGATGGCTAAGATAAATAATTTCGTGGAGATATACATAAAATTTTCCGAATTTACTTTATAGATGCGGGTTTTAAGCGTCTTTGTATGCAAAATTTCATTTTATGTCACAGAGGTCGAAAAGTGTCCAGTGAAATATAATTTTTTTGGTCGAACTTGCCGAAAATTTCAATTTCATAGGTTTTCGGCAAAGATCAGAAAAATATTTGCACCATTCAAATAGGCGTTAGAAAAGTTGCCGCAATGGAAATATTGTGATAAGATTGACTAGAATTTCATTGATTAATAACTAAAAAAAGAATTGTACGGAAACACAATGAAAAGATTTATAGATGATAATGGCACCTTTGAAATTAAAATACCTGTCACTTGGAAGTATTCACTTATAAATGGTAAAATTCATACTTTTCAAGAATACGAGATTTGGAAATTTGATAGTTTTCAGATCTCAATAAGAAAAGTTAAAGACGAAGATGAGAAAAATAAATTCTTAGCTATATCAAAATCATTAGTTGCAACAAGAATTGGTGACGTAGATTATTTTAGCTATCCAGACGCAATAGAGAAAGAATTTACGACCAAAATTTGGACAAAATTGTATGACGATAAAATTGTCATTTTTACACTAACGCACCAAAACAATCCCGACAAAGATTTAGATAACAAAACTATTGAAGAAAAAATAGCTATTGCACTTTCATCAATTGCGGAGTTTAGATTAATAGATGGAGCGCAAAGCGCGAGCGTAATAAATTCATATAGATTCGACATGTTCTTGCAAGGTGTTGGCGCTTCATCATTAATTTTAAGTAAGGCAGTTGAGAACAAGGCTTTTATTGAATCAACCTGCCTACTTGCAAACCAAATAGATGCATTATTGCGAATTGGAATTATTTTAAAAAACCAAATCATCAATAATAACAGAGAAATTGAAACGGAATGGATTTATCAAGGATTATTAGACAAGAAAAAATCGGAAAAAGATATTTATAAAAAATCGCTGGACTTAGGGATAATAGACCAAGCATTTTTTGATGAGCTTTATAAATTGTATGATGATAGGAACAGGGTAATTCACAGGTTCATTATATCGGAAATTACCTTAGCAGAGGTTGAAGATATTGCCTATAAATACTATGTAAAGACAGAGGATTTAAATACAACTATTTATAATTTGGAAGCTGAGCAAATAAAACTTAATGTTGGAATGACAACAATTGATGATGGAAAAACCGAAATAAATCACTTAGATTATATAAAAGGGAAAATTGGCAAATTAAATTACTTTGACAACAAAGAAGACGAAAAAGCGAATCCCAGCTAACTGTAAACTGAATTAAAATAAATCATTAATTAAAATATAGATATGTGGAATGATAGTGAAACCAATTCGGATTTTATAGATTATCAGCATTACGTTAACGCAGTTTTAAAAATCATTAACAATGATGATTTACTGCCATGTAGCATTGGCGTTTTTGGTGATTGGGGAAGTGGAAAATCAAGTTTAATGAAAATGGTTGCCGAGAAATATGAAAGTGATAAGGATGTTTTGGTAATTAAATTTAATGGTTGGCTTTTTGAAGGATATGAAGATACCAAAACAGTTTTGATGGGTAGAATTGTAGATGAGATCATTAGGAACCGAACATTTTCAGAAAAAGCATCCAAGCTAGCTGCTAAACTTTTAAAAAAAATTGATATAATTAAAATAAGTGGCGCTGTTGCCAAATATGGATTAGGGTTTGCCGCAATGGGCCCGGCTGGAGTTGCGGCCCTTTCCATTGGAGATGTAATGTCAAAGCTTAAAGATGTAGATTACGATGCTTATATAAAGCAAATGCAATCAAAAGATGATATAGACAATACGGTGCGCAACAATATCCAGGAATTCCATCAAAACTTTGAAGAGCTTATTAATGAAACAAACATCAAAAAGATCATAGTATTAATCGATGATCTGGATAGATGTTCAACAGATACGATTATTGGAACTTTAGAGGCAATTAAATTATTTCTTTTCACAAAACAAACCGCTTTTATTTTAGGAGCGGACGAACGTTTAATAAAATATGCCGTTAGAAGACGGTTTCCTGAAATACCGGGGGATACGACAGAAGTTGGCAGGGATTATCTTGAAAAATTAATTCAATATCCCGTGAGAATCCCGGTGCTTAGTCATATTGAATTAACAACATATATTAATCTCCTTTTCACAAAATTGTATGTTGACATAGGCGAATTTGATTACATAAGAGAAAATGTAATAAAAGAAAAAAACATTAAAGGTTTCGATTTTATCTACAACATAAGTAATGCAAAAGATTTTGTCAGTACCGTCAGCACTGATCTTGAAGACGCTTTAATATTGTCTGCTCAAATCACTCCCGTACTAAGTGTCGGTTTAAATGGAAATCCAAGACAATGCAAACGTTTCTTAAACACGTTGCTTTTGAGATATGAAATGGCTAGTTCTAAAAACATTGCACTGAATAAAAGAATTTTAGCTAAACTGATGTTATTGGAATATTTTAAGCCGGAAACATTTAAGCAATTTTATGAAAACCAATTACAGAATAATGGATTAATAAAGGACGTTGAGAAATTAGAATCTTATTCTAATGACGTTGCGCCAGGCACCGATAGTAAATTGACTACTGACCAGGAAGCATACTTGCAAGACGGATGGATCAAGAACTGGTTAAAATCCGAACCTTCGTTAAAGGAACAAAATCTTCAACCGTATTATTATTTCTCAAGAGATAAAATTACAGGAACATCGGTTCATATGCAGAGAATGTCGCCCGAAGCACAAGAAACATATAGAAAAATGCTCAATGATTCTGATGCTATAAAAGCAGCAGGCATTAAAGAGTGTACAGATTTAAATTCAGGTGATGCTGCGGCAATATTAGAATCATTAATAGAAAAAGTAAGTCAAAATGAGAACCAGAGTGGTGAAAACATCGCATTGAAAGTATTGTTTGATTTTTGTAAAGTAAGAGTAGAGCTACAATCTCAACTTTATATTTTTCTTGATCGTGTTCCGGAACAGCTTTTAACAATTTCAGCAGTTACGTGGATTATTGATATTTCTAGAGGTGGTGCTTTTGAAGAGAAAGCCAAAGAAATTATTACAAAATGGAGTAATTCAGGGAATAAAAATTTAGCAAAAATATCTAAATTAAAATTAAAGCAACTATAAAGAATGGGAACATCTGCATCAAATGCTGGCCCAAAAGGCAAAACTCCTCTTTTGCCGAATTGGGCGAATGATAAACCAAATACAGACATAGAAGACATTCCGTCAACTGATAAGCCCAAACCAGATCAGGATAAAATAGCGGTCAAAGATGATTCTATTTCATCACAAACTAACAGTTGGAACTCTGCTAAAACTGCTATTAAAAAGTATACCAATGACAAAACGAAACAGAACTTAAAAAAATCTGGAAGAAGTTATGTAAAAACCTATGGAGGCTCTAAATCGGCAGCAAGAGCGTCGGCAAGGGGTATTGATTATGGCTATACATTCGCAAGCTTTTTAGGAGGATTTGTTCAAAAAGGATATGAGCAAAATTTAAAGCAATATGGATTAGATGATTGTATTGGTAAATCATCGGAAGAGGTATTGGCTAAAATAGCTGACAAAATTGCGCCAATAGGGTCGACCAATGATGATGCAATAGCAAGAGCAGCTATAATGGATACGCTTGATACACTTTATGAAAAAATAATTTCAAATGATGAAGATATTGATTCATTAGGCTCTTTAAGTGAAGATGCCTTGAAAGAAGCTGTTATTGAATATACAAGCAACTATATTTATAAAAAATGGGTTTATGAATTGGGCTTGGCTCTTGAAAAAAATGATCTTTCTGAAAAAGCGGTTATTCGACTTGAAAATGAAATCAGAACTTTTATAAAAAGTGAAGTTCAGCTAGCTCTTAAAGATAAAGACATCAAAGTGTTAGATTTAGCTGCGGGAGAAGGAAAGAAAATTATTCAGAATATTTTTGAACTAGCATATCAAACTATAGAAAAATGAAAACTTGGAATGTTATAATAAAACAGGATGTAAAAGAAGCTTTTGACATTAAATGTCCGGAAGGCGAAGAAAAAATAATCATCCCTACGATTAATTATACTGATGCTAATTCTGCAGTTAACACCAGGCTTGTTTTTGAAGAGTTCAAAAAAAGAATGAATATCATTCCTTCTTCAAATGCATTTGACTTATTAAATATTGCTCTTGGGGTGTATACAGCTGATCAAATAATCTCCCGAAATTCTGGTTTTCAGAATTGGAGCAGGTATTTTAAACTATTTCTGCCGGTAACTTCATTAAAAGAGTGGGAATCGGTAAAAGATGATTTTCAAAATTTATTGTCTTTTCTAAGTGGAGATAAATGGGAAATTAATTTTAGAAAAATAAAACCAAGTTATAAACCCAATTCTGCAAAAAGATTAAACAAAGATAAAATTGATGTTGTATCATTATTTTCGGGTGGCCTTGATTCTTATATTTCAGCTATAGATTTACTTGAAACGAAGAAAAAACCTGCTTTTGTTAGCCATTATAAAGGTGGGCAAGAAAATAAAGTGCAAAAACAAATGTATGGAGTTCTTCAAAAGCAATATGGAAAAAATGCTTTTGAAGGAATCCAATTTTATGTCCAGCCTAATCAAAAACATAAGCAGGCCGTAAAAGAAAATACGTCCAGAGCAAGATCGTTCCTTTTTTTGTGCTTAGGTATTACTATCGCTAATGGATATGGCGATAAAGTTGGGTTGATTATTCCGGAAAACGGGTTAATCTCTTTGAATGTACCACTAACAAGTACCCGCCTTAGTAGCCATAGCACTAGAACAACTCATCCGTATTACTTAACTACCTTCTCAAGTATCATTCATAAGTTAGGAATAAAAAATAAGCTAACTAACCCATACCAATTTTTCACTAAGGGAGAAATGATGTTAAATTGTGAAAATCAATCTCTATTAAAGAAAACGTATAAAGATACTTTATCTTGTTCTCATCCTGATAATAGTCGTTTTAAAGGCAAAACTCCAGGTATGCACTGTGGGTATTGTGTTCCATGTATAATAAGGCAGGCATCTGAGAAATTAAGTAAAAACAATTTAACTGACTACGTATGGGATATTAAAACCAATCCACCTGAACAGACATCGGGTTCAGGAAGTGATTTAAGAGCATTTAAAATAGCATTGGAAAGACTGAAAAACAAAAAAGATCATACTATTTTAATGAACATTTTGAGTACAGGTCCCCTTCCGTTTAAAAACAAAGAAGAATTGGAAGAATATATCGGAATTTATAAAAGAGGAATGAAAGAAGTCGAGGATTTCATAAATTAGCAGCATGGCTTTTCACGATACTCACTTTCATTTGGATTTATTTAAAAATCCAGAAGAAACAGTTAAAAAAATTGAATCCGCAGGGGTTTATACAATTGCAGTAACAAATAGCCCTTCTGTATTTTTTTATACCAAGAAAATTACAGAAGGGTGTAAATACGTTAAGGCAGCTATCGGACTACATCCTGAATTAGCTTATGAACGAAAACATGAAGTTGATCAATTAATCGAATTACTTGGAGAAACGAGATATATTGGAGAAGTTGGCTTAGATAATTCTAACAAACTACCTGTTAACTATGAAACTCAAAAGGTGATATTTAAAAGAATATTACAAGCTTGTTCAGATAAAAAAAATAAAATTTTAACCATTCACTCTAGAAATGCTGCTAAAGATGTTATAGATATGATTGGAAGCCGCTTTTGGGGTAAAATTATTTTACATTGGTATTCGGGTAGTATTAAAGAATTGGAGAGAGCTTTAGATTACGGTTTTTATTTTTCTATAAATTATTCTATGACAAAATCTTCTAATGGTCGAAAAATAATAAATGCTTTACCTCAAAATAGAATATTAATTGAAACGGATGGCCCTTTTATCGAATATAAAAAAGCACCTGCAACGCCATTAATGAGTGAAATAATTGCAAATGAAATTTGCAAAATCAAATTAGAAAGTAATATAAAAATTACTCCAGAGGATATTCAAACTAATTTTAAAGACTTACTTTCTTGATTTTTATCAGATTTTGGGTAGTGGCCATTTATTATGTTTCTACTCCTTTACATTAATACATTTCTACTCTAAATTTTATCCTGCCAGTTCGTACCCAACATTTTATCAAAAACATCTTGGTAGCTGTATAATTTTTCCCTAATAGGTATTTCCAAGTCCAGATAAATGTCCGAAGGTTTACTCGGATCTACATCCATTGATTGAGGGTCATCATCTGCCGGTGTGCCTTCAAGCATTCTAACTTTCCATGTGGCATCATTAGCCCCCTCAGATGCATTGATAATTGTAGAACCGAGGAAAGGCATGGCATCTTTGCCTATCTTTTTCATTTGATCCCATTTTTCATTTGATATATTAAGAATATCATCTGCCGGTGTATCATAAAATTTGCCTACTGTATATAAATTAATCAGATCAGCTTTTGAATCAGTTATATGTAAAGGAAAAACAGAACTATACATTATCATTTCCCGCCCGTCTAATTTTCCTTTTGCTTCAAATATAATTTCATAATACCCATCGGTTGCTTGTTTATCATCCAACTCAAAGGCAAAATAATCGTCCTTGTTTATTTTCACTTCGAACAGTTGACCAGGCTTTAAAATTGAAACTGACCTCATAGGGATAGTTGAGGGAATGAAAATGAATTTTTCAGGCTCTATAATTCCTTTCATTTTTGATTGTCGGAAAATCCTTCCCTCTACTTTAGCATAACTAAGTGTTATAACATTAATTTCAGTACATATAAAAGGAAACGACTTGCTATTATTGCAAAACACAGCTGTAACATTAAACGATTGTTCTGTATATGCCTTTATCATTTTTTTTTCATTCATAAAATAATCATAACAGTATGGGAGTTGCTCAGAATAAAAAGCGCCAAAAGAAATTAGGGTTTGTTCATATACTATAGGCGATAAACCATCCTGAACAGTAACTGGCATTTCTATTCCAAGATACTTTAAAGCTTGTGAGCTTTTTAAGATCTGTTGTACTAAATATTCTCTACTCCATAATTCTATAGGAAACGGAAACTTTACTGTGGCAAGTAATTCGTTCAGATAGTTGCTCGGTTCACTCACACTTACAATTACAAAACGGTCAATTATTTCCTGTCCCAAATGCCAAACTAGCTTAGGAGCAATATCGTTAATGGAAATAGAATTACTCAAATTTTTACATTCAAATTTCCAGACTTCATTTTTTACACTTTGCCTTGTAGCAACTAGATCATAACCATATTGAGCGCCCGATTTTTGTCGTTTTACTTTTATGTATCCTAAATCAATTAATACCAATTCGAGTACAACCTCCAGCAATTGGCCTTTGTTAAGCGCTTGTTCAAGCTTGTTTATTATAGAATCCATTTTAACTATTTTAGTTATTTAAATGTATGCTTTCCTTTGCATTTTAACATCAAAATTTGTCAGTTTTTATTCTTTATCTTATCTTCTATACCCAACCAATCTTTCAAATTTTTCCACTTTGTAACCATGCCGCTTATTCCTTTCTATTCTTTAATCCTACTCTTTGTTATACGTTCGTGCGTCTGTAAATGGCAGATAACTAAAACCGATCCAATTGTGCCAATCGATCCATCCCTGATTTTTATAAGCTAAATCAGGATTGGATGGGATAAATGCAGGGCGTTTTCCAGCTTTTTTCCAATTTGTCCATTCCTGTGTGCGTTCAAATCCAAGACGATGCATAAATTATTTAGCTTGCCCAAAAGGTAAAAAGCCGGGCAATATATCGGCAGTAACATTTTCCCAGCTACCCGTTTCCTTCGTAAGAAATCGAGAAATGAAATATTCCGGTAACGGCAATAGATAAACGATTGCGGTATAGGTAGCCAGTATTGACAGGCTTACTAAATAACTACTTTGAGATGAGTCAGTTATCAAAATTAAGTGACTTCTATTGATTTGTCAAAATTTTTATGTCACAGAGAGGGAAAAGTGTCCATTTTTTTTAGGTTTAAGTCCCTTAAATTTGGAAAAAGCACGATTTTATGGATACACAAATACTTATAAAAGGACTAACTTCTGATTTCGCATGGTTCCAAAACAAACTGGAAGAAATTGTAGAAAAAGGCATTCAAGAAGTTGGTTCTATCCCACATCTTAGCGGAATAGATGATGCGTACGCCAGGTATGTAAACGAAAATTCACTCGATGTAAATGAACGGTTATTAATCGTACTTAGCCTTAGTCAATATCTTGATCCATCTTTTTTAAAGAAGTTGGTTCGGGATGATAATGAATATCGTTTAGTGCAATGCCCTAAAACCGGGGTATTACTGCCTACCGGAGAAACTTTTTTAAGGCTTGTTTCTCAAAACTCCCTTCAAAAACGAGTAGAAGCTCACCGCTATTTAGGAACAGATCACTTGTTTTATCGTAAAAGCGTTTTAAGTATGGGAGAAGCCACTTCTGATGCTTCGGCTTATTATGGAGTGCTAAACCTTACGGCTTCGTTCCGCGAACTATTTTTATATAACCGACATAGCAGTCCGCGGTTTAATAAAGAATTTCCGGCGCATCTCCTTGAAACACATTTGAATTGGGATGACCTGATCATTAACCCGGTTACAGCGGAACGACTGGAAGAGATAAAAGCATTTCTCAATCATGGTGAAACATTAAGAAAAAAATGGGGATTAAGCAAACACATGAAACAAGGCTACCGCTGCTTGTTTTATGGCCCGAGCGGCACAGGAAAAACACTTGCAGCCACATTATTGGGGAAGCATGTACAGCGGGAAGTATATCGTGTTGACCTAAGCACGGTTATAAGTAAATACATTGGGGAAACCTCCAAAAACCTGAATGCGCTTTTTAATACTGCCGAAGACAAAGACTGGATCTTATTCTTTGACGAAGGAGATGCATTATTTGGCAAGCGTGTAGATACCGCTCAATCCGATAATACGAACGCTCATTTTGCTAATCAGGATATTGCGTTTCTTCTTCAGCGCATCGAAAATTACAACGGGCTTATTATTGTTGCCAGCAATTTCAAAAAGAATATGGATGATGCGTTTTCACGCAGATTCCAAAGCATTGTTCATTTTGATGTGTTGAATGCTGATCTGCGAAAGCAATATTGGGAGGACAATTTACCGACAGCCGTAAGTCTTGGAAATGGAATAGACCTGGAACAAATTGCCAAAAAGCACCCGCTTTCTCCAGCTTCGATCATCAATATTATTAACCGTGTTTCCTTACAAACCATCCGAAAAAACAAGACAGAAATAGGTTCAGCAGACCTTGAACTGTGTATTAAGGATGAATTGATTAAATAGTTTAAATTTGTGATATGTCGAAGTTACACGCTGAAAAACTCATAAAAAAAGATGAACCAGGAGTTACCATTCCAAAAGGTAGTTTCAGGCTTCGCTTTATGAAAGAGGATGTTCTTTTCAAAAAGCATTTCAAAGCTATTTTGCTTGAAACGCCTTCGGTGTCTGTTCCTATTGATTCATTAAATAGTGCAGAAGGAAATTTTGTTGTCGATAAAGTTGAGAAGGGACACATAGAAGGAACATTTAATCGCGATTCAAAACTCACACCTAAAGCAAACGTCACCAAAACTGTAGGGTATGAAGCTATTCCTGCCGGAAAAGAAATACAGCCACCGCTGCAATCAGCTTTATTAAAAGATGTAAAGGAACTTCAGGAGGCTAATAACGGAAAGCTATTGATAGGCGTAGGTTCTATTGGAGAATCTGTCCTTAGAATACAGCAAGCCTTAAATCAAATTTTCAAGGATAAACCGGGATATAAACCCCTTAAAGAAGATAAAAATTTTGGTATTCTTACAAAGAATGCTGTATCGGAATTTCAAAAAGCGTATGGGTTGAAACAAGGTACGAATGGTGTAGTTGGACAGGAAACCATACAAAAGCTGGATGAATGGGTATTGATGAAATCTTATAAATGGATTCCTTCATCTGTTAAGCAAAGTGCCACTCCGGCTACTGTTACCACCTATGCCACAGCGGGGTTGAAAAATCCTGCACCTGCACAGAAGAATCCTGATCTCAAAAAGATAAAAAAATCGCTTGATGAGATGGAGAAGTACAAGAAACAGACTTCTCTTGAGCGCATAGGCAATACAGCTTTCCTTTCGGCCGCTGCTGATTTGAGCGATATGGATATGGGTACATTTGCCTTGGAAGCTCAACGCCTTAAAATGTTAAAACTGATCTTGGGTTTTAAATATGTTGATAGCGAAGCGGAAGAAGTACTAATTGCGCTGATCAGGAGTACGCCGACACAGGATATATTCAAATTGGTAAAATCATTAAGTGCAAATAATCATGAATTGTTCAAGAAGTTGGAAAGTAAGCTTCAAATGGGGAATTACAATGAATACCACATGGTACTTCGCCAATTGATGTTTGATGCGTATGGTCCTGTTCAAACAGGTTTTCAAATGGAATCCTTGCAAATGGGATCATATTTTACAATTCCCTGGTCAGATCCGGGATTTATTAAATCGGTCACTAATGTCAAAATTGTATATACTGTAAAACAGCTTAACAATGGAAAGATAAGCATTAGCTGGAGTACAATGGATATAATGGGCAGCCCAACAGGAAATGTAACATCGATTGAAGCAGACCCATTCCAAATGATTGGATTAAAACTAAAATCGAATGAGGAACATTTAGGAGAAAAGGATGGCGCAAAAGGAAGGGTTTATGTGATGCCGGCAATCAATATGCTGGAGATGAGTAATAAGCAGCTGAATCAAGCCATAGGAGATTTTTTCGATGCAACAATGTTAGTTACCGGAGTTGGAGAAATAGCTTATGGAACCACACTTTTAAGAACATTATTGGGTACTGCAGATGCATTATTCGGAGCAGGAAACCTGGTCATAACAAGTTATAGGTTTGATATAGCGAAAACAGAAACAGGAAAAACCTTCCTGAATTTATGGGACACGACCCTACAACTTTATGCAATTTATGGAATAGGAAGATTAGTTGTAGAATCTCCGCAAATTATTTCCCGTTTGAGCGAATCATGGAAAAAGTTTAAACCCGAAACAAAAAATCTAACTATTTCCTCCGAAGAAATTAATGGAATAGATAAAACGATAAATAGTTTTGATGCGGCATTGGAACAAGCTGCGTTGGAAGGGAAATCAGCTAAAAATAGTATTTCTGAAACTGAAAATTGGCGTCATCTTGATAAGAAAATCTTAAAAAAGGAGGCACTTAAACAACAATTCATGAACTCATCAGATGAATTAATGGGCATAGAAAAAGCATCTGATGAATTAATTGCAGCTGTTTCTAAAAAACGAAGAGTTATCATCGCGAAAAAAGGATCAGAAGAATTAAGAATGCTTGAATATTTTGGTGCAGAGGCCAGCGTAGGTGGTGAAGATATGGCAAGTATTATTCTTAGAGAGAATCCAAGTAAAGCTGCAATTTTAGAAGAGTTTTTACATGGTACTCAACATAAATTAGGTATTATTGATGACTTAGGCAGGTATCGGGCTGAAGCACATGTGAAAGATTTTATGATAAGACATCAAACAATTCTAGGCTTAAGCAATAAGGATGTAAAAATACTAAAACGACTAATGGAACTTGGACTTTAACATTTACTAATATGCAAAATAAAAATTTCTTGGTAACAAATATCTTCTTTTTAGCCGACAAAACCGCTTTATCGGTAAGAGATATAAAAGCTGTTAACACATTTGAAAAAGAACAATGGTCTCTTTTTATTAATGGCAAATTTGATAGAGATATAAAATTTATTGGAGTTCTAAGGCTAAAAGGAGCTACAAAAAATATAGAGGAAACGTTATTGGAGACAAAACAAGACTTGTCTGACTTTAAAAATATAGATTTTAAGGTAAATACAATAATGTTAGTAAAAAAGGACTAAATCGACAAATTAAATATTCTGTAACTTTTAATATGCAAAATGCTTATATAACATATCTTTTAAAAAATGGCTGGAAACAGATAAATCCTATGAGCTTTCAGAATATTAAAAAACCTCAATATGGAATTTTCTTTGATACTTCTAATCAAATAGAATTATATGTTGACAATAATAGAAAAAGCGAAAAGTATTTACTAAATGAACAAGACTTACTGACATTTTTAGAATTACATGATTTGTTGAATTAATATAAGAGATAATGGAATACAGTTATTATATATCCAGTTATGATGGAATGGATACTTTGTATCGGGTAAACAAACATGGTAAGATACATGAGAATACTGATACTCTTGAAGCTTTTCATGAGGGCGAATGGAGTAACGATTTGAGATATACACGATCATTTATGAATAGGTATATGACAGGTTGGTTAGACGAAGATGATGCAATGGATTACGAAACAGCAATAAAAAGATTGAAAAATGAATAAACTAATTGAAGCCAAAGATTTTGCTATTAAAAAGCATGGCGACCAATTTTATGGAACATTCCCTTATGAAGTGCATCTAATAAACGTTGTGAATGTATTATTATTCATTTATACTTTTATATTAATACATTTCTACTTTTTTACATTTGCATAATTGTACATTTTTATATTAATGCGCTTCTATATTAATACAATTCTATATTAATATAGTTCTATAATTTTTTGAGTTTTTCAAAATCCACTTCCTTAAAATGATTTTACCTGATTGTCAGCAGATTCGTTCGTAAATAATATAAATACGAATCTGCCTTCACTTATTTCAATACATTTGCAGCTCCACTTAACTACATAAGCGCCTCAACTTAAGGCAAAGTCTGCCGAACCAGCAATAATGCGGGTTCGTAATTTCTAATTCGTATTAAGTGGAAAACGATCAAACACAGAAACCATCCAAAGGTTCTGAAGCAAAAAAAGTGAACAAAGCCTCAAAAGGCAAATCCCCAAAGCGTAAGCGAAAAGCAGTTTACCTTGATGAAGAAACAATAAGACTTCTGGAAATAGTAAAAGCGATCTCGTCCTATACTAAAATACAAGACACCGTAATTCTCAAACGCGCCCTTGAATATGTTTTGTATTACAAGCAGGATCTGAATGACACTTTTGAAAAATCGGCTACCTTAAAAGACCTGGAGAAGAATAATAAAAAACATATCGGCAAACTCAATGCTGCTTTTGAGATCTTCCAAACGGAAGCCTTTCAAAACAATCAATTTGTAATACAACAGCTAAAACTGCTTTTGGAACATATTACAAAAAATTAGGCAGAGATGCCCCACTGTTATCGAGATGCAACTTTCGGATTCAATTCCCATTCAGCGTGACAGGTCCCGCAACGAATGAGCCTATGTTTTGCTCCTACAGGAGTATAAAGATCGGGAGCTTTGCACTTGGGACAAATAAACCTAGGGTGTGTTTTGGCCATTCTCTCGCGTTTTTCCTTTTGGAAGTTATTTACCCTGCAACTATCCGAACAAAACCGGGAGCCTTCTTTTTTAGGAATATAACCTTCTCCGCAGCATTGACAAACCTGTGATAATATTTTTTGTTTACGCATAATTAACGCAAATGTAGTAAAGCTTCAATCTCCTTATTTACAATAGCTACAATAGTTTTGCGTTAACGCATTCGTTAACTCGGATGAAGTTTCCTTTAGAACCAAGCGTTTCAAAAGCGTACTATAAAAGTATGGCTTACAGAAATTCAATTTTTTTTTATCAATCAAAGAATTACCCAAAGAAATCACGATCAACTATCTACTTTCGCCGCATGCATATCAAGATCATTAACCCTAAAAAAGACGGCAATTCTGTTTACAACAATGCCGGTTCTTGCATCAAATTAGTTAAGTATTTGACAAAGGAAGACGAGGAGAAAGGCATCGAAAAGGAGTTTTTCTTTAACCACAATAGCGATAGGGTTAGTTCGGCACAGGTAATCAATACCATTGACAATTTGAGAAGCGGGGTTGGAAAGGACGAGGTAAAATATTACAGCTTGGTCATTTCCCCGAAAGAGCAGGAATTAGTCAAAATAAGCAACTCTGTTTCCGAATTGAGGAAATATACCCGACAGGTCATGGAAGAGTATGCCAGCTCTTTTAATGGGCTGAATAAGGTAAAAAAAGTACAGGCGAAGGATCTGGCCTATTTCGCTAAAATAGAATTTAACCGATATTACAAAGGTTCGGATGAAGAGGTAAAGCAGAAAAAGGTTAAGCAAAACGATAAGAAGCCGGGCAATAACATGCACGTTCACATCATTGTCAGCAGGAAGGACATTACCAATAAAATCAAGCTCTCTCCACAGACCAAAAACAAGAAACTGTTTCATATTGAAGGCTTTAAGCTAAAAGGCTGTTATTTGTTTGACCGGGAGCATTTAACCAACGATGCCGCCCTGGAACTGGAGAATAGAATGATCAAACGAACTGGCACAAGGGAAGAGCTGAATCTATATAAGCAATTTAAGCCCGAACATTGCCTGCCTCCAACCGCCCAAACCGTGGAGGAAATCTTAAAAAGCCAATCCGAAAGCCAAGATCCAATTTTAAAGGAATCTCCAAACATTCCCCAAAAGCCGGAAGAGAAATCGAAGAAAAGGGACGAACAAGAAAACGTGGACACCGATTATAAACCATCCAAAAACTCAAAAAAAGGGATCAATGGAATACCACAAGTCGTGGTAAAAATTCACCTCCTTTTCCGCTTTATTTTTTTCAGCAAGCAGGAACCGAACTCTGTTCCGTTCCCTGCCTTGAACCCCTTGATTCTTGGCTGTAAATGATTGCCACTACA
>JAOQAD010000023.1 GCA_025963775.1 Bacteroidota bacterium | reverse complement strand
ATTACCCTCAGCGGGCTTGGCGATCGCTTTAACGGCGACCATCTTGTTTCCGGCGTGGTGCATGACCTGTCGGATGGCAACTGGACCACCGAGGTTACTGTCGGACTTTCCCCGGTATGGTTTACCGAAGAGCCGGATGTGATGTCGCCGCCGGCTTCAGGACTGTTGCCCGGTGCCCGCGGGCTTTTCAACGGCACAGTGAAAAAAATGTTTGAGGATCCCGATTCACAGTACAGGATCCTTGTGAATGTGCCATTGTTTGATCCCGCCGGCGCTGGGCTCTGGGCAAGGCTTTCCAACTTTTATTCCACCAGCGGTGCAGGTGCTTTCTTTATGCCTGAAGTGGGCGATGAAGTGGTGCTGGGCTTCTTAAATGAAGATCCGCGTTACCCGGTGATCCTCGGAAGCATGTACAGCAGCTCAACACTGATCCCTTTCGCAGGGCTTGATCCGAACGAAAAAAATACGCAGAAGGCAATCGTTTCAAAATCAGGAATGATCCTGAAGTTCGATGATGATCTTATTGAATTCAGTATTACCACTCCTGCAAGCAATACGATCATTATCAGTGATCATGACAAGAAGATCACGATCAGCGACCAGAATAACAATACCATAGTGATGTCGGAGAACGGCATTGCTATCAGCAGCCCAAAGGATATCAGCATCGCAGCAGACGGAAAGCTCAGCCTGACAGGCACGCAGGGTGTGACAATAGGAGCATCGGGCGGAGATGTGGCCACGAGTGGAATAAATATAAAGGAAACAGCGGACAGCCAGTATTCGGCTGAAGGAGGAGAAATAGCAAAGATCAATAGCGGAATGGAGCTTACGCTGAAAAGCGCAATGATCATGATAAACTAAAGCGATGCCGGCAGCAGCACGATTAACCGATTTTCACGAGTGCCCGATGGAAACACCGCCGCTTATGATCCCGCACGTGGGAGGGCCGGTGATCGGGCCGGGCGAGCCAACCGTTTTAATCGGCGGGCTGCCTGCGGCAAGGGTAGGCGATATGCTGATGTGCATGGGCCCGCCCGATTCAATTGTAAAAGGATCGGCAACCGTAATGATCGGCGGCATGCCTGCTGCACGAATGGGTGATCAAACGGCTCACGGAGGAGAAATTTTACTCGGCGCATTAAACGTACAGATAGGTGGATGATCAGCTAAGCAAACAGAAGGGTGCCTTTTTAGGCTCAGGATGGAGCTTCCCGGTCACCTTCTCGGTTGGGAACCACCAGCTGAATGTTACCTCCTTTGAGGAAAACATCAACGATTCGATCGATGCGATCATGCAGACAAGAAAAGGGGAACGCTGCATGCAGCCTCTCTTTGGCTCCGGCCTGCAGCAGTTTTTTTTCAGCAGGATGGATGAAACACTGAAGATGGAGATCATTGATGCGGTAACATCCTCATTGCTTTTAAACGAGCCGAGAATAAGCGTGAAGGAAGTGAGCGTTGAATTTACAGACCTGCTGAACGGCATCCTGGACATCAGCATCACTTATGTATACAAAAAAACAAACACAAGGCATAATTACGTTTTTCCATTTTACTTAAAAGAAGGCACTAACCTGTGAATAAAGCATGAAAGCAATTGACCAGAATAGCGCAGTAATTTCCCTTGAGGAAGCGCTTGTTCCCGGGCCATCGATGATCGATGGAAGAACGGAACAGGACTGGCTTTTCTTTCTTTCGGAATTCGCATCGCTGATCAATTTCTATGATACTGACAATACGGTGAAAGGCAGCTGGGAGGCTTTCCTGCTGAAAGACCCGGTGTTCCTGCTTGCTGCCATTTCAAAAACGCCGTTCTTAAAATGGCATTCGCTGTATGTAAGTGTTTGCTTAAAGGTGGAACAGCTCTTTGTTACACAAAATCATCCTTTCAGCGCTCCGTTCAACGAGCTGTTTGATCAGCTGACAGGCGTATTCGTAAAGATCCGGCAATGGACCGTTTACATGCAGCGTTCGGTGGATGAATACGACCTTAAAACGTATGTGACCGGGAAGGTGCAGTCCACGTTCAGCACCTACTTCTGGGCGCTGCTTGCATTGCGGCAGAATTTATTTTTTTCGCAGGCCATCCCCGGGATTGCCGGTGTTGAATTTTCCCCGTTTGAATCGTATGATAGTTTGATATGGAAGCAGCAGGGCGATAAAAGTCCTTTTTGGAAAGTGCTTCAGATGAATGACCCTGCGCACCATCCGCCAACACCACAGGAGCTTTATAATGCAATTATAAGTGCAGGAGATAAGGTGTTCGGTTTTCTTCAGACCATCATTCGCCATGCAGGAAGCGAATTCGAAAAAGTGAAACTGGCACCCAGCCATTACCCGGATACAACATTGCTGCGTACGTTCGTGAACCTGTTAAATGTGCAGCAGGTACAATTAAATGGCATTACGGAGAAGCACCTGGCGTTTTATTATAAGGATGTTTTGCAGCAGAAAGCCCTACCTGCCGTTCCCGATACGGCCGTTCTTTTTGCAGAGCCCGCCTCAAAAAAGGATTCGTTTATTTTGCCTGCCGGCACTTTATTTTCAGCGGGAACAGATGCACAAAAAAAACAGGTTGTATTTGCAGCGCAGGGAGATGTTCCTCTTAACCCTGCGGTTATCACCGGCGCTTATACGTTAAGTGCCTTGCCGTTTGAAAGTAGCAATCCATCACTTTACTTAAACCAGGTACCTAATGCCGGCATGCTTGAGAAGAATGAAAAAGGAAGCGTTAGCACCTGGAAGACCTTCGGAAGCCTGGTGCCGGATAACATGGTAACATTAGGGTTTTCAATTGCATCGCCTTTGCTGTTCTTACGGGAAGGCAACCGGTACATTAAATTTCAGCTGAATTTTAAGGATACCGTTAGCCAGGAACTCTTGAACGGAACCAACTATTTTCTGAGCACACAGTTGGCATGGCACGAAGTGCATCCGATGTTCCTTTCTGCTCCTTCTGCGAATTCCGTTTTATTCGAGATCTACGTTGGTGCAGATGTGCCGGCAATAGAGCTTTTTAAAAACGATCCCGATAATGTATCCGCTCAATGGCCGATGCTGAAGATCACATTCAGTGAATTTCCGAACCTGGCCTCACCGCCTGTGCTAACCAATATCAGCATCGCTGTAAGGGCGTATGACCTGAAAATATTTCAGCTCTATAATGATTACGGAGCACTCAGCTCTAAGAACCCGTTTCCGCCGTTCGGCCCTGCACCTGAAGTGAAAAGCAATTTCATCATTGGCAGCAACGAGATCTTTAGCAAGCCTTTTGATACGCTTTCCATAAAGCTGAACTGGAATAATCTTCCAGTCAATGGTTTTCCTGAATATTATAAGAGATATCGCCAGTACCTGCAGAAGCGTTTTCAGCCTGCCACAAATCCTGCCACAGATCCTGCCACAGATTCTGCGGCAACGCCTGCCGGGTCTGTATTTGCACGCGTCACACAATGGCTGTTGCGCGCTTTCAGAAAAAAGCAATTATCTCCCCTGAAGGAAAGCTTAGCCCCAGGCACAGCAACTCCGCCGCCCTCATCAGCCGAATCATTTGCAACCAATTCCTTTACTGTGGATTTTAGTATTCTTCAGCAGGGAACCTGGAATCTGCTGAGCATGGCCAACCAATCGGGGGCTTCCACGAACCAGCTTTTCAACACCGGTGCAGGACCCGATGTGCCTCTTAACTTCAGTACTTTCGTTTACGTTCCTGTTCTTCCGGTTAACATAATACCCGATCCTTCTATCCAGGGATCCGCATTAAAATATACAGACGCCAGTGCTTCCGGTTTTATGAGGATGACGCTATCAGGCCCCCCGGACGGCTTCGGTGCAGGGCTTTACCCCAAAGTTGTTTCTGCCATCGCATTGTATAATGCATCAATAATAATGGCAAATGGGAAAAAAAAAATTTATTCACAGGCGCCTCTTCCGTTTACTCCTAAGCTAAATTCCTTAACAGCGGATTACTCCGCTTCCTGTTCGTATGATCTTTCTTCTCCGGCAGAAAAAGGATATTCGTTACAATGTTATCTGTATTCGCCTCTTACAAATTATTGCGCCTATGATAACACGCTTGTCGCAGATGAAAGTAAGGCCAGTATAAGGCCGCTTGTTGGAATCATAGCACAGGAAGGCTTATCGTTATTTTCTCCCTTCAGTCACAATGCTGCGCTGTTCCTTGAGCTGGATAACCTTGTTCCTGCCGCTGCGATCAATATTTATTTTGAGCTGGCCAGGAAGCATACTTACAGTACAAGCACCGGCGATGGTAAAAAAGCAAGTGATAAAAAGATCAGCTATTATTGTTTATGCACATACGGCTGGCAGGAATTAAACCTTCTTTCTGATGGTACCAATGGATTAAACCGTTCCGGCATCATTACTTTAAATGTCCCGGCTCAGTTATCGGCTGTAGCTTTTCCCTTAAAAGGAACTGAGAAAAAATTCTGGATCTCAGCAGCAGTAAATGAAGACCCTTTTGTATTTGCTGACACCGCATTTGTACAAACAAACGGCTTCAGTGTGCAGCGCAGCGGCACTGCGTTCTTATCAGATCCGGTTACGCCAGTGCTGCCTGCCGGCTCCATAACAAAAACACAGAGCTCCGTACCGCAGATCGCATCGGTTATACAGCCCCTGCCTTCAAAAAATGGCAGGGCTGCGGAAGATCCCACCCGGATGAACAGGAGAATAAGCAACCGGCTGAAAACAAAGGACAGGGCAGTAAGCCGGGAAGATTATTTCAGGCTGATCCGCCAGGAATATCCCGACATTTTTTATTCCAAAGCGATCTGGAACAGGGAAGAAAAACAAACAGAGATCTATGTCGTAAAAAAAGTGGAAAGCGTGGATGATCCGCATGCTTTTTTGCCGCTCGTTACGCAGGCAAGGGAAGAGGAGATCCGGAAATTCCTGAAAGAGCGTGCCCCGGCATTTGCAGCGGTCAGTGTATCCAATTTTACACTTGAGTATGTGAAGGTCACAACCACAGTAGTGCTGAATGCCGGGCTTGAAGAGAAAGGCATGGAGAAGATCATTAACCAGGCGCTTTGTGTTTTTCTGTCGCCATGGATCGCAAACAGCGGTTGGCAGATGAAGATCGGCGGGGGGATCAGCAATGCGGAGCTGGGTGCATTTATAAGTACGATCAGTGGTGTTGCAAAGGTTGAAAATGTTTCTTTCAGCACTCTGCTTCGTGATAAAATAAGCGAAATAACCGGTTGGCAGGCTATATACACCGGGACGCTGGAAATGCCATCAATGAAAACAGCATTGTTTGTCCCGTTTTTGAACCATACTATCAATTTTAAACCTGAATGAGCGCGCCCTACATACTCGATGAACAGCTCCCCCAGGCACAGGATTACAACTGGCTGAAAGGGAAAGGCATCGACTATATCCATCAGTACAGCGGAAGTGAATGGACCAACCTGAACTCTTCCGATCCGGGTGTGACCATCCTCGATCAGCTGTGCTATGCGCTCACTGAGCTTGGCTACTGTAATGATTTCAGCATCGGCGATATTTTAACGGACAGGCAGGGAACGCTGCAGCTGAAAGACCAGTTCTATCTTCCCGAAGAGATCCTCACCACTTCGCCTGTAACAATAAATGATTACAGGAAGTACATCATCGATTGCGTACCGGGAGTGGATAATGCACTTGTACATTTACATCACTCTCCGAAAAGCGGGATCTACATGGTGTACCTGATGCTCAACCCATCTGTAGCACATCAGTACGAAAAAATTTGTGCTTCCGCTTTTTTCTACCTGAACAAGCGGCGCAACCTTGGCGAGCTTTTTCTCTGGCCACAGCAGCTGAGCCCCGTACCTTATCTCCTGGCCGGGAGCATTGAAATGGAAAAAGGGGCAGAGCCGGAAGCGATGCTTGCCATGATCTCCGCCGCGATCCGTAATTATATTTTTCCCGTAGTTTTGCCAAAAGGCTATGTTCAGTCAACAGGCTATACGGCAGATCCGGATCGCATATTTAACGGGCCGCTTCTTCAGCATGGCTGGATCGACAGCGATGCGCTGGGACAAAAAAAGAACAAGCTCGGTATAGTGGAGCTGGTGCAGCTCATCCGTTCTGTTCCCGGGGTACAGGATGTTCCGCTCTTATACTTTGTCAATGGAGAAAGTGAATTGCAATCATTGAAGATGGAAGAGCTTCTTGCGATCGATGTGCTGGGATCCGTAGAAGCCGGGCATCTGGAAATTAAGGGTACAGGCAGCAGCTTGTACAAAAGCATTAGCATCAATCCTGTGAATGCAGCAAGCCGTTCACTGAAGCCCGATACCGACAGCCTGTTCGGCGCTTCGGTAAATACACAGGGCAATCTTCCTGCTGGAAAATTCCGGGACATCAATACCTACTATTCCATCCAGAATACATTTCCGGAGATCTTTGCAGTAGGTGCGGATGCTATGGCCAGCAATGCTCCTGATTTTCAAATAGCGCAGTCGCAACAGCTGAAGGGTTATCTCACGCTGTTTGACCAGGTACTTGCAAACCAGTTCTCCCAGCTGGCCGGCATCGGCAAATTATTCTCTTTTAAAAATTCAGCAAGCGGGATCAGTCCTGCTTTAAAAACGAGCCCGGGATACCCTGTGCCTTACCGCAGCTTTTCGCCTACATATTATTACCAGCCACTCTACGGCATCCCGAATGTTCAGCCATTGCTGAAAGGCAATAACACTTTCAGGTTTGGGAACGCACAGGAATCCAGCCAGGCGATTGGCACAAGAAGCTGGGAAGAATACAGGCAGGATCCCTATAACCCATACATTCATGGGCTGATGGAGCTTATGGAAGATGAGAGCATCAACCTTGCCAGGAGAAATGAGATCCTTGACCATCTGCTGGCGCGCCACGGTGAATCTGCACTGATGATCGATTCGGTGATCGATGCCACAATGTGCACCGGCGACAGCTTAAAAGGACAGGTGATCTTTAAAAGCCTTTATCTTCAGAACCTCGGACTGCTTTCGTACTTCCGCCAGAAGGCCTGCAATTTTATTGCTGCAACAAGGATCTCGGCAGAGATCCCCGGGCTGAGCCCGGCATTTGAAAAAGAGATCATGGATGACGATACAGCTGATTTCATGTTCGATACAGGGAAAACAGACCGGGTGGAAAAGCTAAGCAGGCAGCACTTCAGCGATTTTTCGGCAGTGGAGCTAAAGCTGAGTATGTTGTTTGGGCTAAGATTACTTTACAGGGATTACATCGCGCATCATTATAAACATGCATCTGAACATGCATCTGAAAAAACAGGACAAGCCCTGTGGATGATCAGCCAGCGCCGCGGTATGATCCTTATCGAAACAGGCCTGGTGTACCAGTATAGCAAGAGCGATTTCCTGGCGAATCCTCCTGCTAAATTCGATAACCACATAATGATAGTCTTTCCGGAGTTTATCCGCACGCTGAACAACCAGGATTTTAAAAACAGGCTGGAGCTGTTTCTTGAAAATACATTACCTGTAAGAATGACTTATCATTATTATTTTGCAGGACATGAGCTGTTGGCCAGGCTGATCCCGCTATATGCAAGATGGCACAATTGCCTCGCTTACGATGCAAAGCATGAGCCTCATTTAAATTATGCAGCGCTTGAAGAAAGCGCAACAGAACTAATACCGCTTCTGGCGGAAATCAAATTGCTTTCATAATGAAAGAAACAGGCGGACATATCATTTCAAAATTCCGGTGGGACACTTCGTTCGATCAGAAGGACCGCGTGTTTGAGCTGCAGGAACGCCTGAGCGGCTGGAGTAAAATAAACATGCAGAAAGAGCTTGCTGAAGTTTTTGACAGCATGTGCCCTTCGGGGCAGACCTGGCGCATCGGCCTTCTGGAGCTTGACCTGGGGCCGGTTGATCTCAGTGATATGGAATTTGAGCTGTCCGGGAAATTAAAGCAGCAGCTGGCTGAAAAATTAAGGGAGCTGATCATCATGGCTGGAACAGGCAAGCAGGGCGGCATTGAAATAGTGGATGAAGATGCATCGCTGCTGAGCATTCTTAGGAGCTTTTTGCTGGAAGGAATATTGCCATGGAATTATAAGGCTGTGAATGGATCGGTGAACAGCATGTTCATGCAGCAGCTGCAGGAAAATAAGCTGCAGTTCATCGCGATGCTCCGGGAAACGGGAAGCAGGCATGAGCATGTGCGGAGGCGGATCGCCTGGCAGATCAGCGATCCCGGCATTCACAGGATCATACAAGGGCTGGAGCCCGACAATCATCCGCAGATCCTTGAGCTTTCTTCTGAGCTGCTGAAGATCCAGTCGCGCGAAACAATAGTCCAGGGCAGTACAGGCGATTTGAAAAAAAATCTCTGGCACTGGATCCTCAACTACCTGTTGACGGAGCGCGGAACTATTTTCAACCGCGTATCATTTATGCGCAGCAACATCAGGCAGATGGCTGCTCATTACAACGTCAGTTATGACGAACTCATTGCGCTCATTGCACGCGCAGTTGAAAACATGCGTGATGCTTCCAGTGTGAAAGCAGGCTTTGTGCTTACGCTGAAAGCTGTGTCGGCATCGGCAGATGTCCCTGGAATAAAGCAGGGAATACCGGCCGAAACAGGCAGCAGTATGCCCAGCATTGAGCTCAGTAAAACAAAGACAACCCGGTTTGCAGAAAGCCTTTATTTCCTGGAACAGCTTGGCAGGAAAACAGGCCTGCTCATGAGCCGGGATTTATTATGGGAGATCGCAGGCGAATTTTTATCCCCTGGCAAAAACAGTTCAATTGACAGGAAGGCATTCCTTGATCACTGCATGGCCGGACTGGGAAGAAAAAATAAAATGAACAAAGCGCAATTGGCAGAACGGCTGATCTGTGCAGAGGTACCATTTGGCTCACGCACAACAGCCAACCTTGCGATCTATTCGGAGCTGACTGATATTTTTACGAAGGAAATTTCAGCGCTTCCTGCCACATTTTTACCGGGCCATTTCAAAGAGCTGATGGATACGCTGAGCCGGCAGCTTCATGCAAGGCCTGCTGATGTAAAGCTGTTGGCAACCCTGAAACGAAGATTTATTAAGAATATTCAATTACATCCTGCACAGGCACTTTCCGCGCTTACCGCTCATCCGGCGGGAAAACAGCTGCTGGCATTGCTTGACGGATCCATTGTTCGCCTCCTTGTAAAATCTGCAAACAAGAATCTTGCAGGCCTGCTGCAGATCATTGAGAAGGAATTGCAGGAGCTAAAAGCAGGTAAAAAAATAAAAGGGCCGTTTGAGCCTGTCAGCAGGCAGATCATGGCCATCGCATTGGAAGTAATGATCTTTCATCCCGGCTTAAGCCAGCCTGCATTTCTTGAAATGCTCCTTGAAAAATGCGAAGCGCAGCTATCCGGCATAAGCCCCGGAGAATTTGAATTGCTTTGTCTTAGCCTGTTATCCGGTAAAAGCACAAACACTGCGGGAATCCCGGTAGCAGCATTCATGAAGATGAAAGAGCGTTATGCGAAAAATAAGGAGCAAACCTTATCAGCGCGGATCGCTTACTTTTTAAATGTCCCGGGCAGGCAGCAGGAAGCAGGAAATATGCTCCGTAACGAATTTACCGGCCGGCAGTTTGCACAGCTCCGTAGTTCCGGAAATGATGAAAGCACAGCACTATTGAATTACTTCATGGATGGGGGAAAGCAATTAATGGATCAGCTGGTAAAGGAATGTATGACATTGCTTTCAGCCGCTGCGGCAGGTTCTGAAAAGGAGCGAAGCTTTCTTCTCAAAGAACTGTATTGGAAATGCATATTGGATTATAAAGGCCACCAGGGGAAAAAAGAAATGCTTGTAAAGATGTTTAAAACAGCTGTCGTGTTTCATTTCCCGCTTGCTGCAGGAAACCAGTCAATCAGTTCGCCCGGACGTTTATCTCCGCAAAAGCGGTCTCACCGGTTGAAGGATGGTAATGAGCTTTCCGGTGCTGACCTTGCTTCAGTGTTTGAATCATGCCTTACAACAGGAAAAACAGGGATCATGCAGAATGGAATAGAGTACAGGTTGGATGAGCTGATGATGATCATGCAGGAATGTTATCCTTCCGCGCTCCGGAAGGTAATCGCGAAAATATCTTTTTCTGAAAGCCCTGTGATGGCTGAAAATATAATAACGCTTTTATCAGGAGCGGAGCGCAAAGGATTGCTGACAGCACTTTGCGGTGAGCTCATCACCAGGCAGCAGGTACCGGCCTGGGCCGGCGATACAGGCGAAGAAAAAGCGGAAGAGCTGCTGGCCGGGTTGCTTGCCTATAGCCCCGTAACGTTCTTACAGCTGCTGAAGAAAGGCCGTGTTACCGAAGCGCAGCTGCTTTGGCTGAGCCGCTCACTTAGCTTCAATGCGCTTTGCAATGCAGTTACTGCATTTGATCCGGGAAGGCGTAATGAACTTAACATGCTTGCGGGCCTGTATGTCTCATTCGTCGGGCTTTCAGCGGGCAGCATTCCGCGGGAGGAATTGCAGCACCTGCTGTTCAGGAAATTAATAAAAGCCTGGGCAGGAAATAACCGGAGGATCGTTTCAGCGGAAAACATCTGGAAAGAGCTGGCCTGGGACATGTGTACAAGGCAGAATGTTCCGGGAAAAGTTTTTTTCAGGGAGATGGAAAAAATAAAACTCAGCTTTCCGCCCGCATTGCAGGTGTCGCTGGAACAGCTGAAGCCAAAAGAGAACAAAACAATAACAACTACTATGGCCATCAAAAAGAAAATTGTGCCTGTTCTGAATAAACAGGATGCTGCATCTGCCGCTAAAACGGGCATTGCCGTTAGGAATGCAGGAATTGTGATCATTAACAGCTACGTGCAGGTTCTCTTTGAGCGGCTTGGCATCATGAGCGACTGTAAGTTTAAGGATGTGCGTGCACAGGAGGATGCGGTGCATTACCTGCAGTATGTGGCAACCGGGATGAGCAGTACGGAAGAATCGCTGCTTCCGCTGAACAAATTACTTTGCGGTTTGCCTTTATCCCATCCTGTGAGGGAAGGGGTCGTGATCTCAGAAGAGCATAAAGTGTTGATCGACGGCCTTATCAAAGCCATGATCGCTCACTGGCCTTCCGTGGGTGATTCATCGGTGAATGGCTTTCGTGGCAACTGGCTGGTAAGGGAAGGGCTGCTGGTGGAGCAGGACGACAAATGGGAGCTTACTGTGGAGAAGCGGGCATATGATGTGCTTCTCAACCGGTCTCCTTTTTCATTTTCAATCATTAAATATTCATGGATGGACAAGCCGCTGCATGTGAGCTGGCCCTATTAAAAAAACACTTATGACACGGATCGTACAGGATAAAAAAATTGACAGCAGCTGAGAGAGCTGCTGAAGATGTACTATGAAAATAATCAATTAATAACTAAATTAAACCCCATGAATTCATACAACGAAAATCTGAATGCCACCGTGGTAGCATCGCTGCAAGCCCAGGAAACGGACAGGAAAGCAATCGAATCGCAGCGGAATGCTTCCAAATTCTCTCTTTATTACGCCGAAGGTGCAGTGATCACTGCAAGTGAAAACCTGGAAAGCGCGACGAAGGAGCTGAAAGATAAAACAGCGGTAAATGCTGCAGCCGTGAAAGGCAGCAATATTTCCAACAACCTGCTTGCTTCGGCTACGCAGGGAAACCAATACCTGAAGCAATCGGTGACAAACACTGCCGTGTGTGCTGCCAACGTACAGGTTGCGGCTAATGCAATTGTGCGGCTTGCAAGCGACCTTGGCAGTATTTTCAGCATTGTGAATGCGGCTGATTTTGAATCGGACATTTACCATCACGCTGAAAGCGCCCGCGATTTCATGAATGATACGGCTTATGCTGCTGAAGTAGCTTCGCAGCTGGCAATGGAAGCTTCGGTGAACACATCGGCGGTTTCTATGTCTGCCGTGATGGATAAATCAAAAAGCACCAACGACCTCATAACTGGCATGCTGAAAGTGACAGCGTATGATCCGCAAATCGTTACAAATGCAAATGCTGCCCTCGCCTCCGCAAACACAAAGCAAAAGCTGGCGGAAGGCGTATTTGAAGATCTCGGCGTAGATTCTGTAGCAACCGGCAATGCTTACAAAACAACGAACAAAGAGCTGAACCTGGGCCTCAGGGTTCCCATACCGGAATTAACAAGCAAAAGTTTCACCTTTCATTTTGACGGGATCAAAGTTCCTTACGGGATTGAACCAGGAAAAGCAGATTACCCGGTTGCGGATTATTACATCATTGTGGTGAAGGAAAACAAAAAAGCAACCTTCTCTCTTTCACAGGCGGAAGGCATTCTTCTCAATGGAAACTGGGATCAGATGGTGAAAGTGAAAAAGCACGGGCCAGCCATTTCGGGGATCGCACAAACGGAGTTCAGCGAAACGATCGATTTTACCGGCGTTATAAGCCATGACCATCCGAAGTATCCCCTGTGTGATTCTGATGGGGAGTTTGTAAAGACGGGAGTGGATTATGTGGTGTTCGTACTTGCAGTTTACATGGACGATTACAAGCGCAAGATCAATAGTTTTGATGATTACCTGTCAGCGCCTTCCTCTTCATTCTGCATGACGCATCAATTGCATAAAGTAAATAACAAAACCATTCACACTATCCCGGTTAGTGTGACCAACAAATCTGCTGCATGGCTTGAGATCGGGAATAAGTTCAGGACGCAGAACAATATGGCCATGAGATATGAGCTCAGCACTTCGGATGACATGACCATAGATGAAAGTAGCGCTCCTTCTTACTGGCTGTATTTCTCTGACCCGGGAAATGGAGAGTATAAAGACAAAGTTGAATACAGGTGTATTTTTCTTCCGGCGAATTCCGAATTCACAAAAGACCTCCTTACCGAAAGCTCCTACAACAAGCTTCAGAAAGAGCTTGCAACCATGGAGTACGACCAGGAGATCGCCGCGCTGCAATCTTCGCTGCAGGCTACGAAAGCACAGCAGGAAATCCTGAAATCCGAATTGAGCGAAATAAAGGAGAAAACGGCAAATTTCAAATCAGCCAAAGACAGGACCCAGAAGGAAAAAGACCATTATGCTAAATTAACAACGGTGCTGGAAGAAACGAGGGAAAGAATGGCGGAACTGGACAGGTCGCATCAGGAAGATACACTTGCACTTGAGGCCCAGAAGAGAGAGAAGGAAGAAGCGCTCAACGAAATAGGAGAAGAAAAGGACAGCGGAGGACTTGGCTTTTTCTTCGACCTCGACCTCGCAGAGCAGATAACACCTGGTAATTATACACCTGCATATTCTTTGTTGGGGAATCATGACTTACCCGGACTTAAAACAAATGCAAAGGAAGGCATCACATGGGTGCTTCCTGTCGGCTCTTTCACAACGGATAATTTCGGAAATCCGCTGATCAAGAATCAAAGCTACGTACCTGTGATCCTTTCAATGTCGATAGCGCCGGAAACCAACCTTTCGGAATACAGCAATGCGCTGTCGGTGATACCGGGCACCGAGCTCCTGGTATATTCAGAAAAAAATTCAAACTAACCTCTAAAAAAACAGATCATGTCAAAAACTCAAATAAGACCAGTGTCTACTACAAAAAGGTACGGCATCACTGAAAAGAAAAAATCGGAGCTGGATGCACGAACGGTTGCCGTGCAGGATGCACAGTATGATGTGGCGCAGGCGCAGGCTGTAGTTACAGCACTTACGGAAAAGCAGCAAAGCTTCCTGTCCTTTCTCGTAACGGCAGATGCTTCCCGCGCACAGGCCCTTGTGAACAGGAACCTTGTGGATCAGCTGGTGCAAAGTGCACTCGACCTGGAAAGGAATTCCAAAATTGCTTTTACTGAAATGTCGCAGGCAGACAAATCAACAAAGGACCTGGCCAAAAGTATTAAAGCTGTGATCGACAAGCTGATCTATTCTGCAGAGATCATCAACAAGCTTTCAAACCTTGTCATCCGCAAAAAAGCGCTGAACCCGCTGATCTCCGATGAGCTGGTGAGCATGCTTGGCACAGCAGGAAATGATGCGAACAATGCGGTTGCCTTAACACTTGTTGCATTGAAATCCACTTTTGCAGCACAGGCCGCCAATATGGAATCTGAATCGGCGCTGGTCCTTGAATACGATCAGTCAATGATGCTTTACCGGGCACTTACCGGGCTCAATGCTGAAACAGTATCACCTAAAACGAGCATGAACGCTGTTCAGAAGCAAGCAGACACTTCCCTCAAGGGATTGCTTTACAGCGTATATGCAAATTCAAAAGCTAATTACAAAATGGCACAGAAGGCAAATGTGATCACCACCAACCAGCTGAACGATGCAACAACAGCATTGAATAAGGCACAGGTGAAGCTTAAGTCGCTTCAGCTGGGACTGGCTGCAGGCACTGCTGCTGCGCTGGCTTCGTAGTGAAATAAAATACATCCGCTGCCCCGGGCTTCCCGGGGTGGCGGATTCATTTAAAAAAAAACGATCAATGGAAAATGTGTACAGAAATTTTTACCGCAGCTTTTACATGCGCACTGGCGGCTTTATTCCTTCCAATCCACTGAACCATGATGTATTCCCGGGGGATTTTTTCCAGGTCAGGAATGGCGAAATGATCGTGCTTGGAAATATTTTTCGCTCCGGGATCATTGATCCGGGTGAATGTACATTCGCATACGGAACAAAACAAAATCCCGCAGGCTGGAATTTCAGCGATGGGCTCACAAAGCCATATTCAGGAAGGGGAAGCGGCAGTTCCCCGGTTGCAGGGGAGTTTGAGTTCAGCAGGCAGATCCTTTCCTTTGACAAAAGAGGAAGCTTCTTCTTTAAGGGAAATGATCCCGAGTCGGTGAAAATAATGAACTGGAATGAGCTTCAGCAGCAGCTGATCATCCGGCTCACACAAACATTTTATTCGTTCAGGGAACTGTATGTTGTAACGGAAAGTGCAACGGCTGCAGACTGGACACTTGCAATTGCAGGCGCTGAAAAAGCAGAACTGGAGATCGCCACAGATGCTGAAAACTTCGGGCTTGCCGATATTTTCGGGCACCATTCCGCAAAAACGATCCAATCCAAAGACATTGAATATTATCACCGCGAAACAAAGAGAAAACCTGCGTTCTTCAAGGCAAAGAAATTAGCCGTGCAGGATGAAAAGCTGGATGTGTTCATCAGCGAGCTGATCACTGAACGGCAGTCAAGACATGAATGGGCCAGCGATTTTTATGATTATGATTTTCATTATGAGCAGGGTTATAGCTCCGGGCTCTCCGGCGATGTGCATACGAGCCTGCTGGATATGCTCTCAGCCAATGAGCTGAACCCGAACACGGCATTGCTGTATTTCAAATGGGCAGATGCCAACCTTGATGACATTGAAAATTTTTTCCTGCGCTATGGATACTGAACAGTCCATCGCTATTCTCCAGGCAGAGATGGACTGGCTGCAAAGCGTGATCGACCAGGCGATCAGGACCTACCTGTTGCAGGAAGGCCATGAGCAGCAATGGCATGATCTTCCTGTTCCTGACCTGTCGGCAACGGCACATCCTTATGCGGAAGCACTGCAGAGCTGGGAGCTGGATATTTATTCACGCCTGGCTTTGGCATTGTCGATGGCGCCGCACATCCGGCCTGAGGCGCTGGATATTTTTTTTGGAAAGAACCAGGTTTACGACAGGGGATTTACCGAGTTCGGCGGTGTAACGGATAAGAGCCACAGCGGGTTTTTACCAACGGGCCAGACCCTGTGCTTTCTTGTTGCAGCCGGCGATCCCGCGATGAGATCGAAAGCGCTGGATGCACTTGGCAAAGACAGTATCCTCATAAAAGAGCAGGTGCTGCTGCTTGGGGAAACGGAAGCACACATTCCGCAGCTGAATGGCATTCTCGGTTTAAGCAACCGCTGGTTCCAGTATTTTATGACGGGTGAACAGGTGCAGCCGGAGCATAGCGCTTCTTTTCCGGCGCAGAAAATAACAACAGAGATGGACTGGGATGATATTGTGCTGGATGATGCCGTGATGGAGCAGGTGAGCGAGATCACTACCTGGATGGAGCATGGCGACACGCTGATGAAGGAATGGGGCCTGTTTAAAAAGATCAAACCGGGTTACCGTACGTTGTTCTACGGCCCGCCGGGAACAGGAAAAACACTCACGGCAACGCTGCTTGGAAAAGCTTCCAACCGTGACGTGTACAAGGTCGATCTTTCGATGATCGTATCAAAATACATTGGTGAAACGGAAAAGAACTTATCAAAGATCTTTGACACGGCGCAGCACAAGAACTGGATCCTGTTTTTTGATGAGGCGGATGCTCTGTTCGGAAGACGCACAGCTGCAAACTCCTCGAACGACCGGCATGCCAACCAGCAGACAGGCTACCTTTTACAGCGCATTGAAGATTTTCCAGGCGTGGTCATTCTTGCTTCCAATTTAAGAGGGAACATGGATGATGCATTCACGCGGAGGTTTCAATCGATCATTTATTTTTCAATGCCTTCCGTGGAAGAGCGTTACCGGCTCTGGAAAAATGCATTCTCAGGAACCTGTGCGCTGCACCCGGATATCGACCTGTATAAGATCTCGGAAGACCATGAGCTGGCCGGTGGCGCGATCATTAACGTGCTGCGTTATTGTGCCTTGTCGGCCATCCGCAGGAACGATTCGGTGGTGACCATGCAGGAATTGATGACGGGATTAAAACGCGAGTTTAAAAAGGAAAATAAAACAATGAACATCAGCAACTAACCGGATCGCAGGATGAGTAACAAAAAGAACGCGGTCATTCATGCAGCCCCGGGGAAAGAAACACCCGAGAGCAGGCGGCTGTTCGCGATCACATTGATCACCGGGGACTGGAAATCGGCATTTACGGAGGAAGAATGCAACGTGATGATCGCGGAAGCGCTGAATGATTGCGTGTACAATGAAGGCATGGACATTGCGGGTTACCTGATCACAAGGCGAAGGGTTTGCCTTGTGCTGAAGATAGAATATGTGCATGTGAATAAAATGCTGCAGCATTTTTATGAGAAGATGAGAAAGGAAATTTTACATCAGGAACATCTCATAAAAGAAATACATTCCCCGCTTTTTATAAAATATCCTTTGCAAAATGAAAACCTGGTACTGTTAATTACGGGCCGGCAGGTGAGCTTACCTTATTACAGTCCGCACCTTGAGCGATTAAAGTCCCGCATTCACAATTATAATTTTTGCTCAGCGCTGGATTACTCCGGTGCAAAAGGCCCGGTGGTGGTGAGCTTGCTGAACGCCGATTGATAATGGGATTAAACATTTTCTAAAGCAAACACGATGAATTCATACGCTGATAAAATAAACAAGCAGCCAGGGCAGAAGGAAAGCAAATCTACATTTCAGCTCCAGGATAACCGCTCGCAGTCAGCCATTCAAAAGAAACAGGTGGATGCCCTGGCGAACAAGCAATCCACTGAAATCCCCGTTCAGAGAAAAGCAAACACTACAGGTTTGCCGGATCAGCTGAAATCAGGAATAGAAAATCTTTCCGGCCATTCAATGGATGATGTGAAAGTGCATTACAATTCCTCTAAGCCTACACAGCTGAATGCACATGCGTATGCACAGGGTACTGACATCCATCTTGCATCGGGGCAGGAAAAGCATCTGCCGCATGAAGCATGGCACGTAGTGCAGCAGAAACAGGGAAGAGTAAAGCCGACGATGCAGATGAAAGGGAAAGTGGATATCAATGATGATAAAGGATTGGAGAAAGAGGCGGATGTGATGGGAGGGAAGGCGGTGCAGCTGCATTCTATGAATAGTATGGCTGTGTCTTCAATACATAACAATAAAGTTAATAATGTTACTGTGCAGCGAAAGATTAGTGTGGCGGAAGAGATTTATCCGAAAGATGATGACGTTAGGCTCTCCAAAAGAGATTTTCGAAGAAAGCTTATGCTGGCTTTAAAAGCCAATGATTTTAAAGATTTAGGCACGAAAAAAATGTGGGCAGAGTTAGAGGTAGAGTTGAACAAACCAGGAAGAATCTTATTCCAAACTTGGGCAGCACTAACTAATAGCTTATGGGATGCTGGCTTTTTAACACGTAATCTGAAAGGAGGCTCAATGGGGCCTAAGAATCTTGGAAGCAGGCCTGTTTTTTCACAGGCGACACAAGATGCTCTTCCTGTTAACGGGCAACATAGGAGACATATTATCTCTTCCAGCACATTGGGGAAAGGCATTGAAAAAGCATACGAGCTTGTAAAAAAGCATTTTTCTGCGAAGCCTTCAGAAACATTAGAACTATTAAATCAATGGATTGAAGGTAATAAGGGAGAAGCGAAGACATCTGAATATGCAGCCCTGCGTGAAATCTGGACCCTTGTGCATAACCACCAGGGCAATTTATGGGTGGGTCAAGCAGCGTTTAATAGCGCTATAGGTTTTATAAGAACGCCTTTGAGTGCTTTAAAGGATAAATATAATGGAATGGGCTATACAGAACTTGAGCCATTGCTGGAGGATATAAAGAAGATCCAACCTTCAATGAAATTTTTGGAATCGGCATGGAATGAGATTATGGATACTATGATAAAAACTGTTAGTATGGCTGAGCCGGTTATAAGTTCGGTAGGTTTAATTAGTGCGTATATTAATTGGAGTGAAGAGATGAAGGAGTTAGAGCAAACGGAAGATTATGCACCGGCACATAAAATTTATGATGAGTTGGATAAAAAATTGTTTGGAAATTCTTATAGTGTTTCGGTCGTTTTACGCGTATTGAATAAGATCGTATCCCAGCGAAAATTTGCTTGGGAAAAACGCAACCTCCCCATATATAGTAAGTGGATCGAGAAATATGGCTTCCCTGGTAAATATATCTCAAAATCAACGGTTCATGAATTACTTGTTGATTGGATCAGAAATTGTGATTTGGATTATCCTTATAATCTAATTGAAGCTGCTCGCGCCGAATATTTTGATGAACTGGCAGAAGTGTATATGAATATACTTTCTCCAGACATTAAATTTTTCGATAATGATAGCACTTTGGAAAAATTTATGAAACTCTATTTTAAAAAATAATGGTATTTAGAATAATCATTACAATTAGATATTATCAATTCTGAATATTTTCCTTGTCAATCATTCCCAACCGCTTCATACCACACATACTGAATTCAATCTATACATTAACTGATCAACCCCGCCTTTTCCCTCTTATCATAATCATGAATGAGGATGATGTACCAGACAACACCAATACTGTACAATGCAGCGGTGATCAGGAAAATATTCACGTAGTCCACATGGAGGTGGCGCAGGATCCCGAAAATAATGGCGGAGAAAAACGTAGAGCCTGACCAGATTGCGGAAGTAAGCCCGCTCGTCATTTCCCGGTTGCGGGCGCCCACATATTTCATCGTGATGTCGGAGGTCATCGGAGCGGCAATGTTCATCAGCGGCTGGCGGATCAGGTAAAATACAATAGCGATCACCACGGCCGTGCTTACCTGGCTGTAGTACTGCGTGGTGGCCATCACGATCAGCGCCATGATAGCGAGTGACTGTGTAAGCGGCACCGCCCGCTTGTAGCCGATGCCCTGCTTGATCTTCGGCACCCACAAAGCCGCATAGGCGACAATGAAGGAGGCTGCGAATGACATATAGGAGAATTCAGCGGTGCTCATGCCATGCACATTTGAAAAGAACAGGCTGATGAAGGGAATGGTGAATCCCGCGCCGAATGCGATAATGGAAGTAGGGATCATCGCCCTGAAGATCACTTTCCAGTCGTATCCGCGTATGTTGCTTCTTTTTTCATCCAGCGCAGGCACATGTTCCTGCCTGCTTACTTTCATGATAAAATAAATGCCGCTGAAGCTCAGGATCACAATGCCGAAGAGCAAATGCTGCTCATTGAATAAAACAGGATCGATGGTATTGAAAACGCCGATGAATAAAAAACTGAGAATGCTGGCAATGCTCCATGTCGCGAAGTTCAGCGTGATGGCAGATGTATGATGCTGCACCGGGACATTCCGCAGGATGTACGGAAGAATAGGGATCTGGATGAAGGTATAGGCTGTTCCCCAGAGCAGGTGTGAAACCAGCAGCAATGCAGCGGAGTGGATGTGTACCCCGACCAGGATCAGCAGCCCGAACAATGGAACACCAACCGATGCAATGTAGAACATCGGCAGGATCTTCCGTCCTTTGATGTACATGCCCAAAGCCAGCGCCAGTGCCAGCATCCCGAGGTAGCGATAGGAAGTGAAATGCGCGTATTCCGAATCGCTGTAGCCTTCCACCTTCATGTACAGGGGAAGGATCGACATGAAGGAAACGTTGATCATCTGCACAAAAAATTCCACCACAATGATATTGAGGATGGAGCGGTCAAGCTTTGTGTATTCTTTAATAATCGCGATCATAGTTTCTACCCCTCCTGGCCTCCCCTGGAAGGGGAGGAACGACTCTGATTCCCCTCCTTCGAGGAGGGGTTAGGGGTGGTCAATCGTTGTTTTTATGTATTCAATTATCTTTTCTGTTTCCGCCGGCTCAAACCATTTTATTGCTGCATCGCGCCGGAACCAGGTGAGCTGGCGCTTTGCGAATTTCCGTGTGTTTTGCTTTATAAGATCAATCGCCGATTGCAATCCGCTCTTTCCTTCAATGTGATCGAACAGCTCTTTGTAACCAACGGTCTGTAAGGCATTCGCAGTTTTGAACGGCAGCAGCGATCTCACTTCTTCCGGCAAACCTTCACTCATCATTTTATCAACGCGGTTGTTGATGCGTTCGTACAAGAGCTCACGGCTGGTGTCCAAACCGATTTTGATGCAATCGAAATTCCGTGTTTTAATTTTTCCTTTGCGTAAAGCGGAGTAGGGCTTGCCGCTGCTGATGCATACTTCCAGCGCCCTGCTGAGCCGCTGCGGGTTTTTCAGGTCTACCTGCGCATAGTAAACGGGATCCAGCTGCTTCAGCTTTTCCTGCAGCGCTTCTATCCCTTCTTTTTCAAGAAGTTCATCGATCTGTTGCCGGATGGCCTCATCAGCTTCGGGTAATTCATCAAAGCCTCTACAAACAGCATCGATGTATAAGCCGGAGCCGCCAACCATAATTACCACATCATGCTCCGCAAATAATTTTTCCAGCAATGCGATCGCTTCGGTCTCATACTTTCCAACGTTATAGGGCTCGGCAACCGAATGCGAATCGATAAAATAATGGGGAATACCCTGCATTTCTTCTGCAGAAGGCTTTGCAGTGCCAATGCTCATCTCCCTGAAGAACTGCCGGGAATCGGCGGAAAGCACCACGGTATGAAAGGTTTTTGCAAGCAGTACGCCAAGGGCTGTTTTGCCGATGGCGGTTGGGCCTGTAACTACAATAAGATGTTTATTTGTTTTCACCGGGAAGCAGCTGTCAGGTCGATAAGCTTTTTGTACACAGCCCTAAGCCCTCTCAAGAGGGGAAAGCACGGTGCAAGCATAACAAATAAGATATTTCAATAGAAGTATAATTATAACGGTTAACGGCCTGCAAACTATGAACTACAGGCTCCCGGCTAAAAATCATCGCCTTCATGCTCAGCGCCGGCTTCAAAATCCGGAGCTTCCTCATCATCGTGCACTTCTTCCTCTTCTGTTTCTTCCACTTCACCTTCTTCGCCTTCCAGCAGCGCGGTTTCATCTTCGCTGTGAGCATGTGTATACGCCTCATCATCGCTATGTGGCTCATGGTCGTCAAATTCCTCTTCATCGCCAACAGGGGGCACAATAGCATTTGCCTTGTGCTGCTTCGGCGCTTCGCCCACTGTTTTTGCACATTTCGGGTAAGTTGCCTTTGCATCATCCGGCACGATCTTCATCAGCTCGATCAGGAATGTCCAGCCGGCTTTCGGATCATAGGTGTACACAAATTTCTGGTGCGGGTCATCAATGAGAAGGGCCATCTTGCATTTGTTCATCTGCCTCAGGCCTTCTGCAGGCTTCAGGCGGATCTCTTCACCTTTTCTCCAGTAATCATCACTTATAAAAAAAGAAGCATCGTGCATGTTATCAAAGCCGATGGATTGCATGATCACATTGTGAAAATCTTCAAAATTCTGGGTGGATTTTATTTCGATCTCGCGATATACGTCCTCGTTGTCTTCAAAAGTTACTTTAAAACGGTAAACCATCGGTAATGTGTTAAAAATTAAGAATAGTAAATAGTTGTACGAAAATACGAATTTATTGAATTAAAATGCAGCTAAAACAGCGCTTACTAAGCTAAATATTCTATTTCCAGCGCTTTATTCTTTAATTTTTAATCCAAGCTTTTCGCCTTCTTTTACCAGGAAGCGGAATGCCTCTTCAAAATCGTTTTGAATGATGCCGTCGAGAATGGCTTCCCGGATAGCATTTTTGAGGATGCCTACTTCGCGGCCGGCAGGGATGCCGAAGGCTTTCATAATGTCTTCGCCGCTTATGGGCGGCTGCCAGTTCCTCACCCTGTCCTTTTCCTCGATGTCCTTCAGCTTCTGGCGCACCAGCTCAAAATTTTTGAGGTATTTCTGTACCTTGTATTCATTCTTGGAAGTGATATCAGCTTCGCATAATTTCATGAGGTCATCAATGTCATCACCGGCTTCGAACAGCAGGCGCCTCACGGCACTGTCGCTCACTTCGCTTTTGGCAAGCACGATCGGGCGCAGGTGAAGGAGCACAAGCTTCTGCACGTATTTCATTTTTTCATTCAGCGGCAGCTTCAGCTCTGCAAAGATCTTCGGCACCATGCGTGCCCCCTTGTCCTCATGCCCGTGAAAAGTCCAGCCATGGTCAGGCTCGAAGCGCTTTGTAGGCGGCTTCGCAATGTCGTGCAGGATCGCAGCCCAGCGCAGCCAGAGGTCATCGGTTGTGCGGCAGATGTTGTCGAGCACCTCCAGCGTATGATAAAAATTATCCTTGTGCGATTTTCCGTTCCGCACTTCCACGCCATACAGCGCAACCATTTCAGGAAATATAAAATGAAGCAGGCCTGTATCGAACAGGATCTTAAAGCCGATGGATGGCTGCTTAGCGAGGATGATCTTGTTCAGCTCCGCAGTGATCCGCTCTTTGGAAATGATCCTGATCCGTTCTTTATTCTTTGAAATGCTTTCAATGGAAGCGGCATCGATCGTATAGTTCAGCTGCGTAGCGAAACGGATGGCGCGCATCATCCGCAGCGGGTCGTCAGAATAGGTAATGTCAGGATCCAGCGGTGTGCGGATGATCTTCGCTTCCATATCCTTTACTCCGTTAAAGGGATCCAGCAATTCGCCGTAGCTCGCAGCGTTCAATGAGATAGCGAGGGCATTGATCGTGAAATCGCGGCGGTTCTGGTCATCTTCCAGCGTGCCGTTCTCCACGGATGGCTTCCTGCTTTCAGCGCGGTAGGATTCTTTTCGTGCGCCTACAAATTCAATGTCATAATCTTCATAGGCGATCTGTGCGGTTCCGAAATTTTTGAACGTGTTCACATGATACTTGTCGCCCAGTTTTTTTGCAACGCGCTCAGCAAGCTCTATTCCGCTTCCGATCGCCACAATGTCAATGTCCTTGCAGGGACGCCCCAGGAGAAGGTCACGCACCCAGCCGCCGATCACAAATGCTTTTACATTCATTTCATCGGCGCAGGCTGATACAATGGCAAATACAGGATGAGTAAGTTTTGTTTTCACGCTTTAAGCCCCGAATTGCCTTAAATGGTGATCGAGATGTTTCCATTGCAGCACATCCCATTCATGCCCGGTTAATTTACCGAAGAAAGGATGCGCATCTTTGGTCATGCCATTTTCACCTGTTTCGCGGAAACGTTTGATGAGGCTGACCAGGGCATTTCTTTCTTTATCGAGTTCACGCTGGTCAGTTACAATAAACGTTTTATCTGTAGGAAGATTCCGGTCGAAAGGCTTTTCATCCTTCATCAGCTTGTTCTTGATCATCTTTCCGAAGAGGATGGAGATGAGTCCGCGCTTCAGCTTGTGCTCGCCAAAAGCAACAGCCAAAGGTGCCTGGCAATGCGCAAGCATCTGCGATACGTTCATTTTCCCCCACTGTGCCTTAGATGTGGTGCTGAGGGAATTGATCCTGTCAATTAACTTCTGGTTGTCGTTTTGATTGAATAAGCTTTCCATATTACCAATGCGAATTTATACTGATTTACGAATTACGAATCGAGCTGTCATTGCGAGGGAGGTACGGCCGAAGCAATCTCCCCTCTATAGATCGCGAATATTTACTAATTTACGAATCTGTGTTTGTTACTATAATTTTATATAAAATAATGATCGGTGTGCGGGTCATTTCGAGTTCGACCGAAGGGAGAGTATCGAGAATTGCGTGAGCTTGTTCTCGATACGCTCGTTCCTCACTACTCGAACTGACGCTTATGCTAACTCCAACCTCCTCACTACTTCCTGATGATCTTGAATTCCCCGTTCATCGCTACTTTGATGATGGTGGAGGGCTGAATGCTGCTGTTATCCATCCGCCGCAAATTTACAATGTAATCCACGTTATTCAAAATATCGATCTTGATCTCGTTAAAGGAAGAAGGCGCTTCTTCGCCGCTGATATTGGCAGACGTGGAAACAATGGGCTTCCCGAATTTATGGACCAGGTTTTTGCAGAACTCATCTTTCACCATCCTGATCCCCACACTGCCATCCGCCGCTATCACATTGTCGGCAAGCATCCGCGCACCGGGATAGATGATCGTTAAAGGCCTGTCTGCCGCTTCGATCAGGTCCCAGGCCACTTCAGGAACTTCCTTCACATAACGGTTAAGCATGGCATTGTCGCATACCAGCGTTACCATGCTTTTGTATTCTGCCCGCTGCTTGATCTTAAATACTTTCGCTACAGCTTCCTTATTCCGCGCATCACAGCCGATTCCCCAAACTGTATCGGTAGGGTAGAGGATAGTGCCTCCTTTGCGAAGTACTTCAAGGGCATTTTTTATTTCTTCTTCCATGGTGCGAATTATGAACCTGTACGAATATACGAATTTGAATGTGGGTTTTACATAGCGGCATCCTTCCGCGGCGGCGGATCGGAATGACAATCGTTAACCGTTTGCGAACTACTAACTCCCACTACAAATTATAAACTGCCTTTATAAATACCCATCATCTGCGAAGTCACCACTTTCGGGTGAAAACGCTTCGCATATTCAAGCCCTTTTTCCGCGATCTCTTTCCGGAGCGGTTCCGACTGAAGCAGCAGGTTGATCTTTTCAGCAAGCTCATTCTCATTCAGTGGATCGATGTACAGCGAATCGGGGCCGCCGGCTTCCGGGAAACAGCCGCCTTTTGAGGTGATCACCGGTGTTTTGCTGACCAGCGCCTCAATGATCGGGATCCCGAAACCTTCAAACAGGGAAGGAAAAATAAAGACAGATGCCCTCCTGTAGATCACCGGCAAATGATTGTTGTTTACATTCTCAAGAAAAATAACACGTTCCGTCAGCAGGTTCTTTTCAAGGAAATCTTTTACCTTTTCAAAATAGCCTTTCTTCTTCCCGACCACAACGAGCGGGATGTCCTTCACTTGTTTCAGGGCTTTTACGATGGACAACAGATTTTTGCGTTCTTCAATAGTTCCTACGTACAATAAAAAATCTGCAGGCAGCTGGTAGGATGCCGCGATGCTTGCTGATTCTTCAGCGGAATAGTCTTTGTAGAAAGCTTCATCACAGCCCTGGTACACCACCTTTATTTTGTTCTCCGGTACGAAATAATATTTTTCAATATCGCGTTTCGTTTCCTCGCTGATGGCAATAATTGTATCAGCCACATCGCAGGCATGGCGGAATTTTTTATTGTAGATCTTCCGGTCGAGGTAAGGATATAACTTCGGAAAACGGATAAAGATCAGGTCGTGGATCGTAACGATCTTCTTTCCCTTGAATTCATTGATGTTGAAAGGAAGCTCATTGCTCAGCCCATGATACACATCAACCGATTGTTCCTTTAATACATTGGTGATGCCGTAAGAGCGCCAGCGTGAGCGGAGCTTTTTATCAATGAAGCTTTGCGGCTCATGCACATGAATGTTGCTGCATGCTGCTGCCTGCTCCTGGAAATCGTTGTCCGAAAGCCTCGTTGTAAAAAGAGTGTAACTGTTTTCCGGGTAATATTCATTCAATGATTTGATCAGCGTCCGGGCATAATTCCCAAGTCCGCTGTTATTCAAATAAGCTCTTTTTGCGTCAAATCCTATGTTCATCCTGTATGCTCGTGCTTTTACTGTTCAACCAGTCCTGTTATGACCTTTGTGTCCCTGTATTCTTTGCTTTTGGGCTGGTAAATTGGTTTTTTAATATATGTTAAAACCAATTTTTTTCCTTTGTACTTTTCACCTTCCAGCAGGCTGCTGTCTGAAAAGCTTTCCAGCCAGAGAAGCTTTATCATTTCTCCGTCGCTGGTGTTGAAATAGATGACAGATACATCCGTACCTTCTATCTTTTCAATGCTGCCTGTAATTGTTTCATTTTCAACCGCAGGTGCTGGCGGTGGAGCATCTCCTTTGTCGAGCTCTGCATCCACTTCTTTTGCAAACTGCTCATCTTTTTTCAAAAGAAGCATGGAGATCTGCCTGAGCTTATCACATTTATAAACCGAATAGCGGCCGATCTTTTCACCCGCTTTTTTTGCATCTTCCGAATTATTTATATCGAGGTTCCAGACTTTTTTGATCTGTCCCGCATTCTCCTGGAGGACAGGAAGAAAAGCCATTCCGAGCTTTAGCTTTACCTGGTAAGCATCATCCTTTTCCTTTATACCTGCTTTTTCGAGCTTCTCACAGGCTTCCTTGTTCAGTTTTTCAAGTAGGCGCTGTTCATCCTCCGTTTGTGAAAAGCAGGCTGAAGTAATTATTAAAGATGCGAAAAGAAGAGTAAGTGATTTTTTCATTTTACAGATTTTCATACAGCAACATCATATTCCCTCAATGCATTGTTCAAAGAGGTCTTCAGGTCGGTGCTTTCCTTGCGCTGCCCGATGATGAGCGCACAGGGCACCTGGAACTCGCCTGCAGCAAATTTTTTGGTGTAGGAGCCGGGGATCACCACCGATCTCGGGGGCACAATACCTTTGTATTCCTTCGGCTCATTGCCGGTAACATCAATGATCTTCGTCGATTTTGTCAGCACCACGTTTGCGCCCAGCACCGCTTCTTTCTGCACTCTTACACCTTCCACCACAATGCAGCGGGAGCCGATGAAGCATCCGTCCTCGATGATCACAGGCGCAGCCTGCACAGGCTCGAGCACACCGCCGATGCCAACGCCGCCGCTTAAATGTACATCCTTCCCGATCTGCGCGCAGGAACCGACAGTAGCCCAGGTATCCACCATGGTTCCGCTGTCCACATACGCGCCGATGTTCACATAGCTTGGCATCATGATCACGCCTTTTGCAAGGAAAGCGCCGTAGCGTGCCACTGCATTGGGAACCACGCGAACGCCAAGCGCAGCATAGCCCGTTTTTAATTTCATTTTATCATGGTACTCGAAAATTCCCGCTTCAATGGTTTCCATTTTCTGGATCGGGAAATAGAGGATCACTGCTTTTTTCACCCATTCATTCACCTGCCAGTCGCTGCCTTTCGGCTCTGCCACGCGCAGCGTACCTTTATCGAGCTGTTCGATGACCTCGCGGATGGCGGAAAGTGTTTTTTCCTCCTTCAGCAGCTCGCGGTTCTCCCATGCTGCTTCAATGATTTCCTGCATATACTATGGTATTAATGATAAAACAATTGTAATTCATACGCTCAAACTGAGTGGGCAAAGATATTCAAATTTTAGGTTGGAGAAGCAGGTTTTTTCTGTTGCCTGACAAGGAATTTGCGGGCTTTTTTACTACTTTTGCAACATGGCGAGGATCATGGCAATTGATTATGGAAGCAAACGTGTGGGTATTGCTGTTACGGATGCTTTGCAGATCATTGCGACAGGACTGGCCACCGTTCATTCAAAAGACCTTATTGTGTTCCTGAAAGAGTACATTGGAAAAGAAGAGGTTGAGTGCATTGTGGTGGGAGAGCCGAAGCGCATGAACAACGAGCCTTCCGATTCTGCAAGGTTCATTGAGCCATTTGTGCTGCACCTGAAACGCAGTTTCCCGGGAATTAAAGTGGAACGCATGGATGAGCGCTTCACTTCGAAAATGGCTTTTCAAACCATGATCGACAGCGGTTTGAAAAAGAAGGACCGGCAGAACAAGGAGCTTGTGGATGAGATCAGCGCAACGATCATCCTCCAGAGCTTTATGGAAAAGAAAAAAAATAATTTTTAATCCAATTTAGATTTTAAATGATATTACCAATTGTAGCGTATGGCGATCCTGTATTAAGAAAGACAGGGGCTGAGATCGGTGAGGATTATCCCGGTTTGAAAAAACTGATCGACGACATGTATGAGACCATGTACAACTCGTCCGGCGTGGGCCTTGCAGCACCGCAGGTAGGAAAAGCCATCCGCCTGTTCATCGTGGATGCGAAGCCGTTCTCGGATGTGCCGGATGATGGTGAAAGTGAATATACAAAGGAGGAGCTGGCCATGATGGAGAACTTTAAAAAGACCTTCATCAATGCGCAGATCATAGAAGAAGAAGGCGAGGAGTGGGCTTTTAACGAAGGCTGCCTGAGCATTCCCAAGATCCGTGAAGATGTGTACCGCAAGCCGGTAGTGCACATCCGGTATTACGATGAGGATTTTAAATTGCATGATGAGACTTACGAAGGCATTGTTGCCCGCGTGATCCAGCATGAGTACGACCATATCGAGGGAAAGCTTTTTGTTGACCATATCAACCCGCTGAGAAGAAGGCTGCTGAAAGGCAAGCTGACAGACATTTCCAAAGGGAATGTAAAAGTGGATTACAAAATGCGTTTTCCGAATAAAAAATAAAGCTTCGGCTCAAATCATCCCCGGTTAAAATTAAGATCAGATCATGAAAACTGTAAAAGGTGTTTTTTTTGCCGCCCTGCTGCTTGGCGCTATGTCATGCGGAAATGAAGAAAAGCCAACTGTGGCCGCCCCTCCGAAAGAATCGCCCCGCGAGCTTTACCTGAAGCAGATCAGGCGCTACGAAAAGGAAATGCACCAGTCGCTGAAGCTGGATCCAAACACGGCGACCATTGCTGTAAAAGCATACGATGATTTCGTAAAGAACTTCCCTGATGATTCACTGAGCGCAGATTTTATTTTCAAGGCTGCCGAAATTTCCACTGCCAACCAGCAGTATGCACAGGCGCTGATGTATTACGAACTGATCAACTCAAAATATCCAGGCTTTAAATTAACGGCGGAAAGCCTGTACCTGCAGGGATACCTGCTGGATAACTTTCTGAATGATGATGAAAAGGCAAAGCTGATTTATGAACAGGTGATCGCAAAATATCCTACCCTTCCGTATGCCGATGATGCAAAAGCGGCGATCAGAAATCTTGGTAAGTCGGATGAAGAGCTGATCAGGGAATTTGAGAAGAAGAATAAAAAGAAGAAATAGATCTTTTGAAGTACGGAATTTTATAGCGTCAGTTCGAGTAGCGAGGTACGAGCATATCGAGAACAAGCTCACCCGCTTTCTCGATACTCTCCCTTCGGTCGAACTCGAAATGACACGCGCGCAGATTCCCAATATTCGCAATCCGTATCTATGCAAATTCCTTCTCCAGCATTTCGCGCAGGCGTTCCGGCGTGATACCATGCTTCAGCTCTCCTTCTTTGGAAAAGGAAACATCTCCTGTTTGCTCGGAAACAACCACGGCGATCGCATCTGAATTTTCGGTGATGCCTACGGCTGCGCGGTGACGCATCCCGAGGTGTGCAGGAAACTCATTGTTTTCGGTAACAGGCAGCACACAGCGTGCAGCCACGATCTCGTTGCCGGAGATGATCAATGCCCCGTCGTGCAGCGGGGAGTTCTTGTAGAAAATACTTTCGATCATCCGCACCGATACTTTAGCCTCGATGGCATCTCCTGTATTGGCGTAGAATTTCAGCTCGTTGTTCTTGGTAATGATAATGATCGCGCCCGTTTTGCTTTCACTCATGTTCTTGCAGGCCTTTACAATGGCGTTGATGTCCATCTTGTGCGTAGGATTCATGTTCCATTTGAAATCGAAGATCTTCCCTTTGGTGAAAATATCGGAAGTCCCTATGAACAGCAGGAAGCGCCTTAATTCCTGCTGGAATACAATAAGCAGTGCAATGAAGCCCACATCAATGAACTTCCCGAGAATGCTGCCAAAAAGCTGCATGTTTAATGCTTTTACAAGGATCCATAAAAGATAGAAAAGAAGGATGCCGATAAAGATGTTGATGGCTGCGGTTCCCTTGATCAGGTAATACAGCTGGTAAATGAGCAGCGCCACCAATAGCACGTCCACCACGTCGATCCAGTGGACTGCAATAAAGGCATATATGAGCATGTTTACCATACTACAAGTATAAGGTTTTTCTGCCGGATTTAATAATCAGTTTCGTCCTGTCGCTGAGTTTCAGAAGGATAATTTACAGGGGTTAAATTTTGGTGCAGAAAATATGTTGGAATATCTTAACAGGTCACTTCGAGTGCGTAACGTAGTGAAGCGTATCGAGAAGCGACCTGTTCCCGATACTTTCGCCCCAAAAAGGCGAAAACTCGAACTGACATAATCATTCCGGCATTTTTCAAATCAGTTCCAGGCATAAAAAAAATTGAATTTTTTTTGGCGCTTACAATAATTTGTTATTACTTTGCGTTACAAAGTACTTTTATACACTTTAATATGGAAGATCAGAAAGAACATTTACAGGCACTGTCCGACATCCGTTCCATGATGGAGCGCTCCTCCCGTTTCATTTCCCTGAGCGGGCTATCCGGTGTTTTTGCCGGGGTGTTTGCACTGATAGGCGCCTATCTCGCGTATGCAAAGATCGGCTCTTATGCTGAAAATTACAGGACAATGATCCAGATGGACCGCGGCGGCAGGGTGGAAGTGGTGAATGAGCTGATCACGTACCTGTTCTTTGTTGCCGGAGGTGTGCTGGTTGCTTCCTTATTGGTAGGTTGTTTGTTAACGATGCGCAATTCAAGGAAAAAAGGGATCAGGACCTGGGACAGCACCGCGCAGCGCCTGCTGATCAACCTGGCGATCCCGCTTGCCACCGGCGGACTGTTCTGCCTCATTATGCTTTATCACGGCGACATCGGCCTGGTCGCGCCCGCAACACTCATCTTTTACGGATTATCGCTGATCAACGCCAGCAAATATACATTCAACGATATTCGTTACCTTGGCATTTGCGAGATCATACTTGGATTAACAGCTTCGTTTTATATTGGCTATGGCCTCTTCTTCTGGGCAGTTGGATTCGGAGTGCTGCACATTGTGTATGGTGCAGTGATGTATTTTAAGTATGAGAGGTAGTTCAACGCTGAAGTCATCCCGTGCCACGACACGGGATGACGTTTCAAAGAGATCAGTATCTCCATTGGAATTCGTAAACATTCGTATTTAGTTGAATTAGTACAGATTGATATCAGCAGGTGAAAAATTATATTCAATATTTAAACAAGGCATTTGAAAACCGCATCCGGTTGGGCATCATGAGCATCCTCATGGTGAACGACAAGGTGGAATTCAGTTCCATGAAAGAAATGCTGGACATTACCGATGGTAATCTTGCTTCACATATTTCTGCATTGGAAAAGCTGGAATACATTGAGGTGCAGAAACAGTTCATCGGTAAAAAGCCGAACACGACCTACTCGGTGACAAAAGCCGGAAAAAAGGCATTCAATGAGCATTTGGATGCATTGGAGAAGCTGTTGAAGCAGAGAGATTAATTCAGGCTGACAATAAAAAATAACAGGCAGTTGATAAAAAATAACAAACCCTAAATTAAAGAAACATGAAACATCAATGGTTTAAAAAGATCGGATGGGTATACGTACCCCTGAACATTATCGGCTGGCTGATCACAGCGTTTACCTTTCTCATTTGCGGATGGGTATTTTACATTATCGACAGGCATTCGCATTCGGCAAGCGATACACTTTGGAATGTTTTTCCTTATGCAGTATCATTCTTTGCGGTCCGTCACTGGGTGGCATCGAATACCTGTGAATAGAAGCACCTTTTTTTTGCGTATTAACTTTGAAATGCAAAGTACTTTTAATTAAAATGATATGATGTTTTTTCTTCTCTTATTGATCGGCATTCCCTACGTCATCTACATTCTTTATGTTATCATCACAGCCATTCGTACAATGCTGAGGAACGATAAAAATAAATTAAGCGTATACGGAATCGCTTCCATGCTCATTGCCGATGTCATCTTTACGGTGATAGCACCTGCAATTGGTTTTTGCCGTTTCGATGCTTACGGGCCGAACATGCCCTTTGCAAGGCATCACGTCATAAGCATCATCCTGCTTGTGATGGCTTCATCCTTGTCGTTCTGGTGCGCGCGCCTGACCGCAGAAACACGCATGCCTCTTTTACGTATCCTGTTCTCGGTAGGCATGCTGCAGGGCATTCTTCTTTGCTTCATCACTACCATTCATTTTATGAATTATTTCGTGCTCGGGATCATTTTTCCCTTCGAAGGATTCGAGCTGCTGTGCCCGCTCGTCGCCTTCTTCCTGCTCATCCGGGAATTCTATTTTTACAATAAAACGGAAAGCATTTCCGCAGAGCTGCTTCCGTACCGCGAAATGCTCGGCTTCATTCCCCTGCCGCTGAAGATCATCCAGCTGTCCATGCCGAAACGGATCGTAGTTTATTCAGGATTGCTTGTGATCGCCATTGCACTGCAGGTGGCTTTTTTATATGCTTTCGGACAGGATGCCGACAGCATTGTCAAAGCCTTCAGGGAATCATCAGGATTTATTTTTTCCAAACCTTATTCATTCTATCCATGAAAACTTCAGAGCAATGGCTTGCCCATTACCGGCAAAATTTATTGGTGCAGCGCGTCGACTGGTCCTTAAAGCCGGAGATCACTGCAGCGGAATCGGAACAGGTGCTCAGTTCCCTGCAGGCCTGGCAGCTGGGCGAAACTTCCGATGGAAAAAATCTGCTTGCTGCCAGCATAAAGTATGCAAAGGAAATTGGGGATGAATATTACCCGGCAGCGGTGGAGCTCTTCATCAAAGAGGAGCAGAAGCATGGCAATAATTTGGGCAGATACCTTGATGCGATCGGGCAACCGAGAATAAAAAAAGACTGGGGCGATTCGCTCTTCCGGAAGATCCGCTATTACAACACCAGCATGGAGCTTTGGACGCTGGCAGTGATAACTGTTGAAAGCACTGCGCAGATCTTTTACCAGTCGCTGAAGGATGCAACGGAATGCAAACTGCTGAAGCAGATCTGCACCGACATCCTCATTGATGAAGCGGCCCACATCGATTTCCAGTACGAGCGCTTTTACATCATTTACAGGCAGAAGGGCAGGAGCTCACGTGCGCTCAGCTATTATTTCTACAAGCTGTTTTATTTCTCCACCATTCTTGTCGTTTGGTTCGCACACCGGAAAGTCTTTAAAGCCGGTGGCAACAGCTTCCGGCGATACTGGAGCAAGATGAATTTAAAGTTCAAAAAAACAATTGCAAGGCTCAGGGAAGAAACACTAACAGGCACTCAGAAAAATCACAGGAATTATGATAAGCACGATCAAAAGCACAAGGTCACAATTGCTGGAGCTGCTCACGCACAAAATAGCATTGCCCCTGATGCTCCTGCTCAGGAACAACCAACCATTTCCATACACAATGAAACAGCTGCTTGAACTGCCGGAACACACGCTTGGAAACGAGCTCGCAACCTATCTTCAAAAGAAAGGCTTCAGCCTCGCTCCCGGTTATGTGCGCCACGATTGCAAGCACATTCTCCTCGGCTACGAAATGGACGAAGAAGGAGAAGCCTGTATGCAGTTCTGGTTTTTCGGCAACCGCCATTATTCCTTCCCGGTGCTGATGACTGTGGTGCTCTGCCTGTTCCTCATGCCCGGGCACTGGAGAAAATTTTACAGGGAATTCAAAAAAGGAAGAAGCTCGCCGGCCTTTGCAGAGATCGATTTCAACACCGCTGTGCTGCAGAATACAGATCAGCTCCGGACAGCATATTCCATCATTAAACAAACAGTATAAAACAAAAATTATGAAAATCCTCAGCGAACAACAGCTCAAACGGCGGATCCGTAACTGGATCGTCCTGTTCATTGTATGCCTTGTACTCAGCGGCGTTACCGCTTTCCCGATTGAAGCGGAGCTTGCATTTCTTACCGTTCACGCATCGGCATTCCCTCATGTGATCCAGAACTGGCTGCAGACGATCTATCTTTCTGTGCGCTCCACCAATGACGTTTATCCTTATTTATCTTACGGCACCGACTGGCTGGCATTTGCGCACCTTGTGATCGCGGTGGTATTTATCGGGCCTTTGAAGGATCCTGTGAAAAACATCTGGTGTATCCAGTTCGGCATGATCGCCTGTGTGATGATCTTCCCGCTGGCCATGATCGCCGGTACAGTTCGCCACATACCACTTTACTGGCAGATGATCGATTGCTCATTCGGTGTTATCGGTTTCATCCCGCTCTATTTCTGTTATAAACATATCAAACAACTGGAACATTTAAATTTAACTGCATCACTATGAAAAAGAATGATTGGATCTTGCTGTCATCGGTATTCGCATACAGCTTTTTATTTTACAGGCAGGGAACGGGGATCAATTTCCTTATCTTCTCTGTACTGATGATCTTCCTGCTCTTGCTGAAAGACAGGGCACTCCTTAAGAATAATCACTGGCTTCTTGCAGCCGCAGGAGCCCTGGCATCTTCTTTCTGCGTCTTCTACATTGGCAATGGCTTGTCGCTTACAGCGAACATCATCTCCTTAATGCTTCTTTCCGCTTTCAGCATCGGGCCGGGAACATCGGTGATCACTTCATTATTCTTTTCAGCTTTTTCGATCGGCGGCTCCTTCGTTTTTATGATCCTCGATACGATCGATCGCACCGGAAAGAAAGTTGTCAGCGCTTCCGAAAATTCTTCTTTTCTGCGCTTTATGCTGTACGCAGTGCCTTTCGCAGTAGTGCTGCTGTTCTTCTTCCTGTACAAAGGCTCCAATCCTCTTTTCGACGAGTTCACCAAAAACATCAATCTCGATTTCATTTCTGCAGGATGGATCTTCTTTACCATCTGCGGCAGCTTCCTTGTGTACGGACTGATCTATCACAAAACAATCCCTGCGCTTGCAAACATGGACAGGTCGATCCCGAATGATCTGTCGCCCGGAATGCTCAACTCCGGCTCCTGGTTTGCGCGTAATCTCAGCATTGAAAATGAAGTGCGCTCGGGCGTTATCCTGCTGGTACTGCTGAATGCCCTGCTGTTAATGGTGAACCTGCTCGACCTGAATTACCTCTGGGGCGACGGCACACTTCCGAAAGGAATGAATTATTCCGTTTTTGTCCACCAGGGAACCGGACTGCTGATCCTTTCCATCATCATTGCCATTCTCATCATCATGTTTTACTTCCGCGGAAGCGTTAACTTCTATGCGAAGAATAAAACGATCCGTTTGCTGGCATGTGCATGGATCATCCAGAATGCATTTATGATCATCTCCACTGCCTTCCGGAATAACCTGTATGTGAACGAATACAGCCTTACCTACAAGCGCATCGGTGTTTATGTATGGCTGCTGCTGGCGTTGATCGGGCTGCTCACCACATTTGTAAAGATCATGCGCTCTAAAACAAACTGGTTCCTTTTCCGTTCAAACAGCTGGCTGTTCTATGGCGTGCTGGTGATCAGCTGCTTTGTGAACTGGGATCAGCTGGTGACGAATTTCAACATCAACAGGTCGGTAAGCAAAAATAAAGCACTTGATAAATTTTACCTCGTGTCGCTCTCGGATGCCAATCTCCCGCAATTGCTTGCATTGAACGATTCCGTAAAGAATGAGCCTATGAGCGAGGCCGATTACAGCTACCGCAGCACCGGCGATGGAATGCTTTATGAAGAGCGGGATTTCAGGGCAGAACTATCGGTAAAGCTGGCGCGCTTCATGGACAGGATGCACAATAAGGACTGGCGTTCCTTTAATGTGTCGGATGCGGAAACATACAAGCAGATTTTGGAAATGAATGAAAAAAAGCAGATCAGCAGCCTGATGTTCAGGGGAGGCGTTTTTTCAGCAGGCAGCATCAGGGAGATCTCTAATCTTGATTCGCTGAAACTGGATGGTGTAATGATGGCGGACTGTTATGAGCTGCGGTATTTTCAAAAATTAAAAAGCTTAAAAATGACGGCTAACCCGGTAAGGGATATCAACCGTTTGCCCGCCTTGCCAGAGCTGCGCAGCCTCGATATCTCCGATAATAATCTCGAAAATGTTTTTTCATTGCGCAAGCTTGAAAATCTCGAAGAGCTGAATCTTGAAGGAAACAACGGGATCAAAAGCTTCGCTGTGATCTCCGACCTTAAAAAGCTAAAATATCTGAAAATAGGATTGATCACGCAGAAAGGGCTGAACCTGCTGCGTGATACTTACCCCCGGATAAAAATAGAAGGCAACGTACTTAATTAAGCAAAATGAAACCAATCACTAAAACAATCCTCTGGCTCACGCTCTTCAGCATCGCGATGGGCTATCTTGAAACATCCGTGGTGGTGTATTTACGCAAGCTGTATTACCCGGAAGGATTTAAATTCCCGCTTATTCCCGTTACCCGCGATATCGCTACCACCGAGTTCTGGCGGGAAGCAGCCACCATCATCATGCTGATAGGTGCAGGAGTGATGTCAGGCAGAAATCCACTGCAACGCTTCGTGTTCTTTTTGTATTCCTTCGCTATCTGGGATATTTTTTATTATGTGTTCCTGAAAGTGCTGCTCAACTGGCCGGAATCGCTGTTCACATGGGACATTCTCTTTCTGATCCCCGTTCCATGGGTTGGCCCCGTGATCGCGCCCTGTCTTGTTTCCCTTTCCATGATCCTGTTCACGCTGGTGGTAGTGTATTTCCAGGAGAAGGGAAAAAAGGTATTCGTCAATTTTCATGAATGGCTGCTGCTGATTTTCGGAAGCATCACCGCCATTGTTTCCTTCATGTGGGATTACATTATTTATGTTTCCAATTACGGCGACGACATCGGCGTATGGACCTTATCGAGCAACCAGAACATGTTCGATGAAGTGCGGAAATATGTCCCGGACCATTTCAACTGGGGATTGTTCTCCGTAGGGCAGGGCCTGATCCTCATCTCGGTCTTTTCAATCTGTTGGAGGTATAAAAAACAAAAATAAAAAACGAAATCATGATAAACCGCCTGGTCAAAACAATGGCAATCTCCTCTGCCTTATGCGTTACGCTGCTTCTCCTGCGCATGCAATGGAGCGGACATCTCTTTTACGTGTTCCTTGCCTGGAACCTGTTCCTTGCATGGATCCCCTTCCTGTGTTCCGTTCTTCTTGCGGAAGCAAAAGAAAAGAACAGGCCGAAATACTTGCTGTTGCTGCTGTTCGGCGGCTGGCTGCTTTTCTTTCCGAATTCGCCTTACATTGTCACCGACCTGTTCCATTTAAGGACAAAGGAAGGTATTCCGCTCTGGTTCGACCTTGTGCTGATCTTGTCCTTTGCATGGAACGGGCTGCTGCTGGGCTTTGCGTCACTTTTCGAGATCAGGCGCTTTTTAGGCTCTTATTTAAGCGCTGCGATTGTAAATGCATTCACGGTCTTCCTTATGATCCTCTGCAGCTTCGGGATCTATCTCGGCCGCTATCCCCGCTGGAACAGCTGGGACCTCATCAGCAACCCGGTCGCGCTGTTCGCCGATATTTTCAATATGCTCCTTCATCCGACTCAAAATACCAGGATGGTTGGCGTAACATTTTTCTTTTCCTTATTTTTAATAGCGGCATATTGTACATTAGCTGCACTGATAAGGAATTTTAATACCGAAAGCCATGGACAAAAAAAGATTTAGCATCTCCGAACGGATAAAAAGTTTTGGCTTTGCATTGGAAGGCTTACGCACTTTCTTTGCAACACAGCACAATGCATGGCTGCACCTGGTCGCCGCGCTGGCTGCGCTTTGCCTCGGATGGTACACAGGGCTTTCTTCCGGCGAATGGTGCTGGATCGTTTTCGCGATCGTGCTGGTATTCATGGCGGAGATGTTCAACACAGCCATAGAATTCCTCTCGGATATTGTTTCACCTAATCTTCATCCGCAGGTAAAGAGGGTAAAGGATGTTTCTGCAGCAGCTGTTTTAATTGCAGCCATTGGCGCAGCTTTGATCGGGATCTTTATATTTTATCCTAAATTCTTTTAATCATGGATTCAAGCTTTTATTACTCACTGGCTGTTTTTATTTTATGTTTTTTACTTCCCGGAATTATGATCACAATAGATTTTATACGGTTTCTCTTTACAGGAAAACGCCTTTATAACAGATCGATGCAGGCAATACTCGATTTTGCTGCCATCATTGTATTTCCAGCGCTCTGCCTTCTCTTTCTCGATGAATCTGAAAACGATTGTTGCGATGAGAGCGCAATCTTTTCGCCGGAGCACCGGCTCACTATTTATATCCTGATCCTGCTTTGCGTGATCTTTTACTTTTATTCCAGTTTCAAGAAAAGTGTTGGCAGCCCGGTGCTTGAAGTGATCAGCAACTGCTTTCTGTTACTGGCGATCCCGCTGAATGGCTTCATCTCTTACCAGGTAGGCTTTCCCATCGCCCTTGTCTGGAACCTCCCGATTGTTTTTCTCTTTATCCTTCAGCTGGCACAGAACCACAGGCAGTTGTTAGAATACAGCAAAGAGATGGACCCAACTTCCGGCGGGATCATCGTCAGGCTCGCCTGGAAGATCCTGCAGCTGAATCCATTTGTTAAGATCCCGCTCCTGCTGATCCTTTGTCTGCCTTTGATGGTGCTTATCACAGCAGTGCTGCTTCTCTTCGGACAAAAACCCGATTCCATTGTAAGGGCCTTCACAGATACCTACAAGCATGGATTTTCACAACTCGATTATATGTGCGATAACGTGGAATGCGGCGGGCATTTTTTATGTTCCGTTGCGGCAAACGGGCACAAAGGATTTGTGAAGCCGGAGCGCTATGGTGAAAGGGGCGGAGGGAAGATCATCTGCAACAGGCAACTGCTGGTATCAAATGCCTTCGAAGAATTGATGGAGCAAAGGCTCCCTAAAATTCATAAAGTGATCCGGCATAATTATAACAAAGTAGGAAACCTTGTGCATCGCCATTACGGAATTTTCAATAACAAGTTTGTGGCAGATGCCGTTTATGTGCTGATGAAGCCCCTGGAATGGTTCTTTGTCCTGGTGCTGTACACCTTCGACAGCAAGCCGGAGAACAGGATCGCGAGGCAGTACCTTTCAGCGAAGGACAGGAAAAGCATCCGTGAAAAAATGAAAGTGCATTAAAGGATGAAAAAATTATTGAACGTGCTGTTTATAGTTGCCATTGCCGGGATGGGGCTGGAGCTTTTCAGCATCACCCTTGGCCAATACCTGCCTGTTGAGATTATCGATAAGCATTTACAATGTGATTACCTGCGGTTTATCATCATTACTTTCCCGCTTTTTGTAATGCTTACGCTTTTAAAATCTGTCAGGGCAGAAAAAACACCAGCTCAGAATGCTGTCATAATCATTAAACGGACGTTCACTGCACTGGTATCTTTCTTCGTTGTTGGGGCGTTTTGTTTTTTTGCCGGTTTTGCATGTTGGACCACAAGCAGCGTCATTTATAAAAACACCCTTTCTGATACCATGCTTGTTGAGCAGTATTTGGATTGTGGAGCTTTTGGGACCGGGGACTCGCGAAAAGTAGCACTGATCCCCGTTTGTGGAATATGGAATATTGTTATCGGAATAAATTAGTGCAGTACCGGTTATCAGCTTTTCATATTCACGAACTGCAGCGGAAGGTCGTACGTACCTCTTCGCATCAATGCGATCACAGCCTGCAGGTCATCGATCTTTTTCGCTGTCACCCGCACCTGGTCATCCATGATGGAAGCCTGCACCTTCAGTTTCGAGTCTTTGATGTCCTTAACGATCTTTTTGGCAACCTCCTTGTCGATTCCTTCCCGCACTTTTATCTCCTTCCGGATCATGTTTCCCGATGCCGCTGTTTCCTTGCCCAGGTCGAGGCAAAGCGGGTTCAGGTGCTGCTTGATCATCCTCGAGCGGATCGCATCGGTGATCGCCTCCAGCCGCATGTCATTTTCCGTGAGGATCTGGAGGCTGAGGTTTTTCTTGTCATAATTGATCTCGCTTTTGGAGCCGTGAAAGTCAAAGCGGTTCAGGATCTCTTTGCGCGCTACGTTGATGGCATTGTCCAGCAACTGTGCGTCTACCTTGTTTACAATATCAAATGAAGCCATATCTGCGAATTACTAATTTTTACTAAATATACGAATTACGAATAGTACCATCATTGCGGGGAGGTACGACGAAGCAATCTCATTCAGCGAATAACGAATCATTACGAATATACGAATTACGAATCTGTGTTCGTGCGGTGTCAGTTCGAGCGAAGTCGAGAACGTGTGTAGGCTTTACTACCAACTACTAACTCCCGACTTTTCTCAACTACAAAAAAACATCCGTTATGAAATCCACAACATCATCTGTGAACGGAGAGTATTCCCACCTCACATCCGCCATCATGCACCTTGCGCTGCCGCCGCCGTGTTTTTCAATTGTGTAAAGTGGCGAATGAAGAATGCTACCGTGCTTTTCAAGCTGCGCAACCTGCTCCTTCGTCAATGCCTTGTAAGCCTGCTCGCTCATCACGATGATGCTTTCCTTTTTTTCATTGAAGAGCTCATACATGTTTCCTGCAAAGGCGTTCATCTGCGCATAGCTGATGAGGATGATTGTTCTGCCGGTACTTTCAATGGCCCGGATCAGCATGTTCCGTTCTTCTGCATCCGGGATGCATTCGCTGCAAAGCACTGCAAAATCCTTCCCGATGCACATCAGCACATTGGTATGATAAATATCTGCGCCGGAAATGTCAACCGCTTTAAAGCTGACCGGCTTGTAATTAAGGCGGAAGCAAAGTTCTGATAAGAGGTTCCTGTTTGTCCGCGGGGAACTATTCGCAAAGGCCAGCTTGTGGGTATAGTCAAAAATAATACTGCCTGTGCCTTCTAAAAAAACATTCCTTTGTTCATTCTCAGAAAGATCAATCAGTTGGGTGGAGCTGTCGCTGAAATGATCGATGATGTCCTGCCGTCTTTCGAAGCGCCTGTTTTCAGCCAGCATGGGATAAAGCACAATGCTGTTGCCATGAAAAGAGATCCAGTTGTTCGGAAATATAGAATCGGGAGTGTGGGGCAGGAGTGTATCTTCAAAGATCTCAACATCTATTCCGGCAGCCAGCAGCTTGCCTGCAAATTCATCAAACTCCTTTAATGCTTTCTGCTGGATCTGTTCAGCTGCTTCAACAGCTTTGTTCTGAAACGAATTACTTCCGGCGGTTTCCTCGTTGAAGCCGAACTGCACCGGGCGGATCATGAGTATTTTGGAAGCAGCAGCGTTCATCTCACAAAAGTATTAATTATCCTTAACTTTGCAGCCTGACATGAGGAAGAACTTTTTAGGCATCTTATTTTTTTCAGCGCTTTTCACTGCCTGTGAGCAAAAGCAAAAGCAAACGGAACATGCGCCTGCAGGCCTGGTCCTTGTAGATTCCATGGAAGTTAAGCCTTCTACGGCCGACAGCCTTGAAAGCAAAATGATCAATGACAGCTCAGCTATTGAAAAGCAGCTCATTGCTGCCGGGCTGGTGGACATTGTTTCGGTTGACAGCAGCATTGCCGTGGACCTGAAATATTCCAGCTGCGACAACTTCCTGTTCCTCGATATGTATGGCGACCTTTCAAAATGTTACCTGCAGCCGGATGTGGCGCTGAAGCTTAAAAAAGCGCAGGGGCTGCTGAAGGAGAAATACCCGTATTATTCGCTGATCGTTTTCGACGGCGTGAGGCCGCGCAGCATCCAGTTCAGGATGTGGGACACCATTGCTGTTCCTGCTTTTGAACGCTCCAAATATGTGTCCAACCCGCAGAACGGCTCCCTGCATAATTTTGGTGCTGCCGTCGACCTCAGTATCATTGATAAGAACGGCATCGTGCTCGACATGGGAACGCCCTATGATTATTTCGGTGAGCTTGCATACCCGCGTGAGGAGCAGCGAATGATCCGCGAAGGCAGGCTCACGCACAAACAGCTTTTTAACAGGGAAGTTTTACGCGAAGCAATGCAGGCGGCAGGATTCACGGGCATCACCACGGAATGGTGGCATTTCAATTCCTGCTCAAGGAATGAAGCAATGCTGAAGTATAAAATTGTGGAATAGCTTTAGAACATATAGCCATAACGCTGGTGCAGGAACTTGTCGTTCACCCTTCCGCGCTTATGCTTGAAGATGCTGCTGCTGAACGCGATCATGATCTCGTGCGAGCCGCTGCTGTAATTCTTCATCTTACCGATCAGTAAGTCATACGAATAGCTTACCTGGTATTCTTCAAGGAATGTTGCACCTACATGGAGTGCAACCGCATCTCTCAGGCGGATCGAAAACCCGGCGAAGATCATCTGCTTGTAGTGCACGCGAAGTGTGTAGTCAAGATTAAAAGGCGTTCCTGCAACATACACCCCGTAAAGCGTGCTTTCCAAAATGTAGTCAGGGTTCTGCGAATAATTATAGCCCAGCGTAAAATTAATATGGTCGGCATATTTCAGAAATCCTTTTTTTGTTGTGTCCTTCTTGTAAAACTCTGCGGTGGTTTCCATCATGTGCAGGGCGCTTAATCCTACGTGAAACCGGTCGTTGTACAGGTACACCCCGGCATGGACATCCGATGCCCAGGTGCTGTTGGTCACATACTGGTTGATCGATGGATCCTGTGAATTGTGAAGGTAGATCTTATCGCCGATCAGCGTCTGCTTTGCAAAGTTTCCTGCTACGCCTGCAGAAAGCTCCACATCCGGGAAACGGATATGATAGGCATAGCTCAATCCGAGGTTCATCTGCTTGAAGGGCCCGATCTTGTCCTGCATGAGGTAAAGGCCTGCGCCCATTTTTCCCTTGAGAAAGCGGCTGTGAAGGCTCATGTTCGCGGTGCGTGGCGCATCCTCGTATCCCATCCATTGCGCGCGGTAGTTGAGGCGTGCATCCACCAGCTTTTTAGTGCCGGTAACTGCCGGGTTAAGCATGTAAAGGTTGCTCCGGAACTGGGAATAATACGGCATCTGCTGCGCAAGCGAAGCGCCCGCGAACACTAAAAATAAATAGCTGCATGCCAGTATCTTTTTCATTTCTTACCTGAGTATGGTGAGTGTTCCATGGTGCTTCGTAGTTCCCGGACCGAGATCAAGGTCATAAAAATAAGTTCCTGCAGGAAGCTCCTCCCCCGAAACCCGGCCATCCCATGTATTGGCATAGCCGCTTGTTTTGTACACCAGCTTGCCATAACGGTTGTAAACTTCCAGCTGGTTGTCGGGGTACTTATAAATATTGCCGATGTACCAGGTATCGTTGTTCCCGTCGTTGTTCGGCGTAAATGTATTATAGATCACCACCTCATCATTCGCTTCAACAAACACCGTTACGTCGTCGTAGCCCGGGCATTTTCCCGTGGGATCGGTTCCATAAAGGTAATACGTGGTAGTCACCACCGGCTCCACATCGCAGCTGGCGGAATAAATGTACATGATCTCCGGTGTGTTGCCCCATGCATAGGCTGCGCCGCCCGAGCCGTGGAGGATGGCAACAGCCCCTTCCTGGATGGTGGTATCCGGGCCTGCATTGATAGGAGGAGTGGGAATAACGGTAACGGTGACCCGGTCGGTTTTCGGCGGACAGCCTGCCGTGGTTGCCGTTAATGTATACGTAACACTTGATAAGCCAGGTGATGAAACCGGTGCTCCGCTGGTGGAATCGTCCAGTGTGCTTCCCGGTGACCAGGAATAGGTAATGCCGGGATAATTATTTGCGCCCGAGCCGATGGATGCAGAGCTGTTTACACAGATGCTTGTATCCCTTCCGGCGGTTACATACGTAATTGGATTGATGTACACGATCGCAACATCCGTTCTTACTGCGCCTGTATCATCCGTAACGGTAACTGTATAGCTGATGTCGGCTGTTGGAGTGGCTGTCGGGTTTGCCGTATTGCTTGCGCTCAGTCCTGTCGTAGGCTGCCAGGAATAGGTGTAAGGCGCAAGTCCGCCGGATGCCGTGGGAGAGCCTCCTACAACAACGCCGAACCCGGGACAGATCACTTTGTCGTTACCCGCGCTTGCATTGAATTGCCCGAAGCAGGAGATCCCTGCGGAGATACAAACTAAAAAAACAAGGCACCTTTTGATCAGCATTTTTCAGGCATGTTTTATAAAAACGTTACGAATGTAAAGATTTATTTTCAAAATGATCCATTCAAAAGAAGGCATAAACTTAGTTTTCAGAGCCGCTTAAAAAGCAAGGGGCTTCACATTTCCGTGAAGCCCCCGCTAAAGATCAGTAATTAGTATTTCACCACTTTCGTGATCGATTTGAATCCGCCTTCGCTGAATTCAACTTTTAAAACATACACGCCTTTTGCAAGATTGCCCATTTGTGTGTTAAGGCCCGATTTTCCTTCCTCGATGTTCTGTACCTTGTCAATAACGATCCTGCCCGTATAATCCATGATCATGGTCCTCACAGTACCTTTCACTGGCGAGTAAAAATCAAAGTTAAGGTCATCGGTGGTCGGGTTCGGGTGTACATTGCTTACAGCCACCTCATCCAGCCTGTTCTCGATCGAAATGATGGAAGAATAGCTGTACTTCCCGTTATAATCCGTTTGCTTCAGCCTGTAATAGGTCGTTCCGTTGTACGGCGAATAATCCCAGGCATCGTAGTTGATCCTTACGGAGCTGTTGCCTGCGCCTTCTTTTGTAAGGAAGGTTTCAAAGGAGTTCCCGTCCGGTGAATGCTCCAGCGAGAAGTAATCGTTGTTCATTTCCGATGCGGTTACCCACTCCAGCTTATTCTTTGTGCCTTCATTTTTACCGCTGAAGGAAAGCAGCTCTATAGGCAGCGGGATGCTTGACTGTGCAGTACCAAAGCGGGAGAAGCCTTTCATGTTGTTGCGTACAACAGCGGTGACAGGGCTGGTAACACAGGTCCCGTAAGAGCCGTCGCCATTCACAATGTCCCAGGTAGCGCTTCCGTTATGGCGCGCCATTACTGTCCAGCCGGTGGCCGCATTTGTATATGCCGTATTGTAAAGCGTCATGTTATAGGTGCCGGTATTGTTGTTCGCAGTATTCGCATCAATGTTCCAGAAGCCGTTATCAAGTGCGTTCATGTCATACGTTGCAGCGCATTCGCTGGAGCCGAGCGGGCCCGGGACTGTAGCATAGGTTTGAAAATCGGCGGTGAGGTAGGTGATGACCGGTGCGGCCGTGAAATTAACATTCGCACGCTGGTAAGCTGTTGCCGTTCCTACAGGAAAATCGAATGAGCCGGTGGAGTTATTGATGTACCTTCTCAGGAAGCCATACACATAGCTGCTGGTATTTCCTGCAGAAACAGAAGCTGGTGTTGAATTGCCCACCACCACTTTGTAAGTTCCTGTTGTAATGATCTTCCCAAGTGTTAGCGTAAGGGTTCCCGTTGTGGCTTTAATGTTCATGTCGGTCTGCAGTGTTACGCCTGTGCCGGTATGGTTCATCACCACGCCATTCAGGTCGAGCTGTGAAGAGCCCTGGTTGTAGGTTTGTGCAGCGCTGCCATTGAATTCAAGCACACCGATCGTTCCTGTGTTTGTGTAAGTGGTGTTCCCTGCGGCATTCACAAAATTACCGCCCACCTTGATATAAAAAGTGTTGGTGTTGAAAACACTTGTTGAATTGGAGGTGCTGAAATTACCCGCAATGTCGATATCGTTGTTCGCTGTTACAGAACCGCCTGTTTTGGTGGTCGTTAAATGCCCGAATTTATTGGTTCCTGTAAAGTTTCCGGAAATGGATTGCGCTACAGCTGCATTGTCAAAGATCACAGTGGAGGTAGGTGATGCCACAAAGCTCCCGTTATTGGTAAAGTTGCCGCATACGTGAAGTATCGCACCGGCACTCAGTGTAAGTGTTGCACCTGGATTGATCGTAAGGTCTTTCACATACTCAGTTCCGGTAATGATCGGCTGGGTTGCAGAAGCGGCCGTGATCACAGCATTTACCCCGCATACAGGATAGGTTGAGCAGCTGCCCCAGTTGGTCGTATTCGACCATACGGTATTCGATCCGCCTGTCCAGTACACGGTTGAAGGAGCTGTATAATTCACAACGCCCGCCCCCGAAGAGGTCATGTCGAGCGTGAATCCCTGTGTACTTCCTGAATAGTTCTGGATCACGAGGTAAAGTATATCGCCGGCAGTTACAGAAACAGTAGGTTCAAAAGCACCATTAAAGTACGAGTTGATCGGTGCCGGTGCATTTCCGCCGGGAGCAATGCCCGTAACGCCATCGGCAGAGAAGTTACACGCAAGCAATGCTGTTCCGCTGGAGGAGGAGATGGTAGCGCAGCTGGTGGTTGTTCCCGAGCCCGATACTTTCCACAATAAGAAGTCATAGTCAGTCTCGGCTCCGTTCGAGCTGTTGCTTCCATCGTTCGGCATCAGCGTAAAGTTGAAATTACCTGTTCCGCCGATGCTTACCTGGTACCAAACCGAGTTCAGCTCTCCGCTGGTACAGTTGCCCGATCCTGTAAAGTCACACACGTTCCCGGTATTTGAATACCCCGGGTTCCCGATCGACATTACGGAGCTGCAGACCACAAGCGGTGTCTGGCAATCCTGTCCCGGAACAGGCGCTGTGGTGCTGGATGATCCGTTGTCTACCAGTATGGAGAATGTTCCTTTGTTATCCAGTCGTCCGTCAACACGCACATAATAGGTCGCTCCCGGCGTAAGTCCGCTTGCATTGATCAGCGATCCCGAGCTTGCTGTTCCTGTACAGCCCGTAGGAGGTGCCTGGTTGCAGGCAAGCATGGTCAGTCCCGGCCCGCAGGTCCCGGAATAGATCGCTATCTGGGTAGAAGTAATGGTAGCTGCAGTGGTTTGAACATACGCTGTTCCGGAGGCCGGACCAGTAAATGAGAACCATACGGTATTGGTGCTTCCGGAGGTCCAGCAGGCCGGTACAGCCGGTTCACCCGATCCTGATGCGCAGGTATTGTCTCCCGTTACCGCTGTTCCAAGGGTTAAAGGAGTGGCGCTGCAGGGAAGGTCATTGGAGCTGGTCCCGGATGGCGCCGTAATATCAAGGCTGAAAGAAGAGATGCATCCGCCTGTTGTTCCGTCCGAATCGATCACGAGGTAATAGGTGGTTCCTGCTGCCACGCTGGTACAGAAATTTTTTGAGCCGCTGGCAGAGCTTTGTACAAATCCCACACAGTTTGCGCTGAAAGGACATCCGTCATACAGTGTGGCTCCTGTCCAGGATTGTGTGGAGTTGATCGTGATCGTAATCGATCCTGATGTAACGGGGGTAAATGTATACACTTTGTCCTCGTCGGAGAAATAATAAACACTTCCGCAGGTAACTGCATTAGTGGTGGTAATCTCATCCCCGGCGCCGCATGTACTTTGCCCTGTAACACTGTATGGAAGAGATGCGATGGAAACATTTCCTGAGCCAAGGTTGGCCGGACAGGAAGGGGGATTACTGATGCACACAGTTACATTACCGTTAGAGGGAGCACCTGTTCCATACGAATACACACGTAAAAAGTAGGTTTGGCCCACGGTAAGTCCCGAAGCGGTAAAGCTGTTCGGATCGGAACATTGGAACGGATTAAGGCTTCCGCAGCTTCCGGAATAAAGCTGCATGTAAGCATCAAATCCGGAGGCAGCAGTAAGTGTAATAAGCTGTGCTGTGCTTGTCGCTGTGAAGGAATACCAGATGTCGTCATCAGGTGCCCCTGCGCAGGTTCCGATGGCAGTGCCCGAAGGTGTGGCACATTGCAGGTTTCCGCCGGATGTTGCGGCGCAGGAGCCATACGGGTTAATAGTCAGGGCTGTTGCGCCGGAACAGTTGTCATTAGCCGGCGTACTCGTACATCCTGTAACGCAGATGTCGTAGGTTGCAAACTGCCCTGTGGTCGATGTCCAGCTGAATACCCTGATATAGTATGTGTTTCCAATAGTAAGCCCTGTAACGGTGCTTGTATTCGGATCGCTGCACAACAGCTCTGTGCCCGGCGATGCACAGGTACCGCCATACACAGAATGATAAATGTCGGTTGTGGTACCTACCACATTTGAAATGGTGATGGTATGGGAGGTTGCCGTAGCAACGAATTTGTACCACACATCATCATCAGCCGTTCCGCTTCCGCAGGTGTTTGGCTGCGGGGAAGCAGTGGAGCAGCCGATCGTGCCTGGCGTTGTGCTGCAGGTAAGCGCAGAAGTAAGTGTAGTGGCATTTGTACAGTCATCGTTGGCCGGAACTCCTGAACATCCTGTAACACAAATGTTAAAGCTCGTGTTCTGGTTGGCGGTTGAAGTGTAGGTGAATACCCGGATGTAATAGGTGTTACCGATGGTAAGGCCGGTAACCGTGCTGTTGTCCGGATCGCTGCATACAAGTGCTGTTCCAGGAGAAGCGCAGGTTCCTCCATACACAGAGTGATAAAGGTCGGTGGTGGTTCCTGAAACACCTGTAAGGTTAACGTAATGCGTGGTGGCTGTTGCAACGAACTTGTACCATACATCGTCATCGGCGGTTCCGGAGCATCCGTTTGCCTGGGTGGAGGCAGTTGCGCAGGCAATGGTTCCTGCAGTGGAACTGCAGGTGCTTCCTGCCACCAGCGTGGTAGCCGCTGTACAATTATCATTTGCAGGCGTGCCGGTACAGCCGGTTACGCAAATATCAAATGTGGAAGTCTGGCCGCCGGTAGAGGCCCAGCTGAATACCCTGATATAATATGTATTACCCACAGTAAGGCCTGTAACCGTGCTGCTGTTCGGGTCGCTGCACACAAGTGCTGTTCCGGGAGCAGCACAGGTTCCGCTGTACACTGAGTGGTAAAGGTCGGTTGTGGAACCCAAAACATTTGAAATGGTGATGAACTGCGTAGTGGATACTGCCACGAATTTATACCATACATCATCGTCGGGAGTTCCGGAGCATGCATTTGCCTGGGCAGAAGCAGAGGCACAGGCAATGGTACCGGCAGTGGGATTACATGTAGCACCTGAAATAAGCGTAGTGGCATTGGTACAGTCATCGTTGGAAGGAATGACCGCCGTTGAAGTTACCAGTGTGCTCGCCGAATTGGCAGTAAGCCCTGAATTGCTGCAGGTCACAACACACCTGAAATAAGTGGTGCTGCTTACAGTTGCCGTATATGAAGCGGACGTGGCACCTGCAATGTTTGTCCAGGTGGAGTTATCCGGCGACGATTGCCATTGGAAAGTGATCCCTGCTGCTGCGGTGTAGCCGGAAACTGTCAGCGTGCTTGTAAGCGAAGAGCAGGAGGTTGTGTTTGGTGAAGCGTTTGCCGTACCTGCCGTAGGTGCTCCTGTGCATGGCAGTAAAATGTTCAGGTTATCCATTCCTATATCCGTTGTCCCGAAATCGGAAGTAGCCCTGAAACGGATCACTGTTGTGGCAGATGTGGATGTGATATTGATGGATTCATTGGTCCATGATCCGGCCGTTGTATAAGTGGCCAGCGTTGTTGGAAATGTGCTTCCCCCGTCGGTCGACTGCAGCACAACCATTCCATCCGTTCCGGAAGTGCTGATATAGTCGAAGGTAAGCAATTTGGTGCCGGCCGGACTGCAGTCTACATACAGGTTGAAATTGCCCTGCAAGCCAGAAGCTGCATCGTAGCTGTGAAAGCGCGCGGAATAAGATCCGAGTGTGCTCACGGGTGAATAGATCCCGTTGCTGCTTGACCAGGAAGCAGCAGCAACACCGTCATCATTCCTTCGCCAGGAGTTGTTGCCGGTATTCGGACTGTTATTCCAGAAAGCATCCGGAATATCCCTTGTACCGCAGGAGCTGAGCCATGGACCTTCAAAGCTCTGGCTGTATGGAAGAGTTGTATATCCCGGGGCTGCGCTCACAGTTACCAGTGCGCTGGTAGAATTAACCACCGTGCTTGCCGGGGCAGAGCAGGTTAGTGTACAGCGATAGTAAGTGTTTGTGACAGGGCTCGCCACATAAGTGGATGCTGTTGCGCCTCCTATGTTTGTCCAGGTACTGTTATCCGGCGATGATTGCCATTGATACGTAATGCCGCTGGTGCTTGCACCGGATAAGGAGATGGTGCTGGAGCCGCCAATACAGATAGGAGAAGCTGAAGCTGCGGCTGTTCCGCCTACAGGTACATTTATCGTAACGGTAACGGAAGTTGAATTGGCGGAGAGCCCGCTGCCGCTGCAGGTAACCACGCACCTGTAATAAGTGGTTGCGGTAATTCCCGTAGCACTGTATGTGGAAGCAGTAGCGCCCCCGATATTGGTCCAGGTGCTGCCGTCGGGCGACGACTGCCATTGAAAGGTAATGCCTGTAAGTGTGGTATAGCCGCTAAGGCTTAAACTACTGTTTGTTGAGCAGGTGGCAGAAGTAACGGATGCTGCAGCAGTTCCGGCTGTAGGAGTGCCCGTGCAGGGTGCTGAAACTGCCTGCACCTCAAAGTTATCGATCCTGAGTGTTCCTGTTCCGCTGGCTGCGCTTGCAAAAAGCCGGAGGTCGAGCGTTGTGGGGTTGTTCACGGCAGCTGGCAGCGTAAAGGTCGCCTCCACGTAGCTTGCGTTTCCCGGGCTCATGGTGTTGGATGCAAACGCAGTATAGGCCCCGCCATTCAGGCTGTACTGAACAGTTATTGTCTGTGCCCCGGTATTTGAGCGCTGTGCCTGGAAATAAACCTTGAAGGTTGTATAGGTGCTTAAGCTGGCCCCGCCCAGTGAAAATGTCCAGTACCTTGTGTTCGTTCCGGAAGAATTAGCCATATCAATAGCATTGCCTGCTGTGGCGTTTGCAGTGAATGCTGCTCCGCCGGAAGCTGTTCCGCCAAGTGTTGCAAAAGCCTCTGTGGATGATACCGAGCAGGTAACCCCGGAAGCAAGAGCCGGGCTCATTGCCGCATAGCTCGCACCTGAATTAAAATCATAATTGACAATGGTGACTTGTGCCTGCGATCGCGTAAAACAAAGGAAAACGGTAATGAACAGGAATAATATCCTGGTAAATGAACGATTCTTCATAGAGTAGGGGGAATATCGATTAGTAAAACTTTGTGATCTCTTTCGGATCACGGATAATGGTCTTTCCTGCAAATTTCAGGATCTCCCGGATGTCTGTTTCCGGCATGTTTGCCGGTGCGTAAACCGTGACTGTATGATTACTGAGATCGGTCACCGCATCAATAATGCCGGGGCGGCCTTTGAAAAGTGTAACAAGGTCAGTTGCTTCTGTTGCAGTGCTTAAGCCTGAAATAATGTATTCAAACCTGTTCGCATCTGCATGTTTTGCGACTGCCGGAATCGATGATGGAGCAGAAGGTGCAGGTGTTTGAGCAAAGGATGAGAATCCTGAAAAGGATAACAGTGTTATAAAAACTCCTGTGCTTACCGTAAATTTTTTCATTAGGGGGAATGCTTGGTTATACAATAGTATCGAATAAAGACGTAAGAAACGAAGAAATGGTTGTAATTGTGAAAGAACAGTTGCCTGTAAAAGCGGCTAATCAGGTTTTTTGTCGCTTTGTCTTTGTTTTTTCCGGATAAATAGTATTTTTTGAAGGATTAAAATTATTAACAACGGCCGCCCTGTTAAATTCTTAATTTTGCAACCTAATCACACAACGGTTTTGGAAAAGCATATCCTGAGTAAATCTACCTTTCTGCGCGGGCTGCAGTGCGCCAAATCCCTGTACCTGTATAAGAATTTTATCCAGCTGCGGGATGCGCCTTCTGCCGAGCAGCAATCGATCTTTAACCGCGGAAGCAATGTCGGGGTGTTTGCGCAGCAGCTGTTCCCGGGCGGGACAGATGCCACACCGGCGCGGCGCTCCGATAATCCGGCTGCGGTTGAACGCACGCATGAGCTGATCAGTTCCGGTGCAGAGGTGATCTACGAAGCAGCCTTCCAGTTCGAACAGGTGCTTGCCATCCTCGATATCCTTGTTAAAAAAGAAGGAAGCTGGTATGCCTACGAAGTGAAAAGCTCCACGAAGATCTCGCAGACCTATCTCCTTGATGCTTCCCTACAGTATTGGGTGATCACCAATTCCGGCTTGCCCCTTGAGGATATTTCACTGATCACTATCAATAATCAATACGTAAGGAAAGGTGATGTGGATCCGCATGGTTTGTTTACTTTCCGTTCTGTTAAAAAAGAAGCCCTTTCCAACCAGGCGATGATCTCGGAAAAGATCGCACAATCGAAGCTGGTGGCTGCCGACCCGAAAATGCCGGAAATGAGGATCGGCGAGCATTGCTTCAGTCCCTACAATTGCGATTTTATGAGCACCTGCTGGAAGAATGTTCCCCCTAATTCTGTCTTCGAGATCACAGGAATTTCCAAAGCGGACCAGTTCGCGCTTTATGATGCAGGCTTTAAAACCATCCCGGAAATTCCGGAAGAGAACCTGCTTGGAAAAAATGCCAATATTCATATCAATGCCGTTAAAACAGGCGAGCCGCTGATCGATAAGGAAGCGCTGAAGCTGTTCCTCGGTAAGATCTCGTACCCTGTGTATTTCATGGACTTTGAGACCTTCATGCCTGCAATCCCGGTCTACAATGGCACCAAACCCTACCAGCACCTGCCCTTCCAGTTTTCATTGCATTACAAGACACATGAAAGGGAAGAGGCAAAGCACATCGAGTTCCTTGCCGAGCAGGGCTTTGATCCGCGGAAAACTTTTATTGAAAGTCTGCTGAAGCATACCGAAGGACAGGGAACCATTCTCGTATTCGATGCCTTAATGGAAAGGAATGTACTGAACGGATTGAAAAAGGATTTCCCGGAATTCAGCGAAGCAATTGATAATCGCTTAAGCAGGATTGTCGACCTGATGCAGCCTTTCCAGGAAAAAAGCTTTTATCATCCCGCCATGAAAAATTCCTTTTCGATCAAGAACCTGCTGCCAGCCATTGTGCCTGAGCTGAGCTATGCCAGCCTGAAGATCTCCAGCGGAAGCATCGCCATGATCGCTTTTGAAAAGCTGCAGCGGGAAACGGACATGTTTAAGATCCTTGAAGTGCGCGAACAGCTGCTTGAATACTGTAAGATGGATACGCTGGCCATGGTAAAGGTGTTTGAGGTGCTGGAGGCCAGCAAAGGAGAATAATTATTTTTCAGGCGGATGGTTGCTGTTCTTTGTGAGATTCAGTCCGTAAGTATAATTGGTGGAAAGGATGATATCATTGCAGTCGAAATGCTTGATCACGCCATCCTTTTGCAGCGCAACGATCCAGCAGGTATTCTGGTGAATGCCGTAATCAATGATAAAAATAGCATGGCCCGTTCCCAGCGGGGTTTCGACCATGATGCTCGGGTTCAGCTGAAGTATCATTTCTTAATATTTTTTTTTTGTTTTTTAGGATCTTCCTCCGCTGCTTTTTTTTCATCCACTACAGGCTTCACCCTGTACACTTTCAGCAGGTCCTGCCCGATAGGCGGCATGGTATCGCCAATGAGAAAGCCGATCGGCTTCAATGGCTGGATCTTGTCGAACACCACCTTGCAGATCGCCGTAAGCGGAATGGACAGGAACATGCCTGCAACTCCCCACAAAGCCCCGCCGATCAGCACCACCACGATCGAAATCAGCGCATTCACTTTTACTTTCGATGCTACGATCTTCGGGATCAGGAAATTGTTATCGATCAGCTGCACCACGCAATAGGCCAGCAGCACAAACAGCGCTTTCATCGGCGTTTGCGTGATAAAGGCCATGGCCATTGGCAAAGCAATTGCGATTACGCCGCCGATGTACGGAATAAGATTTAAAATAGCGCCGATAATTCCGAAAAGAATGGCGTAATCCACGCCGATGATCAGCAAAGCCGTGGAGTTCATCGTGGCAACGATCAGCATCTCGATCAGGAGGCCCACGAGGTAGCTTTGGATCAGCGATTTGGTGTTTGCCAGTACTTCTGCAACTGCCCCGTGCTTGTCCTTTTTAAAGATCTGCGACACAAAATCAAGCAGCAGGGGCTTGTAAAAAAGGAACATGAAAATGTAAACCGGGATCAGGAACACGAGGATGAAAAATCCACTGATGGTCGTAAGTGCCCCGCCGATCATGCTTCCCGCATTGTTCATGGTCTCACCTTTTTTATCGGTGATCCAGGTATTCAGTTTCCACCTGTTGATCTTGAACGTTTGCGAGCACCAGTTCAGCGCATCGCTCGTTAGTGCATTGAATTTTTCCTTCAGCTGCGGAAAGGCATCACTGAAAAGCGTAAGCTGGGAACCGATAAAATAAAGGATCCCGCCTACCACCACGATGAGCAGCGTAATGCTGAAGAGAATGGCGATCACCCTGTTCAGCCCTTTCCGGGTTAAAAAATTTACGACCGGGTTGAGGAGAATAGAGATGATCAGCGCAAAAACAAGCGGTATCAGGATATCCTGGCCGATGAAGATGAGGTAAAAAAATGCCAGTATGCCTATTGTAACCTGCGAAAATGCAATATAGGCAGGTAATTTTGTTGCCTGTTTATCTGTAAGTAACATAAGTTGGGTTTAAACTATTTTCTTCCTCCGCGGGTAAAGAGGTAGATCAGTCCGAATACAACCAGCAGTACAAGGATGATTCCCCACACCATGCCGGCTTTAAAAATTCCGCCAACCACTTCACAGCCCGAAAAGCTGGTTGCAAGCAGTCCAAGCGCTGATAATAAAAGATATTGCTTTTTCATACGTTTTGGTTTTTTAGTTTCAAAACGTAAATAAAATTTTGTTCCCTGTTGTGAAAATGATAAAAATCAATGTTAACAGGGCTTTTCAGCTGATGCTGTTAAAGCAGGGATGAGGAATTGATTCCCCGGGAGAGGATAAAAAAAGATCCTTCCCCGCTTTGGAGAAGGATCTTTCAATAGATGGAGCCTTAGAAACGCTCGAGCCAGGAGAAATAAAAATCTCCTTCGATCTGTGCATTCTCATCGCTGTCTGATCCGTGAACAGCATTTGCTGCGATGGATTTAGCGTAGATCTTGCGGATAGTTCCTTCTTCAGCTTTTGTTGGATCAGTTGCACCGATCAGCTTCCTGAAATCAGCCACTGCATTCTCTTTTTCAAGGATCGCAGCAACGATAGGGCCTGAGGACATATAATCAACCAGCTCGCCGTAGAACGGGCGCTCTTTGTGAATTTCATAGAATTTGCCTGCAGCATCAGCCGAAAGCTTTGTGTATTTCATTGCAACGATACGGAATCCTGCTTCGTTGATCATTTTTAAAATTCCACCGATAGAACCGTTTGCCACTGCATCCGGTTTGATCATTGTAAATGTTCTGTTTGTTGTCATTCTTTGTTTTTTTGATTTAAGATTCGTTGAAATCGGCTGCGAAATTAGAAAAAAATAGGCTTTGCTGTGTGAGAATAATGCTAAATATTTTTGATGGATGCTTTCTCCTCTTTTGCATACCTTAACAATATCAATTCCCGGGTAGCGGAAATATTTGTAAATTCGCCTTTCTAAAAAAAATCAATGAATCCGACCGAGGTAAAAAAAGTAAAGGCCCTGTTAAGCAAGCCGAAGAATAGTGTGATCGTAACCCACTGGTCGCCCGACGGCGATGCCATCGGCTCTTCCCTCGGGCTGTACAATTACCTGGTAAAGAAAGATCACAACGTAACCGTGATCACGCCCAATGATTATCCTTCCTTCCTCGACTGGATGAAAGGTGAGAAGAAGATCCTCGATTTTCAGAAAAAGGGCAGCGCGGCAAAAAAGCTGGTGGCAAAGGCTGATCTCATTTTCTGCCTGGATTTTAATTCCCTGAAGCGGATCGACAAGCTCGGTGATGAGGTGTCGGCATCTTCTGCCATCAAGTTCATCATTGACCATCACCTGCAGCCGGAAGACTTTGCTGATTACATGCTTCACAGCGTGGCAGCATGCTCTACCTGCGAGCTCATTTACGATTTCATCAGCCTCATGGGCGATAAAAAGCTGCTGGATAAGGACATTGCGAACTGCCTCTACACGGGCATCATGACCGATACAGGTTCATTCCGCTTTCCGTCCACCACAGCAAAAACACATTTGATCCTTTCCGACCTGATCAAAGCAGGAGCTGAAAATGCAGCCATCCACAACCGCATTTACGATGACAATACCGAAAGCAAATTAAAGCTGCTTGGCTTTTGCCTCAACGAAAAACTAAGGGTATTGCCGGAATACAGAACCGCCTTCTTTTCACTGAGCGCTGAAGAATTGAAGCGTTTCGACTATAAAAAAGGCGATACGGAAGGCGTAGTGAATTATGCATTGTCCATTGCCGGGATCCGCTTTGCGGCATTTCTAGTGGAGCGTGACGGCATCATCAAAACTTCTTTCCGCTCAAAAGGCAGCTTTGATGTGAACAAGTTTGCAAGGGCACATTTCAGCGGAGGCGGACATGCAAATGCAGCCGGCGGAATGAGTGAATTGTCGCTTCCAAAAACGATCGATAAATTTGTATCCCTGCTTCCTCAGTACGAAAAGCAACTCCATGCTAAAAAATAAGCTCCATATGATCAAGACCTGTATAATAGTGCTCACAGCATTGGGGATCGTGCAGTCCTGCGGCAATGGCAACAAGCAGAATTCGCACCCTTCGCAGGTAAAGAACCTCGACAGCAGCCTGATCGAGGCCAACAGGATGTATGTGAAGCAGGAAAGCGACGAGATCGACCAGTACGTGGCGCATCACAACTGGAAAATGAACACCACCGGCACCGGCCTGCGCTACATGATCACCAAAAAAGGAGAAGGCAAGGAAACCCCGCAGCAGGAGCAGCTGGTGAAAGTGGATTATAAGATCAGCCTGCTGGATGGCACCTTGTGCTATTCTTCTGAAAAAGACGGCCCGAAGGAATTTGTGGTGGGAAAGGATAATATTGAATCGGGCCTGCATGAAGGGATCCGGTACCTGCATACAGGTGATGAGGCTACATTTATTCTTCCTTCCCACCTTGCACACGGCTTCCTTGGGGATGGAAACAAGATCCCTGCAAAGGCTTCGGTGATCTATGAAATTAAACTTATTTCAATACGATAAATAATTGAAAATAAGTGTATTATATATAATGATTGCAGTGTTTGTTTGTTCCTGCACCGATCCCGTTTACAAAGGCTACACGGAAACAGATACCGGCTTATTTTACAAATTGCGCGTGATCGGGGATGGCAGAAAAAAGCCCTCGATCGGCGATTACCTCCAGCTCAGGATCACTTATAAAACTGCAAAGGATTCCACCTTTCTCGATTCTTATTCCAGCAACGAAACCGGGATGGTCATTCTCCCATTCAATCATTCCTCCTTTAAAGGCAGCTTTGAGGAAGGCCTTACTTCCATGAACGAAGGTGACAGTGTTTCCTTTATTGTGGATGCCGCAGAGCTGTTCAAAAGCTTTTTCCGTGCAGAATTGCCCATCTTCCTGAAGCATGGCGACGTGGTGAAAATGGAAGTGAAGCTTAACCGCATCATGAACCGGCAGGAGTATGCAGGAGCGGTAAAAGAATACCAGGACCTTGTTGCCGACCGCGACATAGAAGAGCAGCGCAAACTGCAGACCTTTCTCGATACCAGCCAGACACATTTTTCTTTTTTCTCAGCCGGGATGTATTACATGCCGCTGGCCCAGGGCGCCGGTAATAATGCCGAAGCCGGCGACCTTGTAAAAGTGAATTACAAAGGCAGCTTCCTCGATGGCCGTCCGTTCGAATCTACCTACGACCGCGGGCAGCCGCTTGAATTCAGGCTCGGGGAGCAGGGGCAGGTGCTCAAAGGAATTGAATTGGGAATAAGTTTATTGAACGAAGGCGCTAAAGCAAAATTTATTATACCTTCGCAGCTCGCTTTTGGAGAAGCTGGTTCTTCCACGGGAATTGTCCCTCCTTACAGCACAGTTATCTATGAAATAGAACTCTTAAGTATCAATAAAAAATAAAAATCAAACATGACAAATTCATTTTCTAAAACACTTGCACTTGCTGCCGTAGGAACTGTAGTTGCCTTCACAGCATGTGAAAAATCTGATCACCCGGGGTATGATAAATCCGAAAGCGGTTTATACTCTAAATTCTACACGCACGACGAAAAAGGCGTGATCCCGAAAGAAGGAGATGTGATGCAGGTAATGCTTGCCGTGAAAACGGATAAGGATTCCATCCTGTTTGATTCAAAAGACCCGAAGGTGAACCGCCAGGGAGCACCTTATGTTGAGTTCCCGCTTATGAAATCGGAATTCGGCGGCAGCTTTGAAGAAGCACTTTCCACCATGGCCGTTGGCGACAGCGCCAGCTTTATGGTAAGCATCGATTCAATGTATAAAGGCAAGGAAACACCTCCTTTCCTGAAAAAAGGCTCACTGCTTACCTATGAAGTGAAGCTGCAGAAGATCACTACGAAAGAAGTGGTGGAGAAAGAGCGCCAGAAGCAGATGGAAGAGCAGCAGATCATGATGGAAACACGCAAGAACGAAGAAGGAAAAGTGCTTGCAAAATACCTCGAGGATAACAAGGTGACTGTGAAGCCGACTGAAAGCGGGCTTTACTTCATTGAAAAAACAAAAGGCAAAGGCCCGCACCCTGCAGATGGGCAAAAGGTAATGGCAAATTATACAGGCCGTTTGCTGGATGGAACTGTTTTTGATACCAACAGCGAAGCAGAAGCAAAAAAAGCAAACATCTACGATGAAAGAAATCCATACAAGCCTGTTGAATTCACAATCGGTGGATTATTGGTACCGGGAATGAGTGAAGCATTGAAAATGATGGGCGCAGGCAGCAAAGCAACTATTATTCTGCCTTCATCGCTTGCATATGGTGAAAGAGGCGGCGGGCCGATCCCACCGTTCTCCCCGATGGTGTTCGAGGTAGAGGTCCTAAGCATTGTACCATCTAAATAGAATTAAAAATGAAAAGAACATTAACCGCACTTCTATTACTACTGGCCTTCGGATCGATCGCCCAGGAAAAAGTGAAAAGTGTAAAAGTTAAAAAGCCTAAAACAGTGAAAACAGCCTCAGGATTAGAATATACCATTACCTCAAAAGGAAATGGCAAAAAAGCCCAGGCCGGCGACAAGGTAAAAGTACATTACACCGGCAAATTGTTGAACGATACCATATTCGACAGCTCTGTCCAGAGAGGACAGCCCTTCGAGTTCAAAGTAGGCGCAGGCCAGGTGATCAAAGGCTGGGATGAAGCATTCCAGCTGCTCGAGGAAGGCGATAAAGCCACCATTAAGTTCGGCCCCGAGCTGGGTTACGGCGAGCGCGCAATGGGCAAGATCCCGGCAAACTCAACACTGATCTTTGATGTGGAGCTGATCGAAGTGATAGAAGGTGCAAGGCCTTTTGATGTTAAGGGAAAAGACACTGTGAAAACGGCAAGCGGCCTGCAGTACATTGTTGTAAAAGCAAACAAATCGGGAGAGCAGGCAGTAAGCGGCACCAAGGTGGTGGCGAATTACAGCGCATTCCTTATCGATGGAAAAATGTTCGATTCTTCCATTGAAAGAGGTCAGCCTCTGAAAGCGAATATCGGTAAAGGCCAATTGTTCGCCGGGCTGGAAGAAGGGCTTGCCCTGATGCACAAAGGCGAAAAAGCAAGGATCATTATTCCTTCAAAACTCGCTTTCGGTGAAAAAGGCAGCGGCCCGATCCCACCGAACGCAGACATTATTTTCGATGTGGAGATGATGGATGTGCAAAAGGTGATCCCGCCGGTAGCGTATGATATCAAAGGGCTGGAAGCGAAGAAAACCGCTTCCGGAATTACCTATTACGAAGTGAAAAGAAGCGGAAGCACCGTGAAAGCGGAAGCCGGTAAAACAGTAAAGGTGCACTATTCAGGTTATCTTGCCGATGGAACAATGTTCGACTCTTCCGTTGAGCGTGGTGAGCCGTTGGAGTTCCCGCTGGGCCAGGCCTATGTGATCCAGGGCTGGGAAGAAGGCATTGCGCTCATGAATGTGGGTGACAAGCTCAGGCTCGTGATCCCTTACCTGCTTGCGTATGGTGAAGCCGGCCGTCCGCCGATGATCCCTGCAAAAGCAGACCTTACATTTGATGTGGAGCTCGTGGATGTGAAAGACGGAGCACCCATGAAACACTAAAGAATAAATAGAAAGAACAGAGAAACGTCCTCCATACCGGGGGACGTTTTTTTTAATGTCAGTTCGTTGCCCTTCCTTTTCGGAAGGGTGTATCGAGAACGGCTTGATTGCGGTAAACAAAATGCTATCTTTGCAGCGCTTTTCCAACCTATGAACGACAATAAAAACAGGCACTCCCAACCTTTTATAATGGTACTTGCAGTTACCATTGTATTGCTTGTTCTTTCACAATTCAGCACCGAATTCAATCTCTTCGGGCATAAGACAAAAAAAGTAGACCCGCTCGGGGATGTTCTCCTGAAAGGAAAAGCTAAATTTTTTCCTTTGTCCGTTGTGGTGGTAAATGATTCCGTGGTTGCGAAAGACAGCACTGCGGTTGCTGTGCGCACAGCCGACCCTGCAAACATCATCGATTTTCCGGACGACAGTACCTCGGCACTTGCACATTTCTTTGGCGCACTCAATGAGATCAAAAAAAAGAAAAAGGTTCGCATTGCCTATTTCGGCGATTCGATGATCGAGGGCGACCTTATTACGCAGGACCTTCGCAATGAAATGCAGGATGCATTCGGCGGGGCCGGGGTTGGTTTCGTGCCGGTCACTTCCATTGTGGCAGGCTTCAGGACCAGCATCATGCACCAGTTCGGCGGCTGGACAACCCATACACTCCTCGATAATATGCCCGCGAACCATGTGCTCGGCATCTCCGGCTACAGCTTTGTGCCGCAGGTTTCAGGTAAGGCGGATACAAGCAACACCGCGAACGAAAGCTGGGTGAAATACATTGCCGTAAAGCAAAAACACCTCGACCGCTTTTATAAAACCAGGATCCTTTACGGAAAAAGCGAAGGAACAAATTCGGTGACTGTTAATAATAATAGCTATAAGCTCGATGGAAAAGAGCCGGTGAACGAAGTGCTGATCGATAACGGAAAAGGAGTACAGTCATTAAGCGCGAAATTTCAATGCACAACTTCCATGGATATTTTCGGGCTGAGCATGGAAAGCGACAGTGGTGCCTTTGTCGACAATTTTTCTTTCCGCGGTAATTCCGGTTTTCCGCTTGTGAAAGTCCCGCAGAGCATTTATTCCGGCACCGATCAATACCTTGATTATGATCTCGTGGTGCTGGAATACGGCCTCAACGCAGTGAGTCCGGGCGTTACCGATTTTTCCTGGTACGAGCGCGGCATGCTGAATGTGATCAAACACATCAGGGCCAGCTTTCCCAATGCAAGTATTTTACTGATCAGCGTAGGCGATAAAGGCTATCGCAAGGATGGCATTTATCAAACCGATCCGAGCGTTCCATTGTTGGTGAATGTTCAGAAACGAATGGCAGAGCAAACCGGCTGCGCCTACTGGAGCCTTTACGATGCTATGGGCGGAGAAGGTTCGATGGTGAAGTGGGTAGAGGGTGATACGGTGCTCGCAAACAAGGATTACACGCATTTCAATTTCAGGGGCGCGCACAAGGTTGGAAAATTATTGTACACTAAATTAATGAGCGAATACGGTGATTATAACAAAAAGCTTAATTAAAAAATATTCGTTGCGTATGGCTTCTGCTTCTTACTGGAAGCAGTGTGTTCTTTCGGTTGTTGTTGTGTGTGTTGCTTTTTATTCAGAGGCTCAAACGGTTGACAGTACTTCTTACAAGCCGTACAAGTTCATCCGTACCGATCTCAATAAAATTGAGAACGACAGCAGCTCGCTCGCTTTTGTGTATGAGAAATTATACCAGCTCGAAACCACAAAGCAGGGCCGTGTGAACATTGTGCACATTGGCGATTCACACATCCAGGCAGATATCCTTTCCGGCAGCGTGCGCCAGGAAATGCAGCTGAAATTCGGGAATGCAGGCCGTGGATTGATCTTCCCTTACCGCGTTGCAAAAAGCAATGAGCCCACCAGCTATAAAACAGTTACCAATGTGGTTTGGGATGCCAAGCGGAATGTGTTCTATGATAAGCCTTTGCCGATCGGTATTGCAGGATTTACCGTGGAAACAAAAGATTCGGTGGCGGAGATCAGCATCATGGTGAAAGACCAGCCGAAGCTAGGATACAGCTTTACGAAGTTCACCCTGTTCCATGAAAAAGGCCCTTCCAATTACGAGCTCACGGTGTGCGATGACCTTAACTGCGAGATCGGCATCATCCGCCCGATCGATAAATCGGCAAACCCTTTTGTTTCCGAATTAAAATTCAGCAAGCCCATGCGCCAGATCTACCTGCGCAACAAGGCTGCCGATACTGCCATGCAGCATTCCACGCGCATTTACGGGATGATGCTCGAAAATGATTCCGCCGGTGTGCTGTACGATATGATCGGTGTGAATGGGGCAGAATACAGGCATTACAACATGTCGAAATATTTCCTGCAGCAGTTCTCGTATCTCAATGCCGATCTCGTGATCATCTCCATGGGCACGAATGAAGCATTCTCCGCAGGATTCGATAAAGATCTGTTCTACCGCAACATCGATACGCTCATCACGAACATTAAGAATGCCAACCCCAACACTGCCATCTTACTCACGACTCCCGGCGATTCATTCAGGAAGAGCAGGAAAGGCAGGGTGAAAAATCCTGATATGAAGCTGGCCCGGGAGGCGATCATCAAGTATTCCCTCGATCATAATCTGGCCTATTGGGATCTGTATGAAGTGATGGGCGGTTACGGCTCGATGGCAAAATGGTACACGGCAAAATTATCGGCCAAGGACCGGGTGCATTTCAGCGGCAAAGGCTACCAGATCCAGGGTGACCTGCTGTACCAGGCATTTTTGAAAGGGTACGAGAGGTATAAGGGGAAGAAGTAGGAATAATGAGTTACAGAAATTTTAAATGTTAGCAGAATCTGCTCCCCTCCTTTGCAAGGAGGGCTAGGGGTGGTTCATTTAGAAATATTATGGATAAAATTAACAACCGTGTTTATTTGAAAGAAAGGAGAAGATCTTTAAGAAATAATCTTACTCCTGCAGAAGCGAAGCTTTGGAAGTTAATCCAGAATGGAAAGCTAAACGGACTTAAATTCAGGCGGCAGCACAGCTTAGGGAATTATATAGTTGATTTTTATTGTCCACAATTTTTGCTTGCAATAGAACTGGATGGACAAATTCATTTTAATCCTGTGAATGAAGAACGTGATATTAAAAGAACGGAATATATTAATAGTTTAGGTATAAAGGTCTTGCGTTTTGAGAATAAAGAAGTTTTTGAAAAAACAGAATTTGTTCTTGAGGAGATAAAGCAAAATTGCATCAATAAAAGATTTTAGTCTAACCATCCCAGCCCCTCCTTAAAAAGGAGGGGAGCGTGATACTGCATGTTCAACGACATCGACATACAAAAACTCCTCGGCCAGCTGGCCTATAATTCAAAAGATCCGCTTTTGTTCAACAGCGGGTTTTTCCTGTTTTTCTTTCTCGTGTTTTTGCTGGGCTACCAATTCCTTTACAAGCGTAAGCTTTCAAGGGTTATATATTTTACGCTGTTTTCATTGTTCTTCTTTTACAAGGCCTGCGGGTTTTATTTTTTATTCATCCTGCTTTCTGCTGTGGTGGATTTCAACCTGTCGAACCTTATGTACCGGGTGAAGGGAAAGTCGAACAAGAAGATCATCCTCGTGATCAGCATCCTGATCAACCTGAGCCTGCTGTTCTATTTTAAATACACCAATTTCTTCATCGAGATCATCAACGACCTGCAGCTCGGGCATATCCAGCCATTGAAGCTGATCCTGCCGATCGGGATCTCCTTTTACACCTTTGAGAACCTTAGCTACACCATTGATGTGTACCGCGGCAAATTCAAGCCCGTGACCAGTTTCCTGGATTACTGCTTCTTTCTTACTTTTTTTCCGAAGCTTGTTATGGGCCCGATCGTAAGGGCTTCCGATTTTATCCCGCAGATCCGGAAAGACATTTTTGTCACCGAGCATGATATTGCAGGAGGCCTGTATTTGATCCTGGGCGGACTTTTCAAGAAAGTGGTGATCTCCGATTTTATTTATGTGAATTATGTGCAGTATATTTTCGATGACCCTTCCCGGCATTCGGGGATCGAGTGCTTATTGGGAGTGTACGGCTACGCGATGGTGATCTACTGCGATTTTTCAGGGTATTCCGACATGGCGATCGGGATGGCAAGATGGATGGGCTTCACTATTAATGAGAATTTCGATTCGCCCTACCAGTCGAGCAGCATCACCGAGTTCTGGCGGCGCTGGCATATGTCGCTGTCGTCCTGGCTCAAGGATTATTTATACATTTCGCTGGGCGGCAACAGGGTAGGGAAATTCCGGCAATATTTCAATCTCATGCTGACGATGCTGATCGGCGGGCTCTGGCATGGCGCTTCTTTCAATTTTATTGTCTGGGGCGGAATGCACGGCGTAGCGCTGGCGATTGATAAGGTGCGGATCACTCTTTTTGGGAATTCTAAAATTCGGAATTCTAAAATTCTAAAAATAATAGGAGTGATCATCACCTTTCATTTCGTCTGTTTCTGCTGGATCTTCTTCAAAGCATCCTCTTTTCACGATGCCGGGGTGATCATCAGCCAGATCTTTACTAATTTCAACGGGGCGGCATGGCGGCCGATGCTGGAAGCTTACGGGCTTGTGTTTGCCGTAATGCTATTGGGATACGTCATTCATTTTATCCCCGGATCCTACCAGCGCTTTTCGGAGCTGGTGCTCACAAAGATCACGCTGGCGGGGCGGATAGCCGTTATTTTGGTGTTTATCTGGATCATTATCCAGGTGAAGCAGGCCGACCAGGTAATGCCGATTTACCTTCAGTTCTAAAGCCTTTTAGCGATTTTGGAATTTTCTTTGGGATTTATTTTGGAATTTCTACATGAGTATTTGGTCAATTGAATAAAAATTACGTTATTTGCAGTCCGAAATTTTTAAAAGACCAATTTAATACAAAATACAATGTCAAGAGTTTGCGAAATCACAGGAAAGAAAGCAATTGTGGGTAACAAAGTATCTCACTCCAATGCAAAAACCAAACGTAAGTTCAATGTGAACCTGCAGGTTAAAAAATTCTTCTTACCGGAAGAAGACAAGTGGATCACCCTCAAGATCTCTACTTCAGCGCTGAAAACCATCAACAAGAATGGGATCTCTGCTGTTGTTAAAGAAGCAAGAGCACAAGGCTTTTTGAAAAAGAAATAATTTTTCATTAACATACTTTTATTGGAAAACGTTGCTACATTCGTGGTGACGTTTTCTGTTTTTAATGAAACTTAGTTTTTGTTTTCATAAAAGCTTTTTTCATTTATCCCGCTGAAAAGCAGGATCTTTTAATGTGAATTCTCATGTTCATGTGAAGCTTCTGCATTTCATTGTTTGCCATGCAGAGCGCAGCCGAAGCATCTTCTCCCGGTTACCGGAGCTAAAAAATGAAATAAGAAATGATCCCTAAAATCCTCTGTCTTCTCTTTCTTTTCCCTGTAAGTATTGCTGTATCCCAAAGCTACGATACCGACCTTCTTACAAAAGAATTTCACCAGGGCAGGCGGGAAGCCATCCGTAAAGGCCTTCCCGACAGCGCCTGTGCGGTATTCTTTTCCAACCCGGAACGCACAAGGGCAAATGACACAAAATTTATTTATCACCAGGATCCCAATTTTTATTACCTCAGCGGATTGAATGAACCCAATTCCGTGCTGATCATTTTTAAGGAGCCGCAAACATTTTATGACAGCATCACCACCAATGAGCTGATCTTTGTGCAGGACCGTAATCCCATGCAGGAAGCCTGGACCGGTAAAATAATGGGAAAAGAGGGAGTGAAGAAGCAGCTCGGCTTCAGCCATGTGCTGCTGAATGATGAATTCGCTGATTTTAAGATCGATTTTTCCAAATTCTACAAGGTATACCACCTCGAGCTGTTTGATGATGCACACGACGACAAGGATGAGAAAGGCGACCTCGCGAGCCTCATCAGTCATTTCCAGGAAAAAACAAACTACAAGCGCAGGAATCTTGATGGCTTTAACCTTTATGGATTGATGGCCAGCCTGCGGGAAATTAAGCAGCCCGAAGAGCTTGTGCTGATGCGTAAGGCCATTGATATGACCTGCATGGCGCACATGGAAGTGATGCGCTCGCTGGTCCCGGGAATGAAGGAATACCAGGCACAGGCCGTGGTGGAATACATGTTCCGGAAAGAAGGCTCCGAATACGTCGGCTATCCTTCGATTGTTGGCGGTGGCGAAAACTCCTGCATCCTGCATTACGAGACCAACCGCAAAATGCTGGATGGGGGCGACCTTATGGTGATCGATGCGGGAGCTGAATACCATGGCTATACGGCCGATGTGACCCGCACATTGCCCGTGGATGGTGTGTTTTCAGCTGAGGAGAAAGCGATCTATAACATTGTACTGGAGGCGCAGGAAGCCGGGATCAGGGCCTGCAGGGCAGGAGCGGAGTTCAGGGCCACGCACAAAGCTGCCGTGGCCGTGGTGCAGAAACGCCTGCTGGAGCTCGGGATCATCAAGGAGGCCAACGATTTTATGAAGTATTTCTTCCATGGAACATCCCATTATTTAGGCCTGGATGTACACGATGCCGGAAATTACGGGAAGCTCAGTCCCGGCCAGGTCATCACGGTTGAGCCCGGGATCTATATTCCTGCCGGTTCTCCCTGCGATCCGAAATGGTGGAACATCGGCATCCGCATAGAGGACGATGTGCTGATCACCACCGGGGAACCGGATGTGCTCTCGGGAAAACTGCCTAAAAAGGCGGAGGAAATTGAAGCGCTGATGAAGGAGGAAAGCCTCTTTAACAAGATAAAATAAGCCATGAGCCAGTCCGGCAGGCGAATTTTCATGAATAATATTCTTAAAATATTGTGCAGATCAATTTTTAATTATTACATTTGCATCCCAATTTAGTAAAAAGAAAACAACGATGGCAACAAAAGGCAACAGAATTCAGGTAATCATGGAGTGCACCGAACATAAAGACAGCGGTAAGCCGGGAACATCCCGTTACATCACTACCAAGAACAAAAAGAACACTACTGAGCGTTTAGAGTTGAAAAAATACAACCCTATCCTGAAAAAAGTAACAGTTCACAAAGAAATTAAATAATTTGTCGCATTTAAGCCTGTTTCAGGGCTTTTAATCTGACTTTAAAACTTATATACAATGGCAAAGAAAGTAGTTGCAACGCTGAAATCAGGTAAAGGAAAAGACTTTACCAAAGTTATTAAAATGGTAAAATCGCCTAAAACAGGTGCTTACACATTTAAAGAAGAGATCGTTCACAACGATCACATCAAAGATTTTTTAGCTAAATAATTTCAGGCTAACATTCCATTCTAAAGGCTCCTCAACAAAAGGGGCTTTTATTATTTCAGCAAAGCTTGTCCCGGATTGGGAATTCTTCAATTTCCGGTCTTTCAATAAATTTCCACCAATCTTCAATTCCCTTATGGGCATTTTCAGTTTCTTCAGCAAGGAAAAAAAAGAAAGTTTAAACAAAGGGCTTTTTGTTACCAAGCAAAGCTTCTTCAGCAAACTGGCCAGCGCCATCATGGGCAAGGCTACGGTGGATGATGAAGTGCTGGAAAACCTGGAAGAGATCCTGCTCACTTCCGATGTAGGCGTGGATACTTCACTCCGCATCATTGAGCGCATCAAAAAGCGCGTTGCAAAAGAACGCTCCGTTGAAACCTCCAGATTAAATGAGATCCTTCGCCTCGAAATTGCCGAGCTGCTTGTTTCCAATGGTATGGAAGACAAAGCTGATTTTTCAATTCCTTCCGGCAAAAAACCTTATGTGATCATGGTAGTGGGAGTGAACGGTGTCGGAAAAACAACCACCATCGGCAAGCTGGCCCATCAATTCAAAAAAACAGGAAAGAGCGTGATCATCGGCGCAGCAGATACATTCCGTGCTGCAGCTGTCGACCAGATCAAAGTATGGGGCGAGCGTACCGGCGTGCCGGTTGTTTCCCAGGGCATGAACGCCGATCCGGCTTCTGTTGCCTTTGATACGTTAAGCTCCGCTGTGGCGAAAGGCGCTGATGTTGTGATCATCGATACGGCAGGGCGCCTTCACAACAAGGTGAACCTGATGGCCGAGCTTACAAAGATCAAGAACGTGATGCGCAAGATTATTCCCGATGCTCCCCATGAAATATTACTGGTGCTGGATGCATCCACAGGGCAGAACGCGATCGAACAATGCAAACAGTTTACCGCTGCTACGGATGTGAATGCACTGGCGCTTACAAAGCTTGATGGCACTGCCAAAGGCGGCGTTGCGATCGGCATCTCCGATTCATTCAAAATCCCGGTGAAATACATTGGCGTTGGCGAGCAGATGGAAGACCTGCAGGTGTTCAACAAGCACGAGTTTGTGGACAGCCTGTTCAAGCAGTAACAGCCACCGGCACCTCAATGGTAACGGTTGTTCCTTTACCGGCAACCGAATCAAAATCAACTTTCCCTTTCAGGAATTCAACGCGGGAAACAATGTTCTTCAGCCCGATCCCGCTGAACTCATTCAGTTTGGCAGTATCAAAGCCGATCCCGTTATCCTCGATCATGACCGTGAGCTCATCCTCATGCTTGATGATCTGGATCGTCACCTGGTTGGCCTGTGCATGTTTGATGATGTTGCTGACGATCTCCTGCATCACCCTGAACAGAACAGTTTCAGTAGATTGCTCCAGGCGCTCATTCAATCCTGTGATCTCGAGGTCGATCTTCAATTGTCCGGCAGTGGAAAGCTTTTGTATGAATTCACGTACAGCTGCCACCAGTCCCGATTTCAGCAGGGCATTCGGCATCATGCTGTGAGAAACGGCACGCACTTCCTTCACCGAATCATCCACCAGGTCGATCGCATTTTTTAATGCCGATTGTGTTTCAATTTCTGCCAGGTGCAGCTTGCTCTCGAGGTTGCTTAGGTTCAGCCTGGCAGCCGAAAGCGTTTGTCCAACGCCATCGTGCAGGTCGCGTGCAATACGCATGCGTTCCTTTTCTTCGGCTTCAATGATGGACTTGGCGCGGAGCTCCTGCTGACGGAGCATTTCTGCATTCATCAGCGCTTCCTGCTTCAGCTTGTAGCGGTTGTAAAGAAGATAGGAGAATACAAGCACAAGAATGATCGAGATCACCAGCATGATGGTAATGATATTCTTTCGTTCCACTTCCGCTTTGGTGATCTTTATCTCATCATTCTGCTTTGCTATTTCAAGGTCCTTCTTTTCTGTTTCGAACCGCGTTTGCATTTCCGCCAGCTTATCGGCATTGTCCTTTGTATACACCGAATCCTTGTACTGCGCATACAGCTGGAAATATGTGATGGCGGTTTTGTAATCCTGTTTCGCCTGGTAGGCTTGCGCCAGCAGCCCGTACGATTGTTTTATGTTGATGAACGAGCCAACACCTGTAAACGTTTCGATCGCTTTTTCAAGATACACAATGCTCTTATCAAGTTCATTCGTAGCCATGTACAGCTCGCCCAGGTTCATGTTCGAAAGGCCGATGCCGAATTTGTCGTTCAGCTCTTCACGGTTCTTCAGCGCTTTCTGGTAGTGAGCTGCTGCTTTTGCATATTCTTTTTTCTCGTGGTAGATCTTCCCGATGTTGTTATAAACCGCAGCCAGGTTATAAGGCAGGTTGTTCTCTTCCATTATTTTTCCGGCCGCTGTAAAATAGTACAATGCAGAATCAAGGTCGAGCTTGTCGAATTTCAGGCTGCCGAGGTTCACAAGGATGTTAGCCATGATCACCGGCTTGTGAACGGCGTTTGCCAGCTGTGCGCCCCTTCTCAGGAATTGCTCTGCGGGTTTGGCCTGCTCCAGCTCATAATAAATGTTCCCGATATTGCTCAGTACATTGGCCTGTTTGGCAGTATCCTTCGCATCTTCAAAGATCTTCAGCGATTTGAAATTAATGTCCAGCGCTTCCCTGAACCTGTTCTCGCGCATGTACACAGTGGCGATGTTGTTGTAAATGCCCGCCATCTTCTCTTCCTGTTTCAGCTTTTTCCGCAGCTCCAGCCCGTTGAAATAATGGCTGAGCGCCGAATCGTACTGCCCCCTGCGGTTGTACACGTTCCCGAGGTCGCTTTCGGACTGTGCTTCATCTGCAACGCGCCTTGTTGATTTTGAAAGCGACAGCTCTTTCTTTGCATAGTCGAGTGAGCGGTTAATGTCAACGCCCATCAGCTCCCAGCTGATATCACCGTATGCTTTGATCTTTACAGAATCAACCGGTTTTTTTGTGTTCACATAATTGATCAGGCTGTCAGCAAGCGATTGCTGCGCCTTCGAGGATAATAACAAGCTGTTCAGTAAAAGAAATAAAATGATTGTTTTAGCCGTTCTCATAATAGTTTCGCCTTATTTCGTTACCTTTGCAAAAGAAACAAATATAGAATAAAATCTTGTTTTATAGCCTGTTACGGGCATTTGATACAAGCAGGATAATTAAAAAATGAAGACAAAAACCTTAAAGAAGAACAAAGTAAATGTAGTGACCCTTGGTTGTTCCAAAAATATTGTGGACAGTGAAGTGCTGATGGGACAGCTGAAAGCGAATAATTTCCTGGTGGAGCATGAGAGTACGGATGAGGATGCAAGCATTGTGATCATTAACACCTGTGGGTTTATTGACAATGCAAAGCAGGAAAGCATTGATACCATTATCCGTTACGCCGATGCAAAAACTGCCGGCCTCGTTGATAAAGTGTATGTTACCGGCTGCCTCAGTGAGCGCTACAAGCCCGAGCTGGAAAGAGAGATCCCGAACGTGGATGGCTATTTCGGAACACGTGAGCTTCCGCGTTTATTAAAGACATTAAAAGCTGATTACAAGCATGAGCTGGTAGGTGAGCGTTTGCTGACCACGCCGCATCATTATTCTTATTTCAAGATCGCGGAAGGCTGTGACCGGCCCTGCTCATTCTGCGCCATCCCATTGATGCGCGGGAACCACATCTCCAAGTCCATTGAAGACCTTGTAAAAGAGGCGAAGCACCTTGCAAAGAACGGAACGAAAGAGCTGATGCTGATCGCGCAGGATCTAACCTATTATGGGCTCGACCTTTATAAAAAACGGAACCTCGCAGAGCTGCTGAGGAATCTTTCCGATGTGGAAGGCATTGAATGGATCCGCCTGCATTACGCATTCCCTGCCGGTTTCCCGATGGATGTGCTGGACGTGATGAACGAGCGTAAGAACATCTGCAAATATCTTGACATGCCTTTGCAGCACATTACCGACAACATGCTGAAAAGTATGCGACGCGGCACCACCAAGCAAAAAACGATCGATCTTGTGAACCAGATCCGTGATAAAGTTCCCGGCATTGCCATCCGCACTACGCTGATAGCAGGTTACCCGGGCGAAACAAAGCAGGATCACGAAGAAATGCTGGAATGGGTGGAGCAGACGCGCTTCGAGCGCCTCGGCATTTTTGCCTATTCACACGAAGAAAATACGCATGCCTACAGCCTGAAGGACGATGTCCCTGCGAAAGTGAAGCAGGCCCGCACAGAGGCTGTAATGGAGCTTCAGCAGGGAATCTCATTCGACCTCAACCAGAAGAAGGTCGGCAAAACATTTAAAGTGCTGTTCGATAAAAAAGAAGGAGATTATTTTGTTGGCCGCACCGAGTTCGATTCACCGGAAGTGGACAATGAAGTGTTGGTAAAAGCCGATAAGGATTTTGTGCGTGTGGGTGATTTTGCGAATGTGAAGATCACTTCCGCAGAAGATTATGATCTGTACGGTGAAGTAGTTCCCGGCCCTGTTAATTAAGTGAATACTCGCCATCCCGGACCGTAATTATCGTCATTCCGTGCCACGCCTGCCCCGGACCAGATCCGGGGACACGGAATCTTTACGCAGTTTTGCGGCGTGCAGACTTCAGCCTGTGATAATAGAGCTGCCATGTTGGAATGGCATGAATACAAACGGGTACGATCACAACTTCCCTTCAATCATCATCAGCTTTACCTTCAGCACAGCCGCCACCGTTAAGCTATCCGTCACTTCACCGCTCTCCACCATTTTATACAATTCATCAAAGTGCAGCTTTCGCACTTCCAGCTTTTCATCATCTTCCGGCTCCGATTCACCAAAGCTCAGGTCCTGCGCCAGGTAAAGGATACAGAACTCATCACTTGCCGAATTGCTCAGGTGCATCTCCTGGATTTTTGTCCATTTGCCCGCTGTAATGCCTGTTTCTTCGTGCAATTCCCGTACTGCCGAATCGAGCGGGGGAACATCAAGCTTGCCGCCGCCTTCCGGGATCTCCCATGAATACTGGCTGATCGGGTAGCGGTATTGTCCGACGATATAGGTGTTATTGTCCTTGTCAAGCGGAAGGATGCCAATGGCAATGTTCTTAAAATGTACAACAGAATAGGTGCCGGGATTGCCATTCGGGTTCAGCACATCATGCTTTGTAAGGCTTACCCATGGCGAATCATAAATGTGGTCGGAGGTCAAGGTCGTCCATGGATTTTCATGCAGTTCATCGCTCATAGTTCAATTCGTTTTTCTCAAAGTTAATTAATTGCATTCATACTGTATCATAAACAAAATGCCTTCAAAATTGTTATCTTTACATAATATTTATGCCATACAAAAAGACCAACATACCTCTTTCCGATACAGGGCATTTTCCACAGTTGCTCCTTGATTACATTGGGGCAGAGGAGAAGTTAAAGAAGTTTTATTCTTACTTGCCACTCGCAGGTTCTTTCAAAGAGGCGATGGCCAACCGTTCTTCAAAGCCTCTTAACCGCGCTTTGCTCCGGGAGGTTATTCTTGACCAGTACAATTCACGCATCAAAGCACCGCTTGCTGATTTCCAGGCAACAAATTCCAATATTGAGTTATTGTCAGACGACAACACCTTTACCGTTTGCACCGGCCACCAGCTTTGCCTGTTCACCGGCCCGATGTATTTTATTTATAAGATCATCACTACCATCAATCTTTCAGAAGAATTAAAATCGAAATACCCCGGTAATAATTTTGTACCGGTGTACTGGATGGCTTCCGAAGATCACGATTTCGAGGAGATCCGCTCCATCCATTTGTTCGGAAAAACACTTTCCTGGGAAAACCCGGAAGCAGAAGGTGCTGTAGGAAGGCTGTCTACATCTTCATTAAATAAAATGCTTGAAGAGCTGAGCACCGTCCTTGGCGATTCGGCAACTGCACAGGAGCTGATCGCACTTTTTGAGAATGCGTATTTAAAGCATCCGAACCTTGCTGATGCAACGCGTTATCTTGTCCATGCGCTTTTTGGCGCATACGGACTGGTGATCATCGATCCGGATGATGCGCGCCTTAAGAAGGAGTTTATCGATATCATAAAGGACGATATTTCCAATCAAACGAATTATAAGATCGTCAATAAAACAATTGCAGAGCTGGAGGAAGCCGGTTATAAAGCACAGGTGAACCCGAGAGAGATCAATGTGTTTAAGCTGGATAACGACCGTGTGCGGATCGGGCAGGCTTCTGCCGAAGTGCTGGATCTGAATCCGGAAGAGTACAGTCCGAACGTTGTATTGCGTCCTTTATACCAGCAGCGTATCCTTCCGAACATTGCCTATGTTGGCGGACCTGGAGAGCTGGCATATTGGTTCGAGTACAAAGCGATGTTCGATCATCACGGGATCACATTCCCTGTGCTCATTCCGCGTAATTTTGCATTGCTTACCGATGAAAAAACAAACCAGCAATTGCAAAAATTCAACCTTTCGGTGAACGGCCTTTTTAAGGATACCGAAATGCTGATCAGAGAATTTATCAGCAAGGCTGCCGGAAGCGGAATCTCTTTAAAGGAGCAGGAAGAGAAGATCGCAGTGCTGTATGCAGGCATCTCCGAAAAAGCGGCACTTGTCGATCCAAGCCTGAAAGGTACAGTGGAAGCAGAGTTGCAGAAAACGGTCAATGGATTAAAAAATATTGAAAGCAGGCTGCTGCGCTCTGAAAAGCAAAAGCAGGAAACAAGCATCAACCAGCTGAGGAAACTAAAGGAGAAATTATTTCCGGAAGGAAACCTCCAGGAGCGTTATGATAATTTTGCGCCTTATTATTTAAAATACGGAAAAGATATGATCCCTTCACTGAAGGCTACTTTTAAAGCTTTTGAATACGAAATGCTGATCATAGAAATGAATTAAGAGATTTGGAAACAGGAGAAAAAAATAAAACGTTATTAGAGCTCGGAATGGAGCTGCCGCTGATGGAAGAGTTTTATACCATCCAGGGTGAAGGCTTTCATTCGGGCAAGCCCGCCTATTTCATCCGCGTTGGCGGCTGCGATGTAGGCTGCCATTGGTGCGATGTGAAGGAAAGCTGGGATGCATCGCTGCACCCTTTAACAAATACCGACCTGATCATTGAAAATGCAGCGCGTTTTCCCGGAAAGGCTGTGGTTGTGACAGGAGGAGAGCCCAGCATGTACAATATGGAGTACATCACGCAGCAGCTGAAAGCAAAAGGCATTCAAACGTTCATAGAAACATCCGGTGCCTATAAGTTAACAGGCAAGTGGGACTGGGTGTGCCTGTCGCCGAAGAAAACAAGCCCGCCCATGCCGGAAAATTATCCGCTTGCAAGCGAGCTGAAGATCATTGTGCATAACAAAAATGATTTTGAATGGGCAGAGAAGCATGCGGCGCTGGTTGGCCCGGATTGCAAACTGTTCCTGCAGCCGGAGTGGAGCAAGGCAAAGGAAATGATGCCTCTCATCGTTGATTATGTGATGGCGCACCCGAAGTGGAATGTTTCCCTTCAAACACATAAATACATGAATATTCCGTAATGGAATGATTTGTGGTATTGGGCTAAAGCCCATGAGTGGCTGCACTCGGGATCCACGGGCTGAAGCCCGTGGCTATTGCAATAACCTGAAAAAAACTATAAGCCGCTGTTAGTTGCCACGACCTTCAGGTCGTGGATAAAGAGAATCAAACCCAATTGGGCTTTAGCCCAACATTATAATTTTAACTATATATTAATTGCCACAACCTTCAGGTCATGGATAAAGAGAATCAAACTCAAATTGGGCTTTCCCAACAGAATAAGTTTTAACTATTTATATTAGTTGCCACGATCTTCAGGTCGTGGATAAGGAAACCCAGGCCAACTGGGCTTTAGCCCAACCCCAAAATTAATAATTGAATATCAGTCAAAGGAGTTAATCAATTAATAAACAAAATTTGAAATAGGCTTTAGCCTAAAAACCACTATGCCTTACGCAAGAATCATGTTACATGTGATCTGGTCCACTAAAAACAGGAATCGGATCATTACAAAGGATCTAAAGCCAATTTTACTGAATCACATCAAAGAAAACAGCCTTGCAAAAGGAATTTATATTGATTGTATGAACTGTGTGGAAGATCACATACACTTATTGATTTCCTTAGGAGTGGATCAGTCAGCTGCAAAAATTATTATGCTGTTAAAAGGAGAGTCGTCATTTTGGGTGAATAAACAAAAGCTTGTTCCATTTAAATTTGAATGGCAGGAAGAATATATCGCTTTATCGGTGAGTGAATCACTTGTTGAAAAGGTCAGAAATTACATCGCTAACCAGGAAGAACATCATAAAAAGAAAACATTTAAGGAAGAGTACGGTGATCTGATGAAAACCCTTAAATTTGAAAACACACTACAACAATGAAAAACACATTAACTTTTATCATCCTGGTATTCGCTTTGTTTTCCTGCAAAGCACAATTGCCTCCCGGCGAATACACTTCCAAAAATAAAAAAGCTGTTGCCCTTTTTGAGCAGGCCATGAAGCTGTACAACCAGCAGAAGGATGATGAATGCATGGCAACGCTTACTAAAGCGATTGAAAAAGACAGCAATTTCATCGAACCGCATTTGCTGATGGCTGAGCTGTACCAGGTCAAAGGAAATAACAATGCAGCGATCAAAGAATATGAAAAGGCGATCACCATCAGTCCCGGATTCAGCAGCAGTAATTTTTACAACATTGCCTGCCTGGAAATGAAAGTGGGTGATTATAAAAATGCGAAAAGCGATTTTGAGCGCTTCCTGAAAAATCCCCACATCAATCCCGATTCAAAAGAAAGTGCAGAACGCAATTTAGAGAATTGCGATTTTGCGATCGATGCCACAAAAAATCCGAAGCCCTTCAAACCGGTCAATCTCGGTGAAGGCATCAATTCCAACCTTGATGAGTATTTCCCGGCGATCACAGCCGATGACCAGACCTTCCTGTTCACGCGCAACAACAGGACAGAGCGTGCTCCTACGCAGGAAGATTTCATGGTCAGCAAAAAGGTTGCCGGCGTGTGGCAGAAAGCAATGCTGATCCCGGGAACAGGGATCAACACACAGGGAAATGAAGGCGCGCCAAGTTTGTCGGTTGACGGACAGGTGTTGTTCTTCACCGTTTGCCAGGACCAGACCGGGAGCTTTGGCCCGGGAAGAAAAGGCCTGGGTGGATGTGATATTTTTTATGCGGAGAAAGTAGGGGATGCCTGGTCGAAGCCGTATAACCTTGGTAACTCTGTAAACACACAATACCGCGAAACACAGCCTTCCTTCTCTGCAGATGGAAAGAGCCTCTACTTTGTGAGCAACCGTCCCGGCGGAATGGGTGAGCACGATATTTATGTATCGGAGCTGGATGCGGATGGAAGCTGGAAACACCCGGTAAATCTCGGAAAGAAGGTGAATTCAAAAGGCGATGAGCAATCGGTGTTCATACATCCTGACGGGCGCACTTTGTATTTCAGCTCCAACGGAAGGATCGGGATGGGTGGCTTTGATATTTATGTAGTGCGTAAAGATGATAAAGGTGTTTGGGGAGAGCCTGTTAATCTCGGTTACCCGATCAATACCTATGGTGATGAGAACAGCTTACTGGTGGGCGCTTCCGGTGAGATCGCCTATTTCGCGTCGAACCGCGATGGCGGACTGGGCGGGCTGGACATGTATAAATTTGAGCTGTACAAGGAAGCGCGTCCTGATCTCGTGACCTATGTAAAAGGAAAGGTGTACGATGTAAAATCGCGTGCACCGCTCGGCGCTCACTTTGTGCTGATCGACCTCGCGACAGGTAAGCCTGTGATCGAATCGGATGCAAACAGCGGGAATGGTGAGTTCCTCGTGACGTTACCGGTGGATAAAGATTATTTATTGAATGTTTCCCAGCCGGGCTATTTATTTTATTCGGAAAATTTTGCATTGAAGGAGCTGGCAGATAAAACGAAGCCATTCATCATGGATGTACCGATGCAGCCCATCGATACAGGCATCATTGAACTGAAGAATGTATTCTTTGAAACGGCAAAATTCAATCTTAAGCCTGAATCAAATGCAGAGCTCGACATTCTTGTGAAGTTCCTGAATGTGAACAAGGCCATCCGTGGTGAATTAAGCGGGCATACGGATAATGTAGGCGATAAAAAATCGAACATGACACTTTCACAGAACCGTGCAAAAACTGTTTATGATTACCTGGTTGCCCATGGCATCGATCCGAAACGCCTTAGCTACAAAGGCTACGGAGACACCAGGCCAAAGGTGAAAAATGATTCGGATGAAAACCGTGCTATGAACAGGCGCACGGAATTTAAAGTGATCTCGAAATAATTATTGCCTGAGCTCACTGATGATGAATTCCATTTCCTTGTCTTTCTTTGCGAGCCGCTCTTCAATTGTATAATTGATCTCATGATCAGGAATAAGCCCGGTTGGCAATTCCTTATTGCTGCTGAATTTTTTCAGTTCCAGCAGCTCCATGCCGAATGAGAATTTTGTTTTTAATTCCGGCAGTGTGATCTGGCAATGCGAGCTCGCCCAGAAATAATTGATGGATCCGATAGGCTCCGATCCAACAAAGGTCACATTCGACTGTCCCTGCAGGTACTTGCACATCATGGTGGACGATGATTGCGTGATCGACCCTGTAATGATATAGATCTTTCCTTTAAAACGTTCCGGTGAAGGCTGAATGACCTTCAATCCTTTTTCAAGCCTTACCACTTCGCGCAGGTCGCCCATCTCGTTTGACTTTAAATGACGGACACGGTAAGTGTAATGATTGTCCATGTACCGCATGTAAAACGGAACACCTGTTTCAGTGATATAGATCCTCTCAAATAATCTGAAGGGATGATCCGAGAGCATGGCTGTCATTCTTCCCATTAAATAAGGATCGCCGCCGTTGTTGCTGCGCAGGTCGATCACAATGGCTTTGAGCTGTTTTGCATTCGCTTCCTTTATGAACGAATAATATTCCTTCTCGATCTCAAAGCCCTTGTAACTGGGAATAAATCCGATAAAGCGAAAATAGCCGTAACCGGGCCTGATCTCTTTTTTAAGAAAACGGTCGGTACCGAAATACACTTCGGATTTTTTCAGGATCACTTCTTCGAAGATCTTATCTCCCCTCAGTGCAGCAGCAAATTTCATCGGGCCTTTTTCTGTATCGAGTTGAAAGGTATCCCTCTCGCTGCAGAAAAATCCGTACAGGTTATTGAACAAAGGCTGAAGGTTGTAGCTGATCACAGGAATGTTTCCATCGGTAGGAAAAAAGATCTTCAGGCTGTCGATCAGCTTTGCAGCACTTGTGTTCCCGATCGCATTGATCTTAAGCCCGTTCAGCGTGGTATCCCGCGGATAATTCCGGATGTACAGATCATGGCCAATAATGTACACGCTGAATGGAAGCGCTTTGGTAATGCCGAGGTCTTCAAATACAGAAATATTTCCGGCATGGCTGTTCCCTAACTTGTAGAACAGCTCTTGGATCATGTAAATAGCTTTGGGACGGGAAGAGTTGACAAGCAGGCGCTGGCTGATGTTGGCCACATCCGTATCAAATTCATCTTTCGTGATATTGGTGTACAGTTTTGGATGAAGCTCGAGAAGGCTTCCGACGATAATGTTAAAATCATCCAGGTAATTTCCCTTTTCCTGGTCCTGCGCATTCATGCCGCTTACAGCGAAAAGGACAAGGAGAAGGCTGTAAAGAAATTTCATAGGCTGTGCTGCTTTTTAAGCTCAATAAAGTTACTCATACTTTCGGTATAAAAATTGCTGCTTCCGCGAAAAAATATTCCTATGAAAAAAATTATTCTCCTTATCCCTGTAGCTTTTTTATTCTTCGCTTTTATCCAGCAGGAAGCGATCAAAAAAGAAAACCTGATGGACCCGAAAGAGCTTGCTGCAAAACTGAATGATCCCAAAGCTGTAAAGCCCGTGGTTTATAATGTGGGTACGGTCGACCAGATCAAAACCGCCATCAAGGCCGGCCCTGTGAGCACTGATGAAGGTTTTAAAAAATTCCGTTACGAAGTTTCCAAAATTTCAAAGGACCGCGAAGTGGTGGTGTATTGCGGCTGCTGCACTTCTTCCAACTGCCTGAACATTCGCCCGGCACATAAATACCTGGTGGAGCAGGGCTTTAAAAAAGCAAAGATCCTTGATATTCCCACAGGCATAAAGGAAGACTGGGTACAGAAGGATTACCCGATGGAAGCAACTGAATAGCGCCGGATTTACTGCAACACTATTTTCTGGTTGGAGATCACTTCGTTTCCCGAGCTGACTTCAATAAAATAAACACCCGCCTGCATTTCTTCTTTTTGAACCGTCAGCTGATCACCTGAAAAGCTGGCGGTTCTTACTGTTTTACCTGTTATATCCGAAATTTTCACAGTACCGTTTTTGATCGCTTTTCCGAAATACAAGGTTGTTTTTGAATCGAATGGGTTCGGATAAATGCGGACATCTCCCGAAAGTGTTGCTTCAGATAATCCTGTTGCTTCGCATAGTTTGTTCCTGAGAATAGTAAGCGTGTTCGATGAGCCGCTCACAGTGCTGATATCCGGTTTTCCATCTCCATCGAGGTCTGCAATGGAAAGCCCATTGAGATCATTAGCGCCATAGAAGCTTACTTTCGGATAAAAGGAAACAACCGAAGGCGTGGAAGCATTCCTGATCACTGAAATAATGTTTGGGTAGCCGATTGAAACAAGGTCGGCTTTTCCATCACCGTTCATATCATCTATCGCCACAGAGATGCAGAGGTAGCCCCCGGGATAATTAGAGGGCATGTCAAAAGTAATAGCGCCCGAAGTACTTGTGTTCTTAAGCACAGCAACTACATTGCTTCCCTGAACAGCTACTGCAAGGTCCATTTTTCCGTCGCCGTTCAAATCACCGATCGCTGCATTTCTTGTGCTGGAACCTACTGAATAACCAACACCGGGTTCAAAGTTCAAAGTCCCGCCTGTGCTTGTGTTTTTGCAGGTGAACAAGGTGTATGTGCCAAATGGAGCGCTGCCTGTAACTGCCAGGTCGGGCTTTGAATCCCCGTTAAGGTCGCCGATAGAAAGGTGCTGCGGATAAAATCCCAAAGAAAAGGTAAGAGGTGCAGTAAAATGAATGCTGTCGCCAATACCTGCATTCTTCAGTATGGTAATAGTGGAATTGCATACGTCTATCGTGGCAATCTCAGCTTTCCCATCGGCATTCAGATCTGCCACTGAGAGATAATACGGAGAAAAACCGATGTAAAAATCCCTGTTCGGCTCGAAGGAAATCATCCCGCCTGAGCTGGTGTTCTTAAAGATAGATACAGTATTGTCAGAGCTGTTCGATACGGCCAGATCCGGTTTTCCGTCAGCGTTAAAATCACCGGTGACAATATTCATAGGATGTGTGCCTGTCCTGAAATCAATTTTTGCTGCATAGGAAATACTGCCCGGTGTACTTGTGTTCTGTAAAATGGAAATGCTGTTGTCGTCAAAGTTGATCAGTACGAGATCTGCTTTTCCATCCCCATCAAGGTCACCGGTTGTTATATCCGAGCCGGCCATTCCCGCTACGGGATCGGCAGTAGAATCGATGCTTATAGAGAAGGAGCTGGTGTTGACAGGCAAGCCGCAGGAGAAGGTTGACAGGAACGGGCGAAGCGAGTAGGAGATCATGTTTGAGTTAGTATCGGCAACGGAAATATACTGGTAGCTGGCTGCCACAGGAACTGTTACAACAAGGGAATCTGCGCTGGCAGCCGTAACTGCAGCCTGTGTAGCACCAAAGAAAACAACATTGCCCGAAGCTGCCGGGTTGAAATTGCTTCCGTGAATGGTAACGCTTGTTCCTGCAGGCCCTGATGCAGGCGAAAAGGAAGTGATTGCCGGTTGTGCCCTCACTGATGTAAAAGCCAGGGAGCAGGCAACTGCGAAAGCGGGATACAATTTTTTCATGTGCTTTAGGATTCTATAACAAGACGCCTGCCGGTTTGAAATGGTTGCAGCCCCGTAACTGGCTAATAGTGAAGGAATGTCCAGCCTTCCGCATCCACTTCCTCCAGCCCTGCTGACTTTCTCCTGGAATTCAGTCCGGCAATGTCTTCAACGGGATAATACATCAGCCGGTCTCCTTCGATCTTATACTGCGTGCCATACACCTGCTTTTCTTTTTTCGCCACCTTCACCTTATCCACGAAGAAGGCGACATCCGTCCAGTCGAACTCTTTTTTATCAGCAGCAGCAACGATCACATCGTAATATTTTTCCTTGTACTTCAATGTTGCAGAGCTGATGATGGAGAACGCAATGGCATACTCGTTCCCAACCAGCGATCTTCCCGGGTAACCGAATTTCTGAATGATCTTTTCCATGTCGTCCAGGATGCGGAGCGCATTCAGGTTGCTGAGCGAAATGCTGCGCTGCCGCTCCTTCGAATCCCGTCCATAAGTTGCTTCGGCAACCAGCACGGTATCGGCATACAGGAGGAGGCTGGTGTTCATCTGCCTCAGCACTTCCACGAGCGAATCATTGATACTCTTTTCCGAGCTTGTTTTATAATTGGTTTCCGCGACCCTGTTGCCTTCCCTGTACAGCTGCGTTTTGATCAATGTGCCGGAAGTATCGTACACATACCAATTGCCATAATAAAAGTAATGGATCAGTTTATCGCTGGTTACTGTCTTTGCTTTGCCCTGTTTCCTGATCATTCCGTTTGGATGGTATTCGGTGATGAATATTTTCCCGGATCGGTACCTTTCCTTTTTCAGCAGCTTTCCATCTGCGTCATAATATTTCCATGTTCCTTTCGGAATACCTCTTCTGTAACGCCCGATGTTATCAACCTGCTTATTGGTGCTGTCCTGGTATACAATCCACAGGCCCTGGCGTTCCTTATGCCTGTACCGGTTGATGCTCCTTTGTGAAAGGCAGCTGATAGAAATGAGAAATAAGAGAAGGAAGAAAAGCCTGCCGATCATTTTATGCAATGATAAGAAAAGGATGCAGCACTAAATTACAAAAACTCTTCAAGAACGCCCAACCCCTGGCGGATGATCGTAAAATTACCGGAACTGCAGTCCACAACAGTGGAAGGCTCGTTGTTCCCGAAACCGCCTGCAATTACTATATCTACAAGGTTTTTATATTTTTCATAGATCAGGTCCGGGTCGGTGGTGTATTCAATGATCTCATCATCGTCGTGCACAGAGGTGCTCATCACCGGGTTGCCGAGCTGCTTCACCATTTCGAGGCAGATCTGGTTATCAGGCACACGGATCCCGACCGTTTTTTTATTGCTCCGGAACAGTTTGGGTACGCTGTTGTTTGCTTCCAGGATAAAGGTGAAAGGACCGGGCAGCGCTTTCTTCATCAGCTTAAAAGTGGTGGTATCGATTGGTTTGGTATAGTCGGAAAGATGGCTCAGGTCGCTGCAGATGAAAGAGAAGTTCGCTTTTTCCGGCTGGATGCCTTTGAGTTTGCAGACGCGCTCAACAGCCCGCTGCCGCGTGATGTCACAGCCAATGCCGTAAACCGTATCGGTCGGGTAAATCACAACGCCGCCATCACGCAGGCAGGTGACCACCTGTGCGATCTCATCGTAATTCGGCTTTGTTGGGTTGATCCGTAGCAGCATGATTTTATAAGGACAAATTTTATTCCTGTGAGCGCTGAGAAATAAAATGAACAGCATTTAAAAAGCCCCTCGGCTGGAGGGGCTTTCGTGTTTTATTTTTTCGCGTCAGCTAAGAACTGTGCCAGTCCGCTGTCGGTTAAAGGATGCTTTAACAATGCGGTGATCGCGCTCAGCGGGCATGTTACCACATCGGCACCGATCTGCGCGCAATTGATGATGTGCATCGGGTGGCGCACAGATGCAGCAAGGATCTCTGTTTCGTAAGCGTAATTGTCATAGATCAGGCGGATGTCTTCGATAAGCCTTAATCCATCTGTGGAAACATCATCGAGGCGGCCGATAAAGGGGGAAACATACGATGCTCCTGCTTTTGCAGCAAGCAATGCCTGTCCTGCAGAAAATACAAGCGTGCAGTTGGTGCGGATGCCTTTTGAGGAAAAATATTTGATGGCCTTAATGCCGTCCTTGATCATCGGAATTTTCACAACGATGCGTTTGTGCAGCTTTGCAAGCGCTTCGCCTTCTTTTACCATGCCGTCAAAATCGGTGGCGATCACTTCCGCGCTCACATCACCGGTAACAATGTTGCAGATGTCAACATAGTGCTTCAGGATGTTCTCCTGTCCTTTGATGCCTTCTTTCGCCATCAGGGAAGGATTGGTGGTAACGCCATCCAGCACGCCGAGGTCCTGTGCTTCTTTTATTTGTTCAAGGTTTGCGGTATCGATAAAAAATTTCATAATGAATAGGAGTTGATTAGGTTAATGGCTGATTGCTCCCGCAAAATTAGGAAGATCTGCCGATTAAAAAGTGAATGTGGAAAAGTATGGAAAACTCCCTGTAAAAAGGAAAAAAGAAGGGGTAAGCTACTTACAGCACACCGCTACGACCTGTTACCTTTGCTTGCTTCCGCACCTGGAGGGTTGAAGGGAGCTGGTTGTATAAGACTTACCCCGCCACAAAAGTAGGAATAATCCGGGAAGTTCCTAATTGAATTGCCGGTTTTTTCAGATTTACAGGCTGATTTTTTTGAAGCAAGTTTAATCCCTGTAAAATGCCAGTTCGGGTTGGCCGCATTTTCGGCGGACATATCAGGAACTGATCCGTTCCTTTGTTAAAATTGCTTAATTCTGCCCGCTTTCATTCCTTATTCAGAGAATTTCGTAATTCGTAATTGGTTTGTATATATATTTGTCCTGATGAATATTTCAGTGGTCATACCGCTTTTTAACGAAGATGAATCATTGCCGGAGCTGCACGACTGGATCGTGAGAGTGATGGAGGAAAATCAATTCAGTTACGAGATCCTGTTTGTGGACGATGGCAGCAAAGACCGGTCCTGGCAGGTGATCGAAGCGCTTGCACTGAAAAATCCGAATGTTCACGGCATCAAATTCAGAAGGAATTACGGTAAGTCAGCGGCGCTGAATGTTGGCTTTGAAGCCACGCAGGGCGATGTGATCATCACCATGGATGCCGATCTCCAGGATTCTCCCGATGAAATTCCCGGATTGTACAAAATGATCATTACCGATGGCCACGACCTTGTTTCGGGCTGGAAAAAGAAACGCTACGATCCGCTTACAAAAACGATCCCCACCAAATTATTCAACTGGGCAACCCGCAAAATGAGCGGCATTAATAACCTGCATGATTTTAACTGCGGACTGAAAGCTTATCGCAAAGATGTTGTAAAAAGCATTGAAGTGTACGGGGAAATGCACCGCTACATCCCGGTAATTGCCAAATGGGCAGGCTTCACAAAGATCGAGGAGAAAGAGGTTGCTCACCGGGAGCGAAAATACGGAACTACCAAGTTCGGGCTGGAACGCTTTATCAATGGCTTTCTTGATCTCCTGTCGATCTCTTTCATGTCGAAATTCGGAAAGCGCCCGATGCACTTTTTCGGATTGTATGGAACGATCAGCTTCCTCCTGGGCGGTTTGCTTACGCTCTGGCTCACAGGCGAGAAGCTGTACAAATCGGCTTTTCATATCCCTACACGCGATGTAACGGATAAGCCTTTGTTCTACATGGCACTGATAGCGATGGTAATAGGCACACAGCTTTTCCTCGCAGGATTTTTAGGCGAGCTTGTTTCCCGTAATTCTTCCGATCGCAACAAATACCTGATCGAGAAAAAACTTTAAGCTACATTTTATTTTCCCATCAAAGGCTTCTCCGGGAGGTTGATCTCGAATGCATCCCATTTGGTGCTGCTGCCGTTCCAGTAATACTGGATAGATTTTCCGCCATTGGTATCGTACACAATGTAATACGCTTTGCTGTCGTTGGAATCAAAATAGCTTTTGATCATGATCTCGCCGGTTGCGCCAGGCAAAGGGCTCGCCGGAAGGTTGATCTCAAAGGGACTCCATTTCGTGGCATTCCCGTCCCAGTAGTACTGGATGGATTTTCCTGTTTTTGTATCCCATGCTGTGTAATAGGCTTTGCCATCGGTGTGATCATAATATACATCAAACATAATATTGCCCGTTGCTCCCGGTACCGGCTGCGCAGGAAGGTTGATCTCGAAGGAGAGCCATTTGCTTGTGTTACCGTCCCAATAATACTGAACGGATTTTCCTGTTTTAATATCCCAGGCAAGATAATAGCTTTTTTTATCGCCTACATCAAAATAGGAGGTCATGCGTACGTTGTTCTGGGATTTCAAAATGCTTGTGCTGATCAGGAGTACAAGTAATGCAAGTTTGAGTGATTTCATGTTATAGTTTTTAAGATGATGTGCCAGTGATCAAATATAGATTATTTTGTTGTATGTGTATGATTTAGTTGTGGTGTAGAGTTTTGAAAGTAATAATTCGCTCCTCCGGAGCGCTGAAATGTGGGTGCGGAAGTGTTATTAATAATATACTCCTCCGGAGTATTAGCAAAAAATGATGAAATGCTAAACACATAAGAGCGGCCTGTTCCAACCAAAAAATAATGCTCCGGAGGAGCATATTATTAATAGACAAGATTATTAACGCGATGAAACAAGAGCTCCGGAGGAGCGAATTATTAATTTATACATTGCATATCAATGTAAATTAGGATCCGGAGATCACCGGCCGATCAGGAAAATAGTAGGACGTTTGTTCAGCTCCGGCAATTGTTTTTTCCAGTCGCTGATCGTTTTTGTTTTGATGAGCTCTGTAGCTAAGGTAACATCGCAGGCAATGCAGAGCCTGGTTTGCTTGTCGCAATTTGCAATAAGGTCTTCGAGCAGGTGCATGTTGCGGTACGGCGTTTCAATGAAGAGCTGTGCCTGGTTTCTTTTAATGGCAAGGTTTTCCAGCTCTTTGATCTTTTTGATCCTTTCGCCGCGTTCTTTCGGAAGGTATCCGTTGAATGCAAAATTCTGTCCGTTGAATCCCGATGCCATCAGCGAAAGCAGGATAGAAGAGGGGCCGACAAGCGGAACAACAGTGATGTTCTTTTCATGTGCAAGCTTCACCACTTCGGCGCCGGGATCGGCAACACCCGGGCAACCCGCTTCTGAAATGATGCCGATGTTTTTTCCTTCAGAGATGGAATTGAGGTAGCCGGAAATTTCTCCTGCTTCGGTATGCTGGTTCAGCGGATGCAGGATGATCTCCTGCAAAGGCTTTTGAATGCCCATTTTCTTCAGGTAGTGCCGTGCTGATTTTTCATTCTCAACGATGTATTCATCGATGGTGTTGATCACCTGGTTCACTTTTACAGGAAGCACGTCCATTGTTTCGGCGGTATCGCCAAGCGTAGTGGGGATGAGGTAAAGGATTCCGTTCTTCATGATCTGAGAAGAGAGCTTACGATCACATCACATGCCTTGTCCAGCAGGATGAATACATTTTCAAATCCCTGCTCGCCGCCGAAGTAAGGATCGGGCACCGACATATCGGATCCCGGATACACGCGGTTCAGGATCATCTCCACTTTATGCCTGTCATCATCATTTCTTGCGAGTGAAAGCACATCTGCATAATTGGAGCGGTCCATCACAAAGATGTGGTCGAACTCATCAAAGTCGCTCACAGAGAACTGGCGTGCTTTTAGTTTGGCAACATCCACAGCATGCCTGGCTGCATTGATCACAGTACGCTTATCGGGGTTCTCACCAAGGTGGTAATTGGATGTTCCTGCCGAGTCGATCTCCACATAAAGTCCTGCTTTTTCCGCTTTTACTCTTAAGATCCCTTCGGCAAGCGGGGACCTGCAAATGTTGCCGAGGCAAACCATTAATACTTTTGTCATAAATCAATTCAATCTTTCAAAGGTTTAAATTCAAGCCTGTAATATGTTCCTTTTTGTTTCAGTTTTTCCACTTTTCCATTCAGCTGGTCCGAAAGGATCCTCACCAGCTCAAGTCCCAGCGTGATGCTTTCGCCGCGGAAAGGATCATTGTCATAGCCCTTGCCATTGTCGCCGATGATGAGCACAAAATTATCCGGCCCGAAGCGTTCGAGTGTGATCTCGATGATGCCGTCGTTGGTTTCGTTAAAAGCATATTTGAAAGAGTTGGAAATAACTTCATTCAATAATAATCCCAATGGAATGATGGTGTTCAGGTTGAAATATTCCACCTGCAGGTTTACCTTCAGCTCTATATTTTTATCAAAGCTATAGGTGTCGATCAGGTTTTCCACCAGCATGTTGATGTATTCCTTTACATTGATGTTGGCGTAATCCTGCGACTTGTACAGCTTTTCATGCACCAGCGAAATGGTGCGGATCCGGTTCCTGATCTCTTTGAACAGCTCGAGTGAAACGGCATCACTCACGTAATCCGACTGGATATTGATCAGGCTGTTGATGATCTGTAAATTATTTTTTACGCGGTGATGTACTTCTTTTAAAAGGATTTCTTTTTCATCACGCTGCTTAATGATCTCCGAAGTACGCTCACGGATGATCTTCTCCAACCGCTCTTTGTGAAGCTCATGCTTCTTCTTCCTGTAGATATTGTAAAAATAGATCAGCCCGGAAATGCCTGCAAGCACAAGCAGGATGAACCACCACGATTTCCAGAAAGGCGTCCTGATGCTGAAAGTGAACGTTTCAATATTCTCGCTCCAGCTCCCGCTTTTGTTTTGTGATTTTACCTTGAATGTATATGTGCCCGGCTGCAGGTTGGAGTAGGAGGCAGAATGATTGTCGTCGGCAGGGCTCCAGTCTTTGTCAAAGCCTTCGAGCATAAAGCTGTAGCGCAGGTTCTCCGGGAAAGTTTTGCTGATTGCTGAAAATTCAAAAGTGATCTGGTCGTTATCGTAAGGGATCAGTGCGTTCTGGGGGACACCAAACCAGGTGGACACAGAATCGGAATAGTTGCTCCAGTCAACATCTTCATAAAAAAGCTTGATGCTGGTAATGTGCGTGATCGGGAGCTCTTTGGCCGCATTGATGTCTTCATGCGGGTTGAATTTGATCGCACCCTTGATCGTGCCGAACCAGAGGTTGCCATTTTTATCGGTGCAGGTCGACCTTGAATTGCATTCTATTCCTTTGAAGCCTTCCGCTTTTCCGTAATTGTGGATGCTTTCAATCTCCCCTTTGCTGTTCAGCACAATTTTATCGAGGCCCTTATTGGTGCCCACCCAAACATTCCCGAGGCTGTCAGCATTGATGAGGTAAACTGTCCCGGAGGTGAGCCCTTCTTCAACACCATAGCTTGTGAATTTGTTTCCATCGAATTTCGCGACGCAATTATCAGTGCCTACCCAGATGTTGCCGTACTTGTCTTTCACCATGCTTCCTGCATAGGAATTGCAGATGCCATCTGCAATGGAATAATGCTTAACCTTTTTCTTATTGCTGTAAACATAAATGCCGGCGCCTGTCCCGATCCACACATTGCCTTTTGTGTCTTCCACAAATGAATAGGCATTGTCATGCGCGTCCGCCAGTTTTTCCAGCTTCTTATCTTCATAAATGTAAACACCGTTTCCTTTGGTGCCGATCCACATGTTGCCTTTGCTGTCCTCAAAAATTCCACGGATGTTTTTGAGCTCCGCAGCAGGCTCAAATGGCCTGAATGTTTTTCCATCATACAAACGGATGCCCTCAGCGCTCCCGAACCATGTAATGCCTTTGCTGTCGGTGAAAATGCTGCGCACCTCCGAATCATTGAATACAGGGACCTTTGTTGTGCTTTTGCCATCGAATTTGTAAATGCCATGCAGCTGTGTGCCGATCCAGATCGTATTGTCCTTGTCTGCGTTGATTGCGAAAATATCCGGCGAGTTAAATCCTTCGAGGTTATCGAAGTAAGCAAATGCCTGGTTGCTGAAGCGGATGAGCCCGCCACCACTTGTACCGAACCAGAGGTTGCCCGATGAATCTTCGAAGATGTTCCTGATGTTCTCTACTGAAAGCCCGCTGTGCTGGTCGAATTGAGCGTAACCGTTACCGGACACTTTAACGATGCCTTTATTGTCGCTCGCGATCCAGAGCTGGTTGCGCTTATCGAAATGCAATGCCGAGATATCGATGTTGGCGGGAGACGGAATGGAATCTACTTTCAGGATCTTTACCTGGTAATGTGAAGGGCCAACGATCTTTATGATGTAAAACTCCTTGTGATCTTTTACCACCCACAGGTTTCCGTAAATGTCCTCGGTGATGGAGGTGATGTTCATGTAGCTGTTGAAACCGGGATCGGAAATGTGGAGCAGGGAATGGTTCTTCAACACAAGCACTCCTTTCGAGGTTCCGATCCAGGTAATGTTGCGGCTGTCTTTCTTAAAGCAGTTGACCGTGTAATTCTTAACAGTGTCTCCGGTGATGCTGAGCTGCTCTATATGTTTTTCGTTATACATGTAAAGGCCGTTGTCGGAGCCAATGATCACATTGTTGTTATCATCCACCGAAATGAAATCGATGCGGCCTTTCAATGCGAATTCCTTATCGCCATTAAGCACCTTTGAAAATGTTTTTCCGTTGAAGATGCAAAGCGATCCCTGCTGTCCGCCGATCCAGAGATTGCCTTTTGTATCTTCTGTGATCGCGGTGATGATCTGGCTGCACAATCCGTCCTTTTGTTCGTACACTTTAAAGGAAATGCCATCGAATCGGTTGAGGCCTCCTCCTGAAGTTCCCATCCAGAGATATCCCCGGCTGTCTTCGTAAATGCAGTTGATCTCGGATTGTGATAATCCGTCATCGAGCGAATAATTCTTGAAATTGAAATTCTGGGCAGGCAGGTTGATGCAGATCGTACAGCATACGATCAGTAAGAAGTGGAAGTGTAGCAGCTTTTGTATTCTCACAGTTTCAAAACCGGTGTATATAAAAATAGGAACCAGGGTGTCCTGGTTCCTATTCTTAATTCAGAGAGATTTATCTTTAGTATTATTGGATACTGATTTTTTTGTTAAGCTCATCGATATAGTTTTTAAAACGTTTATCAGTGTCCATCAGGTTGTTTACTGTGCGGCATGCATGAAGAACAGTTGCGTGATCTTTTCCGCCGCAGTGTAAGCCGATGGTTGCCAATGATGATTTTGTCATGCTCTTCGCAAAATACATTGCGATCTGGCGCGCCTGAACAACTTCACGTTTACGTGTTTTTGATTTTAAAAGCTCGATCGGAAGATCGAAATAATCGCAAACAACTTTTTGTATATAATCGATCGAAACTTCGCGTGCAGTGTTTTTTACGAATTTATCGATCATTTGTTTCGCTAATTCGAGCGTGATCGCTTTTTTATTCATTGATGACTGTGCCAGCAATGAGATCAGGGCGCCTTCGAGCTCACGCACATTGGTTGTAATGCTGTAGGCAAGGTACTCGATCACTTCCTTTGGCAGGTCGATGCCATCGGCATACACTTTTTTCTCGAGGATGGCGATGCGTGTTTCCAGTCCAGGAGTTTGAAGGTCTGCAGCAAGGCCCCATTTGAAGCGTGATAATAAACGCTGCTCAAAACCCTGCAATTCAACAGGAGGCTTATCGGCTGTTAAAACCAATTGTTTACCTGTTTGGTGTAAGTGATTGAAGATGTGGAAGAATACATCCTGTGTTTTTTCTTTTCCTGCAAAATACTGAACATCATCAATGATCAGTACATCGATCATCTGGTAGAAGTGAATGAAATCATTCTGGTTGTTGTTCCTTACTGAATCGATGTATTGCTGTGTGAATTTTTCAGATGAAACATACAGCACTGTTTTGTTCGGAAATTCATTTTTGATCTGGATACCGATCGCGTGAGCCAAATGTGTTTTTCCCAAGCCAACACCTCCGTAAATGAGAAGCGGGTTGAATGCAGTTCCTCCCGGTTTGTTTGCAACGGCAAAGCCAGCAGAGCGGGCAAGGCGGTTGCAATCACCTTCCACTAAATTTTCGAAGGAGTAATTCTGGTTCAGCTGTGATTCAACATTTACCTTTTTTAATCCCGGGATAATGAATGGATTGCGGATCGTATTCTGATTAAGATCGATCGGCATTGATACCGAAGGATTCTTTAATTCTTTCTTGCTTGTAGTGGGAACTTTAACAGTGTAAGGTTTCGAAGTATTATGGGAATTCTCCATAATGATGCTGTATTCAAGTCTTCCTTCTGTTCCTAATTCTTTCTTGATGGTTTTTTTGAGTAAGGTGATGTAGTGCTCTTCGAGCCATTCATAAAAAAACTGACTTGGAACTTGTATTGTTAAAACATTACTGCTTAATTTAACCGGCTTAATTGGTTCGAACCATGTTTTGAAACTTTGTGAACTAACATTGTCCTTTATTATCTCCAGACAACTCTCCCAGACTTTTACGTATGCTTTCTCCATTCGCTTTCAAAAATTTTACTGTTTAACTTATGCTTGGTTTTCTGTATGTGCAGTGTTTCGGCTTATTCTGCTGTAAATATATACAACTTTACTTTAGTGGCAATAAATATCATGGAAAAAAAGTTTAAAAAAAATTCAAATAGCTATTGACTTTTTGGAAATTTTTATACTATGACCTTCTGCGGCCTTTTTACCTGATTTCCGTTCAAAAACATAGTCAATTCTGCCGAGCCTGATGCCTGCCCAACCGACCTGTGCAACAAGGATTTTTTTGCCTTCGCCGTTGGTGTATTCCGATGGCTTATCGAGGAACGTATGTGTGTGTGCGCCAAGGATAACATCAATGTTTCTCGACTGTTTGGCAAGCTCAACATCGTTGATCTGTTTTCCTTTCGAGCTATAGCCCAGGTGTGACAGGCAAATCACGAGGTCGCACTTCTCATCCATCTTCAGGTAGTGTGATGCTTCCGCAGCTTTCGCAACAGGATCGAGATACCTTGTGTTGCCGTACATTCTTTTTTCAACCAATCCTTCCAGTGCAATCCCGACCCCGAACACGCCGATCCTGATTCCATCCTTCATGAATATTTTATGAGGTATGGTCTTGCCAGCCATTGGCGTATCGGAGAAATCATAATTATTATTGATGAACGGGAAACTCGCGTGTGGCAGCTGTTTCACGAGTCCGTCCAGGCCATTGTCGAAATCATGATTGCCAATTGTAGATGCATCGTACTGCATCATGCTCATGAGCTTGAATTCGAGTTCACCGCCATACATATTGAAATAAGGTGTTCCCTGGAAGATGTCTCCCACATCAAGCAACAGCACATTTTTTTCTTCTGCGCGGATCTTCCTGATGAGTGCAGCGCGGTTGACTGCACCGCCCAATCCTGCAAATTTAGGGTCGTTGCCAGGAAAAGGATCAATGTGGCTATGCACATCATTTGTATGAAGAATAGTGATCTTCACCAGGTCTGTTTTTGCGAACACTTCGTTCGGTATGGCGCTGAACGCGAAAAAGCCGGCACCCGCAAATGCAGTCTTTTTAAGGAATGCGCGCCTGCTATTCATATTTAATTCGTCCATCTTTTCTGCTTTTAATGGTGTTTCCTTTTTTATTCTCCTCCTTCATGTAATCAATGATCGCATCGCGGAGCTTGTAATTCAGTGTATCAATGGTAACCGGATTTTTAAAGAAATCATATTTGTCGCCACCCGCTGCGAGGTAATCGGAAGTCACAACCTTGTAATTTTTTGCAGGGTCGATATCATTGCCACCAACCTTCAGAGTTGTTATCTTCTTTCCTTTTGCCTTTACAACAGCACCTGCGAAAGGTGCGCCGTTATTATCAACGAGGAATTGAAACAATTGTTGCAGGCGCTCGCCGGTAATTGTAAGGATCACGATGCTGTTCTCGAAAGGCATCAGCTCAAAGGCATTTCCACGTGTGATGTTTCCTTTCGGCAATTGTGCACGAAGCCCGCCATTGTTGAGCAAGCAAACGTCAGCCGGTTTATTATCAGCCGGGCGATAAACATCATTTGTTTTTTTCAGGACGGCATCAGCAACAAAATTTCCGAGCGAGCCTTCAGGAAGCTCCTTGGTGAGCGCAGAGTCGGAAACCACGAGCACTTCATTCATGATCGCGTCCATTTCCTTTTTATAAGGAGCAATGAGCTTGTAAGCGGAAGAGTCGACCGCTGCGTTCTGCGGGCTGAACTCAATGGAAGCCGTATCAACGGATTTGATCCTTGGTGGTCCGGAGCAGGCTTGAAATGTGGCAATGGCAATAAATACAATGAAGTATTGCAGGGGATGTTGTTTCATTAAAGGTATTGGTATTTACTTTCCTAGAGCCACACAATTATAGAAAATAAATGTGAGATCCCGAAACAAAAAAAGAGAAAAATAAAATATTTTTTTTACTCACCGGATGCATAAAAAAATGTATTTTCAGAGCAATAAATCCAATTACAGCTATGTATATTTCTGAGACCACTGTGCGTGTGCGGTATGCCGAAACCGATAAGATGGGTTACGTATATTATGGTAATTACACACACTATTATGAAGTAGGAAGGGTGGAGGCCATGCGTGCACTCGGGACAAGCTATAAGGAGATGGAAGACAATGGCGTAATGCTTCCCGTATATACCTGCAGCCTTAAATACATGAAGCCTGCTTTGTATGACGACCTGCTGATCATCAAAACCATTATTAAAGAACTGCCTACCCTGAAGATCACATTTGATTACGAGATCTATAACGAAAAGAACGCACTGCTGAATACAGGCAGCACAACGCTTGTGTTTATCAATATGGAAACCAACAAGCCCTGCCGCGCTCCCGAATCATTTATGGAGCGGATCAGGAACTATTTTTAAAGCACGTCAGTCCGAGTGCCTTCCTTTTTCAGGAAGTGTGCCGGGAACAGCGCTTGTTGTTTTATATTCCAAATCACTTCCCGGTACTCTCCCTTCGGTCGAACTCGAAGTGGCATCAATATTAGCGTCAGTTCGAGTGCGAGGTACGAGCGTATCGAGAACAAGCCTGAGCTACATTTCGATACGCTTCCTTCAGCGAACTCAAGCGACGATTAAAAATAGTTTAAAAAAACTTGTTTTTGCATTTTATAATATCGTATATTTGCGATATAAAATATAATACAATGGCCTATTCAAAAAAAGAGGAGTTCAGCAAATCGGAGATCAAAGCAAGCGAACTGGCAAAAGCTTTATCACACCCGGCACGCGTAGCTATCCTGAAATTCCTGTCCGAACAAAAATCCTGCATCTGCAACGATATCGTGGAGCATCTGCCTTTATCACAATCAACAGTTTCACAGCATCTCAAGGAATTAAAGAACGCAGGTTTGATCCAGGGCGAGATCGACGGTCCGAGAGTTTGTTATTGTATTCACAAAGAAAACTGGAAGAATGCGAAAGCGATCTTTTCGGAGCTGTTCAATATGAAATTTGAAGCAATGAAAAAATGTTGCTGACAGATAATTGCACGAAAATGTTTGGCCTCGCCGGGCCGAATACAAATTCTATGATTCTGAAATATATAAATCCAAACCTGAAATTACTAATCCTAAATCCTTATCAATATGAAACTATCTGATTTTAAAAATAAGCTTGGCACGCTCAGCGGAGTAAGCTTCACACAGCCTGACGGAAATCCTGTTCCTGTACATTTCCATATTACTGAAGTCGGCCTCACAACAAAGAATTTTATTGATTGCGGCGGAACAGTGCGCGAAGAGAAGGTGGTGAACTTTCAGCTCTGGGAAGCGAACGATCTTGATCACCGCTTAACTGCCGGAAAGTTATTGGGTATTATTTCACTTTCTGAAAAAACGCTGGGCATCGGCGATCATGAAGTGGAAGTGGAGTATCAAACGAATACCATCGGAAGGTATGGCGTTGATGTTAAAGATGAAGGTTTCGTACTTATTCCGAAAAACACAAATTGCCTGGCAAGCGACAGCTGCGGCGCTCCGAAAGAAAAACAAAAGCTGAACCTTGTTGAATTGGGAAGTGCTTCAAGCGCATGCTGCACGCCTGGTTCCGGATGCTGCTAAAAAACAGTCAAATGAAAAAAAGTATAGCTGAATTCATTTCCACTTTCTTCCTTGTGTTCATCGGTACAGGTTCTGTGATCCTCGATCATGTGACGAACGGAAAAGTGACGCTTGCCGGGATCTCCCTGGTCACAGGATCGATCGTATCACTGATGATCATCTTTTTAGGTAAATGGAGCGGTGCTCACATGAATCCCGCCGTTACGCTTTCACTTGCTGCAGGAGGAAAATTCTTCAGGAAGGACATCATCCCTTACCTGCTGGCACAGGCTGCCGGTGCGCTTCTTGCGAGCTTCCTGCTGAGGCGGATCTTTCCGGATAGCAGCTCGCTTGGTGAAACATTACCAACGATAGATGCTCACTGGGCCTTTTCGTTTGAATTCGTGCTTACTTTTTTTCTCATGACGGTGATCCTCATCTGCGCACGCATGAAAATAAAATACGATGCATGGATCATTGGTGCGTATGTAGCGCTCGGGATTTATGTTGGCGGGCCATACTGCGGCGGCTCTATGAATCCGGTGCGCTCTTTTGCACCTGCCGTGATGAACAGCAACACGGAGCTGTTGTGGATCTATCTTACCGGCCCTTTTGTCGGAGCATTGGCTGCAGTATTTGTATTTAATTACCTCTTTAAAAAAGAAGCATGAAAAAGATCCTCTTTGTTTGTGTGGAGAATTCAAACCGGAGCCAGATGGCCGAAGCCTTTGCAAAAATTCATGGGAAAGATAAAGTGGAAGTGTACAGCTCCGGATCACGCCCTTCCGGGAAGATCAACCCGAAAGCCATAGCGGCAATGAAAGAGCTGGGCTACGATCTCAGCAGCCATAGTTCAAAATCGCTGGATGAGATCCCGGCTATAAAATATGATTATGCCATTACAATGGGCTGCGGCGATGAATGTCCGTTTGTGATCGCGGAGCACCGTGATGACTGGAAGCTGGATGACCCGAAGAACATGGAGCCTGCCGAATTCAATAAAGTAAGGGATGAGATCGAGAGAAGGGTGAAGGCTTTGCTGAAGGGATTATAGCGTTTTTGATTTTCAGAATCATTTTAATAGGGAGTGTCATTGCGAACAATAGCGAAGCTGGCCATAAATTGAGATTGCTTCGCTACCGCTCGCAATGACCTTAAACAATATTTCCGTCCTTCATCACTAATTTTCTGTCAGCCATATCCGCAAGCTCTTCATTGTGTGTAACGATCACAAAGGTCTGGTTGAATTTTTCACGCAGTGTAAAAAACAGCTGGTGAAGCTCTTTTGCTGTTGAAGAGTCGAGGTTGCCGGAAGGCTCATCCGCAAGTATCACTGCGGGATTATTGATCAGCGCCCTTGCTACTGCAACACGCTGCTGCTCTCCGCCGGAAAGCTCATTCGGTTTGTGCTGCATACGTTGCGACAATCCAAGGAATGTTAACAGCTCAGCGGCTTTTTTTTCCGCTTCCGAACTTGAAACGCCTGCAATGAATGCCGGGATGCATACATTTTCCAGGGCTGTAAATTCAGGCAGCAAATGATGAAACTGGAAAACAAAACCGATGTTCCTGTTCCTGAACTCCGCCAGTTTCTTGTCATTCAGCGAAGCAATGTTAACGCCATTGATCTCGAGTGTGCCGGTATTGGCCCTGTCGAGCGTGCCCATGATGTGAAGCAATGTTGTTTTGCCGGCGCCGGATGCGCCTACGATGGAGATCACTTCTCCTTTATTAATGTGTATGGAAACGCCTTTTAATACATGTAAGCTTCCGTATGATTTATGAATGGATGATGCCCTGATCATTATTTATCTGTCCTTTTTTTTCTCAGGTAAAGATAATCGAAATAATACAATATTTTGAGGGAAACAGTATTCAGCTGTTTCGCAGCAAATGTATTGTCAAGGTTCTGTGAATAGCTGTTGATCACTTCCGGCCCTTCGTTGTAAATTGAATTCTTCCAGACAAGGTTGATGGAGCTTCCCGGTGCAAACTGCCATTGGAATACCATATCAACGTTAAAGGCATTGAAGTTGAAATCATGGTTCTGATCATAGCTGATGTTGTCGATCAGGCGACCTTCGTCGGTCAGGCTGTAAAAGCTTCTGTAATCACCTCTTGCCCAGTAATGCCTTGCCCTCAGCGCTAATGACAGGTTGTTGCGGAAAAGGTAGCGCGCTTCAATGGTGTTGGTAAGATTGGTTAAATAACGTAAACCGAAAATAATATTCCCGTATTCATCCGTATTCACATAACCGCGGTCGCCCATATCTTTCGAGAATTCGGAAACGATGCCCAGCGTAAACCTGTCGGAGAACCTCATAGTAGGCGCAAGTGTAACGCCAAAATAGGGATTGCGCCCGATGATAGGCGTAATGATCTCCGTGGATCCCGCATAGATATTTAAACCGGCACTTAGCTTTTTACGTGTATCCGAATTAATGCCGCCGAATAATGTAAGCGTCCTTGGCCGGATCATTACCCTGCCGGGAGTGCGCGGTTCATAATAATCAACCTGCTCTGTTACCGTTGCGTTTCCTCCAATATAAATATTGTTGAACGATTTGAGTGTTGCATTTGAATTCAGTTCAATATCAACAGCATTCAACCGGTGTGTCGTGAAGTTTTCTGCCTCGTTGAGATGAAAATTGATGTTCCCGTTTAAAAACCTTCCGAAAGGGCTGAATTTGTATAAGCTCAGGTTAAAGCCGTTGTTGGTATAATTCACTACCTGGTTGTACCCCATATCATTTTTCTGGAATGTGGGATTAGCACCTTCCCTGTATATATTGAACTGGAAATTCCCGCTTACTTTATTGAATGCTACATCGTAGGAATAACCATAGAGATCGGAATAGGTGTTTTTTACTGTATCAGGGCTGAGGATATTCGAAAACGCTGCATTTCCGTTAATGCTGTATGTGTTTTTTTTATTGTTAAGATAGGTACCTATTCCTGTTACGTTCGAATTATTATAGCCATGCTGCCTGTTTACATTTGTATTGATGAGGTATACATTGGAGCTGTTTTTCATCTGCTGGTCGAATACCACGATGTTGTAATTTGAAAAAGGCTCCGTAAGGATCTTTCTTTCGTTGCCCATGCTGTCGCGTGCTACCGCGTATGTGTCGTCCAGTACCGCGTTCAGGATACCTACGCCGAGGCCGTTTGTCGTTCTGCCTGAAAGCTTGGTTGCATTCAATAATTTTGCCTGGCCGGGATTTTTAATGATCACTTCCTTATTATCAGTGTTCGTTTGATAATAGGCATCGTAATAGCCGCCCGGTTGCCTGCCGATCCTTCTTGAATAGAAGAGGTTGCCCTTCTGAAAAAGGTCCGTTCCTTCCTGGAAGAAAGGCCGCTGCTCATTGTACTGAACTTCAAACGCACTTAAATTTTTCACCACGTTATCACTTTGCACCTGCGAGAAATCGGGAAGGAGTGTAACATCCACAGTGAAGCTTTCATTGATCCCGTATTTAAGGTCGAGCCCGCCGGTAACGTTTGTGGTATAATTGCTTTCGCCTTCCACATTGGTCGGGTAATGCGATGTGTAAGCCGTAATGTAGGGTGTGAGGGAAAGCCTCACCGGCTCCTTCACGTCATTCAACCCTTTCATGAGTCCCCAGTAAAACAAGCCATTTGCGGCTCCGCGCGGAGTGAGAGCCCATTGGTCGAATTCATTGTTCCGCGCAATGTTCCGCGTGATCTGCAGGCCCCATATTTGTTTTTCTGAATTAGGAAACCGTAATGCAGAGTACGGGATCTTAATTTCAACATTCCATCCGTCCTTGTCAATTTTTACAGCGCTCTCCCAAACGGCATTATATTGTCCGTCCGAAAATTTTGAATCGAGCTGAACGCCGGAAGCAGTGACCGAAAAATCAAAAGCATCCTGCTGTGTATTATAAGTGTCAAAAACGATGCGGAAAATATCGGCATTCAGGTTATCATCCCGGTTTCCCAGCTGGCGCCGGATGCTGTCGGGAGCAGTATCGTACAATTTGGCTGAAATGTAAATTGCGGTATTGTCATATACCAGCTTTGTTTCTGTTTGCTGTGAAACAGGTGCTTTTTCATGCGGATAATTCTGCAGGAAAGTATTAGCGGGATTTGCATTCTTCCATGCTTCATCATCCAGTACGCCATCTATTTTAGGAGTCCGTGTTGCCCTTACGATCTCATAATCTTTTCTTCTGATGGTATCATTTTGTGCAGAGAGCCCCTGCAGCAGAAAAATAGAAAGTACAAATGCGATATGTTTTTTCATACAGAATAAAGATAGAAGAATAAAAGTCCGGGCTAAAAATATATTTAAATAAACGGTTGTTCTCGTGTTTTAACGGTATTTAACGTTTATAAATAAAATTTTGTTCTTTAAATCCATGGGTTGCCTCCCGCAATTTTTTGCAGCGGCTCTGACCTGTATAGAATAACAAAAAACGGTAACAGCTGAATGCCCTTTAAATAAAGGTTTGTAGGAGAATGAAGAATGCAGGTGTGTGAACAGACTCGTATAGAATTGAAACATTTTGTCAAACATCCCGTTAAAAACCACCGTATACTTGCCTAAACAATTTCCCCGATGCCATTTGTTTTATCCTAAAAACAAGTGTTATGAAATCAAAAAAGTTCATTGCATTGGTTGCAACAATGGCAGTTGCAGTTAATCTCAGCGCAGAAAAAATCCGAAATCCAGGACATTCACCTTCATCCGGGCAATCACCGTCCAGGTCTGTAATGGGCGATTGTGCGCCTGCTACGGCGCAAACCGATCTCGACATCAACAATGTTCGTGCGACCATTTTAAATGGCGGCGACATGTGGTGGGACCTGATGCACGGCCAGTACGAAATCCCGAAAGGCGGTGGCGTTACCTCATTGTTTGCCGGTTCCTTATGGATCGGCGGTATTGATGCGGGTAACAACCTGAAGGTAGCCGCAATGACCTATCGCCAGCACGGAAATGATTTCTGGCCGGGACCGCTCGATAATTTCGGCTCCGTGAGCAGCTCTACCTGTTTGCAGTGGGATAAGATCTTTACCGTGAGCAGGCAGGAAGTGGAAACCTTCCAGGCAACAGGCATTCCGACTCCCAACATCCTGAACTGGCCGGCAGAAAGCTCAAGCGGACAGCCATTGGCGCCTTATTACGATGCCAATGGAAGTAATACCTATGACCCGCTTGCCGGTGAATATCCCGATTACGACATGACCGGGACAAGGGCCTGTAATGCGCAGCTGAAAGGCGATAAAACATTATGGTGGGTATTTAACGACATGGGGAATGTACATACGGAAAGCGGTGGTGCAGCGATCGGCCTGGAGATCCAGGCGCAGGCATTTGCCTTTAACACCAACGATGAGATCAATAACATGACCTTTTACAAATACAAGATCATTAACAAATCGACCTTTGCTGTAACAAAGACTTACTTTGGAGTGTGGGCCGATCCTGACCTTGGCGGCGGCGGCGATGATTATGTAGGCTGCGATGTAACGCGCGGGCTTGGCTATTGCTACAACGGCGACCTTGTGGATGACGGCGTGCTTGGCGGTGAAAGCACGTATGGCGCAAATCCTCCTGCTATCGGCATCGATTTTTTTGAAGGGCCGATCGCGGATTCCAATTTTATTGCTGATCCTGTAGACAGCTCTGCGAACGGCATTGGTTATAATGACAACATTGTGGACAACGAACGCCTGGGCATGTCCAAATTTGTGTATTACACCAATGGTGCGCCATCCGGGCAGGGCGACCCCAACTCGGCGATCGAATTTTATAATTACCTGAGCGGCTTCTGGAAAGACGGAACTCCGTTCACCTATGGAGGAACAGGGCACCTTTCCGGCGGCCCCGTTTGTGATTACATGTTCCCCGGCGATTCCGATCCGACAGGCTACGGAACCGGAAGCCCACAGCCTGCCTGGGATGAAGCAAGCGTGGGCAACCAGCCGAACGACAGGAGGTTCCTGCAATCATCCGGCCCGTTTACACTGAAGCCCGGATCCGTGAATTATGTAACAACAGGAGTTGTATGGGCAAGGGCAACACAAGGAGGGAACCTTGCTTCGCTCGCATTGCTGAAAGCTGCGGATACCAAAGCACAAGCCTTATTCCAAAGCTGCTTCAAGATCCTTGATGGCCCAACTGCACCTGATCTTGCGATCCAGGAGCTGAACAACCAGCTCATCTTTTCACTGGCGCAGACAACAACTTCCAACAACATTGGGGAAAATTACCAGGAAAAAGATCCGTATGTGCTTACCGGTTCCGACACGCTCTACAGGTTCGAAGGCTACCAGGTATTCCAGTTGAAAGATCCTACGGTAAGCGTGAACGACCTGCACAATGTGGATAAGGTGCGCCTTGTGATGCAATGCGATGTTCAGAATTCCGCAGGGCAGATCATTAACTACACAAATGACCCCTTGCTGAGCTCATGGGTTCCTGTTGAAGAAGTGAACGGCGCCAACAAGGGCATCATCCATTCCTTCAGCATCGACAAGGATAAATTCGCAACAGGTGTGAATGCACTGGTGAACCACAAGCAATACTATTACATGGTGATCGCCTATGCGTTCAACCCCGGCGAGCTTGCAGGCGACCCCTATATAAGCAACACGGCAAACACGCCTTATTTATCCGGAAGGAAAAATGTAAAAGTGTATACTGCCATTCCGCATATTCCATCCGTTGAAGAAATGGGAACGGTGCAGAATGCCGGCTATGGCGCAGGGCCCGAGATCACAAGGATAGAAGGGCAGGGCAATGGCGGTACTGTGCTCGACCTTACTGCCGCTTCGGAAAATGAATTGCTTGCAGGTACAGACAGCCGGATCCTGCATCCGCGCTACCAGGCAGGAAGAGGGCCTGTGAATGTAAAAGTGGTGGATCCGCTGAATGTGCCTGTCGGGGATTTTACGATCAGGTTCAGTTCTGCTTCGGCAAGCGCTGTGTGGACGATCAAAAACAACACTACCGGAGAAACCGTGAATTCAGAACGCTCCATTGCCATCATGAATGAGCAGCTGCTGCCGCAGTGGGGGCTTTCGCTGAGCATCAGGCAGGTGGACAACGTGGGCACATCAACACTCGAAACAGGCGGCTTTACGGAAGCGACCATGACCTTTGCCGATCCTACCAAACAGTGGCTTACAGCGCTGCACGATGAAGAAGGCGAAGTGCCGGGCAACTGGATCCGTGCAGGAAATGTACATTCAACAACCAACCCGGCGTTCGACGACAGGCTGAAACCCGGAACACCAATCCAGTTCATCGATCCGCAGGCGAAGTTTGAGAAGATCCTTGGCGGGACCTGGGCACCTTATGCCTTATGTGCATACTCCGATTTCGGTGGATTAAGCACCTGCGGGCCTGCTGCCACCAACGGAAGCGGGATCAACATCCTGCAGGACAGCCTTGCATTTTTATCGAGCGTGGATATTGTGATCACGAATGACATGACCAAATGGACACGCTGTCCTGTGCTTGAAATGGATGAAAATCCAGCACTTGCAGAAGGAGGCGCAAACAAGCTCAGCCTGAGAAGGCACGCATCCGTTGATAAAACAGGAAGCGAAACCACAGGCCCCGACAACAACGATTTCCCTACCGGCATGGGCTGGTTCCCGGGATACGCGATCAACCTTGAAACGGGAGAACGCCTGAACATGGCATTCGGTGAGGATTCCTGGTTTGCAGATGAACATGGCGCGAACATGCGCTGGGACCCTACATCCACGATGTACACTTCAAGCGGTACGCCTGTTTACGGAGGAAAGCATTACATCTACGTGTTCGGGCACAATGGTGAAATCCGCTGGGGAAGCACCGATATTTTACTGCCGGGCGAATTGAAGGATGTTCCGCGCTACGACAAAGGTGCTGCTATCTATAAATTGCTGAGAGCTTCTGAACAGGGTACCGGCGCTGCTTATAACCTGAAAAAGAATGCCGTATTTACAAGTGCCATGTGGGTGAACATTCCTTTGCTGGCCAACAATCACACGCTTCGTGAAACGGATGTAAGAGTGCGTATCCGCGTGGCAAAGCCTTATGCAAAGGCGTATTCCTCAAGATGGGCGACAAGTGCAACGATCCCCTCAGCGGATACAGCAGCGGTAGAGGAAAATCATAATAACCCGATGTACACGTTCAACACATCCGGGCTGCAAACGGTGTTGAATGACAATGCAACAGCGAAAGAGGGCTTGCAGCTGATCAACATTGTTCCCAACCCGTATTATGCATATTCAGAATATGAAAAAACGGCGCTTGACAATGTTGTGAAGATCACCAACCTGCCGGTGAAATGCACGGTGAGCATCTACACGCTGAATGGCTCGCTGGTACGAAGGATCGAGAAGGACAACGATGTAACTTCCCTTGACTGGGATTTAAAAAATGGGGAGAGGATCCCTATCGCAAGCGGCATGTATATCATCCATATAAAAGCGGAAGGAATAGGGGAGCGGACGCTGAAATGGTTTGGCGTGCTTCGCCCGATCGATCTGGATGGGTATTGATAATGAAAGGCCCGGGGTTATTCCCGGGCCTTTTTGTTTCGTGGTTGCCGTTTTTGTCATGCCGTGCTGCGACACGGCATCTCTACGCAATTCCAGGTGTGCAGAATTCCCCTCTCCTCATCCTGCAGAGATTCCATATTCCTGGTCAGGTTGGCGACAGGCGTAGCATGACGGATTATTCGTGTGCATGAAAATTTCTCAGTATCGAAACTTATTTTTAGCGCGCATTTAAAAAACCCTTTATCTTTACGATTCAAAAATTGAAAAGGATCTGCCATGAGCAAAAACAGTAAATTCAGAGGTACCGGTGTCGCAATCGTAACGCCATTTACAAAAGATGGAAATGTGGATTTCAAAGGGCTGGAAAAGCTCGTGAACTACATCATCAAAGGTGGAGTGGAATATGTAGTGGTGATGGGCACCACCGGCGAATCGGTAACGCTTTCGAAAGAGGAAAAACAATCGGTGGTGGAGCATGTGATCGAAACGGTTGACAAACGCGTTCCGATCGTACTTGGCCTTGGCGGCAACAATACGCAGGAGATCCTTACTGCACTGAAGAAGGAAAGCTTTGCACACATCGATGCACTGCTGTCTGTTTCCCCTTATTACAACAAACCGAACCAGCGCGGGATCTACCAGCATTACAAAGCAATGGCAGAAGCATCGCCGCTGCCGATCATATTGTACAATGTACCGGGCCGCACGGCTTCGAACATCAGCGCTGACACAACTTTAAAGCTTGCAGAGGAATTCAAAAATATCATCGCGATCAAAGAAGCATCCGGAAGCCTGGAGCAGTGCATGAAGATCATCAAGCACAAGCCGAAGGATTTTCTTGTGATCTCCGGCGATGATGCACTCACACTGCCGATCATTGCCTGCGGCGGCGAAGGTGTGATCTCTGTGGCGGCAAATGCATTCCCGAAAGATTTTTCTGAAATGACCCGCCAGATCATGGCCGGAAATGTAAAGGAAGCACAGAAATTACATTATAAATTAACTGACATCATCGAGCAGCTGTTTGCGGATGGCAATCCTGCAGGGATTAAAACAGTGCTGGAGATGATGAAGATCTGCTCTTCGAATGTGAGGTTGCCGCTTGTGAAAGTGAACAAGGCAACACAAAATGCGCTGACTGAATTAATGGAAGTGTATAAATAAATTTTTTAATGAAAGAAAACGCTGCAGGAAACTGGAGCGTTTTTTTGTTGTCGTATCAATAAGAACAAAATGAAATTTTTTATAAGCCTTCTTGTATTTTGCTTCAGTCTGAATGTTCTTTGTGCCCAGAAGCTTGTGCTTACATCAGCAGATAAAAAAGTAACAGTCGGAGAAAGAATACGGTTCAGCCTTACAATTGAGGATATTGATACACTTGACTTTCTTAAGAGCACTGACCTGGAATTTAAAACGGACAATAATTTTAAATACAGCTTCGAGGTTTTCCCAGGGAAGGCTGGAAAGCAAACTATCGGCCCGTTCAGCATCAGCTATAACGGCAAAGAGCTGAGATCAAACATTCTTGAAATAACAGTAACCGACCCGGATGAGATCAGTGGTGCAATTATCCTGATCATCCCGGATAAAATAAAAAAGAACGAAAGCGTAAAGCTTGAGATAATAGGATCGGTAGAAGCTATCCAGAAAATGAGGCTCAGGAAATCAGAAAAGTACAAATTCATTCCTGGCGGATTATCTTCAAGCATGACCATGGTGAATGGTGTTTCAGATAAATCGTACACCGTAAAATATGACATTGAATTTCTTGAAAAGGGAGATTACACAATAGATGGAAGCTGGTTTGAATCGGTTCCCGCCAAGATGATAATTAAGGAATGTAAAATAAAGGTGAAATGATTGCGTTTCTACTACAGATTTCAAAGAATGAATGATTTAATGGATAAACCTGTTACGGCATATAAACTCGAGCTCTTTTATGAGCTGTCGCCAGACCTGTTATGTATAGCCGGCTACGACGGTTTTTTCAAAAGGATCAATCCTGCCGTTTCAAACCTGCTGGGCTATACGAGCGAGGAGCTTTATGCAAGGCCGATCAATGATTTTGTTTACAGTGAAGACAAGGATACCACTGCAAAAGTCCGGAAGGAGCTTACAAGGAACAAACCGCTTTATAATTTTGAGAACAGGTATATGACAAAAAGCGGCGAGATCGTATGGCTTTCCTGGACCTCTTTTCCTGTGCCGGAGGATGAAGTGATCTTCGCCATTGCAAAAAATATCACGCATAAAAAAAAGCAGGAGGAGGACCGTAATGCGCTTCTTGCAAACCTTACGCAGATCAACAAGGATCTTACGCAATTATCCTATACCACTTCGCATGACCTCAGATCGCCTGTAAACAATATGCTTTCACTTTTTGAGCTGATGGATACCTCAAAGATCAAGGATGCTGAAACGCTGAAATTCCTGGAGATGCTGAAATTTACAGGAGAAAAATTAAGAAACACCCTGAACGGCTATGTAGATGTGCTGAGCCGGCAAAACAGGCTGAATGCAGACATGGAAGTATTGAGCCTGGAAGATGTTCTAAAAGGTGTATTAAGCTCCGTCAGCTCATTAATAAAAACATCGAAAGCGGAGATCAATATTGATTTTTCAAAGCTTGAAAAAGTGAATTTTAACAGGGCATGCCTTGAAAGTATCTTTCTTAACCTGATCACAAATGCGATCAAGTATGCAAGGCCGGATCGTTCCCCGGTTATTTCCCTCCGTTCTGAAAAGGCGGATGGCATTGTCCGGCTCATCATTTCCGATAACGGACTGGGCTTCGATATGGAAAAGGTAAAGGGTAAGATCTTCGGGCTGCACCAGAAATTCCATAATCACATCGACAGTAAAGGAATCGGGCTGTATATTGTGCAGAACCATGTAACAAGCCTCGGTGGAAGCATTTCCGTTACCAGTCAGGTAAACGAAGGGACGGAGTTTGTGATCTCCTTAAAGGATTAACACCACTAATTATTTTAATCTCCTGCTCATCTCCCGGTCGATGTCTTTTTTCTTGATGTCCTCGCGCTTGTCGAACAGCTTCTTTCCTTTTGCCAGTGCAATTTCCAGCTTGGCATAACCTTTCTCATTGATGAACAGGCGAAGCGGGATGATCGTTAATCCCTGGTCTTTTAATTTATTCTGAAGCTTGCTCAGTTCGCTGCGGTTCAGCAGTAATTTACGGTCGCGTTTTTCCTCCACATTGTTATAAGTGCCATCAAAATAATGGGCAATGTGCATGTTGCGGATGAACAGCTCATCGCGGTTGAATACGCAAAACCCTTCATTGATATTGGCTTTGCCCTCGCGTATGGATTTGATCTCTGTTCCGGTCAGCTGCAGGCCTGCAAGGAATTTATCGAGAAAGGCATATTCAAATGATGCTTTCCTGTTCTTTATATCTATCCTGTTCTCGGTGCTCATGCTGCAAATTTACGAAATAGAAAGTACGGATTACGAATTTTTAGGAATTTACGAATCTGTGTGTTGTCAGTTCGAGCGGAGTCGAGAACGTGTGAAGGCGAAAGTAAAACTGAGGTAAGCGGGAAGTAGCGTTTAATGGTACGCTGATCTGTTACGATTTTTATGATAAAAAATGATCGATCGCCTG
>JAOQAD010000003.1 GCA_025963775.1 Bacteroidota bacterium | reverse complement strand
TGAAAGCAAATCACAACCACCAGAACAGTCCTTACAAAATGCGAATTGATGTTTATCAATAATTCAAAGATACTTTTTGAAAGCAAATCACAACCTGATCCTGCACATTGCTGCAATCACAGTAGATGTTTATCAATAAGTCAAAGATACATTTTGAAAGCAAATCACAACTCTTTCGATGGAAGTAAAGCCCAGGTAGTTGATGTTTATCAATAAGTCAAAGATACATTTTGAAAGCAAATCACAACTACTGCTGTTTGCCAGTCCTCTATTGCAGGATGTTTATCAATAAGTCAAAGATACATTTTGAAAGCAAATCACAACGAGCGGGCACGGGCAGTAAATACTGTCTCAGATGTTTATCAATAAGTCAAAGATACATTTTGAAAGCAAATCACAACAGGGAAGCAATTACCTTTTCTCCCCTGAAAGATGTTTATCAATAAGTCAAAGATACATTTTGAAAGCAAATCACAACCCCGTGCGCTCTATTCATTGAGTCATTTAAGATGTTTATCAATAAGTCAAAGATACATTTTGAAAGCAAATCACAACCTAAAAAGGAAGCTTCAAAGAAAAAAGCTGGATGTTTATCAATAAGTCAAAGATACATTTTGAAAGCAAATCACAACACCCGGAGGGATGGCTCTTTCCGCTACAGCGATGTTTATCAATAAGTCAAAGATACATTTTGAAAGCAAATCACAACTGAGAAAACTCATTATATTTTATATCGAATGATGTTTATCAATAAGTCAAAGATACATTTTGAAAGCAAATCACAACCCGGTTTCTCTGCAACTTGCCAACGCCTTGGATGTTTATCAATAATTCAAAGATACATTTTGAAAGCAAATCACAACTTACATATCAAAATTATTTTAGAGATAATGGATGTTTATCAATAAGTCAAAGATACATTTTGAAAGCAAATCACAACATGAAAGGTTCCGCTTTTCGGCTTGCCGAAGATGTTTATCAATAAGTCAAAGATACATTTTGAAAGCAAATCACAACCCTGTTTGATACCTGCAGCCATTTGTGTAGGATGTTTATCAATAAGTCAAAGATACATTTTGAAAGCAAATCACAACTTATTCGATGACGATTGTTACCCTATTCAAGATGTTTATCAATAAGTCAAAGATACATTTTGAAAGCAAATCACAACATTGCCTGGGTTTCGTTCCGTTTTACATTCGATGTTTATCAATAAGTCAAAGATACATTTTGAAAGCAAATCACAACACGCTTGCAGTACCTTTGTTTTCAATGTTCGATGTTTATCAATAAGTCAAAGATACATTTTGAAAGCAAATCACAACTCGGTTCGTTCGTCGGCAACGTCAATGTAGTTAACGACTCGTGGTTTTATTGCTGTAATTATTTTTCGAGAATACTTTTCAACGTTAACAAGCTACCATCCATATCTTTCGCAACCGCTTTTTGCATCACTGGTATCAGTATGTTAATAGGGTATTTCAATGTCCCGGCATTGCTCCAGGATACTTTGGTTTGATCACCGGATAAAGATTCTGTTTCCATGATCACACGGGCTGTGGCTTCCATAGGTTTTACAAAGCGAATTTCTGTTTCAATTCTTTTCCCTTCAACAATGTCCTTGATCTCCTTTTGTCCGACACCGGCATCTTTATCTCCGCTCCAGGCATAAATATATCCCACGGTTCCATCTGTTCCTCTGAATTCCCTTTCCCTGTCAGAACCCGCCATTGCATGCCTGTTGAACGTGTCCTGGTTTTTGAGCAGCTTTACATAGTCAAATACTTTTTGCCGTGGCGCATCGATGATAATCTCACACTTCACATAATGTTCCTTCTTCATAAAAAGCGCAATGGCTAACAGTAAGGCAATGATGCCTGCCAGACAAAGTAGAATTGTAATTATGATATTCATTTTATTGTTTTTAAATTGTTACAATTATTATTTTATACTGTAAAGTTAATAATATGTCAGTCACTTGAAACGATGCTAAAACGGATAGATACCCATTTTGAAAACAAATCACAATTATTTCTGATCCACTGTGATTTTAATTATCTTAGGAGTATGATAAAAAACATCATCTTCACCTGGGTAAAAATATTCCTGGGCATTATTGCAATCAGCTACCTGGTTTCATTGTATTACAAAGAATTTGAACCGAAGCAAATTTGGCTAATTGCTGGTGGGTCTTTACTGGTTGCTGTAGCCATAGAACTGTACAGAAGTAAAAGCACCAATAGGGCTAAGGATATAAACTAAAGATTCTTTTTTTTAAAGGAGGGCAGTACCTCCAACACTGCAATGACCCGAATCCTCTTCCTCCTTGCCCTTTCAATTTCCATCCTTCTTCTTTCCTGCCATTACACACCCGCAGAAGGTGAAAAAGCATCTTTGCCGGATATTGATTATTCCATCCGCGGCCCATGGGGCGATTCTTATTCCCTGAAGCTGTACCCCTCAGGGCAGTACATCCTCAAAACGGGCTTTCATGATGATGACAGCATCCTCTATTTCAAGGGTAATCTGCCGGACTCCATCCGGACAGAGATCTTAAAACTTTCCGATACCATACAACAGCACGATTACAATGCGCATTACAGCCACCTGGTAATGGATGGCAGCCTGTGGCAAACCATCATCGCCATAGAGGGCAAAAAGTACCGGGTGTTGATCGGTGGCTACAGCAATACTCCCTTCGACAGCTTTCCAGGCATCGTGTGGGCGATCGCCCATTTAAAGAGCAATGTGCCGCTGGATACGGTTATGGAATTTGAAAGCAATATTCCCTGTATGCAAAAAATGGCTCCTGTGGCTTGTGATGCTACGGAAGAAGGCCGCCAGATGGAAGCCGAAGCGGAAAAGCAGGCACGCAGGGGCAATTATACCTACACACTCCGGGAGCCGATCGATTCGAAGTATTACCGGGAGCTGTATGCCGGTTATGTAAAAATGAAATACGGCGTCAAAGTGCGTAATCATAGTATTGATGAGCTTATTCCATCCAACAGGGACTGTTTTTACCGCAGGGCAAATACCATTGTAAAGGCACGTTTCGGGGATGATTTTGAAAGCAGGACAAAGCAGGAAGCACAGGCCCTGGCCGATCAGAACAAAAAGGATAATTGAAATGTTTTCCTCCATCCATGGCTCATTTTTTTAGTGAATCCAGCGTATCTTTATCCCTGTAAATGCGCCACAAAACCACCGCCATTTCTTACTTTTTTTTCAGCCAGGCTTTGGCAGACGGGCTGCGCATCACCTTCTCTATTCTCGCACCGGTACTCTTCTTCCGGCACATCGGCATGTTCGAAATGGGGCTTGCCATTTCACTGGGCGCCATCTGCGTGAACATCACCGATATTCCCGGCCCTATGATCCACAAGCGTAATGGCTTGCTGGTGGCCAGCGCGCTCATCTTTCTTGCTTCCATGATCTCCGGCCTCTTTCACATCCACGTAGTGCTCACAGCCCTCATCATCGGCGCCTTCACCTTTTTCCTCACGCTGTTTGCAGTATATGGCATCCGCGCCGCATCGGTAGGCAGCGCAGCTTTGCTCGTGCTCATCCTTTCCATGAGCCATGAAACGCAAAGCTTCCGGGAAGTGCTGCTCCGAAGCACATTGGTAGGAGCAGGCGCGCTCTGGTATTCCGCCATCAGCCTGTTGCTCTCCACCATGCGCCCTTACCGGATGGCACAGCGCGCACTGGGCGAATGCATCCGCGAAACAGCCAAATTCCTTTCCATGAAAGCGGAGTTCTACAACCCGAAAACCGGGCTTGAGAACAATTACCGCAACCTGCTCTCACAGCAGGTGATCGTGAACGAAAAGCAGAACGAGCTGCGGGAGCTGCTCTTCAAAACACGGCAGATCGTAAAGGATTCCAGCGGCACCGGCCGCTCGCTTATGCTCACATTCGTGGAAACGGTGGATCTCTACGAACAGATCCTTGCCTCCTATTACAATTACGATGCGATCCGCGAAAAATACGGGCACAGCGGCATCCTGAAAAAGATCTCCTGGCTCATCCGCCGCATGTCCTTCGAGCTGAATGACATCGGCTTTGCAATCCAGTCGAACCTCGCTTACAAAAAAGACCCGCGGCTCTCCAAAAAGATAGAGGAGCTCCGCACTTTCGCTGCCAATGTCAAGCTCGGCAATCCCGAAGACCAGCTGGTGCTGCAGAAGATCACCGACAACATGGATACGATCTATCACAGCATCCACGAGCTCAGCAATTACTTTGATACCGGTATTCCGGAAAAGCCGGGCAGGCCCATTGAGCACAAGCCTTTTGTAAATCACCAGGATTACAGCCCCGAAGTGTTCATCGATAATTTCACCTTCCAGTCCTCGGCATTCCGGCATTCCCTGCGCGTAAGCATTGCCTGCCTGGCAGGCTTCATTGTGGCGCACCTGCTCAATTACGGCAATCATAGCTACTGGATCCTTATCACGCTGGTCTTCATCATGAAGCCGGCTTTCGGGCTCACAAAAAAAAGGAACATCGAGCGCCTTGCGGGCACTGCTGCCGGCGGCATCATCGGCATCATCGTGCTTTATTTTTTCCGCGATCCCCAGGTGGAGTTTGCCTTCCTGCTTTTCCTGATGGTAGGCACCTATACCTTCATGCGCATCAATTACATCGCAATGGTGATCTTCACCACGCCCTACGTGCTCATCATGTTCAAGCTGCTTGGCTCCGGTTATATGTCGGTGATCGAAGAGCGCATCATCGACACCGGCATCGGCTGCAGCATCGCCCTGCTGGCGGGTTACCTGCTCTTCCCGAAATGGGAGGCGGAAGAGCTGGAAGACCACATCCGCCATGTGCTGAACGCCAACCTTAGCTACCTGGAAAATTTCAGGCTGATGGTTTCCGGCAGGTCGCCAGGGCTGGTGAATTACAAGCTGGCGCGGAAGGAAGTGTTCATCAGCTCCGCCAATCTCTCCGCTGCCTTTCAGCGCATGCTTTCGGAGCCGAGGAAAAAGCGGCGCAACAGCGACAAGGTGTATGAGTTTGTGGTGCTCAACCACGTGCTTTCCTCTAACATTGCAGGCCTTTCGGCGGATACCCTTTCGGAGAATACGGCGGCCTGCTCCGTAGAAGAGCTGAAGATCCTTGAAAAGATCCGCCAGGAATTGCAGGCCTGCCTTGATGAAAAAATAATTTTAAAAGAGGCCGGGGAGCCTTTGCCCAGGGAAACAACAGCATGCGCCAACAATCCCGGGCTGAAACAACAGCTGGAATTTATTCTGCGCTTAAGCACCGATATTTACAAGGCAAGGAAAGAGATCCGCGTGGCCGACTGAGGTTTATTTGTCCACGAAGGCAAGCGAGATGAGCGTGGTGGAGATCTGCAGGTTGTGCTCTTCAATGGCTTTTTTGTTCAGCTCAAATTTCAGGGTATCATCATCCAGCGTCAAAAAATTAATTCCCGCGCCTTTTTTCACAAGCCCTTCGCGCTCGCCGATCACCAGCGTCGGCAGGTTCTTTGTTTTTTCCAGCGCTTCTTTGATCACGCTGCTTTTGCCGGAAGAGATGTACAGGATCTGTGCATTCGCGATCTCGTTCAGTGAAACAATGTTCCGGATCACGATGGTTTGCCCGTTCGCTTTCTTGGAGGCTGCAAGGATCCGCAGTTCCTTGGTGATGGGCGAATCCCCGATCACGGCAATCACGAACTCGCCGGTTTTGCTTGCCTGCGGCCATTCAATGTACTTGATAAAATTATATACATAAATAGAATAGGCTTTGTAATCCCTGTCCTGCGCCTGCAGCGTTCCGCTGAAGCAAAGGCCCATCATCCAGCTCATGCTGAAACATATAATTACACGTGTATAAAAATTCATTTTCATTCCTCCGCCTCCTTCTTCTTAAAATGTAATGCGTATGAGAGCTTCAGCACAAATTCGCGCGAAGGCCCCGGCAAGGGCGCGTGCAGCGAATTGTAAGGCTGTATGTAACGCACCTGCTCATCAAATATATTGTAAACGCCGATCCCGATATCCAGGCCTTTTATCAAATTTTCGTACCGGATGAACAGGTTCGCATAAAAGGCAGAAGGTAATTTGGTGACGATGCCGTTTCCAAGCGTGTCAACAGATGTGTAGGCATACCGCTCCGACTGAAACGTGCAGGAAGGGCTGATGATGAAATGCCTTGTAACGTTAAAGCTGAAGTTCAGGTTCGCCTTGTGTGCCGGGAAAGCAAGCAGCACCGCGCTGTTTTGCGGCACTTCATAATCCGCGATCTTCCCTTTGCCTGCCGATGTGTAAAATGAATAGTTCAATGCAAGGTAGCCCCAGTGGTCCTTGATCTTGTATTCGAGCTCCGCACCGCGGCTGCCGTTGCTGCCAGTGTTGTGATAGGCATCGCGGCCTGTCATGTTATCCACGTAATAAACGATAGCACCTTTTGTGGTGATGTCGTATACGTTCAGCGTAAGGATCGACTTGTGCGTAAGCTGGTAGCCAACTTCCAGCTCTGCCACGCTGGTGCGCTCAGGGCGCATGCCGGTGGAATCCGTGAGGTTGATGTTCTCGATGGTAGGTGCACGGAACGCATTGCTGTATAGCAGTTTGAAATGCAGCTTCTTAATTTTTTTGGTAAAGCCGATCCTTGGTACAAACGAGCTGCCGTATACATTGTGATTATCAAAGCGCGCACCCACGATCACGTTCACCAGCCTGAACTTGGCCAGTACCTGTGCATAGGCCGCTTCATTCAGGTAGCTTACTTTCTTTTGATTGTCGGAATAATAGCTGCTGTCTACCTTGTCTTCCGCACGGTCATGAAAAACTTCCCCGCCGAAGCTGATGTTCAGCTTCCTGTTGTAGTTGTAAGAAATATTCAGGTCGCCGGTATACCTGTCCACCATCTTGTAATAAGGCTCTGAGGTGGAATCTCCTTCCGTTCTCCAGGGCACCTGGTGCTTGTAGTTTATCTTCGGCGTGATCGTTAATTTTTGGTTGACCTTAAAATTATATTTCATTTCGCAGAAGGTGGAGCTGAACCTGTCCCAGTAAGGGATCTTCACCTGGTCGTAGCCATCCGCGCTTTGCACGGCGTATTCATCCATGATAAAGCGGGTGCTGAAATTCTTGTAGGACAGGCCGATGTTCAGGTTGGCAGGATTAAGCGCAGAATATTTTGCCATGTCATACGAACCGCCATAAAGGTCTTCGAATACTTTTTCACTCCGCCTGCCTTCGCCGATGGAGGCGGCAAGGCTGAAGTTAAGTGCACCCACTTTTTTTCCTGCCGACACCGCAATGTTCCTTCTTGCATAGGTATGTTCCATCTGCCCGTAAGTGCCGGAAACCGAAATGCCGTCAATGTCTTCGCCGTCGCGCGTAATGATGTTGATCACGCCATACTCCGCATATCCGCCATAGATGGCCGATCCCGGGCCGCGGATCACTTCTATCCTTTTGATCTGGTCAACCGCCAGGTGATTTCCGAACTGCGTGGTGCCGAACAATACCTCATTCATCTCCTGCCCGTCGAGCAGCAGCAGCACCTTGCCTTCATGTGCCCAGTTGCCCCGCATGCCAATGCCTACAATGCCTTCCACATCCACCCCGAAATCAACGCCGGGCACCATGTTCAATACATCGATGAGGTCGCGGGCGCCTGAATTTTTAATTTCCTCCTGCGTAATGAGGCTCACAATGCTGGGCGATTCACGGCCCGACAAAGGCTTTTTGGAAGCCACACCGATAAGTGAGTTGATAAGCTTTTCAAGATCGCTGGAAACCCCGACAGCTTTTAATTTCTGAAGCTGCTCGATGGACATCTCGTAATAATCGAGCGTGTCCTTTTGTATGATCGTATCATTTACATGCAGGGAATCCTGCTGCGCGGACGAAGGAAAAGAGCATGCAAGGAACACGATGCCGCAGAGCAGCATATACCTGAAAAAACGTGTGTGTTGCATATAGCGTATGGAGTAATAGAGTCAATAAATATATATGTTTTTAACTGAGAATGCAAATCAGCATTTTTAAACGGGATTTTCGTACCCTTCATCGCCTGGAATGCCGGGGTGTGAGATGAGAAGGTGGCATAATTATATAGTCTTATCCTAAAAAGCAAATTGGCAATGGAAACAAAAAAAGCAGATAAAAAATATGTGGCGCGGAGCAGCTCAGGAGAATTAGAGATCTCGCGGTCGGATGGCTCCTGCATTTTCGACAGCGAAGGAAAAAAATACATTGATTTTGTAATGGGCTGGTGCGTGGGCAACCTCGGATGGGGAAATGCGGAGATCGAAAAAGCGATGCGTGAATTCAATGGCCCCGACTATGTACTGCCGGGCTTTATCTATAAACCCTGGACGGAACTGGCAGAGCTGCTTGCAGAGATGGCGCCGGGCAACCTTTCCAAAAGCTTCCGCAGCACCGGCGGCACCGAATCGGTGGAAACAGCCATGCAGCTTGCAATGGCCTACACCGGCAGAAAAAAATTCCTTTCGCTGGAAGACAGCTATCACGGCAACTCCATCGCCACGCTGAGCATTGGCGCCAGCGAAGAAAAAGACAAGCTGCCCAATTCCCTGCAGAATTGCCACAAGATAGCATTGCCGCTGGATGAAAAAGCATTGAAAAAAGTGGAGACGCAGCTGAAGCAGAAAGATGTGGCGGCATTCATCATGGAGCCGGTCCCCTGCAACCTTGGCGTGTACATTCCGAAAGAGGCATTCATGCAGGGGCTTCAGAAGCTCTGCAGGAAATACGGCACCCTGCTCGTGATAGATGAAGTGGCAACAGGTTTCGGCAGGACGGGCAAGCTTTTTGCCTGCGAACATTTTGGGCTGGAGCCGGATATCATCTGCATGGGAAAAGCGCTCTCAGGAGGCTATGCAGGAATAGGCGCCACCATCACCACGGAGAAGATCGCATCAGCGGTGAAGGAAGATGTTTCCATTTATTCCACTTATGGCTGGCACCCGAGAAGCGTGCATGCGGCCATCTGCAATTTAAAATACATGAAGCGGCATCAAAAGGAACTGATGAAAAATGTGCAGGAAATGTCAGCGCTGATCATCAGCAGCATACTCGATATGGATTTTAAAACGCCCGTGGAGATCCGTGCAAAAGGACTTGCGATCAGCGTGGATGTGGACGACAGCGATTATGCAGAAAAGATCAAAAAAAGCTGTAAGAAAAAAGGGCTGCTCATTTCGGTGCAGGAAAAAAAGCTGGTGTTCTTTCCTGCCCTCAATATAAAAAAGGAAGATGTGGAAGCGGCAATGGAGATTCTTCAGAAGAGCACCTGATCATGTATTCAGTGTAAAGCTGAAGCAGCTGCCTCCGCCGGGCCTGCTTTCCATCTTTATCGTTCCGTTCTGCGCTTCAATAAATTCCTTGCTGATCGCAAGGCCCAACCCTGTTCCGGAGCTGCCTCCATCCGGCACCTGGAAATAACGGTCGAAGATCTTTTCACTGTACTTTGCATCAATGCCTTTTCCTTCATCGCACACCGAAAAGCTGGCACCGTCCTCAACAGCATCAACGGTAATGCTGATGGTGCCATCGGCCGGCGAATAGCGCACGGCGTTCGATAATAAGTTCACCAGCACCCAGGCTGTTTTTTCTCTGTCGGCATTCACAAAAAAAACTTCATTTCCATAAGCCGTGCGCAGTGCAATATTTTTTTGTTCCGCCTGGAAACGGATCGCGCTCAGTGCATACTCCACAATTTGCTTCACTTCCGTTTTTTCCATGTTCAGCCGGATCTTCCCTGTTTCCGCCTGCGTCAGGTCGAGCAGCTCACCGGTAATCTTCAGCAGCCTGTCGGCATCTTCCCCGATATTGCGGATCAGCTGCTGCTGCTCTTCGTTGGTTTCCCCTACGCGTTTGTCTTCCAGCAATTGCAGGCTCATTTGCATGGAAGCGATCGGTGTTTTCAGTTCATGCGAAACGGTTGCGATGAAATTTGTTTTCGCAGTATCCAGCTCTTTAAAAGAAGTGATGTTCTTTAAGATAATCACTTCCCCGATCGTTTGTCCCTCATTCATTACGTTGAAGCTCTCCTTCCTGTAATGTCCGTCCTTACCTGATCTGCGGATGCTGAGGTCTTTTGCAGCATCCTCATCCAGGATGGTCCGCAGCAGGCTGTTGTGGCTGGCAACATCAGCAGCATAACGGTCAGTCATTTCCTCTTCGCTTATCCCGAGCAGATCTTCCGCCACGGAATTCACAAACAGGATCGTCTTGTTTTTATCAAGGCCGATGATCGCATCATTCATCTGGTTAATGATCGTCTCGATCCTTTTTTTTTCGAACATGATCTTCGCGAGATTGCTGTTGTTGTACTCGTTCAGCTGTTCCGCCATTTTATTGAAAGCTTCTGCCAGCTCACCGAACTCATCGCCCGGCTTGAAGTCCAGCCGCTGGTCGTAATTTTTATTGGCGATCTGCTTGATGCTGTTGGTAAGGATCCGGAGCGGGTTGGCAACGTACCCGGGAAAGTTGAGGACAAAGCTGAGCGCAATGATCAGGCAGAGCATTCCTGTGAGCGCCATCGATGACAGCACCCGTGTTGCCTTCTGCTGCACCGCTTCATTCTTTCTTTTAATAGCATCCAGGTTCAGGTCCATCAGGAGGTTCAGCTTCGCACTGATGGCCGCTGCTGTGGAAGCATTGCCGCTCTTTATTTTTTCAAAGTCTCTCCGGACCTCTTGTGTCAGCAGCTTTTCGCCGGCTTCCGTCACATTCAGCTCCTGCTTTTGCAGGATGGCTTCAAATTCCGGGGCCGCTTCCGCAGTTCCCTCATTCATCCGCTTCAGCTGTTCCATCATCTGCCGGGCATGCTGCACCGATTCATAATTATCCTGCAGGATAGCTTTCGATTCTTCCGTAATGTGGTGAATGTAATACCCGCCCGCACCGCCCATGATTATGACCAGCAAAAAAAGAAAGCTGAGGCCAAGGAATATTTTTGTTTTGATACGAAGCGCCATACTGCAAAATTAGCTTATATATAAACGGGCAGGCAAATTTCTCTCCCCTATTTTTCAGTTTCAACGCGTTCCAGCCGGATGTTCCCCGGCGGCCGGATGATCAAAGGCGTCCGCTCCACCACCACATTGCTGGTATCGAGACCGAAGGCTTTTTCCTCCGACAGGCTGATGCGCTTCAGGAAAAAATAAATTTCCATGACGACCGACTGAAGTATCGGCAGCTCGTTCTCATTCGACATAAATTTTTTCATGACCACGAACCTGAAATCACCCATGATCCTGTGCTTGCTCAACGATTCATATCTGCTCAGCCCATTGATCTCCTTGCTCTTCATCAGGTCCTGGATCACCTGCCTGAACAGCATGTTCACTTTCAACGCTTCGCGGAAGCCTAACCGGAAATCCACGCGCATGATCTTTTCTTTCAGGATGGGCGTTACGTGGTATTCCATGCAGTACGGCTCATTCACAAGGTCGAGATGCACGAGCCAGTAAATATCGGCGCGCTTCGGCTGCCTGTTCAGGATCGAATAAATGACCTTCTCCTCGATCTCCTCCTTATTATCAGCGCTGGTCATGAACACAAGATGTGTCGAGAATTTTTCCAGCGAACTGTCCCTGCTCAGGTCTTCAATGATCGCGGTGTAAGAAGAGAGCTGCGTGAACTCCACATACCTGTTCATGATCTTCCGTGCATTGAACCACACCACCATCACAAGTGCGATCAATGTTGCGATCATCAGCGTGATCCAGCCGCCATGCTCAAATTTACTCAGGTTTGCAATGAGAAAGGAAACTTCGATCAGCAGGTACACCAGCAGCAGGCTGTACACAAAAAGCTTTGCATATTTTTTCATCAGCAGGTAATTGCAGAGCAGCAGCGTGGTCATGATCATTGTGATCACGATCGCCAAACCATAAGCAGCTTCCATGTTCTCCGACTCTTTGAAATAAAGCACAACGGCGATGCAGCCCACGCACAGCAGCCAGTTCACGGAAGGTATGTACAATTGCCCTTTCAGCTCCGTAGGATATTTGATGCGCACTTTCGGCCAGAAATTCAAACGCATTGCTTCATTGATGAGTGTAAAGGAACCGCTGATCAGCGCCTGGCTCGCAACGATGGTAGCTGCCGTTGCAATGAGGATCCCGAAAGGAACGAACCATTGCGGCATCAATAGATAGAACGGGTTCCTGTCACCCAGCAGGTTTCCATCAATGCTCAGCAACCATGCGCCCTGCCCGAAATAATTCAGCAGCAGCATTACTTTTACGAAGCCCCAGCTTACCCTGATGTTTTTTTTGCCGCAATGCCCAAGGTCGGAATACAAGGCTTCGGCTCCTGTAGTTGCAAGAAAAACAGAGCCCAGCAGCCAGAACCCTCCCGGATGCACAGCCAGCAGCTCCCATGCGTAATACGGGTTCAATGCCTTCAGTACAGTTATGTTGCCGGCGATCGCAAAAATACCGAGCGTACCCAGCATGCAGAACCAGGTAAGCATCACCGGCCCGAAAAATTTGCCAACGAATTTTGTCCCGAATTGCTGGATAAAAAATAAAATAACGAGGATCACGATCACGATCGGGATGGTGTTCAGCTCCGGCTTCAGAATTTTCAAACCTTCAACAGCCGATGCCACCGAAATGGGTGGTGTGATCAGACCGTCCGCAAGCAGAGTGCTTCCGCCAATGATCGCAAGGAAGATCAGCCATTTTTTCTTTGTTCCTTTCAGCAGGGCGTACAGTGCAAGGATCCCACCCTCGCCTTTGTTATCGGCACGCAGCGTGAGGATGATGTATTTCACCGTGGTTTGCAGCGTGAGCGTCCAGAAGATACAGGACAAGCCGCCAAGGACCAGCTGTGGCGTGACCGGCTCCGTGTCGATGATCGACTTAAGCACGTATAGCGGAGATGTTCCGATGTCGCCGAAAATAATTCCGAGTGTGATCAGGAGCCCCGCTCCTGTAACTTTATTAAGATCTAAGTGTTTGCCCGGCATAAAATGATGAATAGAATTGCAGGCAGGAGCCAATAATTCATCCAAACAGGTAAAAAAATGCAGGTAGTCTCAAATGATCAGTGTTTCCGGCAGTTGGGGGACAGGAGAAAGTAATTCCGGTTTTTGAGCAAACAAAAAAACCTTCCAAAATGGAAGGGTTTTATCAAAATGGTGTTCCTGTTTTTATGCGATCCTATATTCTTCCAACTTCCTGTACAGCGTGGTCAGGCCTATATTCATCAACCGGGCAGCTTCGGTCTTATTGCCTTTTGTATGGGCAAGTACTTTCCGGATATGGTTCTTCTCCACAACAGCAAGATCGAACACAGAGCCGGCATGATTGCTTACCGGGTGCATGATCTCGTAGGGCAGCGAATCGCATTCAAGCTGTTCGCTTTCCGAAAGGATCACGCTGCGCTCGATCACGTTCTTCAGCTCGCGGATATTGCCTTTCCATTGATGCAGCTTTAATTTTTCAAGATATTCAGCGCTCAGCTCAACGTTGCGCTTGCTGATCTTTGCAGCAAACATTTTTGCAAAGCACAGAGCAAGAGGCTCTATGTCTTTGATCCTGTCGCGCAAAGCAGGAAGGTTCAGCTGGAATACACTTAAGCGGTAAAAGAGGTCGAGGCGGAATGTTCCTTCCTCGCTTTCCTTTTGCAGGTCGCGGTTGGTGGCGGCAATGATCCGCACATCCGCTTTCTGCGTTTTGGTATCGCCCACTTTAATGAACTCTTTTGCTTCCAGCACGCGTAATAATTTTGCCTGCAGGTCGAGGTTCATCTCACCGATCTCATCCAGGAAGATCGTTCCGCCATTTGCTTCTTCAAATAATCCTTTCTTATCTTTTACAGCACCGGTGAATGCGCCTGCCTTGTGGCCGAACAGTTCACTTTCCAGCAGCTCCTTTCCAAAGGCGCTGCAATTGATCGCGATAAATGATTTTGAATTCCTGCTGCTTTCCGTATGGATCGCCTGTGCGAAAACTTCCTTGCCTGTGCCGGTTTCCCCGAGCAGCAATACGGTAGTGTCGGTTACTGCTACTTTCTTTGCCAGGGAAACTGCTTCGCGGATCTGCTTCGATGTGCCGAGGATGGCATCGAATGAATATTTTTTTCCAACGCGACCCTCGAGGTGATGAAGGCGTTGCTGTAATTGTGCTTTCTCAATTGCCCGGTGAAGCAGCGGGATGATCTTGTTGTTGTCATCTCCCTTCGTGATGTAATCGAAGGCACCGTTCCTGATCGCCTGCACGCCATCCTGGATATTCCCGTAGGCCGTCAGCACAATGATCTCGGTGAAGGGATAGATTTTTTTTAATTTGCCGCAGAGCTCAATCCCGTTGGCATCGGGCAGCTTCACATCGCAGATGATCACATCCACGGGATGCTGCTCCAGCTTTTTCATTGCGCCCCTTGCATCGGCGCTCTCTGTCACATCAAAGCCTTCGAGGCTGATAACGCGCGCCATCAGCTTTCTCAGCTTTTCTTCATCATCTATGATCAGTACAGTCTTCACGGAGCTCTTGTATTGTTTTTACAAAAGTACAATTATCCTGTGTCAACACATTTAATTTAAGGATGCTTTATTCGTAATGCCTGATCGTAAAGAAGAAGGTGGTGCCTTTTCCATATTCCGATTCCATCCAGATCTCGCCCCCGAGGCGCTGCACGATCTTCAGGCAGATCGCAAGCCCGATGCCCGTTCCGGGATAATGCTGCATGGAATGCAATCGCTGAAAGATCTCGAAGATCTTCGTTGAATATTCTTGCTTGATGCCAATTCCGTTATCCTCTACAGAGAAGAGATAATACTCTGCCGTTTTTTTCGCGCTGATCTTAATAACCGGTGCACGATCGCTCCTGAACTTGATCGAATTACCGAGCAGGTTCTGGAACAGCTGTACCATGTGCAGGCGGTTGGCCTTCACAGAAGGCAGCTCCTCCACCTCTATCACGGCATGGCTGTCCTTAATGCTGTCGTCCAGGTTTTGCAGCACCTCCGCCACGATCACGTTACAGTTCACCGATTCCAGCGTGCCTTCCACCCTGTTGATACGCGAGTATTCCAGCAGGTCGTTGATCAGCGTTTTCATCCTCCTGCTTCCGCTCACTACAAAATCCATGAACTCATTCGCTTCATCATCCAGCTTATCCCCGAATTTTTTCTGCAGCAGCTGTATGTAGCTGGTGATCGTACGCAGCGGTTCCTGCAAGTCATGCGATGCCACATACGCGAACTTCTCCAGCTCCTGGATGTTGCGCATCAGGTCGTTGGAGCGCTGCTCCAGTTGTATGTTCAGCAGCTTCAGGTGTTCCCCCTGGATCCTCAGCTCCTGGTTCTTCCTGTACAATTCCACGAACACTTCCACCTTTGCTTTCAGGATCTCGGGAATGTAAGGCTTGAGCATGTAATCCACGGCACCTGCCTTGTAGCCTTTGAAAACGTTTTCAGTCGTCTTGTTATCGGCCGTAAGAAAAATGATCGGGATGTATTTCAGCTTTTCACTCTGGCGGATCAGCTCCGCAGTTTCAAATCCATTCAATACAGGCATCTGCACATCCATCAGGATGATCGCAAAATCCTGTTCCTTCAGCAGGATCTTCAGGGCATCACGGCCGGAGTTCGCCTCCACCAGCGTATAATGTTCATTCGCCAGCGTAAGCGACAATGAAAGCAGGTTTTCCTTACGGTCATCTACCAGCAGGATCTTCACCGTTTGCTCTGTGTCTGTCATCATCGGACTGTTTTTCCAACTACTTTGTTCCGAAAAAATCTCCATCACTGGAATTTTTTCTTTTCTTCCTGCAACTCGCTGATCACTTCATTGGTGATGGAGTAAATGTTGGAAACCATACCCGGCAATTCTTCCAGGTGCGATTCGTTTCCGCTGTACTCTTCCACCGAATGAACAATGTCCTCCAGCTCCTTCACTCCCATGAACGAATAAGAGGGCTTCATCTTGTGCGCTGTAGCCCTGAGTGCATTCCAGTCCTTGTTCTTCAGGTGGTTCTGCAGGTTCTCCACTTCTCCCGGGATCTCTTCCGTAAAAACGGTGATCATCTGCAGGATAAATTCATCACTCCCGTTCGCTATCTGCTTCAGGTACTCCAGGTCGATATGCTTGTTGTTTGTTTCCATTGTTGTTTATTTATTTATCTACGTAATTTTTATTTATAGCTGAAATTATTTTCGAGTACAGCATCTTTTTATCGAAAGGCTTGGAGATGTAATCATCCATTCCCACGTTGAGGCATTTCTCTGCTTCTCCTGTAAGTGCATGTGCTGTCATCGCGATGATCGGAACATGGCAGCGCGGCTCTTCAAATGTTTTCCGCACTCTTCGTGTGGCTTCGTATCCGTCCATCTCCGGCATCTGTATATCCATGAGCACTACATCGTAATTGTTGTTCCTTATTTTCTCCACTGCTATCAGGCCGTTGTCGGCCACATCCACTTTCCAGTGCCAGTCGGTGAGCACTTTTTTCGCGAGGATCTGGTTGAGCGAATTGTCCTCCACCAGCAGAATGTGCAGTTCCTGCGTAAACTCCGGCTCCGGTGCTTCCACCATTTTTTTCCTGCCCGTATCCGGGTTCAGGTTCTTTTTGAACCTGATGCTGAACGTAAACACAGAACCTTCACCTACTTTGCTTTCCACGGTAATGGATCCTCCCTGCATTTCCACCATCTGCTTTACAATAGTGAGCCCAAGCCCGGTACCACCGTATTTGCGGGTGGTTTCATTGCTTGCCTGCGTGAAGCCTTCAAAAACCGTTGCCAGCTTATTTTCCGGGATTCCTATCCCGGAATCCATCACTTTGAATTCCAGCTCCACTTCATCTTCCGATTCCTTCAGCAGATCAACAGTGACCTTCACTTCTCCCATCTCTGTAAATTTTATCGCGTTGCCTACAAGGTTCAGAAAGATTTGATTGAGACGCGTAGGATCGCCGATAAGGTGATCCGGAATTCTCTTGTCGATCTTCGTAAGCAATTGAATATTTTTTTCCGTCGACTTCGGCAGCATCATCTCCGTAAAAGTGGAGAACACCTGCGACAAGCGGAACTCGATCTGTTCGAATGCAAATTTTCCGGATTGGATCTTTGAAAAATCAAGAATGTCATTGATGATCACAAGCAGGTTCTCTCCTGAAGTTTTCACGGCATTGATGTATTGCTTCTGCTCTGTGTTCAGCTCCGTTTTCAGCAGCAGGCTGGTGAATCCGATGATCGCATTCATCGGCGTGCGGATCTCGTGGCTCATATTCGCAAGGAACTGTTCCTTCACTTTCATCAGCTCCTCCAGTTCCTTTCTTGCCTGCATCAGTTCCTCCACCGCATCATTCGCTTCTTTCAGCGATTGCTCCGCCACTTTGTTCGCACGGATCAGCTCCTCCTCGATTTTTTTTCGCAGCGTGATATCCGATTCAATGGCAAGGATCCTTTCAACACTGCCGTCCTTATTAAGTACAGGTGTAAGCGTGGTGATCACAAAATATTCACGGCCATCCTTTGCAAAATTTTTACTTTCATAGATCACCGGTTTCTTTTCAGTGATCACCGACTGGTAAAAATCAGCCTGCTGGGAAAGTCCTGTGTCACTGCCTTTTCGCAGCACCTCACCATGCGTATCTTTCACTTCCTCGAGCGTATATCCGGTAAGCCTGGTAAAGCCCTCGTTGATCCATTTGATCCTTCCATCCTTGTCGGCAATGATCACCGAGTTGTTCGATTTGGTAGCGGCAACCGCCAGCTTTTCCATTTCTTCTTCATTCACGCGCTCGGAAACATCCTGCAGGGTACCGATCACGCGTATCACTCCTGCATCGTTCCTGATCACTTCACCTTTTGCATCCAGCGTCCTGATAGTTTTATCGGGGCGGATGATCCTGTAATAAAAATTAAAAGGCTTTTCTTCTGTAATGGAAGTTTCCATCATGTTCCTCACATATTCCTTATCGGCTATATGCGTAAGGTCAAGCAAACGCTCATACGTTACAACCTCGGAAGGGTCGAGCCGGTAGATCCTGTAGAGCTCTTCCGACCAGGTGAAAATATTTGTTTCGAGGTTCAGCTCCCAGTTACCGATGTGCGCTAATTTCTGGGCTTCTGCAAGGCGCAGCTTCTCCCTGTTCAGGTCAAGCGTTTGCTCCTCGAGCTTTTTTGTTTTCTCTGAAAGCTCATTCAGCAGGCGGTAGCGCTCAATACTGTATTTGATGGAGCGTTTTAAATTGTTGACCTTCAGTTTTCCTTTTACAAGAAAATCCTGTGCGCCCAGCTTCATTGCGTTGATCCCCATCGACTCATCTTCCATTCCCGTCAATACAATGATCGGCGTATCGGATGCCCTTTCATGGATGCGCTTGAAGGTATCCAGTCCATCGCTGTCAGGCAGCGAAAGATCCAGAATGATGATCGTGAACTCATGTTTTTCCAGCAGCTCCAATCCTTTCGATAAGTAATCCGCCGTCATCAGGGTGAAGATGTTCTCAAACGACTCCTTCAGGTAAATGTCAATCAGCCTGGCATCCCCGGGATTATCTTCTACTAACAGTATGTTTATTTTCTCTTCCATTTGATTTTTGATTGCCTATATTTTTACTTCAATAAGTTTTGAATTTTTTAACTTTTTAGAGATGGTGAAATAAAATACACTTCCTTTACCAGGCTCGGATTCCATCCAGATCTCACCACCGTGCCGCTCAACAATCTTTTTGCAGATCGCCAGCCCGATGCCTGTTCCCGGGTATTTGTCCTTTGTATGCAGGCGCTGGAAAATAACGAAGATCTTCTTCGAGTACTCCTTGTCGATCCCGATGCCATTGTCCTTCACGGAAAAAAGAAATTCATTTTCTTTTTCTTCCGCTGAAATGATGATCTCCGGAGCCTGTGTGCCCCTGAACTTTATCGCATTGGAAATAAGGTTCTGGAACAGCTGCCCGATCAGCGTATGATCGCCCACAATGCGTGGCAATTCGTTCACCTTCACCACCGCATCGTTTTTCTGGATAGGCTCCCGCAGATCGTGCAGCACCACTTCCAGCACTTCATTTACATTGATCGGCTCAAAAGGCTTGATCCTGTTCACCCTCGAATATTCGAGCAGGCTCTGGATCAGCGTCCGCATCCTGTTGCTGCCATCCACAGCAAAGGCAATGAACTCATTTGCATCCTGGTCAAGCTTATCCCTGTAGCGCTTTTCAAGTAGCTGCACATAGCTGGTGACCATTCGCAAAGGCTCCTGTAAATCGTGTGAAGCTACGTATGCAAACTGTTCAAGCTCGGCATTCGAGCGTGTAAGCTCTTCCGATTTCATTTTCAATTCGATCTCCGTTCTTTTCCTGTCGGTAATGTCGTTTGAAATTCCCAGCAGGTAACGTGGCTTCCCGGTCTCATCGTAGATCGGGATCTTCTTTGTTTCAAGTGTCCGCAGCCCTTTGAACTTTGTATGCACAAACTCTTCCGGGATGTCTTCCAGCTTGCCGCTTTTTAACACCAGCCTGTCCTTCTCCGTAAAAAAATCAGCTTCCTTCTCCGGGAAAAAATCATAATCATTTTTCCCGATCAGGTCTTCCCGCGAATAGCCCAGCAGGTCTTCACCGGCCTTGTTGAACTTCACAAACCTCAGCGTTTCCGCATCTTTCACAAACAGCATATTCGGCAGGTTCTCCACCACCGAGTCAAGAAAGTTCTCCGATGATTTCAGGCGCGATTCCGCAAGCTTCCGTTGTGTAATGTCTTTGATGAAGCCTATAAAAATATATTTTCCGTTCACCATGATCGGCGAGGAAATGCTGAGGGAAACACTGAACTCATTTCCTGATTTGTTCAATGCCTCTATTTCGATCGTCTTGTTCAGTACCGGCCCTTCACCTGTTGAAAGGAAATGACGCAGGCCGTTAACATGCGCATTCCTGTATTTTTCAGGAATAATAAAATCGTGCAGCGGCTTTTCAAGCACTTCTTCCGCTGACCAGCCGAAGATCTGTTCAGCTTTCGGATTCCATTTCACGATCCTGCTTTCAGCATCCATTACGATCACCGCATCCGGCGCATTTTTAATGATCGCCTGCAGTTGCTGCTCACTCTCTTTCAGCTTCTCTTCATTGAGCTTGCGTTCCGTCATGTTCCGCGTTACCTTCACAAAGCCGATCAGCTTTTTGTTGTCATCATACAAAGACGTGAGCACCACATCGGCCCAGAATTCTGACCCGTCCTTCCGCACCCGCCAGCCTTCGCTTTCGTGGCGCCCAAGCTCCTTTGCCATCTTCAGGTTGTATTCAGGCTCCCCGCGCTCGATCTCATCTGCAGTGTAAAAAACAGAAATATGTTTCCCGATCACTTCATCCGCCGTATAGCCTTTGATGTTCTCCGCTCCCGAATTCCAGGAAGCAATGCGCCCGTTGGTATCCACCCTGAAAACAGCGTAATCCTTCACGCTTTCCACCAGCAAACGAAAACGCTCCTCGCTTTCCTGCAGCTTCTGCACACGCACTTTCAGCTCATCACTGAGCGTGTTCATTCCTGCAGCTATTGCATCTATTTCATCCCCCTTAGGGCTTACAGGAACCTTTTGTGAAAAATCAAAAACAGTGTATTTTAAAATGGCGGCAAAAATATTCTCGATCCGCTTCTGGTAATCATCCAGCTTTTCTGTCCTTTTGTTTACGAGTGCTGCCAGCTCGTTGTGTGCCAGCTGCAATGCGGCTTCCGATTGCTCCCGCTCGTTGATGGCAGCACGCATGGCCATGATCGTAAGGCTGATGATGGACACGTAGATCTCTGAAGAAAGCAGCGACTCGTTGTATCCCGCACCGGCAAAAGGCCCGTGCCCGTTCATCGTCTGCCACAATGCAATGCAGCTTGCCACAATAATAGCGGCAGCTGTTTCCAGCTGTCCAAAGCGAAAAGCCGCCCACAGCAAGGGAGGCAGCATCAGGTAAGGTTTTATGAAAGTGGGCTCTGAATACACCCAGTCGCTGAAAATGCCGAAGCCCACAACGCAGATGAGCGTGAACACCACCAGCAATTCAAATTTCCGTTGCGGCCTCCATCCTGCCCGCAGGTGCCTGTACAGGCTTAGCAGGAATGGAGCGATGGTAAGTATTCCTGCAATGTTTCCAAGCCACCATGTCGGCCATAGCACCGCATAAGAGCTCCATGTTGAAATGCCGCCAAGGCACAGCGCAGTGGCACCTGCCGTTGCCCCCGCAAGGCACATGAACATCACCGCCAGTGCAAACTCAAAAACAGGCTTCACCTTTTCAAACCCAACGATCCGTCCTGTAGTCCTTTTCAGTAAAGCCGTTCCGATGAGCAGCTCCAGCGCAAAACCGATCGCAATGATCAGCGACACCCATACCGCAGTATAAATGTTTGTTATTCCTGAGGATGTAAAAACAATGATGTTGGTGAAAAAAGAGCCGATCACCAGCCCCGGAAGCATCCGCGGCCCGAACAACAGCATAAGTGCGAATGCAATGCCTTCCACGGGCCATACCGGTGTAAGCGGACTGTTTTGAAAAGAAAGGAGAATGCCTGCCCTCGCGGAAATATAGTACGTAAGCGCGATCACCAAAGTTAATCCCAGGTTACTGATTCTGAAATAGGATGACGCCTTTTTTAACATAATTCTAACAATGGGATTGTTCCATCTGAACAGGTAATTAAAATTATATGCCAAACCCTCCTTTCATTCTGAAACAAAGGAATACAGGAGAATGTGGCCGTAGATTTAAATATCGGGGAATTAGTTTACAGGTATTGCTTCAGCCATTCCCTGGCTTCTTCTTCACCTGTGAACATTTTAGTGGGATAGGGCTGTTGCTTGAGATTAAAAAAAAGATTGGCCAGCATTTTTCCGAGCTCGGAACCCGATACCAGCGCCATTGCCTTCACTAATTTAGGAAATTCAGCAGCCGCATAATCCCTTACTTCCCTTGTAGATTCGCCGGAGTTCGTAACATCCAGCAGCATGCACACCTTCTTACCGCCAAGCAGGGCTTTAAAATCTTCCATGAGCTTTATCGTGTCCTCAAGCGATTGTGGCGGCGCTTTTTTGGCAATGGAGCAAAGAATGCCATTTTCATCAAACCAGAAAAAGGAAGTACTCGTTTCCGTTACTTTTGCATTTTTTGGAGGTACCATATCGATTTTTAGAATTAATTGCTTTTGTTGTCATTTCCTCGGCAGCTTCACAATGGTCAGCCAGAAATTTTCGATCGACCGGATCACATTGATGAACTGGTTAAAATCCACCGGCTTCGTTATGTAACAGTTTGCATGGTTCTCATACATCCGCTTAATGTCCTGCTCTGCATCCGAGGTTGTTAAAACAATCACCGGGATCAGCTTCAGGTACTCATCATCCTTGATCTGGCTCAGCACTTCCCTTCCGTCTTTTTTCGGGAGGTTCAGGTCAAGCAAAACAATATCGGGCGTAAATGCTTCCCCGTATTGCCCCTGTTTCTTCAAAAAAAGTAAGGCTTCTTCTCCATCCGTTACTACACTCAGGTTATTCTGTATTTTTCCTTCTTTAAGGACTTCCTTGGTGAGCCTAATATCACCAGGGTTATCCTCCACCAATAAAATATTGATAGAAGAAGGTGTCAGCTTGTTGAACATATGCTGCTAATTGAGGTTAAATTATAAGTTATTCGATTGGACGAAAAGCTGATTTCGGTAAGTGGGGAAAAAGAATAGCCGGAAACCATAAAAAGATAGCCTGTCTTTTCAGATCAGGTTCAGTTTCTTCAGTAGTTCTTTTTTGTATTGTTCGCCTATCGATAAAGGATGCTTGCCTATATAAGCCGTATTCTCTTCCACGTTATCAATGTGATCCAGCGCAACTAGGTAGGAGCGGTGAAGACGGAAAAATTTCGAGCTTTGCAATTTTTCCTCGATGGCTTTCAGTGTAATGTGCACCGTATGGCGCTTGTTGTCGGCAGTGAATATGTTCACATAATCGCCCAGGGCCTGCACATATATAATTTCCTTGATCCTGATCTTTGTGAGCACTGAATTGGAGCGGACGAAAATGTATTCCTTGTCCTTATCGCTGCTCATCTCGATCTTATTATCCTTCTTTTCAAACAGCTCTTTGGCCCTTGCAACAGCTACCATAAAGCGGGTCATGCTCACCGGCTTGATCAGGTAATCGGCAACGTTCAGCTCAAATGCCTCCACCGCATATTCCTGCTTGGTGGTGATCATGATAATGATCGGGCGTGTCTCAAGGTTTTTGATCAGCTCTATCCCTGTCATTTCGGGCATTTCAACATCCAGGAACACCAGGTCGATGCTTTCCCTTTTCAGGTAATTGAATGCCTCTATCGGGTTCTCGCACTCATGCTTGAGGTTCAGGAAATCAACCTGTGTGATCATTTGTTTAATGGCTGTGCGGGCCATCTTATTATCATCAACTATAATGCAATTCATAGGCTGGGCTGTTTTAAGTGTATATTCATATTTAAAGCAAAGCAAACTTGAAAGAAATATGCCAGCCCGGTGCATTGGGAATTTTTTCCACACACCTGAAATAAAAACACCCGCACATCGCTGCCGGGTGTTCCTGGTAAGTTAAAGAGAGGTTCAGTCGTTTACAACGAACTGGAAAGGAAGCTTCGTGATCTTCATGTAATCTTCACCCGTTTTCTTGATGTCATCATCGTCTTCATCGTAATTCCATACCACGGTAACAGCTGTTCCCAGCGATTGGAATTCGACAAGCTTCAGCAGGATCTGCTTTACGGAAATAATAGAGGATGAACTGAGATAAAACAGGTTGAAATTCAGCTGGAATGAAGGCGGCAGGGCAGCTTTATAAGCCTCCAGCCACTCGATCAGCATGCGGTAAAACTCTTTGCTATCTTCCGGGAAGGACTTTCCCTCGATTTTAAACACCGGTACTGCCGGGTCAAATAAGATATGGGGAGTGTTTCCGCCTTCTGGGATTTCTAAACTATTCATGATCAGCCTTGTACTTTTGAATGTAATGAAAATAATGAGTACTCTTTATTCAGCATTTGGAACTCAAAGTCCATATTGTTATTCGATTTTAATGCGATCGTCAGGAAACCTAAGCCTGCTCCGCCTTTCGATGACAGTTCCCCGTTCGACAGCACATCCATGTATTGCTTTTTCAGGTCCGTATCATTCAGGGATTTAACAGCATTCAGCCTCCGGTTCAGGCGCTCGGCCTGCAGGCTGGTGATAATGTTCCCGGAATGGATGTTAAATTCATTGTTGATCCTGCCAATGACAAAATAGGTCATCTGGTAGCCATTGTTATCTTTTTCGCCGTGAAGGCAGATATTCTGAAGGGTTTCTATGACAATATTGAAGATCTTCTTGACAGCACTTTTGCTTACGCCGAAATTCTCCATCTGGGTCTCAACAAGGTTTGAAATGGAATTGACCTTGTCCTGGTCAAGCTCACCAATATGAACAACAACCGCTTTCTTATCGCCACCGCTGTACAAGGACCTTATACCATTTACCTTGGCAGTAAAAATAGCTTCCTCAACAGAACCGCTCTTGTTTAAATCCATATAAATAAGTTACACTTGGGCTTTTACAGACGACAATATCCGAAAATTTTACCCAATTATAAGAAAATAAATGAAATAAATTCCCAAAATCTTACACTTTTAGCCCCAAAAAGGCCCTGAAATCCATCTTTGTTTCCCATGAAGCAGTACCCGGGGCCGGAGCCCTTCACCGGCAAGGGTTTAACCGCGTGATCCCGGCAAAAATTCCATGTTACCGCCAATCATTTTTTGTATATTTGAATAAATGCCATGCTTCATGAAAACCCCCTTATTACAGATCTTGTCAGCGCTTCTCTTTTTAGTTTCATTCAGGGGCGACAAAAAAGCCTACCAGCTCTATGATTCAAAAGGGAAGGAAACCTCCTATGAAAAGCTGCTGAATGATGCGAAACAGGCCGATATCATTCTTTTTGGCGAGCTGCACAACAATCCGCTTTGTCACTGGCTGGAACAGGAGCTCACCAAAGACCTCTACGAAGTAAAAAAGGAAAATCTCATGCTTTCCTCTGAAATGTTCGAGTCCGACGACCAGGTTACTGTCAGCGAATACCTTGAAGGAAAATTATCCGATAAAACATTTAAGGATGAAGTGAAGCTCTGGAGCAATTATACCAACGATTACAAGCCCTTGCTCGATTTTGCAAAGAACAATCACCTGCAGTTCATCGCAGCGAATATCCCGCGCCGCTATGCAAGCCTCGTGTACGGCAAAGGCCTCGAAAAGCTCGACAGCATTGAGCCGGAAGCAAAAAAGTTTATTTGTCCGCTCCCCATGAAATACGATGGCAGCCTGAAATGTTACAAGGATATTTACGAAGCGGCCGGAGGGCACGGTGGCGAGAACCTGCCGAAGTCGCAAGCCGTAAAAGACGCAACCATGGCTTATTTTATCCTGAAGAATCTGTCGAAAGGAAAAACCATTTTACATTACAATGGTTCGTATCACAGCAATTATCACCAGGGAATCGAATGGTACCTCCGCCAGGAAAAGAATGATTTGAAAATTCTCACGATCGGTTCAACGGAACAGGAAAGCATTGACACGCTTGCGAAAACGGCATTGAACATGGCCGACTACATCATCTGTAACCCGGCTTCCATGAGTAAGTCTTATTAAGTTTTACTGATCAAGCCTGCCCTGCAAATCTTCCCAGGTTTTCATTTCGGCTTCCAGCTGCTTTTTCATCTGCTCGTAAGTGGCAAATGCAGCTTTATCATTCACCACCGACTGGTACTGTGAAGGATCGGCAAGCTTAGCATCAAAGATCTTTATTTCATTTTCCAAACGTTCTATTTCCTTCTCCGATTTTACGATCTGTGATTTGATCTGCTTCTGCTCTTTCTCACGCTCATCATTCTTCGGGTCTTCTTTCGGCTTTTCCTTCACTGCTGCCGGACTCGCTTTCTGGAAAGGGTTTTTCGAGGAGTTCATTTCGCTCAGCCTGTTCATCTTCACTTTTTCCATGAACTCGGTGATGCCGCATAAATGCTCTTTCACTTCACCGTTCTTGAACTCATACATTTTGTTCACCAGCCCGTCAAGGAAATCCCTGTCGTGCGATACAACGATCACCGTGCCTTCATAATCCATGATCGCTTTTTTCAGGATCTCCTTGCTGCGGATGTCAAGGTGATTCGTAGGCTCATCCAGCACAAGAAAATTATAGGGCTCCAGCAACAGCTTGCAGAGCGCCAAACGCCCGCGCTCACCACCGCTCAGCACCGAAACCTTTTTATCAATGTCATCGCCGCCAAACAGGAACGATCCGAGCAGGGTCCTTACCTGCTTGCGGACATCTCCCACAGCCAGCTCATCAATGGTCTGGAAAACAGTCTTTGATTTATCCAGCCTCTCCGCCTGATCCTGTGCAAAATAACCCATCATCACGCTATGCCCGTGCTGCACAAGCCCTTCATAATCGATCTGGCTCGCGATCATTTTGATCATCGTACTTTTCCCTTCCCCGTTCCTTCCCACAAGCGCGATCTTTTCTCCTTTGGTAAGAATGAAATTCGCATTGCTGAAGATCTGCTTGTCGCCATATTTCTTTCCTGCATGCTCAACGGTCAGAACAATTTTCCCGGAATGCGCAGGCGGCGGGAATTTGAAGAACATCGTCGCATTATCGCTCTCATCCACTTCCACGCGCTCCATCCTGTCGAGCTTCTTGATCAGCGATTGCGCGAAGGATGCCTTGCTTGCCTTTGCGCGGTATTTATCGATCAGCACTTCCGTCTGGTCAATGATCTTCTGCTGGTTCTTTGCAGCGTTCTCCTGCTGTTCCCTGCGCTCCTTGCGAAGCATAAGGTAACGCGAGTAGTTTGTTTTATAATCGTAGATCTTATTGTTCGAGATCTCGATGGTGCGTGTCGTCACCGTATCGAGGAACTGCTTATCGTGGCTGATCAGCATCACGGAGCCCGCAAAGGTCTGCATAAATTCCTCCAGCCACTGGATCGATTCAATGTCAAGGTGATTCGTAGGCTCATCCAGCAGCAGGATGTCCGGCTTCTGCAGCAGGATCTTTGCCAGCTCGATGCGCATTCTCCATCCACCGCTGAACTCAGAGGTAGGACGGTGAAAATCGCTTGCCTCAAAGCCAAGCCCTTTTAATATTTTCTCGATCTCTTCTTCCTTGTTCGCTGCACCAATGATCTCCAGCCTTGTATTGATATCCGTAAGCTCATTGATCAGGTTCATGTACGCGTCACTCTCATAATCCGTACGTGTTTCCAGCTCATGCGTCACCACATCCAGCCTTGTTTCCAGCAGCTGGATCTCCTGGAAAGCCGTTTCCGTTTCACCAAACACGGTCCTTCCCTGCTGGTGGATCATATCCTGAGGCAGGTAACCGATCTTGTAATCATTTGGCTTGGAGATCTCGCCCTTTGTAGGATTCTGTTCTCCTGCAAGCAGCTTCAGCATTGTTGATTTTCCCGCACCGTTCTTCCCCGCAAGGCCGATCCTGTCTTTCGGATTCACCAGGAAGCTTACATTATCAAACAAATCGTATCCGCCAAAAGATACCGTCACTGAATTAACTGAGATCATTTTATCATAAAAATTAGGGCGCAAATTTAGTGAAAAATGCCTTACAAATGCCTAATTTAGTGGCTGTAAATAGCCATTATGTCTAAAAAAGCGCCTTCTGTCCTTCATCTCGGCAACTTTAAAAAAAAGGATGATGCGGCACCTGCTTTTTACATCAAAACCTTCCGGGAGCATAAAAAAGAGCATCCCTTCGTGATGGATGCACATGCCCATGATTTTTACCTCATCAGCATCTTCACAAAAGGCAGTGGCTCGCATACCATTGATTTTACTACCTATTCCGTGACAAAAGGCAGCATCTTCTTTATGAGCCCCGGCGAAATGCACGCCTGGAAATTAAGCGATGACACAGAAGGCTACGTGATCTTTTTCAGCGCTTCCTTTTACAGGATGGATGCAAAACCTGCACAGCTGCAGCATTTCCCTTTCTTCCGCGCTGCCGGCAGGTTAAGCTACGGATTGCTGGATGCCGCACAGGAAAAGGACATTGAGCGTTTCATCGGCATGATGGAATCGGAAAGCAAAACAGGCTTAGCCTTCCGGGCAAACATTCTCCGCTCCATGCTGGATGCATTGCTTTACAAGCTTTCTTCCTTTCTTGAAACCGGCAGCAATCCACAGCCACAGCAGGCATCCCTGGTCCCGCAGCTCGAAGCGCTCATCGAAACCCATTACAGGGAGCACAAGCCTGCTGCATTCTACGCAGATTTACTGCACATCAGCACACAGCAGATGAATGCGCACGCAAAAAATTATCTTAATAAAACAGTAGCAGATCTGCTGCAGGAACGGCTGATCGCTGAAGCGAAAAGATTGCTCGTGTATTCCGGCCTCTCCGTCAGCGAGATCGCTTACCAGCTGAATTTCAACGACAGCTCCTACTTCAACAGATTCTTCAAACGCGCGGAAAAACTAACGCCCGAGCAGTTCCGCAAACGCTTCATTTAATACTGTAAAATCATAAAATAGTACCATTGCATCCGTATTTAATGCTGTACTTTTGTATAGCAAATTTATCAAGATGAGTTACACCGAAACCAAATTATACAGCATTCTGAATAACAAATGCCCGCATTGCCATAAAGGAAATTTTTGGGAAACCAGCAATCCGTACGACCTGAAAAGGTTTTCGAAAATGAACAGCAGGTGCCCGGTTTGCGGTGAGGATTTTAAGCGTGAGCCGGGATATTATTTCGGGGCTACATACGTGAGCTATGGCTTAACAGTGGCCTTTGGAATAGCGCTCTACGCTGTGCTTGCCGGGATCTTTAAAATGGATACGATTCCTTTCCTCATCACCTTCAGCGTTTTTCTCGTAATACTGATGCCCATATTTTACAGGGGCGCCCGGATCATCTGGATCAATATGTTTGTGCCCTACAAAGAAAAATAAATTTAGATGCCGGTAGTCATTGCGATCCACAATACGAATTTGAGTTTTGCAATATCCGGAAACCAATTAAATTATTTTCCCAGCACCTGCAGGCGATCCGATTCAAAAACGACAACTTCATCAAGGTTCGTCTTCGATAAGGAGATCATCGCTCTCGCAACAACAGTCGCTTCGATTACTTTGTATTTTTTCAGCTTACCGATAAAAATAAACGAAAGCGCTTTCATTAAAAATTTCCCGATGCTTTCTCCCAACCTTGATTCTGCACGCGGGCCGAGCAGCATGGAAGGCCTTACAATGATGAGCGACCCGAATTGCAAACGCTTCAGCGCATTCTCGATGTCACGCTTCACTGTTAAATAAAAATTACCGCCGCTTTCCGACACTCCCAGTGAAGACACCAGCACGAAGCGGGTAACACCATTTCTTTTTGCAGCTTCCGCGAAGTTGAATACGTAAGTATAATCCACTTTCACAAATGCTTCCTGCGAGCCTGCAACGCGAATCGTGGTGCCCATCGCACAAAATACCACATCGCCACTGATCTGATCCGCGCAGGATGAAAGATCATTAAAATCAGTGATCACCTGTTCTAACCTTGAATGCTGCAGCTCCAGCTTTTTACGCACAAATATTTTCACTTTGCTGAAGCCGGGATCGTTCAACATCTGTGCTACCAGTTCTTTCCCGATAAGCCCCGTCGCCCCGATCACAATTGCAGTTTGTCCCATCAGATTCCTTTTATACGTGTTATGAGTGAAGAGACCGCATCGGAGAAAGAGGTCTTGAACCTGCTCCTGTTCAGCGCTGCAGAATTGTCTGCTTTTTTATCCAGCTTAAAAGAAAATACAAATGCAGAGTCAGGCCCGTTCCAGCCGCCCATCTGCCCGAAGCGGATGTCGTTGAAATAAATATTCGAGTCATGCTCCGACATGATGTAATCATCCTTCGAAAAGCGCTTCAGCAGCTTGACCGATTCATCATTCTCAAATGGCCTGATCAGCGAATCCTTTTTATTGACATGATAAAAATCAACGTTGTCTGTCTTGTCGAAAATGGAATGATAGCCGAACCAGTAGCCTGTCGCATCTTTGGAATAGCTCATCCAGAGAAAATTGTTCAAAGGCGTTGGCGTGGTCACCACATCCGTCACTGCAATGTGCTTTTCTGCCAGCTGCTCTTCTATTCCGCTGTGCACGTGCCATTTGTTGACGATCGTAAAAACGAGGTACAGCGAGCTGATCCAAAGCCCTGCCTTGTTCCACTTTACTCTTTTTGGAGAACCGTTCTTCGCGATAAGCGCAACCAGCACGCAAAGCAGGAAAGGAATGGTGTAGAAAATATCAGCAACAAAAATAGTGTTGAAGGAAACGCGGTAGTGGCTGAAAGGCTCGAACCAGCCTGTACCGTATGCCGTGAGGGAATCAAGCAACACATGCGTGAACATCCCGAGAAAGAACAGCCATGTCCAATCCTTCCAGCCCACTTCAGCTTTTTTGAACCACCTGCTGAACAGCCAGCCCAGCAAGGGCGCCATGATCAGGATAAACAAAAAGGAATGCGTAAAGCCGCGATGTACAAGCAGCTGCTGTGCATCGGAAAAACAGGGCGAAGCAAAAACATCAAAATCGGGAATAGTGTCCGCGAAAGCGCCCCATAACATGGCTTTCCGGCCGATCTTTTTACCAAGCACAGCTTCTCCGATAGCGGCACCAAGGACAATATGCGTAAGTGAATCCATCTTTCTTAATATCGGGTAAAGATACTAAACAATACTTTTTATTTAATACCTTTATCGGATTATTCGGACATGCAGACCCGCTCTAAAAACATACTCATTGCCCTTGCGATACTTGTTATTTGTATTGCTGCCTGGTTCCTGGAAACGGTCATCGTTTACATCCTCATCTCTGTCATTCTTTCATTAATCGGGCAACCGCTCTACCGTTTCTTTTCAAAAATAAAAGTGGGCCGGATCACTTTTTCACCTGCCATCTGTTCACTGCTCTCCTTACTGATCATGATGCTGGCCTTTGCCTGCCTGTTCTACATGTTCATCCCGCTGCTCGTTGAGGAAGTCCGCATCATCAGCAGGGTCGAACCAAAGGCTGTGCTCAGTGCTTTCCGCGAGCCTTTGGCAAATCTTGAATACGACCTGCAGAAATACCAGGTTTCCTACGGCAATGGCGAATCCATGCAAAATTACCTTGCTGCAAAGCTTACCTCCATACTCGGCTTCCGCGAGATCAGCGGCTATGCAGGGCAGATGATCAGCTTCACCGGCGGACTGATCGCAGGCTTTTTTTCCATTTCCTTCATCACTTTTTTCCTGATGAAAGATGAAAAACTGATCTACAACATCGTGATCCTGCTTACGCCGCCTAAGTACATTCCTGCTATCAAAGACATCATGCACGATACAAAAAAGATTCTTACCCGTTACTTCATCGGCATCATTATCGACATGCTCTTTGTAGCCACCACCATCTCCATCGGGCTGATGTTCCTTGGCGTGAACAATGCATTGCTGATCGGGATCTTCGCAGGCATCATGAATGTGATCCCGTATGTAGGCCCGCTCCTTGGCGCCGGGTTTGCTATATTGATAGGCGTTTCAGGAAATCTCCAGCTTGATTTTTATACGCAGCTTGTGCCGCTCATCGAAAAGATCGGCCTCGTGTTCCTCATCACACAGCTGGTTGATGCCTTCTTCATCCAGCCTTTCGTGATCTCCAATACCGTAAAAGCGCATCCGCTGGAGATCTTCCTCGTGATCCTCATTGCCGGCACCTTTGCCGGCATCACCGGGATGATCGTTGCCATTCCTGTTTACACGATCATCCGCATCATTGCAAAAGAATTTTTAAATAACTTTAAGATCGTCCAAAAACTGACCGAAGACCTTGAAGAAATTACAAACGATAACAACATCTGACATACATGCTGCACAAATCCACCTTCGACTTTCTTTCAAAGCTGAAAAAGAATAACAGCAAGGAGTGGTTCGACAAGAACCGCCCTGAATATGAAATTGCAAAAAATGATTACCGGGAATTCATCCAGGAGCTGATCAACACGATCGCTAAGTTTGACCCTGCTGTAAAATCGCTTGAACCCAAAAACTGCGTATTCCGCATCAACCGCGACATCCGCTTCTCCAACGATAAAACGCCCTATAAAGTAAACATGGGCGCAAGCATCGCTCCCGGCGGAAAGAAATCAATGACCGCGGGTTATTACATCCACATCCAGCCCGGCGCATCTTTCCTCGCAGGAGGTATGTGGCAGCCGCCTGCACCGCAGCTTAGCGCGATCCGCCAGGAGATCGATTACAACACGCCGGAATTCAAAAAAATCACCGGCAACAAGGATTTCAAAAAATATTTTGGCGCGCTTTCCGACGAGGACAAAGTAAAAACAAGCCCGAAAGGTTACGACAAGGACCACCCGGAGATCGAATCCCTCAAGCTGAAAAGCTTTATCATGGTGCATGACCTTAAAGACAAAGATGTGCTTTCGAAAGATTTCATCAAACAGTGCGAAGCCGTCTTCAAAGCCATGCACCCGATGAACAAGTTCCTCAGAAGGGCATGTGATTAAGCACCACATTCGCCTTCGCCATTCAGAAACCATTTCAATAATGCCAGAGGTTGCTTTCGTATTTGAAAATGTTTTCCTTAATATCTTCTGACTCCAGCAGCGCATCCATTCCCAGCTTGTACTCCGCGATCGACCGGTCATACACATTCGATTCCTTGTACACGTAGCTGGCAAACATCCGCTTCGCAAACACCTCATCATAGCTCATCCGCTCCTCATCATTCCACCTGTTGAATACGGCAGCCCTTGCAAGATACGGTCTTGCTTCCGGGAAATAGATCCAGAACAAAGGCTTGGAGCCGACCACTTCCCCGTCTTCGGATTTTTTGAGTGTCAGCGGACAGATGCCGATGATGCGCACTTCCATCACCGAGCGCTGCTTGTCGAAGAACCAATCTTCCTTGATCCAGTATTGATGAATATCTGCCGAAGTGATCTCCGTTTTTACAGGCGTAAGGATCATGTTATCGGGATTGTTCGCATCCTGCGACATATGCGTGGAATCCCAGCTAACAAGCATGTTCAGGACTTCCTGTTTCGTCATTGGCACCGTAAACTCATCGTCAAACACAGGATTGGCAAATGCAGTAAGATCGCCTTCGAGTATGGCGCATTTTAAAACATCAAACAGGCTCATCAGGCACACTTTGGGCTCGGTGGGATAGTACATCGGCAGGTTGAGCTTTTCGCGCAGGTCGAGCACGCGCCAGGTTCTTTTACTCCACATTACATCTGCTTCACGGAGACTGGGATAAGCAACCGGGAAAGGCCGCTGCGTACGGTTAATGTTGCAGGGATCCGGCGCCTGCGGATTCTTGATCTGTGTTTGTGGTGTGCATTGTGCAATGGCGAATCCCGATACCAGCCCCGATACCAGGATCATGCTGAATAATCTTTTCATTTGAGCCTCCTGTGAATTAGATCCACTCCGGGAGAAAGATTCATTGCCGGAATGAACAGTTAATTGAGAGTAGTCCTGCTGTTCATGTAGAGTAGGAAACGGAAGGAAGTTGAAGATTATTGTCCTGTTAGGCACCCGCCACCCTAATTGTAACAAGGTTTTCAGCCATTGCATTAATTTACTACTTATGCAGTATGTCATCCTGAACGATTGAATGATCTCACCTGCTACCGCTTATTAAATTTGTGTAATCGAAAAATGTTTCGCGAAAAGGCTCAGTATGACAAAGCAAAAAAAATCCCGTCATACAAATTTGTATGACGGGATCTTTAACATTTTATTCCTGCTTAGAAGTGGAACAGATCATGTTCCCATTTGAAGATGTCATCTTTGATGCGGTCAGATTCCAGCAAAGCGTCAAGTCCCTGCTTGTACTCCAGGATAACGCGGTCATACACGTTTGATTCTTTACGCACATAACTTGAGAACATACGTTTCCAGAAAATATCTTCAAGGGTACGGCGCTCAGCATCGTTGTGACGCATGTAAACTTCCTGGTTAGCAAAGATAGGGCGTGCTTCAGGGAAATAGATCCAGAACAAAGCCTGGTCAGAACCTGTTGACTCACCTGTTTCTGTTCTCTTTTCGATAAGCGGGCACAATCCGATGATGCGTACATCAAGTACAGAACGCTGCTTATCGAAGAACCAGTCTTCCTTGATCCAGTATTTCCATACTTTATCCGAAGTGATGTCAATATCCTTTACAGGTGCGGAGATCATCATACCCGGGTTGTTAGGATCTTCAGCCTGAGCTGTTGAATCCCAGTGAACCAGTTTCTTTTCGATCTCGCTTTTTGTCATTTCGTAACGGAACTCATCATCAAGTGCGGCCTGGTCGAAACAAGTGATCGTGCCGTCTTTTAATGCTGCGTCCTTAATTACATCAAACAAGCTTTTCCTGTCGAGGATGGGTGTTGCAGGATAATACAGGGGATGATTGATCTTCTCACGAAGATCGATCACACGCCAGATGCGCTTGCTCCACATCACATCCGCTTCGCGCAGGTGTGTGTATGGGATCGCCCTTCTTGTACGTGTATTTTCTTTGGTATAAACCCCATCAGGATATTTAGGCGCCTTTGGCGCTACAATTTCCTGGGCATAGCTTGTTCCTGCCAAAGCAAAAACAAAAACTACTAAGAAAAATTTTACTGTTTTCATGATCATCCTGTATTTAATGAATTATTTAACCTTTAAAACGCAGCCCGGGATCGAACGAACCCCGTCAGGAGCCTGGATCTTCACCTGCTCGATAAGAATTTTACCGCCTGATTTAGCCCTGTTCAACAGCTCTTTCATCTGGCTGGTTGTTCCCGGCCCTTGTGCAGGATAATCAACGAATGCACCATTTACATTCATTGACATTACCCATGATATAACAGGGAATTTCAAGTCGAACACGAAATCCTCCAGTTTAGGGATAACCCCTGAAGCCTGCAATAATTCTCCTTTGCTTACTTTTCCGTCACCGGTGATACCAGCATATGAAGCCAGTGGACTTGGCACTTTCTTCACACGGAATTTCATAGAGCCCATGGATTTGCTGCCTGTTTTCGTTTTAACTGAAACGTTAACGGTACACTCACCCGGCTGTTTAACAACAACAATGTAATGTCCCTGCCCTTTGTTGATAACAGAACCACCACCACCGGCGATTGTAGCGGTTACATCTGTAGGAGCAGCACCTGCAACTGAAATATCCACAGGATTATCAACCCCGATATAGAATACGTTCATTTTTGTAGGAGAGATCGCCATTGAAGGACGGGCAACCATGTAGCTTCCGCTGAAACGATAAGGTTTAATGCTTCCATCAGGAGCTTTCACATTGATCAATCCCTGGTATTCCTGTAAACCTTCAGAACCTGTATGAACGACATATTTACCAACACCGCCTTCAACAGGTACCTGTACCGGGGTTCCAACGATCTTCGCTTCTTTGCTTGAAGTGTCTACCTGTCCGATCACAACTTCAGGATTCTGAGTTGAACTGTGAGCCGAAACAAAGATATCAGCAGTGTAATCTTCACCTGCAGTAATGTAGCTTGTAGGAGCAACTACTTTCGCTTCGATAGCATCGAACTTAAAGTCGTTTGCATCGATCGCTTTCAGTAAAAGTCCAACCACGTCGCTTTCAGCATTTTTGATATCATTCTTCAATCCTGCGAAAATACACATATCGGCAGCCATTGTAGTATGGTCAAAGTTGTTGAATTCCCAGTGAACCATCTTTTCATCGGCGAATGAATACACATCTTCTGTGTTCAAACCGATCTTCAGGTTAACTCTTTCTTTTTCAGGAACGATCTCGATCAGCTCTTTCCTGAATTTAATGATCGCCTCTTTCAGCTCGATCGCCTTTGCATCAGGCCCCGGCTCTTCAGGAGTAGCGCCCAATAAAAAATGCGTAGGAACATCGTAATTATCCTTGCTGTCTAGCATTGCGAGTTTGAAAGTATCGGCAACTTCTTTAGAAGGAAGCTTTTGCACTTCCATGTACAACTCGGATTTGATGTCATCGATCTTATCGCAAAGCTCTTTGGCCTTTTTCTTAACCTCCAAAGCTTTTTTATACCAAGGCTCAGTTTTGACCTTATTATCAGCCATTGCCTTTTCAAATTTGGAGTATAAAACCCCATTTTTTCCATCGAAGTTTTCGTTGGTTTTATTTAAACCATCTTCAACAATAACGAAAGCATTCAGAATCTCTTTAGATACGTTTAGCGCCAAAAGTGCTGTTAACACCAGGTACATCATACCGATCATCTTCTGCCTCGGAGTTTCTTTACCACCTGACATATTTTATATTTCGTTTCTGTAGATTAATACTTATTTAATAACTTGTCCTAAATGGAGAATTCCAACATTCCTCATTTAAAAGAAAAAATAATACCGTATGTACGGTATTATTTTCTCATTGCGGTAAGCATGTTACCGTAGATAGTGTTCAGTGATTCTAAGTTAGAAGACAACTGGCCGATCTGCTCTTTGTAACGTTTTGTATCGTCAACAGAGTCATTCAGATTTTTCATCAGGTCAGACAATCCTTCGTAGAATTTAGAAGTTGCTTTCAGGTGCTCGTTAGAACCCTGTAACTGCAATTCGTATGAAGCATTCAGTGCAGAAAGGTTTTTAGAAACCTTAACGATCTGGTCACCCAGGTTTGCGCTGTCGTCACCGCTTACTGCAAGTCCCATCAGGGATTCAGCAGCTTTTGAATAAGCTCCGGACAATGATTCTACATTTTTAGCTGCAGACTGTACGCTTGTAACATAATCATTTGTTGCAACAGATGCATCAGTGATGTTGTTCAGCTTATTTGCCTGGTCGCTCAGGCTGCGCATACCTTCTCCGAGACTGGCGATAAGTTCAGGCCCTATCTTCGCCTCTTCCAGCATGTTGTCTAATTGTTCTGTGATTGTTCCTTTGTCTTCTTCGATCTTATCGTGTTCTTTTTCACCTTCTTCACCGTGCATTCCTGCTAATTCAGGGTATACAAGGCTCCAATCCACTTCTTCGTGTGGTGGCTCAAATGCAGAGAAAAAGAAGATAACTGCTTCAGTAGATAATCCGACAACAAGCATCGGACCTGCACCCGGCCAGTGCATAATTTTAAACATCGCTCCAACGATTACAATTGCCGCACCAAATCCGTATAATTTGGCCATGAAACTTTTCCATTTTTTACCACCCATAATTTTAAAAGTTTAAAAGTTAATAATTGATTATTTAGTTTAGATTAGAGATTACACATTAAAATTAAAAGCCATTACCCGGAGCATCGCCCCTGTTACGTCCAAGGTAGGTCTGAACACAACGGAACCCAACATAACATTTCGCCGTATCCTGGTATTCATAAGTTCTTGAGCTGGTCTGCAGGTAGTATCCAACATCCTTCCAGGACCCGCCCCTGATCACTTTACGTTTCAGTACGTTTGCTTCATTGTCCTGAGCTTCGTATACATAGTCAGGGTTCAGATCGTGGCTGAAATCGTATGCTGATTCATCAAATGCATTGCTTGTCCACTCTGCTGCGTTGCCTGCCATGCAATATAAACCGTAATCGTTAGGGTTGTAAGACATGATCTTCACAGTGTGGAAACCGCCGTCATCGATGTAGCTTCCGCGCATTGGCTTGAAGTTACCAAGGAAACATCCGAGAGCATTCCTGATGTAAGGACCACCCCAAGGATATGGGCTTAATGCATTTCCTCCGCGTGCTGCGTATTCCCATTCAGACTCAGTAGGTAAACGGAAATCGTTCACATAGGTTTGTCCATTCATGAGCAGCCAGTTGTTGAACAATTGTGTCCTCCAGATACAGAATGCCCTTGCCTGTTTCCAGCTTACACCTACTACAGGATAGTCATCATAAGCTACATGCCAGAAATACATATTGGTCATCGGCTCGTTGAAGGAATAAGTGAAATCATGAACCCATGCAAGTGTATCGGGATAGATGTTGATAATGTCCTTCACAATAAACACACTTCTGTCTTTGTCTTTTGTTTCACGGACACTGTAGTTACCGCTTCCGTCAGAGATCTGATCTTTTACATCATAATGACCGAGTGTCTTGTTATCACCAACGCTGGTAGACTGGTAACCAGTGATAAAATCGCGGCCTTTGTCATCCGGTGATTTGGAAGGTTTGAACCTGTTTGATTTCTGCGCAGCCATTTTGAGGTTGATCCAGTAATATTCGTAATTCAATTTACGGGTATCAACTTCTCTTCTCCTGTAATAGCGCTCTTCCGGTGGAAGGTACATAAACTCAAGAACCTCTCTTACATCCTGCTCATCGTATGCGATATCCTCATCCCAGTTCACCAAAGGTGGCTCAAGTGGCTGGTCATAATCATCTGTTTCAAGTCCGTGCTCAGCCCTTCCATCTTCGAACAATGCTTTGTGTGCGATCGAATCCCTTACCCAGTTCACGAACTGGCGGTACTCATTGTTTGAAATCTCTGTCTGGTCGATGTAAAAAGCCTGAACGGAAACCGTCTTCGACTTCGTGGTGTGAGAGTAAGGGGTATCCTCATCACTCGGACCCATATTGTAACTTCCCATAGGGATGTACAGCATGCCGAAGGGATCGATATCGAACCACTCCTCACGTGGGTGAACACCTACAAGCTCTCCGCTGCTTTTAGTACAACTGGCTAAAGCGACTACAGAACTTAACAAGAGCAACTTTTTCATGTTTTTTGTTTTAATTTATATTAAACCCCTTTTTGTCAGAAATCATCATACATATATAAAGTATGATGATTTCAGAAGAAAACAGGGTAGTTTAAACGATAGTAATCAGATAAGGTTACAAAAAGCTTTTTTATTAAAGGAACCTTACGTTTTGGTGACTTTGTTTATGCGGCGGTTTTACAAATTTCTGACAGAAACCTAACATTACTTCGTGTGTTCCACTGTTGTATTTTTTGATAGCGGATAAGGTAATGTCGTAAGAGTAACCAACTTTAACTGTTGACCTTCCGCTTTTCAACGGCCACTCCAAACCTGCCATTACAGGGATCGCATCTGTTAAACGATATGAAGCTCCTACAAAGATCATGTTCTTGTATTTCGCAAGGATGTTGATATCAACCTGTGTTGATGACGCATCCGATTTAGCAAGGATACCAGGCGTGATGCTGAAATCCGGGGTCAGGTCAAATTTGTAACCTGCCATGATAAAATAGTGACGTGCCATCTGGTACTGAAATGAGTAAGCTACATTTGCCGTCCCGGAGCTTGATAATGTTTGTCCCGGAAGGTGCAGTGAAGAGATCCCCAAATACAATTTGCTGTTTGTAAAATAAGCTCCGAAACCAACATCGTATGTTGTAGCAGATGTCCCGTTCCATGGAATTGACTGATCCGTACCGTTTGCAGCCGTTGTTCCGTCTGGTGCGAGGAAGTTTCCGGTGATCGATTTCTGGATCATACCTGCATCAAGCCCGATACCGAGTGTTCCAAAACCTAAATTCAAATGGTATGAATACGCCAGCTTCGCTTTTAATGTTTTATCAAAACCCAACTGATCCTGGTCCACAGTCAAACCAAGCCCTCCGCCGAGGATCCTTCCGTAGTCAAGGCTAAAAAGCCCTGTTTTAGGAGCTCCGGGGAATTTATCCCACTGATCACGATACAACAATGTTCCGCATAAAGCCTGGCTTGTTCCGGCATATCCCGGGTTCACCGACAATTTATTAAACATGTTCATACTGAATTGCGCATCCTGCTGTGCAAAGGCTACCAATCCGGTAATCGATAAAGCAATAGTAGTAAGGGTTTTTTTCATGTTTTACTTCTTAAAAGTGAACAGTTTTGTGTTGCTTGTTGGTTGTTGTTAGGTCGCTAAATTAAGTATAATGTTTATAAAAACAAATTTTTTAAACATTTTATTGTTCATAGGTAAAAATTTATGCCGCGCCACTAGCCGAGTTTCTGGTATGTCTGCCACCATTTGTCGGGTAGCTCATCGCTGCAGGCCGTCTCATAGTCACTGTACGAGCAGGGAACCATGTGGTGCCGTTCGAAGCGGATCTGGTGATTTACCGGGTAAGGCACGTCCATCCACCACCTGTCGCTCTTGTTGCTCTTGTAAAAAACGATCTCATGCTCGTGGTTCGTAATGGATACGCGGTATTTCGTGTATTCCGATTTATCAACGATCGGGTAATCCTGCTTGCGGTTATAAAACCCGTCGATGAAGTACCAGATCATCTGTGCCACGAGGTGCACCGTTTGCCTGTTGCTGTCGAAGGCCGGGTTGATCTCGTAAAAGCCGACCGATGAGAGCTTATCGCTCATTCCCGCATAGCGGCATACCTGGCAGGCTTCCTCTCCATAGAAACCATTGGGTGATGCATTCCCGTTACCCGGTGCATCGCCCTGGCGAATGGCGGAGATATCGAAGCTCAGCACATCTGCATTACGAACGATCGGTTCCACATTCTCCATGTTCTTCCTCACTTGTCCGAGGCGGTGTGCATCGAAGTAGAGCTTATCCATGAGCTCGATCGCATTCTGCTCAACAAAATAGGTCTGGTAACCAATGTTGCTGTAGTTGAACAGTATGTTCGGCTTGTGCAGGATGATCTTGCTGAGGTAGCTCTGCGAGTTCAGTTCCTTGTCGCCATCACCGATATCGAAGGATGAATCCACCGAAACGATGTTGATGGTCTGCTCCATTTTCTGGTAGGAAAGGTAGTTGCAGTATGTGAGATCCTGCCCTCCCCCGATCACGATGGGAATGATGTTTTTTTTCAGTAATTGTGAAAGAACGTCAGTTAAAGCAAAGTATGAATCTTCAATTGTATTTCCTTTCCGGATGTTCCCGAGATCGGCGATCTTTGCGGCGTATCCGCCCTGGAACAAATGGTATAAGTTTTCTCTTACGTAATCTGCAGCAAGCCCGCAGCCTTCATTGTTAATGGCCCTGCGATCCTCCTCCACTCCGATGATGGCCAGCTGCACTGTGCTGAGATCCGGGAAGCCGCTGTTCTGCTGATAACTATTTATGATCTTACCGTAAGACGTATCGTTGTACGAACGGTTGCCGCTTAGCTCGGAAAGGTCAATAGGACTAAAGTATTCCTGCATGGATAAAGGGTTTGCCTGCGAAATGCGAATTTGTATTTCCTGCGAAATACGAATCTATACGAATTACAAATTGTTTGTACGAATTTACGAAATGCAAATTTGTATGCCCTTCCCTTGTATCTTTAAACTTATAACACCGGGGTGTTAAAAAAGATACAGGAGAACGGGTTGTTTTTATTTTAAACTTTTTTAGGAGCTGCTTTTTTCGCCGCTTTTTTAGGCGCAGCCTTCTTTGCAGATTTTTTGGCTGCTTTCTTAGGTGCTGCTTTTTTCGGAGACGCTTTTTTGGCTGCTGCCTGCTTGAACGGTTTTTTCTCCACCGTTTTTTTCTTGAAGCGGTTTCCTTTGCTTGCGTTCTTAGGGTCTGCGGCAATATCGAGGCATTCCTGCAGGGTCAATGCTTTCGGATCGATCCCTTTCGGAAGCTTGAAATTATTCTGCCCGATCACGAGGTAAGGGCCCCAACGCCCGTTGAGTAACTGCACTTCGGGATTCTCAGGGAATGTTTTGATGTACTTATCGATCTCTGCCTGGCGCTTTGCAAGAATGAGCTCCACACAACGTTCGGCTGAAACGGTCATCGGATCATCTTCCTTTTTCAGGGAAACGAAAATACTGTTGTGGCGGATATACGGGCCGAAACGGCCAATTGCCACCACCATTTCCTTATCTTCGAATTCGCCGGCAACACGCGGAAGCTTGAAGAGGTCCTGCGCTTCTTCAAAGGTGATGGTATCGAGGCGCTGATCTTTTCTGAGGCTTGCAAATTTCGGCTTGTTATTTTCATCGTTGCCTTCTCCAAGCTGTGCCATCGGGCCAAAGCGGCCGATCCGTACATACAGGTTCTTGCCTGTTACGGCATCAACTCCCAACAAACGCTCGCCGGATGCGCGCTCCGAATTTTCAGAAGTATCTTCTACATTTTTATGAAAGGGCTTGTAAAAATCAGCAAGCATTTTGGTCCAGTTGATCTTTCCTTCGGCGATCTCATCAAACTCCTCTTCCACTTTTGCAGTGAAATTAAAATCCATGATCTGTGGAAATTCCTTCAGCAGGAAATCATTCACCACCATGCCGATATCGGTCGGGAACATTTTTGATTTTTCAGCTCCTGTGCGCTCTGTGCGCACTTCTTCAGCGATCTGTTTATTCTTCAAGGAGATCACATTGTAATTTCTTTCCACTCCTTCCCTGTCCTCTTTCACAACGTACTCACGCTTCTGAATGGTGGAGATGGTCGGCGCATAGGTGGATGGCCTTCCGATACCGAGCTCCTCGAGCTTTTTCACAAGGCTTGCCTCGGTGTACCGTGCAGGATAATGCGTGAACCGCTGCGTTGCATTGATCTCGTTCACGCCCAGCTTTTCGCCCACTTTCATCGGCGGAAGCATCCCTTCCTGGTTGTCTTCATCTTCTTCATCGGTTCCTTCGAGATACACTTTCAGGAAACCGTCAAATTTCAACACTTCACCCTGTGCAACAAATTTTTCGGTTGCGCCGGAAACGGTGATTACTGCTGTTGTTTTTTCCAATTCGGCATCGCTCATCTGCGAGGAAATGGTGCGTTTCCAGATAAGGTCATACAAACGCTTATCGGCGGAATCGCCATCAATGGTCTGGTTCTCGATATAGGTGGGACGGATGGCCTCGTGAGCTTCCTGTGCGCCTTTTGATTTGGTTTTGTACTGGCGGATGTTGAGGTATTTCTCACCGTAATTCCCGGTGATGGCTGCCTTGGCCTGGTTGATGGCTGTTTCCGAAAGGTTCACGGAATCGGTCCTCATGTAGGTGATCTTACCGCTTTCATACAACCGCTGCGCAACCACCATTGTCTGGGCAACGGAAAAACCAAGCTTACGGCTTGCTTCCTGCTGCAATGTAGATGTTGTAAAAGGTGCGGAAGGCGATTTTTTAGAAGGCTTTGTTTCTATTGTATCAATAGTGAAATCAGCTGCTTCACATTTCTGCAAAAATGCTTTTGCTTCTTCGTGCGAAACGAATTTCTTGTTCAGCTCGGCTTTTATATTGGAGTTTCCGGAGGTGAAATTGGCAACTACTTTATAGGAAGATGTGCTTTTGAAGCTCATCACTTCACGTTCGCGCTCCACGATCAAACGAACGGCTACCGACTGCACACGCCCTGCTGACAGGGATGGACGCACTTTTTTCCAAAGCACCGGCGATAATTCAAAACCAACCAGACGGTCGAGGATCCTTCGTGCCTGCTGTGCATCCACAAGGTGTTTGTCGATGGTGCGCGGATTGGCGATCGCATTTTTTATTGCCGGCTTTGTGATCTCGTGAAATACGATGCGTTTTGTTTTTGCATCGGTAAGGTTAAGGGATTCGTAGAGATGCCAGGAGATGGCCTCTCCTTCACGGTCCTCATCGGTTGCGAGCCAAACCATGTCGGCCGCCTTTGCTAATTTTTTCAGTTCGGCAACAACTTTTGCCTTGTCGGGCGAGATCTCGTAATTGGGAGTGAACTTGTTTTCTATATCAACCCCGAGCCCTTTCTTTGCAAGATCGCGGACGTGCCCGAAACTTGATTTTACCGTATATCCTTCTCCTAAAAATCCTTCTATGGTTTTTGCCTTAGCAGGGGACTCAACAATCACTAAATTTTTGCTCATTTAATTCCTTTTCGTTAGAGTAATATGAAAAACAAAGAATATCTCAGGAGAGGTCATTTTCCTGAAAAACGTTGCAAAGAAAACAAATCAAAATTGATTTTTCCAAATTTGATTTGCATTTGTCAGGAACTATATATATAAATATATATATAAAAATTTCAAAATTTTTTTTCAGAATATCAAATTGCGCCATTTTGTCATACACTAATTTTTGTTACCTTTGCAATCCATTAAAAAGAAAATGAGCGAGAATAAAGTAATTGATGAAAGCAAACAGGGTGAAGCTCTGATGATCGAAGAGCCGGTAAAAGGGAACGGCAAGAAACTGTTCCTGGAAAGTTACGGCTGTGCGATGAATTTTTCCGACAGCGAGATCGTTGCCTCCATTTTAAAGGACCAGGGATATACCACCACGCAGAATTTTTTCGAGGCGGATGTGATCTTTGTGAACACCTGCGCTATCCGCGAAGGCGCTGAGCAGCGTGTACGGCAGCGACTGACCGAATATAAAAAAGCTAAGAAAACAAATCCCGACCTGATCGTGGGTGTGCTTGGCTGCATGGCTGAGCGACTGAAAGCAAAATTCCTCGAGGAAGAGAAACTGGTGGATATTGTTGTAGGGCCGGATGCTTACCGCGACCTTCCTAACCTGCTCGAATCGGCGGAGGATGGCAACAAAGCGGTGAACGTGCTGCTTTCGAAAGAAGAAACGTACGCGGATATAACGCCTGTGCGTTTGGGCGGCAACGGGATCAATGCCTTCATCAGCATTACACGGGGCTGCGACAACATGTGCGCTTTCTGCGTAGTGCCGTTCACACGCGGACGTGAACGCAGCCGTGACCCGGAAACGATCGTGAACGAGGCGAAAGACCTTTTCAGCCAGGGATACAGGGAAGTTACGCTGCTTGGGCAGAACGTGGACTCGTACCTCTGGACAGGGGGCGGATTGAAAAAAGAGAACCCTTCGAAGGAAGAGCTGGAAAATGCAACAACCTTTTCGCAATTGCTGGAAAGGGTTGCGCTTGTGAACCCCGACCTGCGTGTACGTTTCAGCACTTCGCATCCGAAAGACATGACCGATGATGTGCTTTACACCATCGCGAAATACGATAATATCTGCAGTTACATCCACCTCCCTGTTCAATCGGGAAACACACGCATCCTGGAAATGATGAACCGCGGCTATACGCGTGAATGGTATCTGAGCCGGATCGATGCGATCAGGAGAATTGTCCCTGATGCAGGGATCTCGATGGACATCATTACGGGCTTCTGTTCTGAAACGGAGGAAGAGCACCAGGATACGCTGTCGCTGATGGAAGCCGTGCAATACGATTTCGGATACATGTTCGCCTACAGCGAGCGCCCGAAAACACTTGCAGAGCGTAAATACAAGGATGATGTTCCTGCCGGAGTGAAAAGCAGGAGGCTTGCGGAAATTGTGGATCTTCAGCTGAAACACTCGGCTATCCGGACGAAGCAGGGTGTTGGTAAAGTTCACAGGGTACTGGTTGAAGGCGTTTCAAAAAAATCGGAAGACAAGCTTTTCGGAAGAAATTCGCAGAGCACTGTTGTGGTTTTTCCGAAAGAGAATTTCAAGCCGGGCGATTATGTGAATGTGCTGGCGGAAACCTGTACGGGCGCAACATTGATCGGGAAAGCAGTATAACGTTCTTTAAACAAGGCTTGCTGTAGTAAAAGATTGGGCTAAAGCCCATCTTATGATCCGCATTACCTCCACGGCCTAAAGGCCGTGGCAATTGCAGGAATAAAAAATAAAATTAACAGCATCATAAAGCATTGGAAAATCTTAAAACAGGGCGCCAGGTGGTCCAGATAAAAAATGTATCGAAGCGTGTGACGATGAGCGGCGAGGAGTATTTTATCGTGCTGCTGCAGAATGAAACGGGGCGCATGTGGGATACCATTGAAGTGAACCAGGTGGGCAGGCAGAAAGCATTTTCCATTATGCAGCATGTGGCCGACAGGTATGATGGGCAGGGCCACTGGACGGCTCAAAAAACAGAGATCGAATTAAAAAAGCTGGTCGGAAAAAAAGTTTCGGTTGACGTTATTGAAAACGATAACGGCTCCCTTCAGGCGATCGGTTACAAAAAAGCGTAATTAACAAATGAGTATACAGGAAATTAAAAACAGGTTTGGGATCATCGGCAGCGCCACTGCACTCGACCGCGCAATTGATATAGCAAAGCAGGTTGCACCAACGGACCTGACGGTTTTAATCACCGGCGAAAGCGGAACGGGTAAGGAAGTATTCCCGCAGATCATTCACAGCCTGAGCGCACGCAAGCACGGGCAATACATTGCAGTGAACTGCGGTGCGATCCCGGAAGGAACGATCGATTCGGAACTGTTCGGACATGAGAAAGGATCGTTTACAGGTGCGCATGAAGCACGCAAAGGATATTTTGAAGTGGCGAACGGCGGTACCATCTTTCTCGATGAAGTTGCGGAAATGCCAATGGCCACACAGGCACGTTTGCTGCGTGTGCTTGAAAGCGGCGAGTTCATCAAAGTGGGCTCCTCAAAAGTCCTGAAAACAGATGTGCGCGTAGTGGCTGCCACCAACGTGAACATCCAGCAGGCGATTGAAAAAGGCAAATTCCGCGAGGATCTTTTTTACCGTTTGAACACGGTCCCTATTATTGTCCCGCCGCTGCGCGAGCGCAAGCAGGACATTCACTTGTTGTTCAGAAAATTTGCTTCGGACTTTTCCGCGAAATACCGGATGCCGACGATCAAGCTGGATGAGAATGCAGAACAGATCCTTTCGAATTATTACTGGCAGGGAAATGTGCGCCAGCTAAAGAACATCACGGAGCAGATCTCTGTGATCGAGCGTCAGCGGGACATTTCAGCGGACACGCTGATCAAATACCTGCCGATCCACCAGACGGCGCAATTGCCAGTACTGGCAAGCAGCTCAACTGCCGGCAACGATTTCAACGAACGCGACATCCTTTACAAAGTGCTGTTCGATATGAAGAAAGACCTGATGGACCTGAAAAAGATCGTGGTCGACCTGATTGAAAATGACAACCAGCTGAACCAGGATTTCCAACCTGAGAATGCACAGCTGATCAAAAAGCTTTTCCAGGATGTCGGCAGCCCGGAAACTACTATCCAGCTTGGTTATAATAATACTACATCTCCGACATTGCTGAAACAAAAAGATGAATCTCCGGGCCATGTGATCGAAGTGGAAGAAACATTATCGCTGCAGGAAATTGAAGAAGACATGATCAAAAAAGCGCTGATCAAACATAAGGGAAAACGGAAGAATGCTGCGAAGGAACTGGGAATCTCCGAAAGGACACTTTACAGGAAGATCAATGAGTATGGGATCAAATAGTTTCAGGTTGACGTACTGTGTTTGTTAAGTTTAAAGTTCCAGGTTGACGTACTTTGTGTTTAAGTTTAAAGTTCCAGGTTGACGTACTTTATGTGTTAAATTTAAAGTTCCAGGTTGACGTACTGTGTATTTAAAATAGTTAATTAGTGAACGTGATATTGACAATAAAAATAAATTCTTTTTTGCGCAGGCTGGCGCTTGTAAGCCTGGTAATATTGGCCTGCAGTCAGTTTTCCGGATGCAAGGGGCTCCATTATGGCTTAAACGGGGCAACCATTCCGCCGGAAGCGAAAACCGTAGCGATACAGTATTTCCAGACCACTGCAACACTTGCGCCTCCCACGCTGAGCCAGGCTTTCACGGAAGCGCTGAAAGACCGCATGAGCTCACAAACACGGCTGGCGTTGGTGAGCAAAGCGGGCGACCTTAACTTTGAAGGAAGCATCACGGGCTACTCCACCAATCCGATCGCGATCCAGAGCACGGACCAGGCGGCATTGAACAGGCTTAACATCAGCGTGAATGTAAAATACACCTGTGCCTTTGACCCGAAAAAGAATTTTGAACAAACCTTCACACGCTACGCAGATTACAATAGCTCCGAAAGCCTTAGCTCTATTGAAGAGAAGCTGATTGCCGATATAAACGAACAGCTTACGCAGGATATCTTCAACAGGGCATTGAACGACTGGTAAATTTCCAAACAGCATGAACAGAGCGCAATTCATATCCTACATGGAAAATCCCGATAAGTTGTCGGGAGCTGATGTGACGCTGCTTTCAGGCCTGGTAAAAGATTTTCCTTATTTCCAGACGGCTCAGCTGCTTTACGCGAAAAGCCTTCATAACCAGAACAGCATTCATTACAACAACCAGCTGAAAATAACGGCTGCGTATGCCACCGACAGGAAGGTGCTTCATAAGCTGATCACGAAAAAGAATGAGCCGGAAACGGAGATCCTGCCGCCTGTGAAGCCCATGCCTGTTACTGAAGAGAAGAAGATCGAGCTGGCAGTTGCCGAGCTGGTGAAAGTAGAAGTAAAGGAAAGTACGATCGTTCCGGTGGTTGAGAATAAGGTGGAAGAAATTGCTGAGATCAGGGAAGCTGCGAAACCTGTTGTAAAAACGGAAGAAGAACAGCGCATTGAAAAGGCGGTTGAGCAGATCGTGAAGGAAGAAGTGCAGGAAAGCCGTATAGAGCCTGTAATTATAACAACTGAGCCTGGGCTGAAAACGGCTGAAGCTGTGATCCCGGAAGTCAAAGAGGAAAAGAAGCAAAAAGAGCCTATAGCAGAGATCCCGGAGAAAAAAGAGATCATCCCGGAGCTGGAGCGCGAGTACCTCGCCAATGCTGCGGATGCCTATATCGAGATGGAGATCCTCCAGCCCGAACCGCTGAGCGAAGCGGATTATGTGCTGGATGAATCGGAAATCAAGGAAGTTGAAGAGCCGGAGCAAAAAGAGGAAAGGCCGGTCGAGACCGTGGAATCCAATTTTGTATTAAATACTGCAAAAGAAAGCGAAGCCTTAGTCAAACCGCTGCCTGCCGAAGATAGCTTTGATAGCAAGCAGCCGCATTCCTTCAGCGACTGGATCAAACATGCCGCTGCCGCTGAAAAAGCAGCAACACCAGGAAAGGAAAGCCCTGCAGAGGAGAAAAAGGAAAGCGAAAGCCATTCCGGCACGCTGAGCGATTTCGACCTGATCGACAGGTTCATCCGCGAGGAGCCGAAGATCGCGAGGCACAAGACGGAATTCTTCAACCCGGTGAACATGGCGAAGCAAAGTGTGGCGGATGACATTACTTTTGTGAGCGAAACCCTGGCTAAAATCTATGTTTTACAGGGAAATTATGTGAAGGCGCTGGATGCTTATGAAAATTTACGCTTGAAATATCCAGAAAAAAGACTTTACTTTGCAGCCCAAATAAAAAACTTAAGAAAACTTATTAATCAACAAAATCATAAATAGGCATGTCAACTTTAATATCCATTGCAATTATCCTTGTTTGCATTCTCCTGATCCTTATCGTACTTGTTCAAAATTCAAAAGGCGGCGGACTTGCTTCTTCCTTCTCTTCTTCCAACCAGGTGATGGGTGTTAGAAAAACAGCCGATTTCCTTGAAAAAGCAACCTGGTCCCTGGCAGGCGCACTGCTTGTGCTCAGCCTTCTTTCAGCAGCTTACAACAAGCCTGCTGAAGGTTCTTCAACCAACAAAACAGAATCCGCTACACGCAAAGTAGGTGAAAACGCAGGAGGTGCTGCTGCACCGGTACCGGCAAACACCACTACCCTGCCTGATACTACAAAATAATTCCTGGAATTTTTTAAAGAAAAATGTCAGAGTGTCACAGGGCATCTCTGACATTTTTTTTGAATTGCAGGTAAAACTGACAAATTGATCCTCTATTAGTGTTAATAAGGCTTTGGTACAATTTCTGACCAAGCAGAGCCGCTAAAAAAAATTCAGTTAAACTTAATAATATCCAGACAAAAATGGCAAAAGTAACAATCAAACCACTGGCAGACCGCGTGATCGTTGAGGCAGCTGCCGCAGAGGAAAAAACAGCAGGCGGGATCATCATCCCGGACACTGCCAAAGAGAAACCGCAAAAAGGAAAAGTGCTTGCGGTAGGTACAGGAAAAAAAGATGAGCCAATGACCGTAAAAGTAGGCGACACTGTTTTGTATGGCAAATACGCAGGGACTGAGATCCAGGTAGAGGGAAAAGACCTGCTGATCATGAGAGAGAGCGATATCTTCGCAATCGTTTAATTGAGCGTTTTTGAATTGGAGAAATAGAGAAGTAAATTTCCTGCTTATTCCTCCAATCGCTAATCCCAACATTTAATTCACTAAATCACTAATTCATTAAATCACTAATTCAAAGAAGATGGCAAAGGATATATTTTTTAACGTAGATGCACGCGACAAATTAAAAAAAGGCGTGGATGCATTGGCAAATGCAGTGAAAGTGACATTAGGCCCGAAGGGCCGGAATGTGATCATTGATAAAAAATTCGGGGCACCAAGCATTACAAAAGATGGTGTTTCTGTAGCAAAGGAAATCGAGCTGAAAGACCCTGTTGAGAACATGGGCGCACAAATGCTGAAAGAAGTGGCTTCCAAGACCGCTGATGCAGCCGGTGACGGAACAACAACTGCTACGGTGCTTGCACAGGCGATCGTTAGCGCAGGACTGAAAAACGTTGCTGCAGGCGCAAACCCAATGGACCTGAAACGCGGCATCGATAAAGCGGTTGCGGCGGTTATTGAAAACCTGCACAAGCAATCGCAGGAAGTTGGTAACGACAATAAGAAGATCGAGCAGGTTGCTACGATCTCTGCAAACAATGACAGCACCATCGGCAAGCTTATCGCGGAAGCAATGAAGCGTGTGAAAAAAGAAGGTGTGATCACTGTGGAAGAAGCAAAAGGAACTGAAACAACTGTTGAAGTTGTGGAAGGAATGCAGTTCGACAGGGGTTATATTTCTCCTTATTTCATTACAGACGTGGAAAAAATGCAGGCAGTCCTGGAAGGCCCGCTGATCCTGATCTATGAGAAGAAGATCTCTTCCATGAAAGAATTATTGCCTGTGCTTGAAAAAGCAGTTCAGACAGGCAAGCCGATCCTGATCATCGCTGAAGATGTGGATGGTGAAGCATTACAAACGCTTGTTGTGAACCGTTTGCGCAGCTCACTGAAGATCGCAGCGATCAAGGCTCCGGGCTTCGGCGACAGAAGAAAAGCCATGCTGGAAGATATCGCGATCCTGACAGGTGGTGTGTTCATCAGCGAAGAGCGCGGATTCAAACTTGAAAATGCTGAATTGAATTATCTTGGGAAAGCTGAAAAAGTAACGATCGATAAAGACAATACAACGATTGTTGGCGGTGCCGGTAAAAAAGCGGATATCGCAGCCCGCGTAAGCCAGATCAAATCACAAATTGAAAGCACAACTTCTGATTACGATAAAGAAAAATTACAGGAGCGCCTTGCTAAATTAGCCGGTGGTGTTGCAGTATTATATGTTGGAGCGGCCACTGAAGTGGAAATGAAAGAGAAGAAAGACCGTGTTGACGATGCGCTTTCTGCAACCCGCGCAGCAGTTGAAGAAGGAATTGTACCGGGAGGCGGAGTTGCTTACATCAGGGCAACTGAAGCGCTTGATAAATTAAAAGGGGCTAACGAAGATGAAGCAACAGGTATTGCGATCATCAGGCGTGCCATTGAAGAGCCGTTGCGCCAGATCGTTGCCAATGCTGGCCTTGAAGGCGCTGTAGTTGTTCAGAAAGTGCGTGAGGGAAAAGCTGATTTCGGCTACAATGCACGTACCGACAAATATGAGAACCTGCTTGCTGCAGGTGTTATCGATCCGACGAAAGTGACCCGTATCGCTCTTGAAAATGCTGCATCCATCGCTGCAATGCTGTTAACTACAGAATGCGTACTGGCTGAATCGAAAGAGGATGCTGCTGCCATGCCAATGGGAAATCCGGGCATGGGAGGCATGGGCGGAATGATGTAACCCGATGATTTTTTGCTTAACAAAAGCCCACTGCAATAATGCGGTGGGCTTTTTTGTTAAAATTTAAGATCGCTTCTGCAATTTCAGTAAATTTGTACTGACAAGGCACACAGAATACATAAGCCACCTTTACTACATGAAATTACAGTTACGATTACTCGGTATCATTTTGCTGTTCAGCATTGTCGCATCTGCGCAGGAGCCGGCACCCGCAAAACCCAAAAGAACAAAAGGCTCCTTCTATGCTTCCTGGGGCTATAACCGCGATTGGTATTCGAAAAGCGATATTCATTTCAGGAACACTTCAGGAGAGCACAATCCCGTTACCGGCAATTACGATTATTACGACTTTACGATCTACGATGCAAAAGCCACTGACCGCAACGGGTTTAAGGCCATGCTTCACACAGACCTCACTATTCCGCAGTATGTATACCGCCTCGGATATTACTTTAACAATAAAAAAGACCTTGGCATCGAGATCAACTTTGACCATGCGAAATACATCATGACCGACTGGCAAACGCTGCACGTGAAGGGTTATATCTCTGATCAGTACATCGACAAGGATACAATGATCAGCCCGGAAACATTCCTGCATTTCGAGCATTCTGACGGGGCAAATTTTTTGATGCTGAACATTATGAAACGTCAGCGCCTGCTCACTTCAAAAAACAACAAGCACTGGCTGAGCGCCGTGATCAAATACGGCTTCGGGCCTGTGATCCCGCGTACACAGGTTACACTGTTCGGGCAGGACCTGAACAATTGCTTTCATATTGCAGGATATGTTACAGGAATGGAAATGGGATTGCGATACGATGCTTTCAAACATATTTACCTGGAGTACACCGGCAAAGGTGTTTTTGCAGATTACAGGAATGTTCTTGTGCTGGGCTCTGGAAAAGCGCACCATCATTTCTGGGCATTTGAGAATATTCTTACGCTGGGATTTCAATTGCCATTGTAAACTTTGCAGTTTGGGCTAAAGCCCGGATCCGTATAGTTTATTATTATCCACGGCCTGAAGGCCGTGACACTACAGGAATCTTATTCCCGAATAATTCGCTCCTCCGGAGCTCCCGGTTTTACTTATTTTTTGTTATTATTAATAATGTACTCCTCCGGAGTACTTGTTTGGAATTGTCATAAAATAAAAAATGCCGCTACGAAGCGGCATTTTATTATGCGCAAAACGCGGATCTACTTTGCGAGCAATTCTTTTACAATCGAGGAAACCACTTTGCCGTCAGCTTTTCCGGCGAGCTGCTTTGTAGCCACTCCCATCACTTTCCCCATGTCTGCAGGTGAAGACGCTCCCGTGGAAGAAATGATCGCTGCCACTTCTGTCCTGATCTCGTCCTCCGACATTTGCTTCGGGAGATAGGCCTCTATCACTGCAGCCTGCGATAGTTCAACATCTGCAAGGTCCTGCCTGTTCTGTGTCTTGTACACATCGGCTGTTTCCTTGCGTTGCTTCACCATTTTCTGCAGGGCCTTCAGCTCTGTATCATCGCTGTATCCTTCCGGGGAAGTTTTCAGCAACAGGATCGCCGATTTGATAGCGCGTAATGCATCCAGCTTCGCAGCTTCTTTTGCAAGCATCGCCGATTTGATATCAGCATTGATTTTTTCTTCTAAAGCCATATTTATTTTAAGTTTAAAAGTTTAGAGTTTGAAAGTTTAAAGTTAAACAAAATTTATTCTCCGGAATAAAACAAAGCGCCCCGCAATTTGCGGGGCGTTCCTGTTGTTTGTTCAAGCTTAATTAATCAACATTATCGTGTAAGAAAGAATTGTTCGGCTTGATCTCCGCTTTCTTATCATCGCCTTCAGATAATGTATAGCGTGATACCTGTGATTCGGAAGAATGCGGTGTGCTATCGAGGTTGATGTTCCTGCGCTTGTAAGCAGGCTCATTTTCCAATTCCGACAATCCATTCGGGGATTTCAGCTTAAAGCTCAGCTCTTTCAGTTTTGCAACGCGCTCCTGTGCTTTTTTCAACTGCTCGTTCTCTTCCACTTTTGCAATGATCACATTCTCATCTTTGCTTTCGATCACCGGCTCATTGTTCATGACAGGCGATTCAAACTCCTGTTGGATCTCTGTTGCCTCATCGATGGAAACATTATTATTGGATGCGATCTCAAATTCGAAGGTCACCTGTTTTGTTTCTTCATTCACTACCGCTTCTTCTTCACGGACAAACATAAAAGGCTCATTGGCTGAAGATTCTTCCTTTACTTCATTTACAGGCGTTTCATCAACCATCGGAACGATATTTTCCACAACAGCTGCTTTTTCTTCTCCTTTGATGAAAGAAGTGATCTCTTCTGTTTTCGGCAATTCGTTCACAACAGGTGCAGCAACTTCTTTCTTCGGCTCATCCATCAGGGAGAACACTTTTTTCTCCGGTGCTTTTTCGAAGCTCATTCCGAGGTCGGCCTTTGAATTAAAGCCTGTTGCGATGATCGTTACATTTACCTTATCGCCTAATGACGGGTCAACACCGTATCCTTTGATCACTTCAGCGGTCATGCCTGCAGCATCCTGGATATAATCCGTGATCTCACCCAGCTCATCCATTGTGATCTCATCTTCGCCGCAGGTTACATTCACCAGTACATAACGCGCTCCTTTGATGTTGCTGTCGTTCAGTAAGGGAGAAGCCATTGCCTGCTCAACAGCGCGCAATGAGCGGTGTTCGCCGCTTGCCTGTGCAGAGCCCATGATCGCAACGCCGCTTTCCTTCATTACGGTCTTCACGTCGTTGATGTCGGTGTTGATCTGCAATGTTGTGGTGATGATGTCTGCGATGCCTTTTGCAGCTGTTGTTAAAATATCATCTGCATGTCCGAATGCTTCGGTCACTTTTAAATTTCCGTAGATCTCGCGCAGCTTATCATTGCTGATCACGAGGAGTGTATCCACATTTGCCTTTAATGCGTCCAGTCCTGCATCGGCCTGTGCTTTACGCTTTTTGCCTTCGAAGCCGAAAGGGATGGTAACGATACCAACCGTTAAAATCCCCATTTCCTTTGCAGCCTGTGCAATTACAGGAGCTGCACCCGTGCCTGTACCACCGCCCAAACCGGCAGTGATGAACACCATTTCGGTATTGTTCGCCAATAAGGCTTTTACTTCTTCGATGCTTTCAATAGCTGCATTTTTCCCTACTTCAGGCAATGATCCTGCACCGCGGCCTTTTGTAAGGCTTGATCCCAACACGATCTTTAAAGGAACAGGGCTGATGTCCAATGACTGCTGATCGGTATTGCATACGATAAAATCAACACCTTTAATACCTTGCTTGTACATGTGGTTAACGGCATTGCTTCCGCCTCCGCCTACTCCAATTACCTTAATAATTGATGAGTTGTCATGTGGTAAATCAAATTTCATCATCTTGTTATCTATTTAAAACGGTTGATATTATTAGCCTTTCGGGAAGCTACTATTTTTCAAAGTATAAAATTCCTTTATTTTTTAATACAGAAATCGCAGGCACTCTGTTAGTTACTAACCATGCAATGTTAATTTCATTGTATTTTCAACGTTAATTCTGCGGTGCATCTTCATCAAAAAACTTTTTCAGTTTATCAAAGAATCCTGTGGAGCGGTCCTTCGAATGCCCTTTGATGGTGGCAATTGTAGCGGTTGCTGACACAGCATTGCTCTGGTTCTGCTTATCGATGCGCTGTAATTCCTTCATCACCAAACCAACCGATGTTGCAAACATTGGCAGGGTCACATCTTCTGTGCCTTTTGCGAGATGCTCGTTCGGATAACCAATGCGCGTATCCATTCCTGTGATGTATTCCACCAGCTGCGTAACGTGCTTCAGCTGGGCGCCACCGCCTGTCACCACAATTCCTGCGATGAGTTTTTTTTCGTAACCGGAATTCTTGATCTCGTAATACACATGCTCCACGATCTCTTCCATGCGTGCCTGGATGATCGCGGAAAGATTCCTTACCGAAATTTCCTTGTGCGGACGTCCTCTCAGTCCCGGGATGGAAACGATCTCATTCTCCTGGTTCTCGCTGGCAAGCGCCGATCCGAATTTGATCTTCAGCAGCTCTGCCTGGCTTTTGATGATAGTGCACCCTTCTTTTATATCTTCGGTTATCACATTTCCGCCGAAAGGAATTACAGCTGTGTGGCGGATGATCCCATCCTGGAAAATGGCCACATCCGTAGTACCGCCACCAATATCAACCAACACAACGCCTGCTTCTTTTTCTTCGAGGCTCAGTACGGCATCAGCGCTGGCAAGGGGCTCCAGCGTTAAGCCGGAAGCTTCCAGGTTGGCCTTGTGTACGCATTTATAAATATTCCGTGCAGCAGCGATCTGCCCGGTAATGATGTGAAAATTCGCTTCGAGGCGGATCCCGGACATCCCGATCGGATTCTTGATCCCCTGCTCATTATCGATGATGTATTCCTGCGGCAATACGTGGATGATCTCTTCGCCGGGCTGCATCACCAGCTTGAACATGTCGTCGATCAGCGCATCAATATCTTTTTGGGAGATCTCTTCCTCAATGCTGGAGCGCGTCTTGATCCCTCGGTGCTGCATGCTTTTAATGTGCTGCCCTGCAATACCAACGTTTACAACCTTTATATCCACACCGGATTTGTTCTCTGCATCGGCAACAGCGGCACGGATCGCCTGCACGGTCTGGTCGATGTTCTGAACTACACCGCGTGCAACCCCGTAGGATTCGGATTTCCCCATACCGAGGATCTCGATTTTTCCGAACTCATTTCTGCGGCCGACAATTGCCACGATCTTTGTTGTTCCGATGTCTAAGCCGACTACAATTTCTGATGGTTCCATTTTAACTGATCTTATTACTGAATTGATTGATTTACTTTTTTGTGCATACGATCTGGTTCCTGAACTTTAAATTGATCGTTGAATATTTGTCCCACCAGCCCGTAGTGTTCAGTCCCTGCTGGTAAAATGTAAGCAGCTTGTTGAACTTCTCTTCCATAAACGTGGTGTCGCCAAAGATTATTTTCTGGTTGCCTGCGGTAGGAACGATCTCCATGTCATTCTCGCTGTTGTAAAATACCTGCTGGATCTGCGCTTTCCAGAAAGGATCGGCGTGAATGAACTTTGCCATCGCGAATAATTCATCCAGTTTGCTTGTTGCGCAAAGCAGGCTGTCCTTACCGATCTGCTCCACCGAATACATATAGCGCTTCGAATAAGGTTCCATGATGTTCCCGTTTGCTACCAGCACTTTCATCGTATATTCATCTGACAATGGCATCAGTTTTCCTTCATCATCAAGGTAATAGCTGTCGCCATCGGCATTGATCACGCGGATAATCGGGTTGCGCTGCTTCACGTCCACCTTCACCACGCCGTCGATGCTCATGGAAACTTCTGCATTGGCAATAGCGGGATGACTGTTCAGGGCATGCTCCATCTCTGTTACATTGATGCTTGATTTCGGTTCACCAACGATCGAATCGCCGCGGTCTTTTAGCATCTGTGCGATATCACTCTTTTTCACGAAGTAGAGATCACCATCCTGGTTCACGGAGATATCAAGGCTTTTGCAGGGTAATGCATCCTGCTCCCTGTTCACAAAGCCCAGGCTCACAAGCAGGCCGATGACTAACAGGCACCAGAATGAAATGAAGGCTATTTTTTTAAATTTCTGCATTTATATTTTAAAGATCAATGATCATTTTTGCAATAGTTTATTTCTGAGCGGCTCCACCAATGTATCGATATCGCCGGCGCCCATCGTAAGCAGCACTTCCACTCCTATTTTTGCGATCTCTTCCACAAGGTCTTTTTTCTGGCAGATCATTTTATCAGCACTCTTCATCTTATCCAGCAGCATTTGTGAATTCACGCCATCGATCGGCGATTCACGTGCAGGATAAATTTCCAGCAGGATGCATGTATCCAGCAGGTCGAGGCTTTTCGCAAAGTCATCCGCAAAATCACGGGTGCGGGAGAACAGGTGCGGCTGAAAAACTCCGGTGATCTTTTTTCCAGGGTACATTTCCCTCGCCGAACTGATCGTTGCTTTGAGCTCTTCCGGGTGATGCGCATAATCATCTATGTACACAATCTTGTCGGTTTTCACCTGGTAGTCGAAGCGGCGCTTCACGCCACCGAACGTCCGCAATGCTTCTTTTATATACACTTCCGAAATGTGCAGCTCACAGGCGATGGCCGTTGCTGCGACCGAATTCTCCACATTGTGCTTACCGGGCAGGCCCATTGTGCAATTCTGCATAATGCCTTTCGGAGTGTGAATGTTATAATGATAATAACCATTTTCGATGCGGATGTCGGATGCATGATAATCGGCATACCGGTCATCCACGGAATAGGTCAGCGGGTGCTTTGAAGAACGGATCTTTTCAGCGATGCTTTTCTTCACGATCAGTTTTTCTTCCACAAGGTCGGCAAACATGGAGAATGATTCTTCCACATGGCTTTTGTCGCCGTAGATATCAAGATGATCGGCATCCACGGAAGTGATGACAGCGATCTCCGGGTGCAGGGTCAGAAAAGAGCGATCGTACTCATCGGCTTCAACGACTACAAGGTTGGAGGCCGGAGACTGGAGGCCGGAGGTTTTTAAACCTGCACTCAACAAAAGATTTGTTTTATAATTCTGCGTAATACCGCCTAAAAACGCGGAAGGATCCAATCCGGCTGTTTTTAAGATATGCGCCACCAATGATGATGTTGTTGTTTTACCATGTGTTCCGGCCACAGCGATCGTACGCGCAGATTCGGTGATCAACCCTAATACCTCAGCCCTTTTTTTAATGTTAAACCCATTACTATTAAAAAAAACGTATTCGCTGTGGCTTTTTGGAACAGCAGGTGTGTAAACGATCAGGATGTGAGATGTGAGATGTGAGATGTGAGATGCAGAACCCGGCCCCTTAGATTTAAAGCCTTCCGGGATCAGATCAACATTGTCTTCAAAATGAATGCTGATGCCTTCCGCGATCAGTTCATCCGTGAGCTTTGTAGGTGTTTTATCATAACCGCTCACCTGCTTTCCCATGGCGTGGAAATAGCGGGCCAAAGCACTCATGCCGATGCCGCCGATGCCAAGGAAATAGATGTGTGTTATGTCTTTCATTTTTTTTCCACTAAGGCACTAAGGCCACTTAGCTTCACTAAGTTATTTTTTATTATTGATCAGGCTGATGACCTCGTTTGCTATTACTATTGCAGAATCAGGCAGTGCCAGTCTCCCGATATTCTCCGATAATTTAAAGCATGCTTCTTCGTCCTTCACCAAACGGACTGCTTCTGACTTTAATTTTTCTTTTGCTTCACTGTCTTTTATGATGATCGCTGCATTATAGGTGACCAGCGCCATTGCATTCTTTGTCTGGTGATCCTCTGCAACATTCGGAGATGGAATGAGGATCGTTGGCTTTTTAACGAGGCACAGCTCGGAGACAGAGCTTGCCCCCGCACGCGAGATCACTACATCTGCAACAGCATACGCGAGATCCATTTTTTGAATAAAATCAAATGCCTTCATTCCTTTGCTTTCGTATTTTGCCACTTCCTGCTTTGCTGTTTCTGCATATCCTTTGCCTGTTTGCCAGATAAGCTGAATATTATTTTTTGCAAATTCCTCAAGACACAATGAAATGCTTTCATTGATCGTCCTCGCGCCTAAGCTTCCGCCAATCACAAGGATCGTCCTTTTGCTTCCATCGATCCCGAAGAGCTCCAGCCCTCTTTCTTTTTTTCCTTCGAGGCTGAGAATGTCCTGCCGAACGGGATTGCCGGTGAGGATTATTTTTTCTTTCGGAAAGAATTTTTCCATGCCTGCATACGCCACACAAACGCGGTCTACCTTCATGGAAAGAATTTTATTTGTAATTCCCGCATACGAATTCTGCTCCTGGATCAATGTAGGGATACCTTGCTTTGCGGCAACCTGCAGCATCGGGCCGCTTGCAAATCCGCCCGTACCGATCACTGCATCGGGCTTAAAGAATTTTAATATTTTTTTAGCTTTGCGCAAACTGCTCAATACCTTAAATGGAAATGCAAGATTTGATAAGGTGAGCTTCCGCTGGAAACCGGAGATCCACAAGCCTTCGATCTTGTAACCTGCAGCCGGAACTTTTTCCATTTCCATTTTTCCTTCGGCGCCCACGAATAAAAATTCAGTATCAGGCCTCAATGCCTTGATCGCATTGGCAATAGCAATGGCCGGGAAAATATGTCCGCCTGTACCTCCACCGCTTACGATGATTCTAAGCTGCTGCAACAGAACCTCCTTCCTCACTTGCATCCGACTCGCGGCTGACGCTTAAGATGATACCAATTGCAATACTTGTAAACCAGATAGATGTTCCGCCCATGCTGATAAGCGGAAGCGGCTGCCCTGTTACAGGAAATAAATTCACAGCTACCGCCATGTTGATCATGGCCTGGAACACGAGGCTGAATGTAAGTCCCACGGCGAGCAGGCTTCCGAAGGTCTTCTCACTTTTATTCGCTATGCGGATGCCCCGGAAGAGCAATACAATATATAAGAACACAATGACCACCGCCGTCATCAATCCCCATTCCTCGATCACGATCGCGTAAATAAAATCGGATGATGCCTGCGGGAGAAAATTTCGCTGGATGCTGTTTCCCGGGCCTTTGCCCATCACGCCGCCTGTAGCGATCGCGATCTTTGCCTGCTCTGCCTGGAAATTACTTTCGCTGTCGCCGTTTTGAAAATTCTCTATCCTCGCCTTCCATGTGGGCCCGCGCGGGATCACATCCGGGAAATTCCAGATCAGTGTAAGCAGCAGTGCAATGAACACAAGCCCCGAGCCGATCAGGATCCATAAATGTTTTGCATTCATTCTTCCGACAAACATCAGCACAAGACAGTTCAGGAACAACAGTGCTGCAGTTGAAAAGTTGGCCGGCAGGATCAATGCACAAATGATCGCTACCGGAATAATGATCGGAAGAAATGCCTGCTTAAAATCCTTGATCACATCCTGCTTGATGGATAACATCCGGGCAACGTATGTGATCAATGCCAGCTTTGCAAAATCGGATGTCTGGAAGGTAAGCGAAGTTCCGGGGATTGGCAGCCAGCGGCTTGCTTCACCGGCGCTGACACCTTTTAATAAAGTGTATAACAGCAAGGGAGCCGTCAGGAAAATAGCGATCTGCGAGATGCGTGAGAAATAAGAATATTTTACTTTATGAATAAGGTACATGAGGAAGATCCCTGAGCCAACAATGAAGATGTGCTTGATGAGATATGAAGCAGTATCGCCATTCTTATACCTGTAAGCAAGCGCCACCACGGAACTGTAAACAACGAGCACCGACAGCAGGGAAAGCAGCAGCACCACTGTCCAGATCACCTTATCGCCTTTTATATATTTTAACAGGTTCATTGTTTATCCTCTCAATTCTTTTATTACTCTTTTGAATTCATTGCCGCGGCTCCTGTACGTATCAAAAGCAGATCGCCGACAGGTGGAAGAGAACAACACAACATCCTCCACCATTTTTTAAAACACAAATCAGCATTTTACAAGGCGCGGACAGCCTGTTTGAACTGGGTCCCGCGGTCCTCATAGTTCTCAAACATATCAAAGCTTGCGCAGGCAGGCGACAACAACACGGTGTCTCCTTTTTTGCCAAGCTTGTAAGCCTGTGCTACCGCTTCTTTTGCGGATTTCGCTTCGAGGATGGTATCCACCATCCCGCCGAAAGCCTTCATGATCTTTTTGTTATCTGTCCCTAAACAGATGATCGCTTTTACTTTTTCTTTCACCAATTCATTCAGCATGGAATAATCATTTCCTTTATCCACTCCGCCAAGGATAAGGATCACAGGGTTGTTCATGCTCTCGAGCGCATACCATGTGGAATTCACGTTGGTTGCTTTTGAGTCGTTGATAAACTCGATCCCGTGAACGTTTCCAACGATCTCGAGGCGGTGATCGATGTTATGGAAATCGGAAAGACTTTCGCGGATCGTCTCTTTCCTGATATCAACTAATTTTCCTGTAACACCTGCCGCCATGGAGTTGTAGATGTTGTGTTTACCTTGCAATGCTAGTTCCTGAATTGTCATAAATAAGGGATTTGTGTTGTTTGTGTTGATTATTAGCTGATTGTTGTCTTTTAAATACGCTCCTGTCTCCAGCTCCTTTTTGATCGAAAAAGGGTACTGTTTTGCACTGACCTTCTTTTTTGTAATTGTGCTCATTGTTACTTCGTCATCTATGCAGTAAATGAATGCATCATCCGCTGTTTGATTGTTTATGATCCTGAATTTGGAATCGGCATAGTTCTCTAACTTGTAATCATACCTGTCAAGGTGATCAGGAGTTATGTTTAGCAATACCGCGATGTCCGCTTTAAACTCATACATTCCGTCGAGCTGAAAACTGCTCAGCTCAAGCACATAGTAATCGAAATCATTTTCCGCGACCTGCATGGCAAAGCTTTTTCCCACGTTGCCTCCAAGCCCTACATTCAGTCCCGCCTTTTTCAGCATGTGATAGGTAAGCAGCGTTGTTGTTGTTTTCCCATTGCTTCCCGTGATGCAGATCTTTTTTGCTTTCGTGTACCTTCCTGCGAATTCTATTTCCGAGATCACAGGAATACCTTTTGCATGAAGCGCTTTCACCAGTTCCGCTTTGTCGGGAATGCCGGGGCTTTTCACCACTTCATCCGCATTGAGTACCAGCGCTTCAGTGTGCTTCTCTTCTTCCCACTCAATTCCGTATTTTAAAAGAACTTCCTTGTATTTATCCTTCAGCTTTCCTTTATCGGAAAGAAAAACTTCATAACCATTTTTTTGCGCCAGCACCGCTGTGCCTACTCCGCTTTCTCCTCCACCAAGTATCACGAGGCGTTTCATCGTTATCTTAATTTTAATGTCACAATCGTTAATACTGCAAGCATGATTCCGATGATCCAGAAGCGTGAAACGATCTTCGATTCATGCATTCCTGTTTTCTGGTAATGATGGTGCAGGGGCGCCATTTTGAACAGCCTGTGCTCGCGTGCATATTCGATCCCGAATTTTTTCTTCATGCGCTTGAAATAAGCCACCTGCATTACCACCGATAAATTTTCCACGAGGAACACTCCGCAAAGGATCGGGATCAGCAGTTCTTTGCGGATAGCAATAGCGAACACCGCAATGATGCCACCCAGTGCAAGGCTTCCTGTATCGCCCATGAACACCTGCGCAGGAAATGAATTGTACCAGAGGAAGCCAACGCAGGCACCAACAAATGCCGCAATAAATATTACCAGCTCACCTGAATTCGGGATGTACATAATGTTGAGGTAATCGGCAAACACGGTGTTACCGGATACATACGCCAGGATACCCAGCACCACGCCGATGATCGCGGAAGTGCCGGTTGCAAGCCCATCAATGCCATCCGTGATGTTTGCGCCGTTTGAAACGGCAGTCACAATAAGGATCACAAAAGGAATAAAGATCAGCCATGCCCATTTCGCATAGCCTTCGCCCATGAACGATAGCAGCGAGGAATAATCGAACTCATTGTTCTTCACAAATGGAATGGTGGTCTTCATAGATTTCGTCTGCTCGTTCGAATAAACCGCTTCGCGTGTCGCGACCATCGTATTCGGCTCTTCTATCCCAAATGCAGCCTGCCTGCCTGCAAACACCTTCTCTTTGATCACTACGCCGTCATTAAAATAAAGCGTGATGCCTACGATCAACCCAATGCCGATCTGTCCAAGGATCTTGAACTTTCCATGCAATCCCTGTTTGTCCTTTTTGAACACCTTGATGTAATCATCGAGGAAACCGATTGCACCCAGCCACACGGTTGATACAAGCATGAGAATGATGTACACATTGTGAAGCTTTGCAAACAATAATGTAGGCACCACAATCGCGGAAAGAATGATCAAACCACCCATTGTAGGTGTTCCTTTTTTCTCCATCTGTCCCTGCAGGCCAAGGTCACGTACGGTTTCACCAACCTGCTTACGGTGAAGAAGATTGATGATGCGCTTCCCGAACACCATCGAGATGAGCAATGAAACGATGAGTGCCATTGCCGCGCGGAATGAGATGTACTGAAATACACCGGCTCCGGGGAAATTCAATTGCTTGTCTAAAAAGTCGAATAAATAGTAGAACATTATTTATCAAATAGTTTTAAATTTTCCTGTAACACCTGCATATCGTCGAATGGATGCTTTACGCCTTTTATTTCCTGGTATTTCTCATGTCCTTTGCCGGCGATCAGGATAATGTCGCCTGGTTCTGCATAGGAGCATGCTGTTTTGATCGCCTCTGCCCGGTCTGTCATCGCAATTGTTTTTTTGTGGTTCACGCCGTCCACACCAGCCTGCATTTCCTTGATGATCATGTCCGGCTCTTCGCTTCTCGGGTTATCTGAAGTAAGGATCACCTTGTTGCTCAGGTCGCAGGCGATCTTCGCCATTACCGGGCGCTTTACAGCATCCCTGTCGCCACCGCAGCCAACCACCGTGATCACTTTTTCGTTGCCTGTGCGGATATCATTTATTGTTTTCAATACATTCATCAATGCATCCGGAGTGTGTGCATAATCCACGATCCCGATCACGCCGTTCTCTGTGCGTACATACTGGAAGCGGCCTTCCACCGAATTCAAGGTACTCAGCGTAGTGAGCACATTTGTTTTTTCTTCCTTTAATAAGATCGCTGTTGCATACACCGCAAGCAGGTTATAAGCATTGAAGCTCCCGATCAGCTTGCTCCACACTTCCTGGTTATCAATGTTCAGCAGCAAGCCGCTGAACTGGTTCTCCACCACCTTGCATTTAAAATCAGCCATCGAGCGTAATGAGTACGTCCGTTTGGTGGCGCGTGTATTCTGCAGCATCACCTCACCGTTCGCATCATCCCTGTTGGTGAGTGCGAATGCATCCGAACCGAGTGCATCGAAAAATCTCTTCTTCGCTTTGATGTACTCATCAAATGTTTTATGATAGTCCAAATGATCGTGCGTAATGTTTGTAAACACACCGCCCGTAAAATGGATGCCTGCAATGCGATTCTGCACCACGGCATGCGAGCTTACTTCCATGAAGCAATGTGTGCATCCTTTGTCGATCATCTGGCGCAGCAATGCATTCAGCTGGATCGCATCCGGTGTTGTATGAGTGGCCGGGATCACATCATTATTAACCTGGTTCTTCACCGTTGAGAGCAAGCCTGTTTTATAGCCGAGCTTTTTGAAGAGATTAAACAGCAGTGTTACTGTGGTCGTTTTCCCATTTGTCCCGGTAACACCTACCAGCTTTATTTTTTCAGAAGGATTGTCGTAAAAATTAGCGGCTACAATTCCTAAGGCGGCAGTTGTATCTTTTACTTTTATATAGGTGAATTTTTCGCTGATCTCCGCAGGAAACTCCTCACACATCACCGCGATGGCGCCTTTGGCAAGCGTATCATTGATGTATTTATGCCCATCGCTCAATGTCCCCTTCACGGCTACAAAAAGGCTGTCCTTCTCCACTCTCCGGGAATCGAAGCTGATCGCAGTGATGGCGACATTGGTTGTGCCTACCACTTCAATTATTCCTGCTTTATAAAGTATGTCCTTTAATAATTTCATCCCTTTAGATCAGTTGTAAAATAATTTGAGTGCCCTTTGTAAATGTTTTTCCTGCCTCGATCGACTGCGATGAAACAGCGCCGTTGCCGATGATCTTCACGCGCATTCCATTATTTTCAAGCAGGTACAATGCATCCTGTGCAGTCATCCCGATGAGGTTCGGAACAATGCCGCGCTTCAATGCATCTTCCGTGTTCTTCGACTGGAGTGAAACAGAAACAGAATCGTTTGAAACGATACTTACCCAATCCGCTTTTTCATCTCCTGCATTTGTTTTTATTTTTAATGTCTTCAGAATTGTTTCGATGTCTTCCCTGCTGCCCTGCTTTACGGCAGGTGCTTTCATTGCATACTGCGGCTGAACGGCATTGATCTCCCTGTGGATCTCCAGGCTCGTTGAATACACTTTATCCGCCACATCCTTGAACACAGGGCCGGCTACAGCGCCGCCGTAATAAGCATCCCCGCTTGGTGCGCTGATCACCACAATGCAGGAATATTTAGGATTATCAGCCGGAAAGTATCCGACAAAAGAAGCCTGGTAGGTCATTTTTCCATTTACCATTCCCATCTGCGCTGTTCCTGTTTTCCCTGCGATCTGGTAGTTCGAAGCTTTCAATGCTTTACCTGTTCCGTTCAACACCACGCCTTCCATCATTTTTTTTGCTTTATTCACCGTCTTCTTAGAGCAGATGGCTTCATTGATAACTTCGGGAGCATACGACTTGATCACCTTGCCTCTTTTCTTCACTTCCTTCACGAACATGGGGCGCATCATTTTTCCATCGTTGGCAACTGCGCTGTAAAATGTCAGGATCTGCAATGGAGTGATCCTTGATTCGTAACCGTAGCTGATCCATGGAAGAGAGATCTTTGACCAGGTTTTGTCGTCCGTATTTTTTATATAAGGAACAGCTTCACCCGGAAGGGCTATTTTTAAAGGCGTTCCAAGATTCATTTTATACAGGCGGTCGATGTATTTCTGCGGGTCCTTTGCATAATATCTTGTGATGATCTTTGTGACGCCAACATTGGAAGACTCTTCAAAAATCTCCTGCACCGTTACCTTGCTTTTTTGCGGATGATGGGAATCACGCACGGGAACATTACTGTAGTAGCAGATTCCCTCACCAATATCAACTATCTCATCGAGCTTCACATCAAAGTCTTCCATCACAGCAACCAATGAAGGCAGCTTGAAAGTTGATCCCGGAACGGTAGCCTGCGCCACTGCATAATTAAAGTTCTCCAGGTATTGCGAAGTATCTTTATTATTGCGCTTGAGGTTCGCGATGGCTTTCACTTCACCGGTCTTTATTTCCATCAGGATCAGGCAACCGTGATCGGCACCGTGCTGCCTCAGGCAATTTTTCAATGAATTTTCCGCAACGTCCTGCACGTTGATATCGATCGTTGTTACGATATCAGAGCCGTCTTTGGGATCGATCTCGTTATCGGAATTGATCGGGCGCCATACGCCGCCGGCAATTTTCTGCATGGTACGCTCACCGGTTGTACCGATAAGAATACTGTCGAAAGCAGCTTCGAGTCCGTATGATTTTCCAGTTCCGTTCTCGTTGAGCTTCCCGATCGTCCTTGCAGCAAGGAACTGGAACGGCCGTTCACGCTTGTTGGTTTGCAGGTACACAAAGCCTCCGCGGTTTTTCCCCTTTCTGAGGATCGGGAATTTTTTCATCTTCTGCAGGTCGGTGTAGGAAACATCCCGCTGGAGCACTACCCAGCGATCGTGGTCCTTACGTGCCTTCACAAGCTCTTTGCGGTATTGTTTCGAGGATTTATCCTTGAAAAGGTCCGCAAGGCAGAGCGATAATGAATCTACATTATCATCGAAAATCTTTTTTGTGATCGCATCGGTATTCACATCCATGCCCGCTTCGAAGTATGGCAATGACGTTGCGAGCAGGCTTCCATTCACATCGTAAATGTTGCCGCGCACTGCTTCTATTTCAAAAACCCTGGTTGAAAATTTTTCTGCCTGCGCTCTCCATTTGTCGCCTTCAGAAAACTGGATAAAGAAAACCCTGGAAATAATAGCGACACCGAAAAGGCATATAATAAAATATATGAGATATACACGCCACAGTATGTCTTTTCTTTCTTCCAATTCTTTAATCTTGTTGAGGGGTGGTGCTAACTGTTTTTACTATGATCTTTTTAGGAGGCACAACGCTCTCCTTAATTCCTGTTTGCTGTAACGCCAGGGCCTTTGCTATTTCTGTCTGCTTGCTTTTTACCACCAGCGAATCTTTTACTACTATATATTGTGTCCTTAATTCCTTTATATCGTTTGTAAGCTTGTTCACTTTCCGCACCTGGTCATCGGCATAATATCCATTTGCGATGTAGCAGATTGCGAGGAAGGAGAGAAAAAAGATGAAAGGCAGGTTCTTCAGCGTGGCTTCCTTTGAGAGGAAATTCCCGCTGACAACGCTCGCCACCGACTTCACCACCTTGTTTTCCTTTGCAGGCTTTTTTGGTGCTACCGGTTCTTCCGCTTTTGGCTGCTCTTTAAATTTGTTTCCCATTATTCAGTTGGCAATTATTCAGTAAGCAATTTTTTCAGTTGGCAATTGGCAAGCATTCTGCACATCGAACTATTTCTTCTCCGCTATTCTTAATTTTGCGCTCCGCGCCCTGCTGTTCTCTTCTATTTGTTTTTCATCCGGAACAATTGGCTTTCTTGTTATCTGCGTGAATGGCGTTAACTGGTTCCCAAAAAAATCCTTCTCCACTTCGCCTTCAAATTTTCCTGTGCGGGTGAAATTTTTCACCAGCCTGTCTTCAAGTGAATGGTAGGACATCACCACCAATCTTCCTCCCGGCTTTAACACATCCAGGCTTTGCATCAACAGGTCTTCCAGCACTTCCAGCTCCCTGTTCACTTCAATCCGCAATGCCTGGAACACCTGTGCGTAATATTGATTCTCCCTTCCGCGCTTCACACATTTAATGATCATGCTTTTCAGGTCGTTCACTGTTTCAAGCGGCTTATCTTTCCTGTTATGAAAAATGATCGAAGCGAGATAGCCTGCATTATCAACCTCACCGTACAATCTGAAAATCCGCTTCAGGTCTTCTTCAGTATAAGTGTTCAACACATCCGCAGCAGTCAGCTTTGTGTTCCTGTCCATCCGCATATCAAGCTTTGCCTCGAAGCGCGTTGAAAAACCTCTTTCCGCTTCGTCGAACTGGTGCGAGGAAACCCCGAGATCTGCAAGCAAGCCATCAATAGGCAATGCATTGTAAAGCTTCAGGAAGTTTTTCAGGTACCTGAAATTCTGCTTGATGAGCACAAAGCGCGGATCATCGATCTTGTTCTTCACAGCATCCTCATCCTGGTCGAATGCATACAATTTTCCTGTTGTGAGATGCTTCAGGATCTCGCGGGAATGCCCGCCGCCGCCAAAGGTCACATCCACGTAAATCCCATCAGGCTTGATCGCCAGGCCATCAATACACTCTTTTAAAAGAACGGGCTTATGATATTCCATTTATTTCTTATCCGGATCTGTTGGTGTAGGTGTTATTCCGCCCATCACATCTTCGGCAAGCTTTTCAAAATCAGAAGTACTGTCATTGATAAACTTCTCGTATGCTTTCTTATCCCAGATCTCGATGCGGTCGCCGGCAGCAGCCATCACCACATTTTTCGTGATCGTGGCAAATGTTCCAAGGTCTTTCGGGATCAGCAAACGCCCCGTACTGTCAAGCTCCACCGGAACCACGCCGTAGTTGAACATCCTGATAAACTCCACATTCTTCTTCACGAACTTGTTCAGCTTGTTCACCTCTTTCACCATTTCATTCCAGGTTGCCATCGGGTACAGCTCGAGGGATTTGCTGAAGATCGAGCGCTTCATTACAAAACCTGCATCCAGTACGGTTGTCAGCTGTTTCTTGAACGCAACAGGAAGCATGACGCGGCCTTTAGCGTCTGCACTGCATTCATATACTCCAAACAAGCTGTTCATATTGGTTTGTGGCTTTGTGGCGTAAAAATAAAGAATTATTTCCCACTTTTTACCACATTCTACCACTTTTGATTGTTTTTGTTGAAAACTTTTGGTTTTAAACATCGGAATCCTGCTGTTCTCATTTTTTTTAAAATCTCTAAACACCCTACTAATAAAGGCTTACATCGGCTTTTAAAAACGAAAGAATGAAAAGTGGGAGAAAAATCCGGGCTGATAAGTCAGGCATTCCCCGAAAAAATGAAAAGAGTGTGAATGGAATAGAAAATTATCTTTGCATGTGCTAAAAAAGATCAGTTACCCGCTTGCCGGAAAAGCCATACAACCTAATATCCACGGCTTAAACAAGCTGTATGCCCACATCTGCCTTTTCGATTCCAATGTAAATTCCAACGATGCAAAAACAATAAGTCACGGCCAACTGCTTGCCATTGGCTGCGTACAGGAGCTGGCAGTTAAAACAGGTAAAAATGCATTGAAGCAATTGCAGTTGTTTTGTGAAGCTAACAAGGATTGGAAATTTGGTTTTTTAAGCTATGACCTGAAAAATGAAACGGAAGAGCTGCAGTCGGAAAATGCCGATGGACTTGAGTTTCCGCTGCTGCATTTTTTTTCGCCGAAGGTGGTGATCGAAACAACAGCCAATGTACATATCCTGCATTTTGATGATGAACATATCAGCGAAGAAGAAGCAAAAGAAAGCTATAAAATTGCGTATGCCGCGCCAAATGCAGCAACGAACGCACTTCACGTTACAGGAATAAAAAACCGCATCACAAAAGAAGAATATCTTGCAGCCTTCAAAGAGCTGAAATCACATATTTCAAGAGGAGATATTTACGAGATCAATTTTTGCCAGGAATTTTTTGCAGCGCATGCAGAGATCGATCCGCCGGAAATGTATGCGAGGCTCAACAACCTGTCAGAAGCGCCTTTCGCAGCCTTCTGCAGGTTCGGTGATCATTACCTTTTATCTTCCAGCCCGGAACGTTTCCTGCAAAAAAAAGGAAATGTCATTACCTCACAACCGATCAAAGGCACCATCGGGCGCTCTGCTGACAAAGCCGAAGACGAACGGCTCAAGTTGCAGCTCCGGAATGACCCGAAGGAGCAAAATGAAAATGTGATGATCGTGGACCTTGCCAGGAACGACCTTTCCCGGATCGCGAAAAAAGGCACGGTGAAAGTGGATGAGCTGTTCGGCATTTATTCCTTCAAACAGGTCCACCAGATGATCTCTACCGTAAGCTGCGAGCTCAAAGAAAACATTTCCTTTACCGGGATCCTCGAAGCCACTTTCCCGATGGGCTCGATGACAGGCGCACCGAAAGTAAAGGCTATGGAACTGATCGAACAGTATGAAAGTACAAAGCGCGGGCTGTATTCAGGCGCTGTAGGTTATATTGATCCGGCCGGGGATTTTGATTTCAGCGTAGTGATCCGCAGCATCCTGTACAATGCCGGAAACCACTATCTTTCATTCATGACGGGCAGCGCCATCACCGCAAATGCGCATGGAGAGCAGGAATACGAAGAATGCCTGCTCAAAGCGCGGGCAATGTTCGATGCGCTTAAATAATCTTGACAGCCTGTAAGCCTTTCCTGGCCGCAATTAAGCCTCTTCATCTGTTAATTTGTCACACTCCGCCCAAAGGGAACAATTATTGACTTACCCCCGCCAAATAGCTGATTATTTTTCAATATTTCAGCTAAAAAAACACTATTTTTGCAATCCCTTAAAAAGGAATAAACATAAACAGATCCCGCCTTTGCGGAATTGAGCGGCAAAAGTTTTTCAATGTAAAAACCGAGCTTCAATTAATAAAATAAAAACAAAGCCTTAGATGTTAGATTTTTTCACCAAAAGCGTATCCAAATTATTTGGAACAAAGTCAGACCGCGATTTAAAAGAGATACAACCCTACGTAGATAAGATTCTCGTTGAATTCCCGAAACTCGCTTCCCTCAGCAATGACCAGCTGCGCGGAAAGACAAGCGAATTCAAAAAAAGGATCTCCGACTATGTCTCAGCAGAGCAGAACGAGATCGATTCGATCCGTAAAAAGATAGAGACCGACCTTTCCATTGAAGTGGATGAGAAAGAGAAGATGTATGAGCAGATCGACGAGCTGGAGAAAACGATCGTAAAGAAAAACCAGGAGATCCTGGATGAGATCCTGCCGGAAGCTTTTGCCGTTGTTAAAGAAACAGCACGCCGCCTGAAAGAGCTGAAAGCAATTGAAGTTACTGCCACGCAAATGGACAGGGATATTGCGGCAACACGCAAATCCGTTGAGATCAGCGGCGACAAAGCCACATGGCACAATACCTGGGATGCTGCAGGAATTACCGTAACCTGGGATATGGTGCATTATGATGTGCAGCTTATCGGTGGTGTGGTGCTTCACCAGGGAAAGATCGCGGAGATGGCAACAGGTGAAGGAAAAACACTTGTCGGAACACTTCCTGTTTACCTGAATGCACTTACCGGCCGCGGCGTTCACGTTGTAACGGTGAACAACTACCTTGCAAAGCGTGACTCCCAGTGGAACGGGCCTTTATTTGAATTTCACGGACTTACCGTTGATTGCATCGACCTTCACGAGCCCAACTCGGAAGACCGCAGAAAGGCTTACCTGGCAGACATTACTTACGGAACGAACAACGAATTCGGCTTCGATTACCTGCGTGATAACATGGCGCGCGTACCGGAAGACCTGGTGCAGCGCAAGCACAATTACGCGATCGTGGATGAGGTCGACAGCGTATTGATCGATGATGCACGTACGCCACTGATCATCTCCGGGCCAACACCGAAAGGCGATAACCAGGAGTTCGCGCCTTTAAAGCCAAGAATTGAAAAGATTGTAAATGCACAGAAAGCATTTGTAAATACAGCACTTACCGATGCAAAACGCCTCATCGCAGAAGGAAAGACAGGAGAGAAAGAAGGCGAAGGCGGAATGGCTTTATTACGCGCTTACCGCGGATTGCCGAAGAACAAAGCACTCATCAAATTCCTGAGCGAATCCGGAAACCGTGCATTGCTGCAGAAAACAGAGAACTATTATATCCAGGATCAATCGCGCGAGATGCACAAAGTGGATGCACAGCTGTTCTTCGTGATCGATGAAAAGCATAACTCCATTGAGCTGACCGAAAAAGGGCTTGAGCTGATCTCGACCTCTTCGGAAGATGCAAAATTTTTCGTATTGCCTGATATCGGCACTGCGATCGCAAACCTCGAAAAATCCGGTGCAAGCGCAGAAGAGAAAGCACAGCAGAAGGAAGAGCTGATCCGCGATTATTCCATTAAATCGGAGCGCGTACATACCATCAACCAGTTATTGAAAGCATACACGCTCTTTGAAAAGGATGTGGAATATGTGATCATGGACGGGAAAGTAAAGATCGTGGATGAGCAGACAGGCCGTATCATGGAAGGCAGAAGGTATTCCGACGGACTGCACCAGGCGATCGAAGCGAAGGAAAATGTGAAAGTGGAAGCGGCAACGCAAACATACGCCACTGTTACCCTGCAGAATTACTTCAGGATGTATAAAAAGCTTGCCGGTATGACCGGTACTGCCGAGACTGAAGCGGGCGAATTCTGGGACATCTACAAGCTGGATGTTGTGGTGATCCCTACCAACAGGCCTATCTCCCGTAAGGACCAGGAAGACCTTGTTTACAAAACAAAACGTGAAAAATACAATGCGGTGATCGAAGCGGTTGAGAAATGCGTGCAAGCCGGAAGGCCTGTGCTTGTTGGTACAACATCGGTAGAGATCTCCGAGCTATTAAGCAGGATGCTGAAATTGCGCGGGATCAAGCACAACGTGCTGAACGCAAAATTACACCAGCGCGAGGCGGAAATTGTGCAGGAAGCCGGTATGGCAGGGACTGTGACCATTGCCACCAACATGGCCGGCCGTGGTACGGATATCAAGCTTGGGCCAGGAGTAAAGGATGCAGGCGGTCTGGCGATCATCGGTACCGAGCGCCACGAAAGCAGGCGTGTCGACAGGCAGCTTCGCGGACGTGCAGGACGCCAGGGAGATCCGGGATCATCCCAATTCTTTGCTTCACTCGAAGATGACCTGATGCGTTTGTTCGGATCTGAAAGGATCGCAAAAATGATGGACCGCATGGGAATTGAAGAAGGCGAAGTGATCCAGCATTCCATGATCACCAAATCGATCGAGCGTGCGCAGAAAAAAGTGGAAGAGAACCACTTCGGAACACGTAAGCGGTTGATCGAATACGATGATGTTATGAACTCGCAGCGCGAGGTGATCTACAAAAAGCGCCACCATGCCCTGTTCGGCGAGCGTCTTGCTGTGGATATCGCAAACTCCATTTATGATACCTGCGATACGATCGTGAATGAATATCATGATGTGAAAGATTTTGAGAATTTCAATCTTGAGGTATTACGTGTACTGGCAACCGATTCACCGGTAACGGAACAGGAATTCCTCCGCATGAACGCACAGGAGATCACGGAGCGCCTGTATGAGAAAGCAGAATCGAACTATAACCAGAAGAACGAATTCATTGCGAAGAAGGCATTGCCTGTGATCAAGGATGTGTACGAAAATCAATCGCAGAAATTCGAGAACATCGTTACTCCTATCACCGACGGCATTAAAACGCTGCAGGTGGTGATCAACCTGAAGCGCGCTTATGAAACAGAAGGCCGCGAACTGGTACTGGGCGCAGAAAAAGGCACAGCACTCGCCATGATCGATGATTCATGGAAAGAGCATCTGCGTGAAATGGATGAATTGAAAACATCCGTACAGAATGCGGTATATGAACAGAAGGATCCATTGATCGTTTATAAGTTCGAATCGTTTGAATTATTCAAGCAGATGATGAACAACGTAAATAAGGAAATGATCTCTTTCTTAATGCGCGCCAACCTGCCGAATGAAAATGCAAACACCATGCAGCAGGCGAGGGTCCAGGCACCACAGCGCCAGGAGCAGGTTCAGACCAACAGGACGGAAGTTTCTTCTTCCTCATCCAGCAGCCAGAATGAGCAGCCTCAGCAACCGGTACAGCAAAAGATACAGCCGGTAGTACGCACAGAGCAAAAGATCGGAAGAAATGATGCTTGTCCGTGCGGAAGCGGCAAAAAATACAAAAACTGCCACGGACAGTAAGCAGGTAAAGAGTTTATTGTTTGTTATGATTTACGCCCCGCAGAAATGCGGGGCGTTTTTTTGTATTCGCTGCCCCAGATCATCGTCATCGTGAGCCTGTCATCCCGATCGCGCCCGAAGGATCTTATTTCGATCATCATCGGTTCACTCAGTCACCGTCATCCCGTGCCACGACACGGGATCTCTGCACGATCATGAGACATACGGAATTCCTTCGTTTGTCATCCCGAGCTTGCCCGGGGATCTTATTCTGTGCGGAGCTTTCTCTGCCACAGATTCGCAGATTTTATTCTTACAATAATTAACGCAGATTGCATCGCTTCGCGATTGATTCCAAAGCAAAAGATGTTCTTACTCCAATCACCG
>JAOQAD010000002.1 GCA_025963775.1 Bacteroidota bacterium | reverse complement strand
ACGTCCGCTGAAACGCGCTATCCAGAAATACCTGGAAGATCCGCTGGCAGAAGAGATCATCAAATCAAGCCTATCTGAAGGAGATGTGATCGAAGTGAACTTTGACAAAGAGAAACAGGAGATCATGATCAAGATCAGCAAGCCGAAAGAACCGAAAGCAAAGAAGTCTAAAAAAGAAGATTTGTAATCGATAGAATCAAAAAACAAAAAGATCCCGCCCTGTTCAAAGATGGCGGGATTTTTTTTGCCGTTCTAATTACTTGTATCCCGCAATTATTGTTTTATATTTATAAATCAATAATTGCCGAATGAAAACAAGGATCTTTCTATACCAGCCATTGATACTGTTTGCCTGCATTGCTTTGTTCGCAAATTGTTCCGGGCACGAGCCAGGCACAGGCCAAATTTTTCAGCCGGAAAAAGCTGATACAACCTCCGTTCAGGCACAGTCCGTTAATCTGATCCGTGGGGATTCTGTTAAAGGTGATTTTAATGGTGACGGAAAACAGGAATATGCCTGGACAGAGCATGATGATTCAGGTCCCGGAAATTGTGCAATTGCTTTTTCTAATAAAATGTTGCCCCGGGTCGAACTTGGAAAAGATCTGTACGGAGGCAAGCTAATGAATCAGGGAGATCTTGATGATAATGGAACGGAAGAATTCTCCGTTGTCCCTTATGGCGACGCGGGGGAATGGTCCAATTGCAGTCTTTATTCCTTTGTGAAGGAAAAATGGGCAGAAGCCCTGAAATCCTTTGCCGTTTATGGCAGCGAAGATGATTATATAGAAAAGGATCCTGTGCAAAAAAATGTGGTGATCATCACCGAATTCAGTTATACTGAAAAAAGCGGGATCTCATCCGTCCACCGTTCAGTTAAATTATTCGAGGCAAACTGATGCTATTTTTGGCGTGCGGTTGTTGATCCTTTTTCAAACCAGCCTTCCATATTTTCTGGCTTCTTTGAAGTGTTTCGTACATACGATTTGTATAAGGCTATGTTAATTTATTATAAAGCGAGAAATAAACAAGGCCGACATACTTAATTTTTACCAACAAATACCAACAGGAAATAAAAAAGCCCTTCCATCCGGAAAGGCTTTCATTTTAGCATTGCATCATTATTATTTCTTTGTTTTCTCAGCCCCTGCAAACTCATACCGCTTCTTCTCCACTCCGCTTTTAGTCTGCACGCAGGTTCCTTCAACATCGTAATTGCTCACAGTCACTTCCCATTTGTATTCATTCTTCTCATCCTTCAGCTCTGCTTCCAGCTTCACCATGTGAATTTCCGTTTCATCTTCGGTGTAAGTTGTATCAAGCGTTACTTTATAAGCTGCAGGCCCAAGCGTCATTTTTTCGTACATCAGGTCACTTTCCACTTTTCCGCCTTTGATCAGGAAATTGCTTGGAAGCGCTTTGCCCCTGCCGGCCGGCTTCATTTCATAGAACTGGACAGTGTATTTTTTGCCTTCAAGGAACTTGTTCTTCTGGGCAGAAACAGTGGATACGATCAGCAGTGCTGCTGCGAAAAGGAGTGCTTTAATAGTAGTGATCTTTTTCATATTTATTTTTTGTGTGTAAACAATCAACTTTTTTGCCACAAATAGAAATGACTTTGTAAAACTATACTTTATCTTTGTTTTTTGAAAATAATTTACGGAAAACTTAGTAATAGCAGGGAATTATTCTGCTTTGCCGGTCTTCCGCAACACAGACCCTATGAACATCGTCAACCGCCTGCTCTACTATCTTGTTATTCTTCCCATATCTTCGCTCCCCTTCCCTGTGCTGTATGCGCTGTCGGATTTCCTGTATGTGATCTTTTATCACGTTACCGGTTACCGGAAGAAGGTGATTCTTGGTAACATTCAGCGTTCCTTCCCGGAGAAAACAGAAAAAGAGCACATCGTGATCTGCAAAAAATTCTATCATCACTTCTGCGACCTGACCCTCGAAAGCCTGAAGACATTCACCATTTCGGAAAAGCAGGTAGCGAAGCGCGTGATCTTTAAGAACCCGGAGCTGATCGATAAATACTATGAGCAGGGCCGCAGCGTGATCATTGCCGGCGGGCATTACAACAATTGGGAGATCTTTGCTGTTGCCGTGGATGCGCTGATCAAGCACAAAGCGATCGGGATCTACAAGCCGCTGTCCAATAAATATTTTGATGAGAAGATGCGGAATACCCGCAGCAAATACGGCTTGTACATGATCTCCACACGTGATGTGAAAAAAGTGTTTGATGAAGAGATCAATAATTTAACAGCCACTATTTTTGCGATTGACCAATCACCATCCAATCCCGATAACTGCTACTGGATGGAATTCCTGAACCAGGAAACCGGCGTGCTGTTCGGTGCGGAAAAATATGCCAGGGAATACAATTACCCGGTTGTGTACGGCCGCATCAACAAGGAAAAAAGGGGACATTACAGCTTCGAATTTTTTGAGGTGACGGACAAGCCGCTTGAGACCGCTTATGGCGAGATCACCGAAAAAGCAACAAAAATGCTCGAGCAGGATATCCGCAACCAGCCCGAATACTGGCTCTGGAGCCACAGAAGATGGAAGCATAAAAAACCGGCCGGATGGAACAAAGAAACAAAAGCAAAAGAATTACAAAACAGATAATATGAAAAAGATCATTTTTACAGCGGTGGCGCTTGCAGTGGTACTGCTGGCCTGCAAAACAACAAAGACCCCGACAGCGGCAACTCCGCCCCCTGCCCCACTCGATTGTTCCACTACGGCATATACGTATGAAAAGGATATCCGCCCGATCATGGAACAAAATTGTACAAGCTGCCATAATGAGAATATGAAGGCCGGGTATAATTTTTATGATATAGCTTCTGTGAAGAAGGCTGCCGGGAACGGTTATTTACTGGGAACAATAAAGCACCAGGTTGGTTATGACCAGATGCCTCCGAACGGATGGCCGCTTGATCTGCCTACCATTAACAAGATAGAATGCTGGATCAACACCGGCATGAAATAAAAACATGAGTTTAGCACCTTTAGCAGAAAGAATGCGGCCAACCAGCCTGGACAACTACATTGGGCAGAAGCACATTGTGGGTGAAGGTGCTATCCTGCGCAATGCCATCGCTTCCAATATTCTCCCTTCCATCATTCTGTGGGGGCCTCCGGGAGTTGGTAAAACAACACTGGCGAATATCATCGCACACCAGCTGAAGCGCCCGTTCTATGCACTGAGCGCGATCAATTCGGGCGTAAAGGATATCCGCGATGTGATCGACAAGGCAAAAGGTACCGGGATGTTCGTCCAGGCCAACCCGATCCTCTTCATTGATGAGATCCACCGCTTCAGTAAATCGCAGCAGGATTCCCTGTTAGGGGCCGTTGAAAAAGGCACGGTAACGCTCATCGGTGCAACCACCGAAAATCCTTCCTTCGAAGTGATCTCCGCATTGCTCTCGCGATGCCAGGTATATATTCTCAAACATCTCGACAAGGACGACCTGCTTTCCATGCTCGATCTTGCGATCAGAACAGATTCCGTTCTAAAAACAAAAAAGATCACGATCACCGAAAATGAAGCGTTGTTGAGGCTTTCCGGCGGCGATGGCAGGAAGCTGCTGAATGTGTTCGAGCTGGTGGTTAATACCATTGGCGGCGATGAGATCGAGATCACGAATGAAAAAGTAACAGGCATTGTTCAGCAGAATATTGCCCTTTATGATAAAGCGGGAGAGAATCATTACGACATTATCTCCGCGTTCATCAAATCCATCCGCGGAAGCGACCCGAATGCCGCTGTATACTGGCTTGCGCGGATGATCGAAGGCGGCGAAGACCCTTCCTTTATTGCAAGAAGGTTATTGATCCTTGCTTCGGAAGATATCGGCAATGCCAATCCGACTGCGCTGGTGATCGCCAATAACTGTTTCCAGGCAGTGAACGTGATCGGCTTCCCGGAATCGAGGATCATTTTATCACAAACGGTGATCTACCTTGCCACTTCTGCAAAAAGCAATGCTTCCTACATGGCCATCAACGAAGCCATGCAGGCCGTTCAGCAGAAAGGCGACCAGCCTGTTCCACTGCACCTGCGCAATGCACCCACAAAGCTCATGAAGGACATCGGCTATGGAAAGGAATACCAGTACAGCCATGGCTATGATAATAATTTTTCGGCACAGGAATATTTACCGGATGCGGTGAAAGGAATGAAATTCTACGAGCCCGGAAACAATGCACGGGAAAAGGAATTGCGGGATTTTTTAAAGAAGAGATGGGGCGATAAATACAATTACTGATTTATTTTATAACATCATTTTGAATCGTCATCCCGTGCCACGACACGGGATCCCATAAATGTCAGCAGGTTCTCATCAGGCAGATCCCGTGTCGGAGCACGGGATGACAGCAACAAAAAAATCCCGCCGGAGCGGGATTTTCTATTCTAAAGAATATTCTATTTACATGTTACGCTAAGGATCTGTCCGTCGCAGCCGAAGTTCACTTCTGCTACAGGAACAGCAATAGGCCTTGGACATGGCTCATCGTGGCAAACCGGAACTTTGTAAAATGTAACAGTGGTCAGAAAGCCTCCGGCAAAACAAATGCTGGTAGTCTGGCTTTGCCCGATAAATTCATAGCCGGGTTCGCGCGCTGCCTGCAGGCATTCATGCGCCGCGCCGCGGGCCCTGCCAATAAGGGCATTCTCATTTTGAGATTGTGCATTTGTCACCTTTGTGGTGAGCAGCATGCAAAAAAGAAAAGCAATCGTCAGTAGTTTTTTCATGTTGTTTGTCTTTAGTAGTCTGTCTACTCTCTTGATGGATTTTCGAACTCCTCCAGCTGAACGAATCCAATCATACAGCACACTAATTAAGAATAAAAAAGACAGGAAAAAATGTGTAAAAACACGGTGTTTGACAAAATGGGGGTTATTACCCACCAGGAAAGAAAATAAAAAGCAAGTTTGTAAGCCGGGTTCTGTTCCTTCCCGCAAGCGGAAAGGCTTCTATCATTTATCTAAACCAGCCGTCACCGGATGGCTTTAGCAATCTACCCGTCACGCCATCCTTCCGCAAGCGGAAAAATTAAAGCGAGCAGCTTCAAAAGCGTGACTTATTTGATCTTTCAACTCCCAAGGTTTACCCCTAACAACTGTTGCCAGCTGCTATCGTGAGCTCTTACCTCACGTTTTCACCCTTTCCGGGAAGCAGAACAAGTCCGCTTCCCGGTGGTTATTCTCTGTGGCACTATTCTGTCCCTTCCTTGCGGAAAAGCCTTCCTGTTAGGAAGTGGGATGCTCTGTGTTGCCCGGACTTTCCTCTCCCCTTCCTTTGCAGGAAGGGCAGCGATAGAACAACTTGCGCTGCAAAGGTAGTGAAAATAAGGTGGTTTATGAAAGCGCTGTTCTATTGATGTTGGATAACACACCCCTAACCCCTCTCAAGAGGGGAATTGTGAGTGCTCATATAAAAATTATAGTATTACGAATAATATAATTCAGAAGTATATTCGCCAAGTTAGCAGCGTCCATTCCCCTCTTGAGAGGGGTTAGGGGTGTGTAAAGCAAAACAATTCAACCAATCACAATCTCCGTTGCACCAAAGCCGTATTTGGAATAGGATGCATCGTGAAAACGCATCTTCATAGAAGTAAGGATCGCGCGCACCTCCTGTTTTAAGCGCCCGTTGCCCACTCCATGGATCACCGTAAGGCTCCTGTAATGCTCATTGATGGCTTTATCCAGCGCCTGCTGGAAATGCCGCAGCTGAACGATCACGATCTCGGCATTGCTCATGCCGCCGTAATTATCGATCAGCTCCTCGATGTGGAGATCGATCTCCATCTCGAAAGAAGCATTGTTGATGCGGTGCGGCTTGGAAGTTTTGCCCGGACTTGTGCCGCTTCTTTTCTGAAACAGTAATTTAGAAAGATCTGTTTCGGAAGCTCCCGGCTTTTGAAAATAAAGGTCCTGCTGAAAATCGGTGACGTTTACCAGCAGGCATTTTTCAGGGATAAAATCGTTTTCTATAAAAGCATTTTCTTTATACAGCTTCACCGCTTTGATCCTGATGATCTCGGAAACTGGCGACTGGTGCTCGAAAGGCTTGGTTTCATCAAACAACAGCGCATCCACCTTCACAGTAGAAAGCAGGTCGGTGTTCTTCCTGTCGATGGTTTCGATCAGCTTCGATTCGAATGGCTTCAGCTCGCCTTTATCCAACAGTTCGTAGCCTTTGCTTTTCAAAAAAGAGGTTACGTACACCACATGAAATACGGTATGATTGATCAGCCAGAGATTGAAATCGGAATGGCTGATGTCGTTTGCCCTTTCGGGAGACAAGGCCAGGTAAATGCCTTTGGGCGTTTCTTTTCTTGTTTCGGAAATGCTTGTATAGCTTGGAACAGGCTGCTCTGCAGGTTCTTTTAGATATACGGGCTTTATATCGGCCTCGTCAAAAATGGTGACCAGCTCAGAGATCACTACCGGAATTTCAAATCCTTCCTCGATGGTAACGCCTACCGTTGTTTTATTGATGATCTTTGTGACCGTCCCCTCTCCTTTTTCATTCAGGAACCTTACCTTATCACCTATCTTGAATTTCATTCTGCAAATTTAAATCTAATTTCTTAACTTTGTTAGAATGAAGCTCCAAATGAAAATAGCGCTGTTAGTACTGTTTACCGGCTTTGCATCCATTTATTTCGGCTGCAGCAAAGACCCTGCAATTCCCACAGGGCCGGCCTACAAGACCAAAAACGTGGTCATTATTGTAGTGGATGGCGCGCGGTACACCGAAACCTGGGGCCTTGAATCAAAGGAATACATTCCGCACCGCTACCAGCTCCTGCAGGAAGGCGGTGTATTCTGCTCTAATTTCTATAACAACGGCTATTGTTTTACCAACGCGGGCCATTCGGCGATAACCACCGGCGTGTACCAGAACATTAATAACAGCGGACTGGAATATCCGCAGCATCCATCCATTTTTCAATACTGGCTGAAAACTTCGCAGCATCCCGCTTCGGAGGCATGGGTCATTACGACGAAGGACAAACTGGCAATTTTATCCGATTGTGTTGAGCCTGCCTGGCAGGGACAATACCGCCCGATGACCGATTGCGGGATTTCAGGATTAGGAACCGGCTATCGCGAAGACTCTACCACGTTCATGAATGCAAAGGGAATCTTTTCAGGCAACCATCCCCGAATGACGCTGATCAATTTCAAACAGCCGGATGCTGCCGGGCATGCCAATGATTCAGCTGCTTACCTGCAGGGAATACTTGATACGGATAATTACATTTACCGCATCTGGCAATTGCTGCAGAGCGATCCTTTTTACAGGGATCAGACAACACTGATCGTTACCAATGACCACGGCCGTCACACTGCGGGACATCTTGATGGATTTGTTTCGCATACCGATATGTGCGAAGGCTGCAAGCACATTGAGTTTTTCGCGATCGGGCCGGACTTTAAACAGAATTATGTAAGCACCTTGCATTACGACCAGGTTGATATTGCCAATACTGTTGCCGAACTGATGCGCTTCAAAATGCCTTCTGCAAATGGAAAGGTGATCTGGGATGTGTTCAGATAAATTCAGAGGTCCGCTTCAAAAGCGCCTGAATCCTTTACGGAATAATAATTACGCGACATTGCGATACATTCCTTTTTCCATTTTTCAAGCCTGTAGTTCGAGTTGGATGAATCGAAAATGATCTGTTCCGGATCATAATTTTTCAGCAGTTCCGCAATATCCATTTTCAGATTTTTCGAAACAATAAGAAAATCAACTTTCAGCGGCTGTTTCCATTTTTTATCCATTTCTTCTCTTCCTCTAACGATCACGACCTTCTTTTCATTGAACTGGATGCAATTGTTTTGAATGAACAGGTGCTCCGAACGAAAGTTTCCTGTAACGATCACCGGCCGGTTGATCCCGAGCTTCCACCAGTTCTGTTTGATGTGGAAGGACAATGCACTTTCATTTTGAGCAAATGAAGGATCTGTTAAAAGCACATTGCTTTGGGCATCAATAAAATCGACCGCGCTTGTTTTTGCGATGTTGTAAACGATCATCCTATGCTGCCCGTATTCCCGTTCCTGCTCGATCGCCTGTGAGCACAAGAGCACTACTGCAACAGACAGTGCACAGAATAAATAGTTCACTTTGGGGCGGGTAAAATAATAAATGAAGAACAGGATCATCGCGTACAGCAGCCATGTTTCCCGGGCTGTAATGGAAATGCCTTCCTGCAGGGCATAAGGCCAGTTCCCGATCATTTTTACAGAAGCATTGAGCAGCCATACGCTTTTGCTGAATCCTGCGGCGAGATAAGCAGAGATCACCGGAACTCCGGTAAATGCAAACAGCCCGATCCCCAGGTAAATGATGACTGTGGAAACCGGGATCACGATGAAATTCGATAAAAGGAAGTAATTGGGGAACTGGTGAAAATAATACAGCCCGAGCGGAAAGGTCGCGATCTGCGCTGCAATGGAAACGGCGGTGATCGTCCAGGCCTGCTCAATGAGCTTGTTCTCCGGCTCAAACAAGCCATAGATCTTCGGCTGCAGGTAAACAATACCGATCACGGCAATGTAAGAAAGCTGGAAACCGACTTCCATGATGAGAAAAGGATTGAATGCAAGCAGTACAAATGCGGAAGCTGCAAGCGTATTGTAAATGTTGGTGTAGCGGTTAAATGCTTTGGCGATGATGATGAAGCTGAACATAGTGGCTGCACGCAGCACCGAAGGAGAAAGCCCGGTAAGCGCGGAATAGAACCAGAGGAGCAGGATGAGAATCACGGCTTTTATGATGTTCCCGCGTTTTACTTTATCAAGAAAGAACAGCAGCCAGTTGAACACCACATACACAATGGCCACATGCAGGCCTGAAACGGAAAGCACATGCAGGGCGCCTGTGCCAGAATACGCAGAAAGGATCTCTGCATCCAGTTTGTCGGAATAGCCCAGCATCAGTGCTGCTCCAACAGCAAATTCCTCCCCTTCAATGTGATCGTCTTTCAGTATGTCCAGCAACCGGTCGCGCAGCGCATAGGAAGAACGCAGGATGATGTTCCCGGAATTGCTGCCTGTCGGAAGCCAGTGATGCTCATCAGCGCTGCATTGCTCATACACATTGTGAAAGGAAAGAAACTGCTTGTAATCGAACTCTCCGGGGTTCTGCGGCCCGGGAATTTCATTGAAGATGCCTTGCACAATGATCTCATCGCCATACTTTAAAGCTGCAGCACGCGGGTCTTTCTCCAGGTAGAGCATCGCTTTCCCGCTCACTTCTTTCCATTCTTCTCCATTTTTCAGCAGGCTGACCTCCACCACCATTTTATAAGAGCGCTCTTTTTCCAGCGGCGATTGCAGCAGCTTTGCAAGGACAATTGTTTTTCCGTTTACAAATTTTGAAAAATGCGAAGCGGCGAATTTTTCCGTATTACCGATCGTGATCCGGTACCCGAGCGCAAACAATAAAATGTTGATCACGAGGCCGAAAGCCCAGGAACGTTTATACGAAATTTTCAGTGAAGGAATAAAAGTAACAGCAGCAATAAAAATAAAATACGGCGCCATGATCAATGCAAAACAGCCATCATTCAGCGGAAGGTAAATAGCGGCGATGATCCCTGCAATAAAGGGAATGATCAATCGTACAAGAGGCGCCTGGTTCCAGATCTTCATAAAAAATCGCGCTAAAATAAAAGATGAACGCAAATGTCGTTTTCAAAAATTCCGGCAATCTAAGGTTTCGGAGTATAAGTGGGAAAAGAGGAAAATTATTTTATATTTGTTAGAACGATTTTAGTCATAACCCTTAAAACATGTATCATGGAAAATTTACAGTATTATTTTGATATGGTGGAGAACTGTATCAGGGACCTTGGTGTTGATCCCGCCATCTGCCGCGGGGAACAAGCCGGGCAATGGAGCCTGAAAAAAGGATCGGCATCCGTTTGGATCGATGTATGGAATATTGAAAGCGAAGGCCGTGCGTATTTCCAGGTGCTGGCGCCGGTAATGCAGGTGCCTGCAACAAACACGGAAGCTTTTTACCAGGAGCTGATGGAGCTCAACTACACGCTGTACGGTGTGGCTTTTGTGAAATTCAAGGACTGGGTGTATGTGAAGCTCATCCGCGAAGTGGATGGACTGGAACAGAAAGAAGCTGCCGCCACCATCAACCGCGTTGGCTGGTATGCCGATGAATACGATGATAAGCTGAAAGTAAAATATGGTGTTGTAGTCGGAGGAAGAGGATAAAGGAAAAAGAAAATCCCAGGGTGACCCGGGATTTTTTTGTTGGAACAACTTTGATTCTTTACCACCCAACCCTCCTGGAAGGAGGGAGCTGATCCTGCAAAAATCTTAATAGAACTACTGATTTTAACATTCTGCTCAAATGCTCCCAAGGGGCCGGGGCTGGTGAATCGAAATTACCACCTCTTTTCGTGTGGCGTATAATAATCTTTTCCTGCCGAAAATGCCTCATATTTCCCTTTGATCGCCATCACAAGCTCAAACTGCGATGCCGTTTTAATGAACTCCTCGCTCAGGTTGCAATACACAATGAATGCATCAAACTCTTCCTCGCTCAGGTCGATGATCTCGTTCTTCACATAGAGCCTGAACAGATCTTTAAGAATATCCCGTTTCAGATCCTCGTTCTCCCACTCCGCCACTTTTTGCTTTGATCTTCCGAATTTGCTGAAACGCTCGTACAGGTATGTGATCGGACTTTCAAACCCGTTGATGTCCTGGTAATATCTTGACCTTCTTGTAGAATCCAGCTTCGCGATGTCCTTGTCGATATCGCCCAGGCTCCTCGTCCCGAACACGCTTATTTCCTTCAGTGTATATTGCAGCTTCTGCATTTCCACTTCAATGTAGTATTGCTTTTTCATCACAGAATCCTTCAGGCAAACCTTTTTAGTGTTGTAACCGATCACAGAAAAAAGCAGTGTGTCTGTTTGATAGACGTTGATGGAAAATTTTCCATCCGTGCCGGCAAACACGCCCTGGTTCGTGCGCTTGTTGATCACCATCATCCTGATCAGCGGAAGAAAAGCATTGTCCTTATCGAAAGCCTGCCCCGAAATGGTGACTGGAGTTTGAGAACGTAAAACAGAAGAGCTAAGCAAAATGAACGCAATCAAAGCTATCCGGGTAAACCGGGAAAAACAAAAAAAGCTTTTAGTACGATAATGCATGGACAAAAATAAGATTTATGACAGGGCTGAATTCCCAAATTAAGTTAAAGGCATTTGCTTTGAACGGCCGGATAGCCGGTTTATTCTGTCTGCGCAGGTTTTTCCACCTTTTTCTTTTTTTTGATGATCTTCGCTTTCGACTCTTCCCTTCGCAGAAGCCGTTCAATGTTCTTCTGATGCGTAATGAGCACCATGATGGCGATGAGGATGGAGAAGATCACAAGGGAAGGCACTCTTTCCTTGAACACGAGGATCACGATCACAGGGAACATCACCGCTGCAACCATGGAGCTGAGGGAAACATAACTGGATACCAGCAGCACAATAATAAAAATGCACATGGCGCTCAGTGCCCCGAACAGGTGCACCGCGAGGACGATCCCGAGCAGGGTCGCGATCCCCTTCCCGCCCCTGAAGGAAGCGAAGATCGGGAAGATGTGGCCGATGAGCGATGCGATGCCCAATACCAGCTGCAGGTTGGTGAACTGATTGCTGTGCGGCGTGTAATTGCTTAAATAAGCAAGGTTCACAGCTGCAAAGCCTTTCAGCACATCGATCAGCAATACGGGAATACCGGCCCTTTTGCCAAGCACGCGAAAGGTGTTGGTGGCGCCGGCGTTTCCGCTGCCATACTCGCGGACATCTATCTTATAGAAATATTTCCCTATCCAGACGGCGGTTGGAATGGAGCCCAGTAAATAGGCCCCAAGCAACAGCATTATATGTAATGTCGTTATCAATTTCTATTCTTCTGCACTTTGCGTTTTACGTAAGAACTGCACTTTTTTGCTCGGAGGACAAATGTTGAAATAATAATTCGGTTCTTTTTTATCCTTGTCGCCGGCCTTTTCACGTTTTTCCTGCTTCAGCTCCTTCAGTGCAGTATTGAATGCCTCGTTCGATGAAACGGCCAGCATGGTTCCCCTGGTATAATTGAAGTAATACCAGTTGTTATCATCCAGCTGGATGTAAATATTGAGGATGTCGCCGCCGCGTTTTTTCACCAGTTCTACCCTGCCGTCCACATATTTGTTGATCTGCGTTTTGCCCATGTTGCCGATCCCGATCTTACCATTAGAAGTGTACGAACGTGTATCCTTGTTCCACTTCATTTTCAGGTCGGTGAAGAAGATCGTCTTTTTCAGCTCATCCGGGAATTTTTTGTAAGAGCCGTATAAGTTCAGCTGGGAGATAAGCTTATCCGCCTGCTCCTTGCCGAGCATCTCGCGCATTCCTTTTTCAAATACGGGACGTGAAAAGTCGGTCGGTTTCAGGTCTGCGAAGTTCACGATCGCATCCGACATTTTATCCAGCGCTCCGTCATCGAAGAAGAAATCGGTGGTCATCAGCATGTCGAATGAAACGGAATCCGGGATAAGGTAATGAATGGCACTTCCGTACGATTGCACCTTCACCTGTCCGAAATCACCGCCCAGGTCGATCTTACCTTCACCATACACTTTGCACTGCGCAGTGTTTAAGCTCAGGTAATTTCCCGGTAAGGAGCGCTCCACCAGTTTCTCCTTGTTAGAGATGCGGTATTCGCGTGTTGCCTTGTCGAAGAACAGGAAGCCTGTTGCCGGCAATACATAAGGGTCGTTGGTTGATTCCTTCGGTGAAAGAAAGGCCGAATAGAAATGCGTTGAATCCGTGGTCACCATCAGTGAAGCAGCGAGTGGCTTGCCTGCCCCGTCTTTCGGAAGGCTGTCGACCGGGATGTAAATATTGTTCGGGTTGATCTCCGATTCAAACCTGAACCATACTTTCGGAATACCTGCGCAATCGTGGGAAATACGGGCTGTTCCGTCAAATACAAGGAACTGGTTGCTTGCTTTCAGTTTCACTTTTCCCTTGTATTCAAAATTAGGGCTCAGACGGAATTTGCTTGAATCCGGGATGTTTGTTTCTGCATAGGTCTGGAACGTGGTATCAATGCTTACGTTGCTGAAATAGAAGGTTTGCTTGGTCTTGATCTCATCTATGTAATCATAATAGCCGGAGCCTGCGTAACTTTTCCTTGCAAATACATTCACGGTACAATTGTAAAGGCTGTGATACTTGGTAACGGCATTCGCGATGATCTTTGCATTGAGAAGTGTATGGATCACAGCATCCTTGTCGATGATCACGTCACCTTTGTCAGGATAGATACGGGCATCCGCCACGTTAATATATTTGACCTCTTTTGCAGAAATAATATTCTTTTTCAGGTCCACCTTTGCAGCCGGAGAATAAAAGGCCAGTGAATCCTGCTTCGGGTGAGTAGAGATCCATTGTGGCCCTGTCAGGTCGACATCCTCGTTCGCAGCCTTCTGGGAGGCCTGCTTACTGGCGCCGAGCTCGATGCTGTTCTCGTCCATGAACCACTTAAAATTATCCATGTAGCACAAGTACTGATTTACCGGGAATAATACAGGCGACGTTTTGCCATTCGATTTAAACTCACCGAACCGCTTTGCAAAATCAATTTTTGCGTTTACATTGTTCGTCGCGAGCGCTACACCAGCAGCATCCATGGCTTTTAGGGTGAAGCTGGCGCTATCAGATTGCAATATGGTGGCAGTGAATTTGGCCAGCTTGGCATCTAATTTAGCACCGCTAAAATCGGCCACACCACTACCTAACAATTGTTTTGGCGTCAGTGAAAGATGTCCGCTGAACTCTGATTGCCCGTTAAAAGCCTGAAATTTTTTCACCTTGCTGTTGAACACTGTCATAACATCCTTTTGTGGCATCCAGTGCATTTTCACGCTGTCGCCATGGATCTGAGGAAACTCCGGCTTGATCGTCTGCTCTTTCACATCAAACGTCTGGGCAATAGCATTTGTGGAATCAGGATAGAATATAAAGTCCTTTGACTTCGTGACCGATGTTACATAATTGATGGAACCATCACCCCGCAATCCCTGGTTGCTCAGCTTCACCGCGCTGTTAAAGCTTCCCTTCCCTCCGTACAGCGGATAGCCGGCTGCAGGTGCTTGGGTGATAAAGCCAAGCGAATAATCGTTCTGGAGGGTCAGTGATTCTTTGATGGTCGGAAAGATCCCGGCCGACACGAACTCTCCCTTGAAGTTCAGTCCTTCATTGGTAAAGTTGTCCAAACTGTCGATCGTGAAAGGCTCGAGGTGGAAATAAAATTTGTCCTTCGGGTATTTCCCGTTCTGGATGGTCTTCTTATCATAATAGGCATAGGAATCCTTGAAGCTGTTGAAGATCGGGTACTGCGGGAATGGCTTCCGGCCCGACTTGTTCGCGGGATTATCGATCTCAAGGTCACCGTCGATGTGCTCCACCACCGTCTTCACCTTCACAAGCGGGTATTCGCCGTAAGCATCCGGCTCACGCGATTTTACGGTCAGCCTGAGTGAATCCACATTCTTCAGGTTGATGATAAATTTGTTGTAATCGAATGAGAATTCCTTTCCGAAGAAATCGAAACGGCCTGCATGCACCACACCTGCAAAGGAGAAATCCCTGTTTTTTTTCAGTATGATCTTCTGTTCTTTCGGATAGATCACCACGCTTTGTGAATCGCTCATGTACACCTGCTTCACACCGAAAATGGTCATGTCGTAATTCAGCAGGTTAATGCTTGCATTACTTGCATTCCTCACTACGGAAGGGAACTGGATCACGTCATTGTCCACATGCCCTGCTTTCGCAGAAATGTAAGTGAACAATTTTTCATTCACGTTCACTTCATCATCCTCGATATCGTAAGTAATGAAGCCCAGTGCCGAAAGACGCACCAGCACCGGCTGCATATCCTTCAGCGGAAACTTCACATACTTTGCATACTCAGCACCGTAGAACCTGCGGTTGTCTCCATTCTTTTTCACTACAAATTCGCGCATCTGGAACAAGGGGTTGATCGCATCAATGCCCTGCACGGCTTCATACCTGTCGCCACGGAAATAGTTTGCCGACTCGAACATCGCATCTTCCTGCGAGTTCCCGACAAGCATCCGCAGGTCGATCTTCGGATCATCGATCTTCCAGGCAAGCTCTTCAAAATACATATCTACCATGTGGAATGTATTGAGGAAAGGAGATTTGGAAACCCCGTCGTTGGTGCGGATCAGCGACAATGTACGTTCATCCACCATAAATTTCATGTTCACGCTGGGATGCGTGATGGAATCCTTGTCAAAATAAATTTTAATGTTGGCTGTTTCTGCAGTCAGCTTTTCCTTCGCCACACCGATCAGCTTCGCACCAACGATGAGCACCACTTTGCCTTCTCTCTTAAAGATCAGCTTTGCATCTTCCTCCTTGCTGCCGGAACCGAGGAATTTCGGGCCCCGCTGGAGAAATCCGCCATCGTAATCCACATCCTTGGCAATGTTCGGGATCTGCATCCGCTTGCTGTAGGAATCAAAGCGCGGGTAAGAAATGTTGCCTTCCCTTTCGGAAACAACCTTTTCTGTAAGCTGTCCGACCAAAGGCTTTTGAAAATAATTTTTATTGTAAAAGGTTACGGAATCTGCTGTAAACCCGCTGGTCTTTAAGGTCACCTGGTATTTTTTTAATTCTGCCCAAACCGTATTCTCATCCAGGCCGGCACGCTTCCAGTTCACTTTTCCGGTTTCACCGATGAAAACTCCCTTGTACGGATAATATATGCCTCGCGTGTTGTACACAATGCCGCTGTCGTGCTGGTTGTTGTAGCAGCGCAGGTTCAGGCTTGGAAAAATCACTTTCGGAACGCTGTCGTACTCGAAAATGTATTTGTTGTTGGAGGAGGAATATTCCACTACTGCCGATTTGTAGAAGGTGTTGGAAGCAAAGAGGTTTTCGCTCATCTGCAGGTAATCGGAATAATTCTTCAGGATCTTTGCATTCAGGATCTTGTTCACACATTCCTGCCAGCTGAGGAAGTGATCTTCACTTTGTTTGGAGATGGCGAAGTTCATCACCGAATTCAGGTAACTTTTGTATTCTGGAAGGATGCGGATCTTCCTTTTCACCATGAGGTTAAAGCAGTCGTAGGTGGCTTTTTTCAGGTTGCCGGTGTACTCAGGGCTGTTCCAGGTGAGCGTGAAAGCTTCCATGTATTCCTTGACCTCCTTCTTGTCCATGTTGGTGGCCTCGAACATGGTTTTTACCTCATCGAGGAACTTGATGGGGTCTTCGGAGAATTGTTTGATCGGGTTTAATTGGGCTGCTGCTTTTTGCGAGGATAAAAGGCTTACAAAAAGTAAAAAAAGAAATGTTATTTTTTTCATAGTGATATTAAGCGGGTTTGATAAAATGCAGCATGGTCCATTGCTCGCTAACAGCCTTGTCTTCAAATTTTAATCCAAGTTCAGTTGCTTTAAGACTTAGTTCTGTGATGTCAGTCTCAAAAAAGCCGCTTAAAATCAGGTTTCCTCCTTTTTCGAGCGATTGAACATACACGGGCAGATCGGCCAGCAGTACATTTTTATTGATATTCGCTAATATAGTATGAAATATTTTTTTCTGCAAAATTTCCGCGTTGCCTTTATGAACAAGCACCTTGTTGATATTATTTTTCTCCAAATTCTCAATGGTGTTCTCATAGCTCCATTCGTCGATATCTACCGCCATTATGGGGCCGGCGCCCATCATGGAGGCGACGATCGCGAGTACGCCGGTACCGCAGCCCATGTCGAGCAGCGAGCTGTTTTTAACATTTAATAACATTAATTTCCGGATCATCAGCTGGGTGGTGTGGTGATGCCCGGTGCCAAACGACATTTTCGGCTCAATGATCACATCGTAAATGAAGCCTTCCTTTGCAGGATGAAATGGTGCGCGGATATAGCATTTGCCATCCACCTCTATCGGCTGAAAGCTGCTCTCCCACTCTTTGTTCCAGTTTTGTTGCGGGATTGTTTTCGAGGTATGGCTTATTTTGAAGAAGTCGGCGTACAGCGACAAAGCCAGGTTCAGCCTGCTTTCATCGTAATGCTGCTCCTGTATGTAAGCGCAGAAACCCTTTTCATTCTCCACGAAGCTTTCGTAATCGAGCTCGGAAAGCTGCGCAATGAGCACATCGCTGCCCTGTTCTTTAGGTTCTACTGTTACGGTGAGTTCTATGTAGTTCATTTTTGTTGATCAGTGTATTAGATTGGTGATTTCAGATGGTACAAATACGAACGTATACTAATTTACGAATCTGTGTGATGTCAGTTCGAGCGAAGTCGAGAACGTGTGTAAGCTTAAACGTATTATGTAGTCAACCCGCGTTCTCGGCTTCGCTCGAACTGACTCAGCCGAAGCAATATTTTGCGCGTTGTCATGTTGAGCCTGTCGAACCATCTGGGCCGGCTTGCGCACACTCTTCGACGTTTTAACCCTCCGCCTGACAACGCGCAACCGTACACCAATTCGTAATTCGTATACATTCGTAATGATTCGTTATTCGTTGAATGAGATTGATTCGGCGTGTCTCCTCGCAATGACACTCCTATTCATAAATTCGAACTAATCAGCGATCCGTATTTTTAAAATGAGTTAGCGATCGCTACAAAGTCTGCAGCCTTGAGTGATGCTCCTCCAACAAGTCCGCCATCCACATCCAGGCAGGAGAACAATTCCTTTGCATTTTCAGCATTGCAGCTGCCACCATATAAAACAGAAGTGTTTTCGGAAATTTCCTTTCCGTATTTTTTATTGATCTCGGAACGGATAAAATTATGCATGCCCTGCGCCTGGTGGCTGGTGGCAGTTACGCCGGTACCGATTGCCCATACAGGTTCGTAGGCGATAATGAGCCTGCTGAAATCGGCTGCTGATAAATGATACAGCGCTTCTTTCAATTGCTGCCTTACGATCTCGAGATGCTGGTTGGCATTGCGGTGCTCGAGGTTTTCACCCACGCAAAAAATCGGGATTAAATTATTGGCAAGCGCGATGTTTACTTTTTGTGTGAGGACGGATGTTGTTTCATTGAAATAATTCCTTCTTTCGGAATGCCCGATGATCACATATCCTGCACCTGCCGAGCTGATCATTTCTGCTGATACTTCGCCTGTGTAAGCGCCGCATTCGAGGTGATGGCAGTTTTGCGCTGCAACGGCATAATCGTTTTTGCCTTTTACTTTTTCAATCGCTGAAGTGATGTGAATAAAAGGTGCTGCAAAGATCTTCAGCACATCTTCCGGGGATGAAAGTGAAAGCACTTCCTCTACCAGGTTCATGCCCTGTTGAAGGTCCTTGTTCATTTTCCAGTTGCCTGCAACGATCTTTCTTCTCATGTGCTGCTGTTTTAAAGAATTAATAATGGATTACTTTTCGTAAAGCTTCAGGTCTTCTTCATACTTTTTAATGTCCCAGCGGATGCCCCAGTTCCGGAGGTATTCATCCAGCGTGCCCAATCCCAGCTCAGCCCTTCGCTTGTCAACATTCGCCGGATCTTCCATCGGGGAAACATAATATTTCTTTCCTTCCACGCTTACAATAGAGCTTCCATACAATTGCTTTTTCCCCTGCCTGGCCAATACGAGGTCTTCCAGCATGGCAAGGTCATACGGATCCGCTTTTTTTGTCTTCACCGCTTCCCGCATCATGGGCAGGTATTTCAGCTGCGTGGCAAGCGAAGAATGCTGCAGCACCAAACCGAGTGTTGCATTGCCATTGGTACCCACTACTTCTTTCCCGATCCAGCCGTACTTATCAAGCAGTCCGCTGACGATGATCTCGTTCAGTGAATCTTTTTCATGAATGGTTTTCCTGATGTTTTTTCCTTCCGGTGATGAATACCCAAATTCCTTATACACGCTGATCTGCTGGAAACGGTAGGCCTGGTCATCGTGGTAAACGCTGTCCATCAGCTTCAGCAGCGCCTTGTTCAGCTTTGCCTCTTCCATGCCGATGTTCTGCTTCACAATGTTCAGCAGCTGTCCCCAGCGCGCATCCTTGTTGAGCGAAGTGAGCACCGAATCGGTGGAAATGCGGTCGTAATTATCATACTTAAAGGCATCCGCCACCCTGAACAACTGGTAGAATGCCGAATCCCTGTTTCCCGCGAGTGTCCATGCGCAGGCCGCATTGTAGCGGTCGGCACGGTATGCTTTCCAGCCGTTTGCGCGGAAGGCTTTGGTGTATGTTTCTGCGGAGCGCCTGTATTGTTTGCTTTCGAAAAGGCTTTTGGCCTCTCGGGCCAGCTCTGTATATTTCGCGGAGCTTTGCGCGAAAGCGCTGCACACCACAGTTAAAAATACGATCCCCGAACTAACTAACTTTTTCATTGAAGAATACTAAAAGGAGTAAATTATTGCACCCTCACGCGCGGATCCAGGATGCCATACACAATGTCAACAGTGATGTTGATAAAAACGAATACTACGGCAAATACAAGCGTGGCGCCCATTACAACCGGAAGGTCATTTTTCTCGAGGGCATCCACCACTTCATTCCCGATCCCGCGCCAGTTAAATACCCTTTCCACAAAAACGGCGCCAGCCATGAGGCCTGCAAACCATCCGGATATGGCGGTGATCACCGGGTTCAGCGCATTTTTGAGCGCATGCTTGAACACCACTTTGTAGAAGCTGAGCCCTTTGGCGGTGGCAGTACGGATGTAATCCTGCGACAGGACATCGAGCAGCGAGCCGCGGGTAAGCTGGATGATGATGGCAAGCGGGCGCAAACCAAGGGTAAGTGTTGGCAGCAATAAGTTTTTCAGCACCAGCTTCTGGTCACCGAAATCATCGATGTAATAGAGCGATCCCTGGTGGTTGAGTCCCGTATAATCGCGGAGGATGTAGCCGAAGAACCAGGAGATGATCAAACCGATAAAGAAGGATGGCAGCGCCATTCCGAAGATGGCAAACACGAGCGAGCTCTTGTCGAACCAGGAATTCTTTTTGATGGCAGCCCAGATCCCGAGCAGGATCCCGAAAAATGCACCGAATGTGATCGCGGAAAAGGCAAGCACCACCGTTGCCGGCATCGTGTCTTTAATGATGTCGGAAACTTTCCGCTTGGTGATGTACGACCTCCGGAGGTACGGATATTTGAGGATAAGCACCTTGGTGGAGGAAACCGGGAATAATTTGGTGTAGGATGAATACTTATCCGGGTTCAGGTACAGGTAATGGTCCTTGTCCACCGGGTCGTGCACCGAAAGCGGCGAAAGGTCATTCAGGTACATGATGAACTGGGTGGTAAGTGATTTGTCGCGGCCCAGGTCTTTATTGATAGCATCAATGGAAGCCTGGTCGGCACGCTGCCCGAGCATCATCCTTGCCGGATCGCCGGGAAGCACATTAAAAAGCAGGAAGACAACCGTGATCACTCCCAGTAAAACCAGGAATCCGTATATCAAGCGCTTGATTATAAATTTTGCCACCGTTTACTTCTTAAAATATTTTTCCTTCACATCGCTGTACGAGGGGAATGAATGAAAATGCCACATGTCGATCACCGTTCCGCCTTTCAGCATCATCAGTCCCGGGTTTGAGCGGATCATTGTCTTCAGCACCGTTCCGTCTGTCGTATAAAAAGGGATGCTCACGTTTGTCTCTTTTTTGAATTTTTCGATCGCATCCGGAGTAGATGAGGTCAGCACCACAAATGTAACACTGTCGCTTTTACACAATGCGGCAAAGTCATTTATTTTTCCGAACACATCTTTGTTAGCTTTTTCCAGGTCGTAGGCGATCAGCAGAAAGTTATAGTCCGGATTCTCCACGATATCCTGCGTATAATCCCCTCCGTCCATACCGGTGATGGTGAAATCCTTGATCTTCGGGTCGATCCCTTTTTTGGTGACTTCTGTCCTGCTGTCAACGTAATCATACACCTGGTCCCAGTTCTCCGGCCATTTGTCAACCTCTTTGATCTCGCCTGTTTTTTTGTCCTTCAGCTTGTAAAAATATTTCAGCTCATCCGGTACGCCTTTGCTCTGCTCCGGGATGTTCTTCCCGATGGCATAAGCGCGGAAATCGATCACCGGCAGGTAATTGTACGTGTACAGCGGGAATGCCGTCGTAACCGCGAGGATAATGATCAGCAGCGCATTCTCCATGCGCGGGTTAAAGATGGGATTGATGTAATCCTTACCGATGAACAGCACTATGATCAGCACCAGCAGTACAAGGTCTTTTGTGAACGATTGCCATGGCGTGAGGTGCAGGAAATCGCCGAAGCAGCCGCATTCCTTCACTACATCGAAGTATGCGGAATAGAAGGTGAGGAAGGTGAAGAACACGATCATCAGCAAGAGCAGCCAGAGTGTGAGCTTTCTTCTTGCGCCCATCAGCAGCGTAAAGCCGAGGATGATCTCAAAGATGCAGATGAAAATAGCCAGCGGAAGAGCAGCCGGCACCATGAAATTGGCATGGAACACTTCGAAATATTCCACCAGCTTGTAGGAAAAGCCGAGTGTATCATTGGCTTTGATAAAGCCGGAAAAGATGAACAGCAATCCGACTACAATACGGCAAAAGGCAGTTATGATCTTCATGTTTATTCGCTTAGTTTTATCAGTGCAAACACGGAATAATTGATCATGTCGTGGAAATTGGCATCGATCCCTTCCGAGATAATGGTTTCGCCTTTGTTATCCTCGATCTGCTTGATGCGCAGGATCTTCATCAGGATCAGGTCGGTGAGCGAGCTTACCCTCATGTCGCGCCATGCTTCGCCGTAATCGTGATTTTTGTTCTCCATCAGGCTTTTTGCTTCATCGGAATGCTTGTCGAACAGCTTGCTCACTTCATCCGCAGGAAGCTCCATGCGGCTGTCGTTCTTCAATGCAAGCTGGATAAGGCCAATGATGGAGTAATTGATGATGCCGATGTATTCGGAACGGATATCGTCGATGATTTTTTGAGTACCTTTATCCTCGATGTTGCGGATACGCTGTGCCTTGATGAAGATCTGATCGGTAATGGAACTGGTGCGCAGCACACGCCAGGCAGTTCCGTAATCTTTCATTTTTTTAATAAAAATATCTTTGCAGGAATTTATTGCCGTATCGTATTGCGTAGATGTCTTATTCATAATAAAAAATCAGAGAAGTGGAGATCTGGAGAATTTGGGATTTAGCCATTCAATTCAACAATTCTCTATTTCAATAAATCAACAAATCTCATTAATGAGCGCACAAGATACATTTTTTTCTCTGAAAACAGAGCGGATTTTTGACCAAAAGCCTAACCCGATGATAATGGGTATTTTAAATGTAACGCCGGACTCTTTTTTCGACGGCGGAAAATACACGCAGGAGAGCCAGTGGCTGGAGCATGCGGGGAAAATGCTGGAGGAAGGAGCAGATATAATTGATGTTGGCGCCTGCTCTACCCGGCCCGGGGCTGAGCATATCAGTGAAGCGGAGGAATCCGCGCGGCTGCTCAAAGTGGTGTCTTCCCTCCGGAAGCATTATCCCGAAAGCCTGATCTCCGTGGATACCTTCCGTGCTGCAATCGCTGAAAAGGCGGTGGATTGCGGTGCGGACATCATCAACGATATTTCGGGCGGCACGCTGGATGACAGGATGTTTGAAACCGCTGCCCGGCTGAATGTGCCGTACATTCTCATGCACATACAGGGAACACCCCAAAACATGCAGGAGCAGCCGGTTTACACCGATGTTGTGAAAGAAGTGTATGAATTCCTCGAAGCAAGGCTGAAGCAGCTGAACAGCCTCGGCCTTAAAAAAGTGATCCTCGATCCGGGATTCGGCTTCGGAAAAACAACGGAGCACAATCTGGAGCTGTTCCGGAACCTCGAAAAATTCAGTGAATTAAATGCGCCGCTGCTGGTCGGCATTTCCCGGAAATCAATTGTTAATAAGATTCTGAATATCAAATCGAAAGATGCACTTAACGGAACAACAGTTTTAAATACGATCGCGCTGCAGAAAGGAGCAAAAATCATCCGCGTGCACGATGTTAAAGAAGCAAAAGAAGTGCTGACGCTTGTTCAGAAAATAAAAAATGCGGATTGTTGATCCGCATTTTTGTTTCGCTTATTCTGATTTTTAAAGTCACTTCGAGTTCGACTGAAGGGAGAGTATCGAGAAGTAGGCCTGTTCTCGATACTTTCGCCGGAAGGGCACTGACACACACTACCGCTTCAAAATCTTCTTCACTGCAATTCCCTGCTCCGTTTCAACTTTCAGGATGTAAAAGCCTTTTGGCAGCTCCTCCACACCGATGTATGAGTTGAGCTGGAAATGATCCACCATTCTCACCAGTTGTCCCTGTACATTGATGATGCTAACAGTAGCCTCTGTAATGTCTGCAGAAGTGCTGCTGATGTTCAGCCTGTCCTCCACCGGGTTCGGAAATACGTTGATCTGGTTATCCAGCGAAAGCTTATCAGCAATTCCTGTAGAAAGGTCTTCAGTAACTGCCAGCGTAGAAAGTTTGATAATATCCCCGCTGTTGGTATTGCTGCTGTTGGTAATATTGAAAGCGCCGTAAAACGTGAAGCTGCCGCTGCCCGCAGCAGGTGCAGTCCAGTCGAATGTCCATGTTGCAGTGCCGGATGAGAATGCCGTTCCCGTTGATTTATGGGTAATGTATTTTCCGCTGCCGACAAGTTTTGTGGCGGTAGCGTTCGTCACGACCAGTGTTCCTTTTTTCACACCGGTTGTAGTTTGCGGGGAAATTTCGAAGCCGAATTTTGTTTTCCCCACCTGTGTAATGCTTGCTGTAACAGTGTATGTTTGCCCGGGAACATATCCTGTAGCAGGAATAGTGGATGTGATCAGTCCCGCCAGAGTAGTCGCCGCGGTTCCTGTGTGGCAGGCGGTGCAGTTGGCGCCGTCTGCAGGAGATCCCGTGCGTGAAGCAGGCGCTCCTGCTGAATCACCGTGGACATTCGTTGTGAGCGCATCAGTGGCAATTAATCCTGCCGTCACCGCAAAGATTGATAAAACAAATCGTGTAGTTTTTTTCATTTTAGAGAAATTTATAGGCCAAAAGTACAGTTAAATTCCTTTAGCAGCAATTACAAATCACGTTATTGCTGGTACTTTTCGCGGCTCTGCTTTCTGAATTCCTCGGGTGCCATGCCCGTATTTGTTTTGAAAAAACGGCTGAAATAAGAGGGATCGCTGAAATTGAGATGATAGGCGATCTCTTTTGCGGTGATGGCTGAATGCAGCAACAGGCGCTTCGCTTCAAGCACCAGCCTGTCCTGGATCTGCTCCCCTGCCGTTTTACCGGTGAGCTTCTTGATGCTTTCGCTCAGGTGGTTGGCTGAAACGTTCATCAGCTCGGCATACTCATTCACCTTGTGCAGTGTGATAAATTTCTCTTCGAGCAGGGCATTGAACCTTAGAAGCAGTTGCTGTGTATTGGCATCTGCTTTTCCGCCTGCGCTGCTTTGCATGTGGCTCCTGCATTTCAGGAGAAGGATAGAAATAAAAGCGCCCAGCATTTTATCACGAAAAGGATTGCTGCCGCTGAATTCTGCCTCCATGCTTTTCACCAGCGCCTGCAGCTCCGGGAACAAGCTTCCCGGAAGGGGAAGTACGGGATGCGCGGTTTTATTGAATGCGGGAAAATCGTTCAGCACATTGGTATCGGTGGAGTTCAGGAACATGAACTCTTTGGAGAAGGCGATCACGTAGCCTTTGGTGTCCATGCTGCGCTTAAGTGCGTGCACCTGTCCGGCCGCAACAAAATGAATGCTCTGCGGCCCGATCTCATGTACATCAAAATCGATCATGTGCTTTCCGCTGCCGCTGGTGAAGAGCAGCAGCTCGTAATAGCTGTGGCGGTGCGCTTCGTTGGTGGAATAGTCCGAAGGCACGTTCAGCGCAATGATCCTGCAGGAGGTATCATCCGTTTCAACGAGGTCATGTATCGGGATCTGTGTCGTCATTTAGATTTCTATCTTCAATCCATCATAAGCCAGGCGGATATTACCAGGCAGCTCCTTCTCCACTTCGGCATGCAATCCAAGCTGGTGGCTGATGTGCGTGAAATACGCCATTTCCGGCTTCAGCTCCTCCACCAGCTCAATGGCCTGCTGCAATGTAAAATGAGAAATATGCTCTTCCCTCCGGAGTGCATTCAATACAAGCACTTTCGAGTTCCTGATCTTTTCTTTTTCCTTACCGGAAATAAAATTCGCATCGGTAATGTAGGTAAAATCCCCGCAACGGAAACCGACAACAGGCAGCTTGTAATGCATCACGTCGATCGGGATAAACTCAAGGCCTGCAATGCGGAAAGGCTCATTGCCGATCAGATGCATCTCCACTTCAGGAATGCCGGGATATTTGAAATCGCTGAAAATATAGGCGAATTCCCGGCGGATGGCATCCTGCACACGCTGCGAGGCATACACATCCATTTTTTTTTTCAGGATAAAATTAAAAGCGCGGATGTCATCAAAACCGGCTGTATGGTCCTTGTGCTCATGCGTAAAAAGTACCGCTTCCATCGTCTTCACATTTTCCCGCAGCATCTGCTGGCGAAAGTCAGGGCCGGTATCGATCACAAAATTCTTTCCCTGCTCGGTGATCATCACGGAAGAGCGCAGGCGGTTATCCTTCGGGTTATGCGAGTTGCACACTTCGCAGGGACAGGCAATGATGGGAATGCCTTGTGATGTTCCTGTACCTAAGAATGTAACCTGCATTTTTCGCAATGATTTATTGATAGGGTAAATATAAATGTCGTCGGGCTTAATAACTAATTGTTTTGGAAAAAAAATGATGCCCTTCTGAAAAAATTATTAAGTTTAAACTTTCTAACCTGCATTTATGTTCAAGCGCTTCTGGAACTCATTGTCTTTTATCGGGGTAAGGCCAGTTTATGACGACAAGCTGATCAGGCGCATTGCGTTGACCAACCAGTTCTGCTTCATCACATTTTTTATCTGCCTTTTCAGCGGCCTCAACAATTACTTTCTCGGTGATCCGTATTCGGCCATTATCATAGAGTTTTATGCATTTCTGTGCCTTATGGTGTTCTGGGTGAACAGCGCGGGCTATCACCGCCTTGCCACCTCTTTCCTGCTGATTACCATTTCCACGATCATCTTCTTTTTTGATTCGTATTCCGGGCTGCTCTCGGGCACTTTCCTGTACCATTTTCCGCTGATCCTTGCCATTGCTTTTGTGCACGACTTCAAGGAAAAAAAGCTGCTGGCCTTTCATCTTGCATTGCCGCTTACCTTTCTTCTTATCAATCTCTCTACGCATTACAGGCTGTTCGCATCCCCGGTGCTCACCGATGAAGCGCGCTACCAGATGTTCTTTTTCAACCTCATGTGCAGCTCTGCCGCCATCGGCTTTTTCATGTACCTCACCATTTCCAACAACATCCGCGAAAGCAAAGTGTTCGAGCAGCGCCTCAATGAGCGCAAAGCCACGGAACAGGCCATCAAGCATGCCTTGTCGGAAAAGGATATTTTACTGGCGGAGATCCATCACCGCGTAAAGAACAACCTGGCGATCATTGCAAGCCTGTTCAACCTGCAGATCAGCACGGTGGAAAATGAGGATGCAAGGAACATCCTGCTCGAAAGCAAGAACCGCGTAAAGTCGATGGCGCTGATCCACGACCGGCTTTACAAAAGCGATAACATGACGGATGTTGATTTTGCGAAATATACGAAAGAGCTGATCGATGAAATTCAGTACTCCTATCCTACCGTTTCCAATTCAGTGATCGTAAATACGCACATCAGCAACATCCAGCTGAATGTAAATACAGCCATTCCCTGCGGATTGATATTAAATGAGCTGCTGACCAATTGTTACAAGTATGCCTTTGAAGGCCGCACGAACGGTGTGATCGACATTGAATTCACCAGCATCGGGAACATGCTCCGCCTGATTGTAAAAGATAATGGCGTGGGATTGAAAACGGATTACAAGGAAGGTGAATCCTTAGGTATGGTGGTGATTCAGTCGCTCTCGGAGCAGCTCGACGGGGATTTTAAATTCAGCGTGAATAACGGGACGAAGTTCGAATTGAAATTTGAGCAGGTGCTGCCGATGTAGCAATTGTTCCGGCAAAGCCATCACGTTTTGTCATCCTGAGCGGAGCGAATGGATCTTCACCATTCACACCCCGATCACCGAAAGAAGATTCTTCACTACGCTGCGCTACGTTCAGAATGACAAGTATTACTTACTCACCATCTCCTTCACGGCAAACAAATCCTTCAGCTTCGAAACCGTATAATCGATCTCCTCTTTTGTATTGTGCTTGCAGAAAGAAAAACGGACCGAGGGACAGGTCACATCAGCGCCAATGCCTCTCAGCACGTGCGATCCCTGCTCGCTGCCGCTGGTGCATGCGCTTCCGCCGGAGGCTGCAATTCCTGCAATATCAAGGTTGAATAGCAGCATTTCGGCGTTATCGGTTTTGGGAAAGCGGACGCTTAAAACAGTGTACAGGCAATTATCGAGGCAGGAGCCGTTGAACTCAACGCCGGGAATGGCTTCTTTCAGCTGCTCCACCATGTATTTTTTCAGCTCCATAATGTGTTTCTGATGCTGCTCCAGGTCGCGGTTGGCGATCTCCAGCGCTTTGGCAAGGCCAATGATGCCGTACAGGTTCTCTGTACCGCCACGCATGTTGCGCTCCTGTGAGCCGCCGTAGATCAGCGGGTTGATCGTCACATTTCCGTTCACGTATAAAAATCCAACGCCTTTTGGCCCGTGGAATTTATGGGCAGCGCAGGTAATGAAATGCACTTTCACTTTCTGCAGGTCCATCTGGTAATGTCCCATGGTCTGCACGGTATCCGAATGGAACACCGCATTGTGTTTTTCACAGATCTCCCCTACTTCCTTCAATGGCAGCAGGTTCCCGATCTCGTTGTTCGCATGCATCAGCGACACCAGCGTACGCTCATTCTCACTTAGTAATTGATCGAGATGTTTTAAATCCACATGTCCGTTCGGAGTAAGGTTCACAAAGCTCAGCTTTATGGTGCCTGCATCTGCCAGCGCTTCCAGTGTATGCAGCACGGCATGATGCTCAATGCGCGTGGTGATCGCATGCTTGATGCCCATGTCATGCACGCTGCAGCGGATGGCCTGGTTATCGGCTTCGGTGCCCCCGGAAGTAAAGAATATTTCGGAAGGAGAAACGTTCAGCGATTTTGCCACCGACTTGCGGGCGCCTTCAATGGCCGCACGGGTTTTACGCCCGAAGCCATGTGTGGAGGAAGGATTGCCGAAATGCTCGGTCATGTATGGAAGCATCGCCTCTAACACTTCTTTGTCGAGGGCGGTGGTTGCTGCGTTGTCTAAATAAATTTTCATGCTTTTCTAATCTTAAATGGTACAGATCTATTGCGAAATTATAAATCCCTGTAAAATCATCAAACTGCAATTTGCTGCATTTTTATCAATTCACGGATGTCTGCCATGATCTTTTTGGCAAGGTTATCCGCAGTGGTTTCGCTTTCACTTTCCGAATAAATGCGGATGATCGGTTCTGTATTGGATTTGCGCAGATGCACCCATTCCTTGTCGAATTCGATCTTTACACCATCCACCAGGTTGATCGGCTGCTTTTTATATTTCTGCTGAACACCTTCTAAAATTCTGTCCACGCTGATCTCCGCCGTAAGTTCGATCTTGTTCTTGGAAATGTGATAATCGGGATACGTGGAGCGCAGCATTGAGCAGGTCTTTCCGTATTTGGCCAGGTGCGACAAAAATATCGCGATCCCAACAAGTGCATCGCGGCCGTAATGCAATTCAGGAAGGATGATCCCACCGTTGCCTTCTCCGCCAATGATCGCCTTTGTTTCCTTCATCATCTTCACCACGTTCACTTCGCCTACTGCCGATGCATGATAAGTTCCGCCATGCTTCTCGGTCACATCGCGCAAGGCACGGGTTGATGACAGGTTAGAAACGGTAGCACCCTTTTTACCCGCAGCTTTCTCTGCCGGCGTGCGTTTGTTCAAAACATATTCTGCAACGGCAACCAGCGTGTATTCTTCCCCGAACATTTCCCCGTCCTCACATACAAGCGCCAGGCGGTCCACATCGGGATCCACCACAATTCCTACATGTGCTTTTTCCTTTACAACGGCCTTTGAAATATCCCTCAGGTTCTCAGGCAATGGTTCCGGGTTATGAGGAAATTCGCCGGTAGGCTCGCAGTATAATTTCACTACGTTGTCCACACCCAGTGCAGCCAGCAATTGCGGAAGCACGATGCCCCCGGTTGAGTTCACACAGTCGATCACCACTTTGAACTTCGCCGCTTTAATAGCAGGTACATCCACCAGCTTCAGCGCAAGGATCTTGTCGATATGCTTTTGAAAATACGTGTCGTTTTTCGTAATCTTTCCCAGTGAATTCACATCTGCAAAGGTATATCCTTCGCTTTCCGCGATCTTCAACAGGTCCTCACCGTCTTTTTCGCTGATGAATTCCCCTTTTTCGTTGAGCAGCTTCAAGGCATTCCATTGTTTCGGATTATGGCTTGCGGTGAGAATGATCCCGCCATCGGCCTGCTCTTCCGGAACAGCTATCTCCACGGTTGGCGTGGTCGACAATCCAATGTCCACGATATTCACTCCCATTCCCTGTAAGGTCCCCATTACCAGGTTGTTGACCATCTCCCCCGAAATGCGTGCATCCCTTCCTACCACCACTTTCAGCTTCTGGCCCGGGCCTTTCCTGGCCGAAAGCCATGCCGCATAGGCTGATGTGAATTTAACAACGTCCAAAGGGCTTAAGCCTTCCCCGGGTTTCCCGCCGATCGTTCCCCTGATGCCTGATATTGATTTGATTAAGGCCATACTTCTTTCTTTCCTCCTGTATTAAGTTTCCAATTTTAAGGGTACAAAGATACGATTTCCGGGGCTTATTCCGTAAAAATCGGGATGAAACAATCAACCAAATGCTGTTAAAAATAATATGGGATTTATAGTTCAATTTTTATTACTTTCGCTAAAATTTGAAAAGCAACAATTTATCAGCTGGATTGTTGTTTTGTTGTAACTAAATCCAAGAGAGATGAGCGAAGAATTCGGGGAAAATGAACATAAAGGAGCACAACACATCCTCCTGCTGGTGGACCGCTTTGAGGAGATGATCCAGAATGACAAGCAGTATTTTTTTGATTCGGAAGAATTTGAAGACATTATTGATTATTATATCGACAAGAACAATCCCAAGAAGTCCTTACAGGTAATTGAATACGCGATCGGGCAATACCCCTTCTCCACCGTGTTTTTCCTGCGCAAGGCACAGATCCTGGCGGCATCCAACCAAAGCCAGAAAGCCCTCGAGATCCTTTCCTTTGTTGAAAGCATGGAGCCTTCCAACCCGGAGCTTTACATGACCAAAGGAAGCATCTACAGCCAGATGGGACTTACCGAGCAGGCGATCGAAAATTACAAGAAAGCTGCGGATAATGCGGAAGAGCTGGATGAGATCTATCTCGCCATGGCCTTTGAATTTGAGAACACCGCCAAATTCGACGATGCCATTTATTACCTGAAGAAAGCAATTGCGGCAAACCCGGAGAATGAAGCGGCGCTATATGAGCTCGCCTTTTGCTACGAGCTGAACGGACAATCGGAAGAAAGCGTAAAATACTATACCGATTTCACCGATAAACACCCCTACACTGCCACAGCCTGGTTCAACCTCGGGGTGGCCTACAACCGCCTCGGGCTGTTTGAAAAAGCCATCGATGCTTACGATTATGCCATTGCGATCCAGGAGGATTTCGCTTCGGCATATTTTAACAAGGCGAATTCCCTTGCCAACCTGAACCGCCTCGATGAAGCCATTGACGTGTACAAGGAAACGCTGAAAGTGGAAGAGCCGGATGCGATCACTTTTTACTACATCGGCGAATGTTATGAGAAAAAGGAAGATTACGACCACGCCCTGATCTATTATAACAAGGCCATCAAGCTGAATTCACAACTATCGGATGCATGGCTGGGGATCGGCATTGTGCTGGATGCGCAGGAAAAAACGCATGAAGGCATGCACTATGTGAAGAAAGCGCTTGAGCTGGAAAAGGAAAATGCCGAATTCTGGTACATCTACGGCGAGCTGCAGCAAAAAATGCAGTTTTACGAGGATGCGGAAGAATCCTTCAAAAAAGTGATCGACCTTGATCCTACCAATGCGGAGATCTGGCTGGATTATGCCAATCTTTTATTTGAGCAGGAAAATAAGAACGGCTCGCTGGAAGTGTTGGCGGAAGGTATCAAACACCATCCTCAGAATGCAGCGCTGCAATACCGCATAGCTGCCTGCCTGATGAGCATCGGGCAGAAACAGGAAGCCCTCAGCTTTTTGCAGGGAGCGCTTGCCCTGGATTATGAAAAGCACAATGAATTATTTGAGTATCTTCCCGACCTCAAAGGGAACGCAAGTATCACAGACTTAATTGAATCCTATAAAAAATAGTATGAATTACACATTACCTCATATTCCTGAGCGCCCGGCAAAACCACGGAACAGTGGACTTACCATGATGATGGATAAAGGATTAAGCATTCGCCAGGCGGAGGATTTTATTTCAGCCAACAGCGATTACACGGATATCATCAAGCTTGGATTCGGGACTTCTTATCTCACCAAAGGACTGGAAGATAAAATAAAATTGTATAAGGAAGCGGGAATGAAGATCTACCTTGGAGGTACTTTGTTCGAGGCATTCATCGTGCGCAACATGTTCGATGATTACATGAAGCTGATCGATCGCTTAAAGCTGGATTGCGCCGAGGTTTCCGATGGTTCCATCGTAATGCCTCATGATAAGAAATGCGAGTACATCAATAAACTTTCCAAGAACTTCACAGTACTTTCCGAAGTGGGCTCGAAGGAAGCAGGCTTGATCATTCACCCTGCCATGTGGGTTTCCATGATGAACAAGGAGCTGCAGGCCGGCTCCTGGAAAGTGATCGCGGAAGCGCGTGAAAGCGGCAACGTTGGTATTTACCGTGCAAACGGAAATGCACACACCTTGCTGATCAACAAGATCCTCGCAAAAGTGAAGAAAGATGATATCCTCTGGGAAGCACCGCAGAAATCACAGCAGGTATGGTTCCTCAAATTGCTGGGGGCAAATGCCAACCTCGGGAACATTGCCTATGATGACGTTATCCCGCTGGAAACGCTTCGTTTGGGCCTTCGCGGCGATACATTCTTCAGCTATTTGCCGGCGGAGTTGAAGCAGAAACAGGAAGGGTAATAGTTTGTAGTTTGTAGTTTGTAGTCAGGAGTTTGTAGACGGTTAAAACTAATAGTCCCACGCACTTTCTCGACTCCGCTCGAAATGACCCGCACACAGATTCGTAATTAGTAAATTCGTATAAATTAGTAATTAGCAGGTAATATGAAAGAAGTAACCGTATCCGAGTTAAAAAAAATGAAAGATGAAAAAGCGGATTTTCAATTGATCGATGTCCGTGAAACACATGAGCTGGAGATCAGTGAGATCGGCGGGGAGCACATCCCGATGGGAGATGTGATGGACAACCTGGGCAAGATCTCAAAGGACAAACAAGTGGTGATCCACTGCCGCAGCGGCGCCCGTTCCGGCGCGATCTGCCAGGCGCTGGAAACACAGGGCTATAACAACGTTTATAACTTAAAAGGAGGCATCATTGCCTGGGCGAACGAGATCGACCCTTCGCTTACAAAGTATTAGTACGCTGATAAGTACCTAATTTACCAATCACCTAATTCCTAATTTACCAATTTTATGGTAGAACTTTTCAGGCATATTTTCGAGAGGGATTTCGAATGGCTCATCGCCAGCTACGGCACAGCCATTTACATTGTGCTGTTCATTGTTATTTTCATTGAAACGGGCCTTGTGGCCATGCCTTTCCTCCCGGGAGATTCCTTATTGTTCACTGCCGGGCTCATCGCCAACCCGGGCAACCAGCTTATTCATTCCGACATCGGGCACCTGAACATCTGGTATCTTTTTGTCCTGCTCAGCATCGCGGCAATTGCCGGCGATAACTGCAATTACTGGATCGGGAGAAAGATCGGGCTGAAGATCTTCAACCTGCGCTTCCGCGGAAAGCCCCTGGTAAAAAAAGAATACCTCGACAAAACCCATGAATTTTATGCAAAGCATGGCACCAAAGCTATCATCATGGCGCGCTTTGTCCCGTTTGTAAGGACCTTTGCTCCTTTTGCCGCGGGAGTTGGCGAAATGAGCTACAAAAAATTTCTTCCCTATGATATCTTCGGCGGCATCCTCTGGATCTGCAGCCTTACCACTGCAGGCTACCTGCTGGGCGAAGTGGACCTCATCCGTGAGCACATCGACCTCGTTTGCCTGCTGATCATCTTTATCTCCGTGCTGCCGATCATTATTGGCGTATGGAGATCGAGGAAAACAAAAGCCTGATCATTCCTTAAATTTTTGCACATGCCACAGGAAGATTACATAAAGAAAGAGATCGACAAACTGGGCAAGGTGCTGGCAAAGGCTGTGTCCGACCTGCTGGGACTGAAATCAAAAGGCCAGCTGAACGATGCTGTGAACGTGACCAATCAAACCCTAAGGACGGAGCTCGGCATTGACCTTGAAATGCTTACTGCCCTTCCGGCAAACAAACTCCTTCCCTTTCTTGTAGCTGAGAAAAAGCTCAGTAATGTACAGCTCGAACTGATCGCAGACCTGCTGTTTGAAAGCGCGGAGCACAGTCCCGCCGCTGCTTCAAAGTATACAGGAGCATTGTCGATTTACCAGGCCGTGACCGAAACAGAGGTCAACTATTCCATCAACCGGCATTTTAAAACAGAGCTGATCCAGCGCCTGCTCCGGGAATTGTAAAATTGTTTTTTTAAGGAATCGAAATATTTTATACCTTTGGGTATTATACCATGTGGTATAATACCATTAAGTATAAAATTTATACATGAAAGACTCTCCATTTATTTACGGTACCACGGTCAGCACACATTCCTTCACCAACAGGGAAAAGGAAACAGAAAAGCTGAAGAGCAACCTGCTCAACGGTATCAACACCATGATCATTTCCCCGCGCCGCTGGGGTAAATCATCGCTCGTGGAAAAGGTGATCCGCGAGATCGGCAAAAAGGAAAAGAAGACAAAAACCGTGATCATCGACCTTTTTTCGGTGAGCAGCGAAGAGGAATTCCTTGAATTATTTGCAAGGGAAGTCCTCAAAGCCTCCTCCACCAGGTGGCAGGAATGGATCAATACAGGAAAGGAATTTTTCAAAAAGCTGGTACCAAAATTCAGCATGGGCTTTGAAGAAACGGATTTCAGCCTGAGCTTCGACTGGAAGGAGCTTAAAAAACACAGCCAGGAAGTGCTCGACCTTCCCGAATCCATTGCGAAGAAGAAAGGCATCCGCTTCATCATCTGCCTCGATGAGTTCCAGAACATCTCCAACTTCTCTTCCTACACCGATTTTGAAAAGAAGATGCGCGCCTGCTGGCAGCGCCATCATTCCGTTACCTATTGCCTGTACGGCAGCAAGCGCCACATGATGACGGACATTTTCAACAACGTGTCCAAGCCTTTTTACCGCTTCGGCGACATTCTTTTATTGCAGAAGATCGATACAGCAAAATGGATCAGCTTCATCTGCAAAAGCTTCGGCAGCTCGGGGAAGCAGATCCCGGAAGAGGTTGCAGCGCGCATTCCGCAGCTGATGAAGAACCACTCCTGGTATGTGCAGCAGCTGGCGCATTACACATGGAACCTTACACAAAGAAAGGCCGGGAATGCAGAAATAGAAGCAGCACTGAAGGAGCTGATCCAGGCGAACACGCCTTTGTACCAGAACGAAGTGGAAAACCTGAGCAACACGCAGATCAACTTATTAAAGGCCGTTGCAAAAGAAGAAACGAAATTTACCAGCACTGCGGTGATGCAGGATTATCAATTGGGTACCCCGCGGAATGTCAGCAAGAACAAACAGATCCTCATCAACAGCGACCTTATCCACGAGATGAACGGCGAATACGAATTTCTTGATCCCGCTTTTGAATTATGGTTTAAAAAGCAGTTCTTTAACCGCCCTTACAGTAAATAAAACATGCAGAAAAAATACGGACTCATCGGCTATCCTCTCTCCCACTCCTTTTCCAAAGCATACTTCACTGAAAAGTTTGAAAAAGAGAACAGGACAGATTGCGAATATGAATTGTACCCGATCACTGACATCAGCCAGCTTCCGCAGCTCATAAAGGATAATCCCGGGCTCTGTGGGCTGAATGTAACCATCCCTTACAAAGAAAGCGTGATCCCGTACCTGGACGAACTCGATGAAACGGCAAAAGCTGTTGGAGCCGTCAACTGTATTAAAATCTCAGCAGCCTCCGGCCTCCAGCCTTCCCACTTAACAGGCTACAATACGGATGTGTATGGCTTCCGGCAATCCATCAAGCCTTTTCTTGAAACGCAGCATGAGCGGGCTTTGATCCTTGGCACCGGCGGTGCTTCCAAAGCGGTGCATCATGTGCTGAAAGAGATCGGGATCGATTGTTATTTTGTGACGAGGGATAAATCTTCCGCGAAAAGCGAAAAGGTATTTTCGTATGATGAGCTGAACGAATACATCATCCGTGCATTCAAACTTATTGTAAATACAACACCGGTAGGAATGTTCCCGGATGTACATGCAGCACCGGAAATTCCTTATCAATACATTGCCGCATCCCATTTATTATATGACCTTGTTTACAATCCGGCCGAAACAGAATTTATGAAACGCGGAAAAGCGCAGGGCGCCTCTGTTGTAAACGGGCTGTCGATGCTGAAACAACAGGCAGAAGAAGCCTGGAGGACCTGGAACAAATAAAATTTCGTAGATTTATCAAACAGATCAATCCGGAACAAGCAACATGAGAACGCTACTCTTCTCTGTTTTGATATTTTCCTCCTTCTCATCTTTTGGCGGCAACTTCCGTCCATTGGAGAATTTACATCCAGGTTCAGTTCCGAAAAGCCTGCTTTACCAAGCCAATAAAAGGGAATACGAATCCTGGTACTTTGATGTGGGCTATTCCAGTTTCAACATGCTTGGAAATTATTTTCATGGCGGTACATCCGGGCTTGGATTGCAGGGCACGGGCCGCCGCTTGATGATAGGCGGGCATTGCGGTGTGGATTTCGCACTTCATAAGATTGACCACCCTCTGGATTCCCTTCCTGCCCCCGAAGCTTTTCGCAATTGTGTGTTCCTCAACTTTGAAATGATGTTCGGAGTGGTGCTGCAGGAACGACTGAGAATGGAGATCCCTTTAAAAACGAACCTTCCGCTTGTATGGAAGCAGGATTCTTTTGCTATTCCGGCATTTGTTAACGGGAATGACTTTTATATTTTTGCGCCCGGATTAAACTTTGTTTTCCGGTTGAACAGCAAGCGCCAGGAACAGAATGCCTACATCGGGCTGGGTACAAATTACCGGCTTGCTTATAATGTTTCCCGCAACATCGGTAAAAATGCCAACTACAGCAGCATGTCTTATTTTCTGTTCCTCCGTTTTGATATTCTCAGCTGATTTTTTTTCGTCACCGCTCGCTCTTTCCGCCTAAAATCGGTATCTTTGCAGCCGAATGGAATTCAAAATCATATCAGACTTTCAGCCAACCGGCGATCAGCCCTCAGCCATCAAACAGCTGGTGGAAGGCGTTAACCAGGACCTGCCTGCCCAAACCTTACTGGGGGTAACAGGCTCCGGAAAAACATTTTCCATTGCCAACGTGATCCAGCAGACAGGAAAACCAACACTGATCCTCAGTCACAACAAAACGCTGGCAGCCCAGCTGTACGGGGAGTTCAAGCAGTTCTTCCCGCAGAATTCCGTGGAATATTTTGTCAGCTATTACGATTATTACCAGCCGGAAGCCTTCATTCCGAGCTCCAATACCTACATTGAAAAAGACCTCGCGATCAATGACGAGATCGAGAAGCTGCGCCTCAGCACCACTTCTGCCCTGCTTTCCGGCAGGCGGGATGTGATCGTGGTTTCTTCCGTTTCCTGCATTTATGGTATCGGGAACCCTACATCATTCAGGAGCAATGTGCTTCATATTGAAAAAGGCGAGATCATCAGCAGGAACAAATTCCTGCACAGGCTTGTGGAAGGCCTGTATTCAAGGACCACCGGCGATTTTCTCCGTGGGAACTTCCGTGTGAAAGGCGATGTGGTGGATATCAACCTCGCTTACGCGGATCATTCATTGCGCGTAACCTTCTTTGATGATGAGATCGAAGAGATCGAATATTTTGAAACGAACACAGGAAAAAAGATCGACAGCCTCGATGCTGTAAATATTTATCCGGCGAACATTTTCGTAACCAGCCCGGAAACCATGAAAGGCGCGATCTGGCAGATCCAGGAGGACATGGTGAAGCAGGTGGATTATTTCAAGGAGCTCGGAAAACACCTTGAAGCAAAACGCCTTGAAGACCGTGTTACATACGATCTCGAGATGATGCGCGAACTGGGCTACTGCTCCGGCATCGAAAATTATTCACGCTACTTCGACGGCCGCCTGCCCGGCTCAAGGCCTTTCTGCCTGCTCGATTATTTCCCGGATGATTTTTTAATGGTGATCGATGAAAGCCATGTGACCATTCCGCAGATCCGCGCGATGTACGGCGGCGACCGCTCCCGCAAGGAAAATCTTGTGGAATACGGGTTCAGGCTTCCTGCCGCGATGGACAACCGTCCTTTGAAATACGATGAATTTGAAACACTGATCCACCAGGTGATCTATGTGAGCGCAACCCCGGCTGAATATGAATTGCAGCGTTCGGAAGGAATTGTAGCAGAGCAGCTGATCCGCCCGACAGGGTTGCTGGACCCGATCATAGAAGTGCGGCCGAGCATCAACCAGATTGATGACCTGCTGGAAGAAGTGGAAAAAGTTGCCAAGCGTGATGAGCGCGTACTGGTGACCACGCTGACAAAACGCATGGCTGAAGAGTTGAACAAATACATGCTGAACATCGGCATCCGCTGCCGCTACATCCACTCCGATGTGGATACGCTGGAGCGTGTGGAGATCCTGCGTGACCTCCGCCTGGGAAAATTTGACGTATTGATCGGGATCAACCTGTTGCGGGAAGGGCTTGACCTTCCGGAGGTTTCACTCGTTGCGATCCTCGATGCGGACAAGGAAGGCTTCCTCCGTTCGGATCGCGCACTGACGCAGACTGCAGGACGTGCAGCGCGTAACATCAACGGAAGGGTGATCATGTACGCAGACAAGATCACTGATTCAATGAGACGAACCATCGATGAGACCGAACGCAGGAGAAAAAAACAGATCGCCTATAACCTGGAACATAACCTCGTTCCAACTTCACTCAATAAAACAAGAGCTTCGATCCTTGGGCAAACGACCGTTGTGGTGGATGCAAAAGGCGAGCTGGCAAGGCCGTATGTTGAAAATGAGCAGATCAATTACGCTGCCGACCCGGTGGTACAGTACATGAGCAAGGAGGAACTGCAGAAAGCCATCACAAAAACACGCAAAGCAATGGAAGTGGCGGCGAAAGAATTCAACTTCGCGGAAGCGGCACGCCTGCGCGATGAGATGTTCGCCCTCGAAAAACTGTTCCGTGAAAAATAACGAATCTTACTAAAATTTCAGGCATACAACTTATAAACACGGATATGATTTTCCGTTTTTAATGGTCGTTATAAAATTCCGGCACAGGCTTGCCTTGTTCGGATTATTCTGTTATGTTCGTTCCCGAAACCACATTTAGCTACTCCACCTTTATGCATGTTACGATTGTAAAAACATTGCACCTGCCCTTTGCTGAGCTTACATTAGATAGTTCCGGGATCATCAGGGTCAATTATTTAAACGGATCGATCATTGACGTCCCCGAAAAAAAAGAGCTCTTCAATGCATACCAGGAGCTTACGAATGATGTAAAAACGCTCTTTATCTTCAAGGCGCAGAGCCATGTTAATTTCACCAAAGAAGCAAAAGTATATTCCATCCGCGTGGAGCCTCTCCAGCCTTTTATGGCAATTGCAGTGGTCGCAGACAATCTCGCCTACCAGCTGCTGGCGGATTTTTATTTTAAATTCTATAAGCCGAAGGTGGCCTATAAGGTTGTTAAATCGGAAGAGAAAGCCGTGGAATGGCTGCTCGAGTACCGCAAGGCTGTTAACGAAGGAAGAGTGAAGCCACCGAAGAGTTTGAAGCTGCCGTTTTTCAGCTTTTAAATCTCACGTTGAGCTGTTTGTCATCCTGAGCTTGCCCGAGGGATCTTATTCGTTGCAAAGCTGTGCATAATGGAACGCAGATCTCCTAAGATTTTTATGCTTTAAATGATGATCGCTTCGCGATCTATGATAAAATTATGATTTGATACTGTTATGGCTTTGCCGCAATGCTCTGTCATCCCGAGCTTGCCCGAGGGATCTTATTCGATCCCGAACCTCCCATTATTTTCGTAAATTCGCTGTCCGTCACCATGGCTGCGATCCACGACATATTAGAAAAACACTGGGGTTTCAAGACCTTTCGCCCTTTGCAGGAAGAGATCATCAATTCCGTGCTGAGCGGGAAAGATACGCTTGCGCTTCTGCCAACGGGTGGTGGAAAATCCATCTGCTTCCAGGTGCCTGCCCTTGCGAAGGAAGGCATCTGCATCGTGGTATCGCCGCTCATCGCACTGATGAAAGACCAGGTGGAGAACCTGGTGCAAAGGAATATAAAAGCCATCGCGATCACATCGGCCATGCACAAGCGGGAGATCGACATTGCGCTTGACAATTGTGTTCACGGCAATATCCGGTTTCTTTACTTATCGCCGGAAAGGCTGGAAACAGAGATCGTGAAGGCACGCCTGCTGAAAATGAAGGTGAACCTGATCGCGATCGATGAATCGCATTGCATCTCACAGTGGGGATACGATTTCCGCCCGAGCTACCTGAAGATCGCTGAGCTGCGCGAGCTGCTCCCGGGAATTCCCGTGCTTGCCTTAACAGCTACCGCCACGCCTGAAGTGGTGAAAGACATCCAGCAAAAACTCCTGTTCAAAAAAGAGAACGCACTTCAGAAAAGCTTTGAAAGAAAGAACCTTGCTTATGTTGTGTTATACGAAGAAGACAAGCTGGCAAGGCTTGTAAAGATCGCCAACAGCGTAAAAGGAACCGGGATCGTGTATGTGAGGAACCGGAAAAAAACACAGGAGATCGCTTCTTATCTCATCAGTCATAAGATCTCCGCAGATTTTTATCATGCAGGCCTCGATGGAAAAATGCGTGACCAGAAGCAAAGCAACTGGATCCGGGATAAAACGAGGATCATTGTCTGCACCAATGCATTCGGAATGGGCATCGACAAGCCGGATGTGCGCTTCGTAGTGCACATGGACCTGCCCGATTCACTGGAGGCTTATTTCCAGGAAGCAGGCCGTGCCGGAAGGGATGAACAGAAAGCATTTGCGATTCTTTTATACAATCCCGGCGATAAGATCGAGCTGCAGCGGAATGTGGAAACAAGCTTTCCTGAACTGGAAGAGATCCGCCAGACCTACCAGGCACTCGCGAATTACTACCAGATCCCGATCGGTTCCGGTGCAGGCAGCACCTATGATTTCAACATCGCGGATCTGTGCGATACTTATAAATTACAGGCCATCACCGTGTTCAACAGCTTGAAATTCATTGAGCGCGAAGGCTATATTTCTCTTACGGATGCTGTTTTTCAGCCTTCCCGGATCAAGCTTGACATGAACCGGGAAGACCTTTATAAATTCCAGATCTCCAACCCGAAGCTGGACCTCTTCATCAAGCTCCTGCTCCGCTCCTATTCAGGGCTTTTCGATAGTTTTGTAAAGATCAGCGAATACGACCTTGCTAAAAAAGCATCCATCAGCAAGGATGAAGTGGTGAAGCGTTTGAATTACCTGCAGCAGATGAAGCTTCTCACCTATGCGCCGCAAACGGAGCTTCCGCAGCTTACTTTCCTTCAGCCCCGCGTGGATGCAAAAATTTTAAGCCTCTCGAAGGAGAATTTTTCCATGCTGAAAAAGCGAGCAATGGAACGGATGCAATCTGTCCTGCACTACGCAGAAAGCACTCACCGCTGCCGCAGCCAGCTCCTGCTCTCTTATTTCGGTGAAGGTGCTGCATACCGCTGCAATCACTGCGATGTATGCCTCGAAGAAAACAAAACAGTGCTGCATACCGATGAATATGAAAGCATCAGCCTGCAGATAAAGGAATTACTTGCCGTGCACCCACTCGACCTGAAACACCTGGTGGATGCGGTGATTGGAAGCAATGAGAATAAGATCATCCATACGATCCAACTGATGATCGACAATGACCTTCTGAAATATGATGATGAGAACCGGCTTCTCCTGTGCTAAGGCTGGCACGACTATTTAAACTGTATTATACCGATGAAACTGGAAAAAGATTTTTACCTCCATGAAGATGTGGTGCAGGTTGCAAAAGACCTGCTTGGAAAACACCTCTGTACAAAGATCGACGGAAAGCTTACCAGCGGCATCATCACCGAAACAGAAGCCTACGCCGGTGAGATCGACAAAGCTTCGCATGCATTCGGCAACCGGCGGACCAACCGCACCGAGATCATGTTTGCAGATGGCGGCGTAAGCTATGTTTACCTGTGTTACGGTATTCATCACCTGTTCAACGTGGTGACCAATTTCAGGGATACGCCGCATGCCGTGCTGATCCGCGCGATCAAACCTGCAGACGGACTCGAGACTATTCTTGAACGCCGCAACATGAGCGGAAAAGGGAAAGCTATAGACATTCTTCAAAAAGATAAAAAGAATAAAATTGCCGGCGGCCCCGGAACCGTATCGCAGGCATTGGGCATTAAAACAAAGCATACCGGGCTCGACCTTACCGGGAAAGTGATCTGGATAGAGGACCGCGGACTGAAGATCCATAAAAAAGACATCATCGCGGGCCCACGCGTTGGCGTTGATTATGCAGGCGATCATGCACAATGGCCGTACAGGTTTATTATTAATATCTGATTTTTTTCAAGTTGTATTACCATCCCTGCCCCCTCCCGGAAGAAGGGGAATTGCTCCGCAAATTATTCGTAAATTCGCCCTTAGCAAACAGAGATTTGCAGATTAGTATTAATTCGTAATTAGTAGATCATTTATGCCCGAATACATCAAAGTAACGCTCCACAGCGGAAAAGACCATAGCTTAAAACGTTTTCATCCCTGGGTGTTTTCCGGCGCGATCAAAAAGATCAGTCTGCCGCCCGATTACGAAGGCGATGACCTGCGCGAAGGCGATGTGGTGGAAGTGTATACTTCTCAAAATGAATTGCTCGGCATGGGCCATTATCAGATCGGCTCCATCGCGATCAGGATGTTTTCGTACACGGAAGTGACCCCCGACCGCGAATTCTGGAAAAGCAAATTGCAGAAAGCTTACGATTTCAGGAAACAACTGCATCTCGTAAACAATCCTTCCACCAACTGCTACCGGCTGTTCTTCGGCGAAGGCGACGGCCTGCCCGGTTTGGTGATCGATTATTACAACGGCACGGCAGTATTTCAAAGCCATTCCATCGGGATGCACCTGATCAAGCCGCTGCTGGTGGATTGCCTGCGGGAAATTTATGGCGATACCCTTATCGCGGTGTATGATAAAAGCGAGGACACGATGCCGAAGCAGGCTGCCATTAAAGCGCCAAACGGCTATCTCTGGAAGAATGAGCAGGCAACAGTGGAAACGATCGCATTGGAGAACAACAATAAATTTTACATTGATTTTGAAGGCGGGCAAAAGACCGGCTTCTTCCTCGATCAGCGTGAGAACCGTAAATTACTGGGCAGCTACTCGAAAGATAAAGTGGTACTCAACACCTTTTGCTATTCCGGTGGGTTCTCTGTATATGCCGCTGCTGAAGGAGCAAAAGAAGTGCACTCTACCGACATTTCCAAAAAAGCTATTGAATTGACCGACCGTAACATTGAGCTGAACGGGATTAAAAATCATTCCTCCTTTGCAATGGATACCTTCGAATTCCTGAAGCACCGCGAGAATACCTATGACATTATTGTATTGGACCCTCCTGCATTTGCAAAGCACCAGAATGTGAAGCACAATGCAGTGATGGGATACAAACGTTTGAATTATGAAGCGATCAGGCAGATCAAACCGGGTGGATTGCTGTTTACATTTTCCTGCTCGCAGGTGGTGGACAAGAACACATTCAACTCAACCGTAATGGCTGCAGCCATTGAAGCTGGAAGGAATGTACGTGTGCTGCACCACCTTTCACAGCCGCCCGACCATTGCGTAAATATTTTTCATCCCGAAGGCGAATACCTGAAAGGGCTTGTCGTGCACATTGAATAACCCATTCACCACATGAAAGAAGATAAAACAGATTGTATTTTTTGCAGGATCATCGAACGAAAGCTGGAAGCAAGCATTGTGTATGAAGATGAAACGGTCATCGCGATCATGGACCTGCAGCCTGTGAACCCGGGACATGTGCTCGTGATCCCGAAAGAGCACATCCCGTATATCGATCATTCACATGATGATGCCGGAGCATACATGTTCAAAATAGGAATAAAGATCAACGAAGCATTGAAGAAAAGCAGCATTCCCTGCGAAGGCGTGAATTATCTTTTAGCAGATGGCGAAGCAGCCGGACAGGAAGTGTTCCATGCACATTTGCATGTATTCCCGCGCTTCAAAGCCGATGGTTTCGGATTTCGCTTCAGCGAAAAATATTATGCGCCTACTGAACGGACGGAGCTCGACAGGCTTGCATCGGAAATAAAAAAGCAGATCGTTTAAAAAATGACAAAGACAAGGCTTGAAGCATTCAGCGACGGTGTGATCGCGATCATCATCACGATCATGGTGTTGCAGCTAAAGATTCCACACAGTACCAGCTGGGTGGATATTAAACCCTTATTCCCGGTCCTCACCTGTTACCTCATGAGCTTCATTATGATCGGAATCTACTGGGGAAATCATCATCACCTGATCCATGCGGTAGAGCAGGTAAACAGCAAGATGCTCTGGGCAAACATGCATTTGCTTTTCTGGCTTTCACTCGTGCCTTTTGCCACTGAATGGATGGGCGAAACAAATTTCGACAGGATTGCTGTTGCCGTCTATGCTGTTTTATTAGACATGTGCGGCATCGCTTATTTTATCCTTTTAAAGATGATCATGAAGACTCATTCCCATGATCCCGCTCTCTATGGGCCCTTAAAAAAGCAGGGCAAAAAGGGAATGCTTTCTGCATTGCTCTACACACTTGCAATCCCGGCGGCTTTTATCCATCCGCTGATCTCGGGGATCCTTTATCTTTGTGTGGCTGTGTTATGGTGGATGCCCGACAGGAACATTGAGCAGAACATAAAAAACCATTAGTAAAACCATCATGGAAAAACAATTAAGAATTGTACGCTTCGCCATTTTCGGATTCGGCGCCATCTTTTTCTGCATCGGTGCCGTGATCGCCTTTCAGACCTACTCCGGCCCCAGCGCTGGAAAAACTGATGCGGATTACATGCAGCCCGTTATTTTTATGGCGCTCGGCTTAATGGACATCCTCATTGTTACCGTATGGTCGATCATATCCGCTGCAAAAGCAAAAAGAGAAAAATGGCTGCGGGAGAACGGCCAGTTACTTCGCGCTAAGCTCGTTTCCATTAATAAGAACATGATGGTCACCGTCAACAAAAACAATCCTTACGTGATCACCTGTGAGTGGAAAGATCCGGCCACTGCAGGTATCCACATTTTCAAAAGTAAAAACATCTGGTTCGATCCCACACATTTTATCAATAAGTCAAACACCATCGATGTGTATTACGATCCGGACAACATGAAAAAATACGCCATCGATCTTTCTTTCCTGCCGGCTGCTAATCAGGACGCAAGCTGATGATACTGATATAACACCATGCCCTTCATCCTCTCTCCTCTTCTCGATACCATGATCGACCTGTATGGCAAACCCCGTTCAATGGAGCGGTTCCGGGAGTACCTTAACATACTCCAGGGAACTACAAAAGAGGATATGGTGGTTCCTGTCGGGAATTTCAACCCGATGGGTAAAGAGCATCTGCTCGAAAAGCTGGAAGAATTAAAGAAGCTGAATGCTGAAGAATTGATGAAGGAAAGCCTTTCGGAGATCAATGGACGGATCGATAATAAATTGCCTTCCACATTTAAGGTTTCCATTGCTGTGGCAGATGACCTGAAAGGTGCATGGACGAACCGTTATACGACGGATTACGACAGTAAGTTCAAACTGAATGCGCTCATTACACGGAATTTCTGCACACCGCTTTTCTGGACCAGCGAAACCTTCTCTGAAGAACTGGTAAAAACACGGACGCTGGAATATTGCCTGAGAACGCTGTATTGGCTGAATGCACCGAAACCGCAAACCCTCGCACAACACATTGCACAGGAACGATTTGCAGCAGGAAAAAGTTTTAGGAAAAAAGCACCGGAATGCGATTTTGCATCACTTGAGCAGTTTTACATACAGCATAAAGATTCGGAGCGCTACGATATTATCTTTAATTTTCTCTATGGCGATGCAGCCTGCAAAGAGCTTGGCTTTCCCGCTTACGGGATCAGCGATGCATTTGGCGGATATAAATATGCAATTGCCTCCAGGAACTCCTGAAAAACAATTGCATATCACCCTTAATCACTGATTATTTGATCTCGCACTCTCTTGAATAGCTTCCGCCGACAAGGTCAGAGCCTGTCCCTTCCTCATTGGTACATTTGCTTTCTGCACGTGCCCTTGTATCCCTGAACGTGTACACATCATCGTCATACGTGCTCGTGGAGCCGTTGCTGTTTGTATACACCTTTTTGCACTGGCAGTAATAATCCTTTTTACAGGAAATGATGGAAGTTGAGCCGATGGCTATCAACAAACCGATTAAAACAGACTTTTTCATTTTTATGTTTTTTAATTCGAAGTAAAATTACTTTGGGAAGGGCGCCGGAAATTTTAAATTCGGTGAGCGGTCATTTTTGATCGCCGGTTGGGCCAAAATGCCGTAAAAGTGCCGTGTTTGTTATAAAACCGGGGAAATTAAGCTATCTTTGCAGTATATATTATTAAAATGACCTTCGAAGAACTCAACCTGAACCGCCCTTTAATGAATGCGCTGGACGACCTCCAGTACATCAATCCCACTCCTATCCAGGAAAAAGCATTCCCTGTGATCATGTCGGGGCGAGATGTGGTTGGGATCGCACAAACAGGTACAGGTAAAACATTTGCTTACCTCCTGCCGATCCTCCGCCAGCTGAGCTATTCGGAGCAGAAGCATCCGCGGGTGCTGATCGTGGTACCTACGCGTGAGCTTGTATTGCAGATCGTGGCAGAGATCAAAAAACTCACAACCTACTCCAGCATTCGTTATGAAGGCATTTACGGGGGAACGAATATCACCACTCAAAAGCAATTGGTGTATAATGGCATCGACATTCTCGTTGCTACGCCCGGAAGGCTGGTCGATCTTGTGCTGACCGGCATCCTGCGTTTAAAATCCATTCAGAAGCTCGTGCTTGATGAAGTGGATCAGCTCCTCGGACTGGGCTTCCAGCAGCAACTGAATACCTTCCTCGAAACACTTCCTGTAAAGCGCCAGAACATTCTTTTTTCGGCAACGATGAATGAGGAGATCGAAAAACTGCTTACAAAATATTTTAACGGCCCTGAAAAGATCGAGATCGCTGCACACGGAACCCCGCTGGAGAAGATCGTTCAGAAGGTGTATCACGTCCCGAATTTCTATTCGAAGGCTGCTTTGCTGGAGGATCTGATCACCAATGATGCTGAGCTGAGCAAAGTGCTGATCTTTACAAACACGATCAGGATCGCCGACAGGCTGCTCGATCACATGAACTCCAAGATCCCAAATACATTCGGGATCATTCACTCTGCCAAATCACAGGCGCACCGGATCAGGATCCTGAAGGAATTCAAGGAAGGCAGCGTACGTGTGCTCATCGCTTCGGATGTGGCCGCGCGCGGACTCGATATCTCGGACGTAACGCACGTTATCAATTTTGAAATGCCGGAAGTTCCGGAAGATTACATCCACAGGATCGGCCGTACAGGCCGCGCAAACAAAGATGGTATCGCGATCTCTTTCGTGAATGAGAAAGAACAGGAGTACCAGGATGTGATCGAAAAAATGATGAACAAGGGAATGGATTACGAGCCTCTTCCGGAAGGCGTGAAGCTTTCCACTATGCTCATTGAAGAGGAAGAAACCAAGCCGAAATTTGACAAAGCCTACCTGAAAGCCCAGAAACAAAAGGCAGAAGCCGGGCCTGCATTCCACGAGAAAAGCTTAAAGAACCAAAAGGTGAACCTTGGCGGCCCTGCACAGCGTGAAAAGCTGAAAGGGAAAAAAGCGAAGATCAGGACGAGAAGGCACGATTCGTAGGTTTACGGGCAACGAATTGTTTACCTGCACTTTGTCATCCCGAGCTTGCCCGAGGGATCTTATTCTAAAACACCCCACGTTCTAAAGCTTACTGAATTCCCCTAACCTTATGAGAGAGATTCCGTGTCGTGGCACGGAATGACGGTGGTCCCGGTAAAAATGCAGATTCTCACTCAAAGTAACTATTGTGCATTGTCAGTGCGGGAGATTCAGGTCAACCGTCCACCAACTACAAACCAGGCACTCTGAACTATTACCCCAGCAATTCTTTCTCTGCGGCTTTCAATATCGCAAATGCCTTTTCAGTAGTTTCTGATTCTGCATAATTACGCAGCACCGGCTCCGTTCCCGAAGCGCGGATCATCAGCCAGTCGCCATTGCTGAAGAAATATTTCCAGCCATCAATAGTTTCAACACGGTCGATGGTATAAGGCCCGAATGCCTTGTATTTATTGTTCTTACAGTTTTCAACGATCGCATTCTTCAATCCTTCTTCCAGGTGCATATCACTGCGCTCGAATTTGAATTCACCCACAATTTTATACACTTCCGCGATCAGCTGGTCAAGCGTTTTGCCTGACTTTACCATGTATTCCCAGATCGTTAATCCCATCCAGATCCCGTCGCGCTCAGGAATATGCCCTTTGATCGCGATGCCCCCGCTCTCTTCCCCGCCCAACAACACATCTTCCGAGATCATAATCCCGGCAATGTGCTTGAAGCCGATCTGCACCACCTGGTATTCCAATCCGTAATGCTCGCACATTTTTTTCACACGCGGCGTAACCGAAAATGCATTCACAACCTTTCCTGTGAATTTTTTCTGGCTCACCAAATAATTGATCAGCAACAGGATGATATGATGTGAATCAACGAATTCTCCCTTGCCGTTATAAAGCCCGATCCTGTCGGCATCACCGTCTGTCGCCAACCCACAGTCGATATCTTCGCTCTCTTTGATCATCGAGGAGAATGGCTGTAAGTTCTTGTGGATCGGCTCCGGCGCCTGTCCTTCGAAGCCTGGATTATGCTCGCAGTGCATAAAGGTAATGTCCGGTAATAACCTGCGCATTACATTTTGGCCCGCACCGAACATCGCATCATACGCGAAGTTCATATTGGTATTGCGGATCGCTTCCATATCGAAATTTTTCTCCACGTGCTCCACGTACATTGTTTCGAGGTCGACATACTCGATCATTCCTTTTTTCACAAGGTCGCTGATCGATATGCTTTCCACATCAATGTTGTTTTTATCCGGGATGATATCTTCTATTTTCTGAATGTCAGCCGGCAGCAGCGGCCCGCCGAAATGTCCTTTTAATTTATAGCCGTTGTAGGAAGGTGGGTTGTGTGAAGCTGTAATGATCACGCCCAATGAGGCATTCAGGCGCTTGGTGCCGAGAGAGACCATTGGCGTGGAAACAAAATCTTTCGCAAGAAAAACTTTGATGCCTGCATTCGCCAGCACTTTTGCTGTGGTTTCAGCAAACAGCTCGCCTGCAAAGCGGCAATCGTGGCCAACCACCACGGAAGGCTTTTCAAAATTCTTTTTCACCCATTCCGCTGTCGCGATCGTAACGCGTGCAACATTCTCAACTGTAAAATCTTTCGCGATGATGGCTCTCCATCCGTCTGTTCCAAATTTGATCTTTGTCATATCCGATTAGTTAGGCTGCAAAGATAGTCTTTTTGGAAAATTATGAAGGCTTGCGGTTTACAATATTCCCTGCAAAAACCGGCAAAAAAAATACTTTTATTGCATATCTTGCGGCATCGGTCCGGCAAACGGAACACTACTAAACTTAATGCAATGACTACTCTTTTAAAAAACAGCTCGCTTGCAAAAGCGCTGAAGATCATCTTTTACTCGATCCTCGGATTAAAGATCATTTCCATTTATTCGAATTATATGCAATACCGGCTGTTGTCAAATGCCCTGAATGGTATTGCGATTAGTGCAGGAGATGCGAGCAGCAACACAATCCGCCAGGTAACGCTTAGCGTACTGCTCACACTTGCCCTGCTTGCTTCAATGGTCGTATTCATCACCTGGTTTTACAGGGCATACAAGAACCTGCACCTGCTCGGGGTCAGGACATTGAATCACACTGCGGGATGGGCCATCGGTGCATGGTTCGTGCCTTTTCTGAATCTTGGGAGGCCATACGTGATCATGCGTGAGATCTGGGACGAAAGCCAGGAACAGGTAAACGGGGCTAACAGTGAATTGAATGTTTCTTCTGCCCTCGTAGGCTGGTGGTGGGCTTTTTGGCTGACAAACAACCTCATAGCCAACATTACATTGCGTTTCATCTCAACCGATACTGTTCCCGGACTTATGAATTCAACAATGGCACTGATCATATCAGGCATTGTAGGCGTGGTTGCAGTTACTGTAACACTCATCATGCTCACAAGGGCTCACGAATTTGAGAAGGAGCTGGCTGAACATGTTAAAAACCGGCCCGAACCGGAACCTGTAAGGATGCCGGTTTAATGAATATTCCTCGCATTCAGCGCATCGCGGTATTTCTTCGCATACACGCAATGCTGGTCGTAGGTCTTTGCGAAATAATGCTTTCCGGAAAGGTCTTCCTTCGCACACATATAGATGTAATCATTGTCCTCGTAATTCAGCACGGCATCAATGGATGATTGCTGCGCGAACGCGATCGGGCCCGGCGGCAGGCCTTTGTTCATGTAAGTGTTGTAAGGCGAATCGATGCGCGTTTGCTCTGTTGATACCCGCTGGATCGTGAAATCACCGACCGCATAAATGACTGTAGGATCCGACTGCAAAGCCATATCTGCCTTCAGGCGATTGATGTACAACCCGGCGATAGTTTTCTTCTCTTCGTTGTCGCAGCATTGTTCCGACTGCACAATGGAAGCCAGCGTAGCGATCTCTGTTTGAGAATATCCGATCTTCTTTGCTTTCTGCTTGCGCTCATCCGTCCAGAATTTTTTATACTCTTTCGCCATGCGCTCAAAGAACTCATCGAGGGAAGTGTTCCAGTAAAATTCGTAAGTATTCGGAATGAACAAGGCCTGTACATTATCCTCGTTGAACCCGTATTTATCAAGGTAGGCATTGTCATGAACAGCGGCGAGCAACTCCGTTGAATCCGCTTCGATCCTCCGCCCCACTCTCATAATCAGCTGGTCCACCGTATGCAGCCCGTTGAAATTAATTTCGATCGGCTCCTGGATGCCGGCTCTCAGCAGGTTCACCAGCGCATTGTTGCTCATCTTCGCAAGGATTCGGTATTTGCCGGGCTTTACGGCATTCTTGTATTTTTTCTTCTCTGCCAGCCATTCGAAAGATGTGCGGTTCTTCAGCACATTGTTCTGGTTCAGTATGCGCAGCACATCATCAAAATCGGAACCCGTAGGAATATAAATGATCGTTGATTTTTTATCGCCCAGGTTCACGTTCGGCTGGTACAGGTTCACATAGGCCCAGTAGCCGCCGATTCCGCCCGCAAGCAGAAGAATGAACACTATCGCAATAATCATCTTTTTAAAAAAGGATGAACTTGATTTCTTTTTTGCCATGTTACGAAACGCTTCGCATGATTTTAGTTGACAGATTTTAATTTCAGCAATACGCCCTTCGCCTGCTCATTTCCCGGGTTTTTCTTCAGCACCTTTTCCAGTATCTTAACCGCTTCTTTATAGTTCTGCCGATAGATCCTCAGCCCGGCCACATTCATCAGCAGGGGCTCATAATCGGGATCCAGCGCCAGCGCTTTTTTGTATAATATTTCCGCCTGCTGTGCCTTGCCGGCGACAAGATTCGCATAGCCAAGATTTGTGAGTGCGGGTACAAATTTAGGATTCTCTTTCAGAATCGACTCAAATACATTCACAGCTTCCGGGATCCTGTTCAGCGCCATCAGTACAGCACCCAGTTTATTTCCGAACTCAGGATTGTAGGGCGCCAGCTCATCCGCCTTTTTGTAAAAGGTATAAGCATTGTTAAGATCCGAACTGTTGTAATACGCTTCGCCGATCCTGTAAAGCGTCCATGCATCGCTGTTATCCCAGCTTTTGTGGGTGAATGCACGGCCCGCATAACCTTCGCCCATCGCCTTCAGCGCTGAGATGATCCCTGCGTAATTCTTTTTCATGAAATACAAATGAACGCGCAGCTCAAAGCTTTGCTGTTTGTCGGTAATGGCTTTGCTGTTCAGCAGCGCTTCCGCCGAATCAAGGAACACTGGATTGTATTCAAACTTGTCGTACTGCTGGATGTAGGCTTTTGCTTTGGTAAGCGCCGATGGATTTTTTTCATTCACTGCATACAGCCCGATAAATTCTTTCACCTTCTCCACTTCCTCCTCTTTCATGGGTTTACGGATGAAGTGATCATGGACGGTTACGTGCGGAATGTCGATGGAACCTGAGCGCGGCATGTGACAGCTGACACAATTGTCCAGCACCTTATTTCGCAGCTCTTTTTTTTCAGAGCACAACCCGTTATGCGTGTTTGTATTGTGGCAATTTTTGCAGGCATTGTTGAACACTTCCTTGCCGGTTACTTTCACGCTCACATGCGGGTTGTGGCAGGTAACACAGGTGAGTGCATTTTTGTACGGACGCAAAGAGGCCATATTCGTATCCGACTGGTCCAATGACTTGATAAAACATTGGCTCTGCTTCAGCCTGTCAGCATGCGATGCCATGATGAATTGCTTGTCAGCGCCCGAATAGCGCGGTAAGAAAACGGTCATGTAATCCGAAAGCTTCATACCCGGCTTAAAATCGAAGAAGGATTTTCCTTCCTTCAGGACGGCATTTCCCTGCAGATGGCAGCGCTGGCATACATCGAACTGCCTTTCAATACTGAGCTTACCGGGATTCACGATCGAGTAATCGATGTACTTCGAAGTGTCTATCTTACTTCCCGTAGATCGCTGCTGAACATGGATGCTGCCCGGGCCGTGACAGCGCTCACAATTAACACCTTCCGGAACGCTCGAGAATTTATTTTCTGATCCTTCCACAAATCCCGGTAAGGTATTGTGGCAGCTCATGCACTCCAGGCCGATCTTGCGTGAAAAGCGCGTATTGAAGCCGCCTTCAAACCCGGGAGGCAGGTCCCACTGCCCTTTCTGCGTGTAAAAGGTCATCGGCATCTGGTTCAGGTAGCCGTTCACGCTTTGAATGTGAGAATTAGTATGCTGCCCGGATCCTACAATGTAATCAACTCTTTCAATACGTTTATAGATCGTATCCTTTCCCTGCAGGCGGAATTCCATGATCTTCAGGCTGTCGCCATCCCAGAACGGATGATAATAAAAATCGGAATACTTATCGTAGATCACCGTATGCTGGTCAAACTTTGCGGAGCTTTTCTCTTTGCTTGCATGATCAAAGCTTTTACCCATGCCGGTTTCAATGAAGGAATCGTAAATCGATTGGTGGCAAAGCTTACACTGTGCCATACCGACATAATGTGCAGTGTCAGAATGATTGAGGTAAGGATCGGGCGCTTCCGCGGATGTGGCAACAGCAGCGGGATGGTCGTTCCCGCAAAAGCTCATGGCCAGCACTAAGCCGGACAGCAGCAGGAACAACATCACTTTTTTTAAACCCGGGCTCATGATTGGTGATTTAGCGGATCAGTTGCAGGAGCAATTCGTCCTTGTAACCGCTTCCGCTGCGGATCCACTGCTTTTTGATCCCGGTGATCTGGAAGCCATGTTTCTGGAACAGCAGGATGCTTGATTCGTTATCCGTGGTAATGTTGCAATAGATCTGGTGAAGGTTTAAAATATCAAAGCAGTAATTTCTCAGTAATTCCAATGCTTCCGAAGCATAGCCTTTTCTTCTGTCGGTTTTATCGGCAACGAGAATACCTACGCCTGCACGCAGGTGGTTCGGCTCAAAATCGAACAGGTCGATGCTGCCAACCGCTTTTCCTTCTTTGTCGCAGATCATCAGCCGCAACTGCTTGGCGGAATAAATATCGACATGAGCGGTGGTGATGTACTGCTCCAGTACAAAGCGCGAAAAAGGCGTTTGCGTATTGCTCACAGCCCAGTTCTCCGGGTCGTTCTCCCAGTTGTAAAGCACATCAATGTCTTCCGGCTCCAATGCCCTCAGCGTAACCATCTGCCCTTTTAATTTCATGCCTGTTGTTTTAATGATGATTGCTTTATCTGCTTCGCTTCCTGCTCTGCCAGCCTGATCTCGGAATGGATCTGCTGCAGGTCGTACACAGGCAGCTGAAAAGTGCTTTCTCCGCTGTTTAAAGCGGAAACCTGTTCAACCAGCTTATTTTGTTCCAGCTCCGGCAGCAGCTCAAAAAGATAATTTACATTGCTTAGCGGAACTTCGTATGCCTTTTCAAAGAACAGCTTAACCGGGCTCAGGCAGGTTGCCCCGCCAACAGACACTTTCGGGAACTGCTGCACATCCTGGATAAAATGTTCTTTCAGGAAATCGTTGCTGAATACAGGATGCGCTTTGATCTTAATGAACAGCGAAGGGATTTTCCGCATGCGGATATTCTTCAGCAGCGCTTCAATGGAATGATCGGTCTCCTGGCCTTTGATCGTAAGCGAATGATATTTTTTTCCGGCGATCAGCCCGATGTGCGGCGGGATCCGCGAGGCATGCAGCACAACAAGGTAAACGCCTTTCAGCAATTCATCTTCATGAAAAGCCTTATCTATGTTTAATGTGTATGGATTCAATCTATGCATGGAAATCTCAGGAAATATTTATTTCGCCTTTAAATACAAAGCTTGCAGGGCCTTCCAGCCAGATGTCGGTAAAGGAATGATCGGGATGCTTTTGAAAGCTTACTTTCAGCTTTCCGCCCAGTGTGATGATATCGCAGTAGGCATCGGCTGTAGCCACATTTTTCAGCGAAGCCACCAACGCTGCCGCTGTTACACCCGTTCCGCAGGAATAAGTCTCTCCTTCCACGCCGCGTTCGTATGTCCTTACGAAAAGATCATTGTATTTTTTTTCCACGAAATTCACATTCGTACCTTCTTCTTTAAAACGCTCGTTGTAGCGGATCTCTTTTCCCTTTTCAAACACATTGTAATTCTCCACATCGTTCACAAAAGCCACGTAATGCGGGGAACCGGTATTCAAAAATGAATAGGCCGCGTTCATTTCCACTTTACTGACATTATTCATCCTCAGGCTGATGGCACCGGTCTTCACCAGTGCTTCATGCTCGCCGTCCGTTGCAAGGAAAAGAGCCTTGTTCTTTACCAGTCCGACTGAGCGCGCAAACTCAACAATGCACCTTCCGCCGTTTCCGCACATGCTGCTTTCCCTTCCGTCGGAATTGTAATACACCATTTCAAAATCGTAGCCCTGCGCATGCTGCAGCAGCATCAATCCGTCGGCACCGATCCCAAAGCGCCTGTCGCAAAGCTTTGCCACCAGCGCATGATCAGCCCTGTTGAAAACGGAGGTACGGTTGTCGATAATGATAAAATCATTACCGGTGCCCTGGTATTTGAAGAAGTTGAGTAACAAATTATTTGAGTTTATTGGTGATCTGTTCGTCGGTAATGCGCTCGTACTGCTTGAAATCGCTGGCATAATCGAGGCGGTAAACCATTGCAGCGCTTTTCAGGTAGATCACATCATCCAGCTTGTACAGCTTTACATTGTCAAGCGATTGAATTCCATACAGCACGATCTTGTACTTGCTCATCTTGTATCCTTTATAATTCAGTGGGGATGCCCAAAGCTCAATGTTGAACATCTGTTTGCTGCCCGCTTTGTCATCCTTGATGCCGCTTACTTTCTGCAAAAGTGAATCTTTGCTGCTTTGCTTGCTGGCCGTAGGGTTCAGGTTGTACACATCCAGCGTCCGTGTCATGAGCTGCTCGTCTTTCCTGACCACAATGTCATCTTCCGCTGCCATTATTGCAATTGCCGAATCGCCTTTCATTCTCAGTGTATCAGCATCCGGCACAAGTTCTTTTTTTTCCGGCGCTGCTGCTGAATCGCTGTACACTGCGGTTTTGTTTTTGGATGGCTTCTGGTTCTGCTTCTTTTCCTGCTTCTCCGGTTGCTCTGTTTTTTCAGTGCTTTCAGAAGCCTGTTCAGTTGAGGAAAAGCTCTGGGAGACCTTTTTGTAAAGGTTCAGCTCCTTAAAATAATCATCCAGTTTCAGGATAAAAAAAGCTCCCGCGATCAACAGGCCAATAGAAAGTCCGATGATGAAAACCTGTGCTTTTTCCCTGAAATTAGTCATTGATTTTTCTGCGGTTTTTTAGTACTTTTATCCAACCGGATACAAAGTTAAACAACCTTTTAAGATCCCGTTAATTATTGTTAAAAATAAGTATTAACAGCAATATGGGAATAAAATTTGTGTTGTTTCAGCATCCAAAAAAACAATTTATTCTTAACCTTAAAATCAACCAATAATATGAAAAAGATATTGAGTGTATTTGCGATTGCAGGCATCGGGGGATTAACATCGCTTGGTGTCAGTCATTTATTGCAGGGCGGCTCTTCCACACAGGCATCCATGCTTGCTTACAAAGCCCCTGTAAGCTATGTGAACATGCCGGCAGCAAGCCCTGAGGCATCCATCGATTTTACTGCTGCTGCAGAACAATCTGTGCATGCGGTAGTGAATGTAAAAACAACCTACCCGCTCCAGACGAGCCAAAATCCATATGCCTATGACCCATTCCGTGATTTCTTCGGGCAGCGCGCACCGCAGCACCAGGAAGCACCCATGGCTACAGGCTCGGGCGTGATCGTGTCGCAGGACGGTTACATCGTAACAAACAATCACGTGGTGGACGGCGCTGATAAAATTGAGATCACGCTGAATGACAAGCGTACCTATACTGCCGATGTGATCGGGAAAGACCCGACCACCGACCTTGCCCTGCTGAAGATCAAGGAAACCAACCTGCCTTACATGAGCTACGGAAATTCCGACAATGTAAAAGTGGGCGAATGGGTGCTGGCGGTTGGTAATCCTTTCAATCTTACATCCACGGTCACAGCCGGAATTGTAAGTGCAAAAGGAAGAAGCATCAACATTCTCGACAATGATCCTGCAAAAGGACAATTCCCTGTTGAATCGTTCATCCAGACGGATGCTGCGGTTAACCCGGGCAACAGCGGCGGTGCGCTGGTGAATACAAAAGGCGAGCTTGTTGGGATCAACTCCGCGATCGCTTCCAACACAGGCTCCTACACAGGTTACTCCTTTGCGATCCCTGTGAACATGGCGCGTAAAGTTGTTGCCGACCTGCTTGAGTTCGGTGCGGTGCAGCGTGCATTCATCGGTGTGAGCATCCGCGACCTGGATGCGAAGCTGGCAAGTGAAAAAAGCATTAACGAAATTAAAGGTGTGTATGTTGACGGGCTTTCCGCAGGCGGTTCCGGTGAAGAAGCAGGCATTAAGGAAGGCGATGTGATCACGAAAGTGGGGGAAGTGGATGTGAACAATGTGCCTGAGCTGCAGGAGCAGATCAGCCGCTTCCGCCCGGGCAACAAAGTTACCATTACGTTGAAACGCAACAACCAGGAAAAGATCATTCCGCTGGTATTAAAGAACAAGAACGGAAATACAGATGTGGTGGAGAAGCCGAAAGCGGAAGTGGTAAATACGCTGGGCGCTACATTCGAAGATATCAATTCAGGCGATATGAAAAAACTGGGCATTGAGAACGGGCTTCGTGTCAATAAGCTTACTGCCGGCAAATTGCTGAGCGCAGGCATCCGTGAAGGCTTTATCATCACCAGCGTGGACAAAAAGAAGATCAATTCCGTTGACGACATAAAAGCTGCACTGGAAACAAAAAAAGGCGGCGTGCTGATTGAAGGTGTTTACCCGAATGGCATGAGAGCCTACTATGGCTTCGGCATGTAAAAGCCAAAGCTGTGGCTTGTATTGTATTGATCGACAAAAAAAGCCTCTTTACAGAGGCTTTTTTGTACTTGGTCTAATATATTGTAAATTACTGAAAATCAATAAATTATAAAGGTTATTTTATGTAAAATAAATGCTATGATCCAGCGTTTTAAAGTATCTTTGTACCGATTTTTAATCGAAATTTAACACTCCTATAAAATGAGACAACTCAAAATAACCAAATCAATCACCAACCGCGAAAGTGCATCTCTTGACAAATACCTGCAGGAGATAGGGCGTGAGGAGTTGATCAATGCAGATGAAGAAGTAATTTTAGCGAAGAAGATCAGGGAAGGTGACCAGGCTGCTTTGGAAAAACTGACCAAGTCAAATCTTCGTTTCGTTGTATCTGTTGCCAAACAATATCAAAACCAGGGCTTAAGCCTTCCCGATCTGATCAACGAAGGGAATTTAGGCCTTATCAAAGCTGCGAAGCGTTTCGATGAAACACGCGGTTTTAAATTCATTTCATACGCCGTATGGTGGATCCGCCAATCGATCCTCCAGGCTTTGGCTGAACAGTCGCGTATCGTACGTTTACCTTTGAATCAGGTTGGTTCCCTGAATAAGATCAACAAAGCATTCTCCAAGCTGGAGCAGGAATTTGAGCGTGAGCCGAGTGCAGAAGAATTATCCGAGCTCCTCGAGTTGCCGCAGGATAAAGTGGCAGACACCATGCGCGTTTCCGGACGCCACGTATCGATGGATGCACCTTTCGTGAACGGTGAAGAGAACAGCCTGTTGGACGTGCTTGTGAACCACGACTCGCCGCGTGCCGATAACGGACTGCTGAACGAATCCTTACAGCGCGAGATCGAACGTTCGCTTTCAACATTAACAGAAAGAGAACGCGATGTAGTGAAATTATTCTTCGGGATCGGCATCAACCACGGCTTAACGCTGGAAGAGATCGGTGCAAAGTTCGACCTTACCCGCGAGCGTGTTCGCCAGATCAAGGAAAAAGCGATCCGCAGATTACGTCATAATTCCCGCAGCAAATTACTTAAAACCTATTTAGGATAATCAGGTAAAGCCCAGGGATGTCAATTAACCGCATAAATAGCTTCTTAACAACTAATGAAAAAAAGGAAGCTGTTTGTGCGGTTAATTTTTTTATTTTTAATCGGTCTCATTTAATAATTTTCTAACTTAAATTATAACTATAATATGACTCTTGAAACGATGGAACCTACAAAAGGCAAAGCAAAAGGCTCTTATGAAGCAGAACTGAATGAATGGATCGGCCATGAAAAAGCGGCCCTCGACCTGATCAACGCGATCGGGAAGCTGTGGTATGAAAAGTCGATCGAGCTGATCCTGTTCAGGAACCAGCTGGTTGACCGCAGCGCAAGCGAGATCATCAATCTTCATCATTATGCAAAAAATGTGGTAGGAAAGATCATTACCGTTGAAGCTACCTTAATGATCGCGAACGAGATCTGTAAAATGGAGCTCTGTCCTTCCCGGATCGATATCGGCAAGCTGGCATTCGAATGGCTGCAGGAACAAGGCGATTTTAAAACTTCAGGGGATTTCTTAAAGAATAAGCTGGCTGAATTTGTAGGTGCAAAACATACGATCACTCCGAAAGATGTGGTCCTGTTCGGTTTCGGCCGTATCGGGCGCCTCGCTGCAAGAGAACTGATCGCACAGGCCGGGAAAGGCGAGCAATTGCGCTTAAAAGCAATTGTTACACGCGGCAACAGCGATGAAGAGATCATCAAGCGTGCGGATTTGCTGCGTACGGATTCGGTGCACGGACAATTCCCTGGAACCATCATTGAAGATCTCGATAAAAAAGCACTCATCATCAACGGGCACACCGTTTATATGATCGACGCGAAAAACCCGGAGGATGTGGATTACACGGCTTACGGGATCGAGAATGCATTGCTGATCGATAACACCGGCGTATTCCGTGACAAGGCTGAATTAAGCCGTCACCTCAAGGCAAAAGGAATTTCAAAGGTATTGCTTACAGCTCCTGCCAAGGACATTCCGAACATTGTTCACGGTGTGAACCACAAAGCGATCGACATCAAGGCTGAAACGATCTTTTCTGCGGCAAGCTGTACCACCAATGCCATTATGCCGATCCTGGACGTTACACATAACAAATTAGGAATTGTACGCGGACACATTGAAACGGTGCACTCCTACACCAACGACCAGAATTTACTCGACAACTATCATAAAAAATACAGGCGCGGCCGTTCTGCAGCGCTGAACATGGTCATCACTGAAACAGGTGCAGAAAGCGCGCTCAAAAAAGTATTGCCGCAGCTTTCAGGGAAATTCACCGCGAACTCCGTGCGTGTTCCGACCCCGAACGTATCGCTTGCCATCCTGAGCATGACCATTGAAAAGGAAGTGACGAAAGAAGATGTGAACAACATCGTGAAGGATGCCGCTTTAAATGGCGCACTGGTGGAGCAGATCCAGTACATGAATTCCAATGAGCTTGTGTCCACCGATGTGATCGGCAACCCCTGCCCTTCCGTCTTCGACAGCCAGGCAACCATCGTTGGCCCTGACAAAAAGAACATTGTATTGTATGTATGGTATGATAACGAATACGGTTACACCCGCCAGGTGATCCGCCTGTCGAAATACATTGCGGAAGTAAGAAGGCTTGTGTACTATTAATACATTTCCTTTTATAAAATGAGTATTATAGATCCCCGTGAAAACATCACGGGGATTTTTTTTTGAAATCCGGTGCAACTTTTTAAAAGAACACAGTCTTTATAGTAAACGCTGCAGAATTTGATCATCGCAATAGAACATAACACGGAGCACCACGACCTGGTGGAGCAATGTAAAAAGGGAGACGACAAAGCTTTCCGTGAGCTGTACAGGCTTTATGCGAAACCGATGTTCAATGCAAGCATGCGGATCCTGAACAACAGGGATGAAGCCGAGGATGTGCTCCAGGAAAGTTTCGTAGCAGCTTTCCGGCACATCCGGAGCTTTGAAGAAAAAGGCTCTTTTGGCAGCTGGCTGAAGCGCATTGTGATCAACAGGTCGCTGGATGCGCTGAAAAAGCAGAAGCAGAATTTCATCCAGGTGGATGAGCTGGACATTGCCGAAGAAGAAGCGGAGGAAGAAAACGGATTTGAATATGATGCTGTGACGCTGCAAAAAGCCATCGACAGGCTTCCTGACGGCTACAGGGTGATCCTCACGCTTTTTTTATTTGAGGATTACAGTCATAGAATGATCGCCGAAAAATTAGGCATCTCCGAAAGCACCTCCAAATCGCAGTACCTGAGGGCAAGAAAAAAGCTCGGTACTTATTTAAAGGAACAAAAGTAACATGGAAGATACACTCAAAGCATTCATCCGCGAAAACCGTAATCAAATGGATATACATGAACCTGCCGACCTCTGGTCTGCGATCAGCCTGCAGCTGGCTGTGCCACAAACAAGCATCCCGAATCCGAAAAAGATCTCCTGGCTGAAGAAAGGATTTTTCGGCGCAGGCGCTACCATTGCAGTAATTGCATCTGCCTACCTGCTGAACAATAAAACAGAAAAGCCGGCGATGATTGCCGCGACAACAGAACAGCATGATACTACCGGAATCCCTGCCAAAGAAGCCATCGAAGCAACATCCCCTATCCTGCCGGTGGCAGCAGAAGCAACAATTGGCACTATAAAAGAAATAAAAGTTGAAAGTACCATCGGGCCGGTACTGCCCTTCCAGGAAGCGCCTCCGGTTCCACCTATACCTGCTGTAGAAGCCACTCCTGCGCCGGAAGTCCCGCAACCTGTTGCAGCTGTTCCTGCCACAGCAGTCAACTATGAGTCCTCCGACAGCTCATCAACAAAAAAGGATACGATTTTCAACGGGATCAATAAAATTGAAATTGAAGGCGGATTTTTTGATGTGTCGGTAAAAGCGCACAATCAGTCTTCCGTATTGTTTTACGAAGAGCACATGATCTGCGCAAAGGGTTTGCATTCAAAGATCACAAAATACAAGGTGATCACAGAGAAAAAAGATTCTACTTTAAAGATCTACATTGAATCGGAAAACAATAAAGGCATCATGATCGTTGGCAGCCTCACGGTAAGCGGCATGATGGCGCTCACCGTACCGGAAGGAACTGAAGTGATCGTGCACAATGTATCCGGCAATGTGAAGCTGAACGGCTTAAAAGGAAAGCAGGTGGAAGTGCATACTTCTTCGGGCGATATCAATACAGATGATACTTTTTGTCCGCTCAACCTTAGCTCCGTTTCCGGCGACATCAAAAGTAAAAACAGTAACGGAAATGTGATAATGTCCAGCAGCTCGGGCGATCAGTTCGTAGAAGGCATAACAGGCACTTACACCACGCAGTCTGTTTCCGGTAACATTCATCTTGCAAATGTAAAAGGCGATGCAAACCTCTCCTCTTCTTCCGGCGACCAGGTGCTGAGCGGCATTGAAGGCAACATCCGTGCAAGTGCTGTGTCAGGAAATATTACGGTAAGCGATTGCAAAGGCGATCTTACGCTCAACACGAGTTCCGGCGACCTTACCGGGAAGAACAACCGCCTTACTGCTGAATCAAAGCTTCAAACCGTTTCCGGCGATATCAAAATGAATTTTTCAAATGATAAAAAGGATATGAGCTATGACCTCAATTCGGTTTCCGGCTCATTATGCGTGGAGAACGGGACTGAAACGATCAAAGAAGAGAAAAGGCTGTTGCTGAAACAGGGAGCGATCATGATCAAAGGAACAACGAGCTCAGGTGATCAGAGGTTCAAGTGATGCTGGCATCCGAGAGTATCTGTCATTCCGGGCCTGGCCCCGGCAATCATGCGGCGCCCAAAGATTCAATACGTGCTCTCAGTTCGAGCGATTTGAGAACGTGGGTAGGCAACTTTGACAAACGGTGTATAATGGTACGCTGATTTGCACAGATTTTTATGATAAACAGGATGATCGTCTTCGACGCTTATGATTGATTATGATGACGTACTGTATGATGCCAGTTCGAGCTGTTACCCTGGGCCGAAGGGAGAACGTACGATAGATTACTCGCAAAGGATTTTTGCACGCAGCATGATTACGGAGAGATCCCGTGCGTGGCACGGGATGACAAAAACCGCGTTAAAAAAGCGCACGGAGTGACCGAAATTACGTTAAAATACTAATCCTTCTTATATTCCTTCACCTGCTCCTTTTTGATGAGCTCACCGTTTTCCGCGATCACCACTTCGTAGTTCATCTGGTTGTATTCGATGTCGATCTCGTAGCAAACACCATCAGGCTTGTCAACCTTTTCAATGTCATTTTCCTTGTAGATGTCGAATTGCTTGGTAAGACAGGATTTCACAGCCGCCGGCAATGATTTATGAGTAACGGGCGTTTCGGTCATTACCCATTTGCCTTCCTTATTATACGTCACGATCATTTCTGTTTTATTCTTCTGGAAGCGGGCCACGTAATTATCATAGTCCATTTCCCACTTCACGCCCTCAGGGTTCATGTAGGCAGCATTAAATACATTCATGATCTCCGACGGAACAGCAGATTTTTCAATAGTTTGCGCAACACTTACAGTGCTGAATGCAAATATGCCCAGTGCAAAAACAAGGATCTTTTTCATGGTGGATTTATTTTGTGTTCATTCAAAAATAAACTATTTATTGATACAACCGCAAAGCTGCCCGTCGAATTCATTGGCTGCGGGTATGTTATTGCAGGATAAAAATGTAAATTTGCAGCGCTGATCATGACTTCCAAAAACCTGAAACACGACCCTTTTGCAGCCCTGCGGATAAAAGAATTCCTTTTTTTTCTGAACACGCGTTTTTTCCTGACCATGGGTATACAGATGCAAAGCGTGATCGTAGGCTGGCAGGTATACAACATCACGAACGATAAGCTTTCCCTCGGAATGATCTGCCTGGCGGAAGCGCTGCCCTTTATTCTTGTGTCGCTGTTCTCCGGACATGTGGCGGATGTTGTGAGCCGCAAGCGGATCATTTTAATTTCCATGTGCCTGCTTACGTTTTCAACTGCTGCCCTGCTCTATTTTTCACAGGAAGGCTCCATGGTGATAAAAAATTACGGCACCTTCCCTATTTACATTGTATTCGGCTTCATTGGAATTGTAAGGGGATTTATCTCTGCAGCATTTCCGGCATTCATGTCGCAGATCGTTCCGCGGGAGATGTATGCAAATTCAGCCACCTGGAACAGCAGCGTATGGCATACCGGCGCTGTGATCGGCCCGGTGATGGCGGGATTCATTTGCGCCGTAAGCTATTCGGCAGCATACACGGTGAACCTTGTTTTTATCTTTATCGCCATCACTTCCTTCATCTTCATTGCTTCCAAGCCTGTCCCTGCAAAGGAAAAAAAGGAAACCATGAGCCAGAGCTTATCTGCCGGGATCAAATTCGTATTCAGCAACCAGCTGATCCTTGGCGCATTGTCGCTCGACCTGTTTGCTGTTCTTTTCGGCGGTGCAGTGGCCATGCTTCCCGCTTTCGCGAAGGAAATTTTATTTACGGGCCCTGCTGAGCTCGGCTTTTTAAGGGCTGCTCCTGCGGTCGGCGCAATTGTTACAGCCATCATCCTTGCCTATAAGCCGATCACAAAAAATGCAGGAAAGAATTTATTCCTGCATGTTGCCCTGTTCGGTGTCGCTACGATCTTCTTTGCTATTTCCACCAACTATTATTTATCGCTGTTCCTCCTATTCCTTACCGGCGCATTCGATAATGTAAGCGTAGTGATCCGCCATACCGTGCTGCAATTGTCAACTCCCGATCACATGCGTGGAAGGGTATCTGCAGTGAACAGCATTTTCATCGGCTCTTCCAACGAGATCGGCGGATTTGAATCGGGGCTTACTGCAAACCTGATGGGACTGAAAGCTTCCGTGGTGTTTGGCGGCGTTATGACGGTGCTGATCGTTGGTGCTACCGCAAGGCTCGCGCCGAAGCTGAGGAAGCTGGATTTGAGGAATATCCAGTAAACAAAACCTCAAAAGTCATGATTTTACACGATGATTCTGTCGTCCTGCGTTTCAACACGCAGCTTGCTCCTACTGAGGAAACAGGATTTGAGGATATTGAGTAAGCCGAATTTCAAAAATTATAATCTTACTACGATGATCCTGTCATCCCGTGCCCCGACACGGGATCCCTACGCAATCTCAAAGCGTGCAGATTCCTCTCACCTCATAATTATAGAGAGATCCCGTGTCGTGGCACGGAATGACGGAGCATTATTGAAGAATTAAGCAAAACTTTATTCAGTGTTTTAATTTAGAGCTGCGTGTCATCCCGAGCTTGCCCGAGGGATCTTATTCTGCGCGGGAGCCTTTGTCATCTATTTGATACATCGTAATGTTTTCGGGATATTGCAGGTAATATCTTGCTGCGCAAAATAACTAAAATCCTGCTATCACTTGAAAGATCCCGTGTCGGGCACGGGATGACGAAGCAGAAGAATAACATTTAACAGATCCCGTGACGGGGCACGGGATAAGTGCAGGTAATGTTTCGCTGGCGCGAAACAAACCTGCACTAAAAAAGCCCCTGGCACATTCATGCCGGGGCCAAAAAAGCAAGCGCTTTTTTTACGCCTTTTCCGTGTAAAACAAATCGGGGCGTTTAGCCTGCGTTACTAAATGGTTTGAAGCTCCAGTTAACTATTGGCGTGATCCGTTTGCCGATGATATTCACCAGCCCGATCTGGATGCCCCTGTGCGCATTGCTCCTGTTAATCAATCCGACCTGCACTCCTCTTGAATAATCATCACATTGATTGTAAATTCCGGCTTCCAGTCCGTTTAACCGTTGCGTGTTGTTATAAATGCCGACCTGCAAACCATTCATGGCTGAAACGTAGTTGATCACCGCTATTGTACTGCCATTTGCGGTGTAGAGCGTAACTGTTACCGGCGCAATGATCATCCCGTTAAGGTCGTGATGTGTGATCACAAATGGTGAGATCCCTACTCCGTTGATCTTTCCGGCAAGCAAAGTGGTACCGATGAGCAGCCCGTTGTTTTGAAGGTGATCCCGCGATTTCGGAATGTATCCTTCATCATCCAGGAAAAGAAATGGCGTTACCCAGCCGGAACCAACGAGCTCGAGCTGCATCCCGTTGATCTGCTGTTCATGATGCATATCAGGCTGGTTCCAGATACCCAGCGCAAGCCCGTTGATCTGCTCCATGTCCTCTGTAACAAAGCCGATCACGTTGTGCCTGTGATCCGCCGGCTTCAGCGTATCCTGTCCGAAACAATTGATATTCCAGAGAATAAAGAGGATGAGGAGGATAAATCCGAGAATGCGTTTGATGGTTTCGATCATGATCGTATGAATTTAAATTGAATCCCATTCAAGGATGTTGCTCACAAATTCGTGAAGGCTGACTTTTCCCGCCAGGCTGATCGCACAGGCGATGATGAACGCAATGGCGCAACATTTTAAAATAGTGGCTGTTTTCGAAAAAGTGATGACCTGGTGGTGTGTCTGGGTTTTCATGATTTCCTGTTTTAAGTTTTATTAAATAGTAATGATGATGCCTGCATTGAACCTTGCCCCTACATGCAATGCGGGCAGGGTACCGATATCTGAAATGGTAAAGAGATGAATGCCTGAGTTGTCCAGGAGATCGAGGGACGCTTTAGGGCGAAAGCCATAATTCAGTAAGCGAAAAATGGCGGTGCTGCCTTTTTCTTTTTTGAAGCTGTTTTTGATCCTGCCGATCTTTATCACATGCTCTTTCCGCTCATTCTTTGCAGAGAACAATGTTTTTCTTCCCATATCCCTTTGGGCTTTTAAAGAAAATGCAGAAAGAATAAGCAGCAGGAGAAGAATGTTTTTCATAGGGTTTGTTTTTATTTCTGAAGCAAAACTACGCGGCCTTGCCCGGGAAACGAAACGGGAATCCGCGCCAGGCAATGACTTTAAAGCAAAAGCCGCAAAATTTGAAAGACTAAAAAGCAGCAGAACCGAAAATTTGCATTTTTTGCAAATAATCCGGGGGAATTATTATAAATTGCAATTAATTCTTACCCGGGTACTTATTTAATACGAAATTTTTATGGCTAAAAAAATCCAGGAATCGGCGCAGGCCCTGCTCATGCAACGCATAAAAAGCGCATTGCCCGGCAATATGTCGCTGGTGGATGAGCTGGCGGAGCTGCTGGAAGTAAGCAACGACAGCGCTTACCGCCGGATGCGCGGGGAAACGCAGCTGAGCATCGAGGAGATCGCCCTGATCTGCAAGCACTTCAGGATCTCTTTTGATTCCTTCATCAACAGCGGCAGCGACAATTTTGTGAGCTTCACCTATCACCAGCTCAGCAGCCATGTAAGCACGTTCCGGGAATACCTGCAGGGAATTAAAAATGATCTCGGGCAGGTGCTGAAATTCGCGGAAAACGACCGGCAGATCATTTTTGCAGCGGAAGATATTCCTGTGTTCCAGCATTTCGCACATCCCTACCTTACAGCGTTCAAGATCTTTTACTGGAACAAATCCATTCTGAATGCAAAAGGCTACGAGGACAAAAAATTTGAAACCACGCACATCGATGAGGACCTGCTGCAGATCGCGGCCGACATTTATGATGCCTATTCGAAGATCAATTCCATCGAGATCTGGTCGGATGATACCGTGAACAGCACACTCAAGCAGATCGAATTTTACTGGGATGCAGGCGCATTCAATACAAAGCAGGATGCGCTCAGGGTGTGCGAGGAAGTGAACCTGATGCTCAATAGGATCAGGAAGCAGGCGGAGCTGAACATCAAACTGGGGCTGGATAACAAGCCTGCAGGCACGGAACCCAATTATTCGCTGTACCACAGCGATGTGATGATCGGGAACAATTGTGTACTGTCGACCACCGGCGGAATGAAAGGCGCTTACATTTCCTACCATACTTTCAATGTAATGCTCACTACCAATGTGAATTTCTGCAATGAGACCGAGCTCTGGCTGAAGAACCTGATCCGCAAATCGAACCTCATCAGCGGAGTGGCTGAAAAGCAGCGCTACCGCTATTTTAAGCGTGCCGATGAAGTGCTGAAGCAATTGGTGACAAAGATCGAAAATGACTAAAGGGATGAAAATTGCCGAGCTGAAAAAATTCCTGGATGAGAAAACGGATCAATTCAACCGGCCGGACTTTATCGGCCCGGACCCGGTATCGATCCCGCACCTGTTCACAAAAAAGGAAGACATCGAGATCGCAGGGTTTCTCGCTGCTACCATTGCCTGGGGACAGCGCGTTACGATCATCAACAACGCGAACAAAATGATGCGCCTGATGGAACAGAGCCCTTACGATTTCGTCATGAATGCAAAAAAGAAAGAGCTCGAAAAGTTTGATGGCTTTGTTCACCGAACGTTCAACAGCACCGATATGGTTTTCTTTCTGCGTTCCCTCCGGAACATCTATAAGAAACACGGCGGCCTGGAAGCAGCATTCCACACCGATGAAAAAAAGGATGTGCTGCTGCATTCAATCACCAATTTCCGCGACCTGTTCTTTTCCATTCCGCATGAAACGCGGACACGAAAGCATGTTTCCAACCCGATGGATAATTCATCGGCAAAAAGGCTGTGCATGTACCTGCGCTGGATGGCGAGGAAAGACAAGCGCGGCGTTGATTTCGGGATCTGGAAGCTTCCGGCTTCGGAGCTGATGTGCCCGCTGGATGTGCATTCCGGCAATGTTGCAAGAAAGCTTGGCCTGCTGAAACGGACGCAGAACGACTGGAAAGCCGTGGAAGAGCTCACGGCAGCATTACGGAAAATGGATCCTGCCGACCCCGTTAAATATGATTTTGCGCTGTTCGGGCTGGGCGTATTTGAAAAATTTTAAGCTCAGGCTATTTTTTCTTTTAACAGGCTGTTCTCAGTTTCCAGCTCATGGATGCGCACAAGCGCATTTTTCATGACATTGCGTGCTGCAAGACGAATCTCGATCTCATCCATGATAATGTCCGCCATGCTTTTCAGCATTGCCTGCTGGTCGGAGTTGATGTAGCGCTGGCGCTTATCAAGGATGCAAAATGTGCCGATATTATATCCGTCGGATGTTTTCAAAGGCGCTGCTGCATAAAACTGCAAACCGAAATCACCTGCTACAAGCGGATTTGCAAGACAACGCGGATCATTTTTAGCATCTTCCACAAGGTAGATCTCATCCGAAAGGATAGCGGAGGCGCAAAGGCCCGGATCTTTTCCTATTTGCCTGGCTTCCAATCCATAATGTGACTTGAACCAGATCCTGTCTACATCCACAAGGCTGATGATGGCGATGGGAACGCTGAATATTTTGGAAGCAAGGGCTGTAACTTTGTCGAAACTGCCATCCTCCGGCGTATCAAGTATTTCGTACCGATTTAATGCTTTGATACGGGCAATCTCTTTTTCTGCTGTGATCATTTTTTTATGTTTTGGAATAGAATATTAATTGTGTTCTTTGAAATGCTTGTTTTTCTCAGAACATCCAGTTGACAATTAAATTTACATGCCAGCAGAAAGGCCTGTTGGCTTCCCGGAATATTTAAAGGCTGACCTTTCAAAAAAATAGTATATTTGTCCTTTGATGAGCTTTACCTACCCTGCATTCCTATTTGCACTTTCGGCAATCGCCATTCCTGTCATCATTCACCTTTTTAATTTCCGGAAATTCAAGACCGTTTACTTCAGCAATGTTCGCTTTTTAAAAGAAGTGAAGCAGGAAACACAGGCTAAATCAAAGTTGAAGCATCTTCTTGTTTTAGCAGCCCGTATCCTCTTCATCAGCTTTCTTGTACTTGCATTTGCACAGCCCTTCATTCCTGTTGAGAACAGCAAAGTGATCCCGGGCGATAAAGCCATCAGTATTTTCATCGACAATTCCTTCAGCATGGACGCAGTGAATAAAAGCGGCCCACTGCTCGAGGATGCAAAAAGGCGCGCCATGGAAATTGTGGCCGCTTACAAGCCGAGCGACCGCTTCCAGCTGCTGACCAATGATTTTGAAGGCAGGCACCAGCGGCTGGTGAATAAAGAGGAATTTACAGAATGGCTGGATGAAGTAAAGATCTCCCCGGCTACACGAAGCCTCTCTGAGATCACATCACGTGCTTTTGATGTGTTGCAGCAAAGCGGAAGCAAAAGCAAAACAGCATTCATCCTTTCCGATTTTCAGAAAAGCGTCAGTAACCTCGATCAGCTGAAGAACGATACCAGCATTACTGTGGACCTGCTTCCTTTATCCGCAGCCGGAAAAAGCAATGTGTACATCGACACCTGCTGGTTTGAAACGCCTGTGCGCCAGTTCAACCAGGTGGAAAAGCTGCATGTGAGAATAAAAAATGTTTCGGAGAAAGAGCTGGAGAACAATTCCATCAAGCTGTTCATTAACAACATCCAGAAAACGCCAGCCAGCTTCAATGCCGAGAAGAACGGCGAAACCGAAGTGGTGCTTTCCTTTGCTTCACGCGAAGCAGGTGTGCAGAATTGCCGCATCGAGCTGAATGATTATCCTGTGACCTTCGACGATAAATTTTATTTCAGCTTCGAGGTCGCGAAAACCATCCCGGTGCTTTGCATCAACGCTGCAGGAACAATTCCCGAAAGCCCTTACCTGGACAAGCTTTTCGGTGCCGATTCACTTTTTGTACAAAAGAATGTATCCGACAACCAGCTTGATTATTCCACGCTTTCCGCGAACAGCCTGATCGTGCTGAACGAATTAAAAACCATCTCCTCGGGGCTGTCGCAGGAGCTGAAACGCTTTATGGACAATGGCGGCAGCGTGCTCGTGTTCCCTGCAACCGATGCAGACCTGGCCGGCTACAAGGAGTTTTCGCTGCTGGCAAGGGCAAACTATTTTGAACGCTACGATACCGCCGGCACTAAGGTGGATAAGATCAATCTCGACCACGACATTTACAAAGATGTGTTTGAAAAGAAAACATTCAGCGCCACGAATCTCGACCTTCCGAAAGTAAGCTCCCACTATGCGCTTTCAAAAACAACACGCAGCGCGGAAGAATACCTGCTGAAGCTGCAGAACGGCGATGTGTTCCTTGCGAAATATCCTGTCGGCAAAGGAAAGCTTTACCTCTGCTCCGGCGGGCTGGGCAGCAACTTCAGCAATTTTGCAAAGCATGCGATCTTTGTGCCTACACTCTACAAGATCGCGATGTACAGCCTGCAATCAAGCCCGCTCTTCTACACCATCGGGAATGATGAATCGATTGAAACGGACAAAGCGCTGAGCGGTGAAAATGTATACCACATCAAAAGCACAACAGGCACTTTCGATATTATTCCCGAACACAAGGTAATTGACTCGAGGACGGAAATTATGACGCATGGGCAGGTAACGGATGCAGGCAATTATAACCTCTATGCCGACAAGGATCTCATTACAGGGATCTCTTTCAATTTCAACAGAACTGAATCGGACCTGAACTGCTTTACAGAAGACGAACTAAAAGATCAAATAAACAAAAATAACCTGTTTAACTTCAACGTATTAAATGTTTCAGAACAAAGTTTAACGCATTCACTTGCCGAGCTTGACCAGGGTAAAAAATTATGGAAGCTCTGCCTTATTTTAGCTTTACTTTTCCTGGCGGTTGAAGTGCTTTTATTACGATTTATGAAAGGATGATTGACCACAGATTACGTTGTCATTCCGGCTGAAATGGAGGAATCTTTTTAATTGAGATAATAGATCATAAATAACAAGATCTTCCGGCTACGCTCGAGATGACAAATACAAAAAAATTGGCTTATTAATAAACTTTAACACCACCGATCTCAAGGAAGGAATACAGCGTTTGGCAATGTAATCTGTTCTGATCCATTTATCAGTCGGCCGAAAGGGCAGCTGAAATCTGTGAGAATCTGTGGTAAAACAACGTATCATGAACATACTCATCAAACAAGCCCGCATCATCGACAGCAACTCCTCCCACAACGGGAAAACAGCCGATGTGCTGATCGAGAACGGGATCATCACTTCCATTCGCGCAAAGATCACAACTGATAAGAACGTAAAGGTGATCGAGGCCGGGAACCTTCATATTTCTGCAGGATGGATGGACATGCAGGTAAACTTCTGCGACCCGGGATACGAGCACAAGGAAGACCTGCAGACCGGGATGAGATCGGCTGCAGCCGGCGGATTTACTGCCGTTGCGATCACTTCCGCAACAGACCCTCCGATCCATTCAAAAGCGCAGGTGCAGTACATCAGGAACAACACCGAGAACAGCCTCGTGGATGTGTACCCGATAGCAGCGACGACGGTTAACCGCGAAGGCAAGGAGCTTTCCGAAATGTACGATATGCAGCAGGCAGGCGCCATCGCTTTCTCCGACGATAAGAATACGATCTCCAATGCCGGCATCCTGATGCGCGCACTGCTGTATTCTAAAAATTTCGATGGACTGGTGATGACACACTGCGATGATAAAAGCATTTCGCAGGACGGGCAGATGAACGAAGGCGAAAGCTCCACAAAGCTTGGCCTCAAAGGAATTCCGGCACTCGCCGAAGAGCTGATGATCGGCCGCAACATTTTCCTCGCCGAATACACTGCAGCTCCGCTGCACATCAGCAATGTGTCCACACAGGGCGGCGTTGAGCTGATCCGCGGAGCAAAAGCCAAAGGACTGAAAATAACGGCTTCGGCAAATGCATACAACCTTGCGCTGGATGATACCTTGCTTTCGGGATTTGACAGCAACTACAAACTGAACCCTCCGCTGCGCACAAAGAATGATATAGAAGCGCTTCGCAAAGGCTTGTCGGATGGCACCATCGACGCCATCACGAGCGATCACCGCCCGCAGGACATCGAATCAAAGGATGTGGAGTTTGACCATGCTTCGAACGGAATGATCGGGCTGGAAAGCGCTTTCGGGCTCCTGAACACCAACAGGGGAAGGCTGAAGCTGGAAACGCTCATCGATGCGCTCAGCACAAACCCGCGCACAGTGCTGAAATTAAAGCAGGCTGTGATCAGGGAAGGTGAAGTAGCAAACATAACACTGTTCGATCCTGACAGGGAATGGACCTTTGAAAAAAAGCACATCCAGTCGAAATCCTCCAACACGCCCTTTACAGGCAGCAGGTTCAGGGGAAAAGTGATCGGCGTGATCAATAAGAAGCAGCTTTCCCTGAACAAATAAGTAAGAGATCGCGAAAATTGAAATTTTGTACTTTAATATTTTTTTGTAGTTTAGCCCTTGAATTTTCAAACCAATCTTTATTAACCTTCTATTAATCGAAACAAATGCTCGTAAACAAAAAATCATTTGTGCTTAAAAGCGCAATGCTTATTGCTACCGGGATGCTATTGGCATCATGTGGCAGCGAAACTCCAAAGGACGACAATCTTTCCGCCGGTACTGATACAACAGCAGCGCCTGAGCCTACTGCCGAAGTAGAAGATGTTTCCTACTCGCTTCCTTCTCCACTGCAGATCGCTTCGATCTTCAAAAAATCGGGATTAAAATACAAGGACGGGATCACCAGCACGCTGAAAGATCCTTCAAAATACGGCACCAACCTCAGCAAAGCACTGAACCTCGGCGTTTACAGCGCTGACCTTTCCTATACTGTGCTCAACAAGCAGAACCAGGAAGCCATGAACTATATGAAATTATGCCGCCAGATGGCTGATAATTTAGGTATGGGCTCTGTGTTCGACCAGGGCAACCTGTCGAAGCGCTTCGAAAAAAATATCGGTAATGAAGATTCACTTGCTTACATTATTGCAGAGCTGCAGATGGTAACTGACATGTACCTGGATGAGAATGACCAGCAGCAGGTTACTTCCATCGTATTTGCAGGAGCATGGGTGGAAAGCATGTATGTAGGCTCTAAGGTTTACGAAAAAGGTAAGGACAAATCACTGAACAGCAAGCTTGCTGAGCAAATGACCATTCTTGGAAGTATTGTAAATGCACTGAAAGCACAGGAGAAAAAAGATCCTGCCATCGGGGGGTTGATCGCAGACCTGCAGGGCGTAAAGGATATTTATGATTCATTGCCATCGGTGAAAGACCACCCGGAAGCAAATGAGGATACCGAAAAGGAAATGTCGCTGACAGATGATGAAGTAAGCACGCTTACTACCAAGATCGAAGCAATCAGAACTAAAATCATTAACGGATAATCAAGCCCGTGTTAAACAATAAAAACGTTAGATTATGAAAAAACTATTTTATACTGGTTTACTTGGTTTAATATTCGTTTATGGATTTACAACCATTCAAACCACTGATAACTGCGATAAAAAAACACTGACCGCCAGCTGTAAGAAAAAAATGGAGCCGTTCAAATACGACAGCCAGAAATTCACAAAGGTTACCTTCCAGAAAAAAACACAGCAGCTGGAAATTGAAGTGCCTGTATTTATCGGGGAAAAATACCGCCTTGTATTCAACACATCCTCACTGCCAAAACCAGTTCAGGTGAATGTATACACCAAGGATAAAGAATCAAAAAAACGTGAAGCTATTTACAGCAGCAAGGATCTGAAAGCAGGAGAGAACGAAATTGTATTCGATGCTCCCCGCGTACGCAAGCTGTATGTTGATTACGATGTTCCGGCTGACAGCACCAACCAGAAACTAAGTGGCTGCGTGGTGTTCATGGTGGGTTACAAATAAAAAATGTACAGAAAATTCAACTATATCCTTTTAGTAATGATCGGTGCATTTATATGCACCGGTCATTCTTCTTTTGCACAATGCAAGGCCAAGCAGATCATGAAATCTTCGAAGGCCAACATCACCAAGCCTTTTAAATTCGACAGCTACACGGTAAACGAATTTATTTTCGGCGCAAAGCAAACTACCCAGGAAGTGCAGTTCACTGCTTTCCGCGGGATGAAATACAAGATCGTTTTTATTTCCTCCGGATTTGAAGAGCCTGTACAGGTCAACGTGTGGGACAAGAGCAACAAGATCAAAAAGAACCGCAACAAAATTTACGACAGCGACCAGGGCATCGACAATAATTTCTGGTCTTTCGAGCCTACCAAACCGGGTAATTATTACATAGAATATACCGTTCCTGTAAGCTCCACTCCCGGCGTTACAAAGCAGGGCTGCATCATTATGCTGATCAGCTATGTTGAAACTGAAAAAGGAGCAGCCGATTAGCCTGATGAAGTATTTCCTTTACTTTCTCTCTTCCCTGGTCTTACTGATCATACAGGCGCCAGCCAATGCCCAGTGCAAAGTCTCACAGATTGTTGAGCAGGGAAAATTCGAGATCGATTCCACCTACCTGTACGATGGTTTTACACTCACTAATTTCACGATGGATGACAAGGTGAAACATGCACAGGTGCAGTTCACCGCCCTGAAAGAACAGCATTACAAGCTGTATTTCTGCAATTCAGGCTTTACTGAAGAAGTGAAGATCTCCATATTCAAAGAAGAAAAGGACGGCAAGCCAGGCAGCGACCTGCTGGGAGCCACTACTGCAAAAGACCAGTTCTTCGAATTCGCCCTTGCGAAGCCCGGCAATTACACGGTGGAATACACGTTTCCAACCTGTGAGAATGCCGAATACGGCATGACGAAGAATGAGTGCATGGTGATGCTTATTTCCTATAAGCAGAAATAATGCGGATCAGTTAAACTGCATTCTTTCTATATCCTGCGCTCTTTGTGTATCCACTTCAACAATATAAACCCCTTTGCTGTATTTGCTGATATCCAGTGACCTTATGTGCTTGAATTTTTCATCCAGCAGCTTTTCAGAATACACCACCTTCCCCGATTCATCTTTGATCTTAATGCTGAGGTCTGATCGCAGTTCAGAGGAATAAATGACCTTCAGTATTTTCTTTTCCGGATCCTGCTGGATCGAAATGCCTGTATTTGATCCGTTATCGGGCACTACAGGCCCTTGCGCGTAATTCCCTGCGATTGCTGTGATCAGTAATAACAGGATCATGTATGTTCTTTTCATTGTGTTTCAGTGTTGATTTACAGGATAGAGGAAAATGATATTCCAGAAAGCCTTTAAATACAGGCTTTAAAAAATAAAAAGGACTGCGAAGGGAACATGATCGCTGAGTGAAGATTTTGAATCGCCGGAAAACTGAATACGAAATTTTAAGGGAAGATGGTACAGAGTTTAACTACGGCAGGCTGTGGCAGAATTGCTACCCGGACCTGTAGAACTGTGGCTAAATTAATCGCAAGGCGATTGTTTGCAATCTCCCCTAATAAATCTATATTTGCAGCCTTATTTACTAATTACCTGCGCCCGTTTGTTTGGGTGTTTGGACAAAAAAAAGAAGATGATCAAAATTACACTACCCGACGGTTCCGTCCGTGAATACGAAAAAGGAACCACTGCGCACCAGGTTGCGCTCTCGATCTCCGAAGGTTTAGCAAGAAATGTTTTAGCGGCAAAAGTAAATGGCGAAGTATGGGATGCCACGCGCCCCATTAACAGCGACGCAAAGCTTGTGCTTTTGACATGGAACGATGCAGAAGGAAAATCCACCATGTGGCATTCCTCCGCGCACTTAATGGCGGAAGCCCTGGAAGCGCTGTACCCGGGAACGAAATTCGGGATAGGGCCTGCCATCGAAAATGGCTTTTATTACGATATTGATTTAGGCGGAAAAGCTTTTTCGCAGGAAGATTTCAAGAAGGTGGAAGATAAAATGCTGGAGCTTGCCCGCCAGGGAAATGCTTATATACGCAAGGAAATATCAAAGACGGATGCAATTTCCTACTTTAAGGAAAAAGGCGACGAATATAAATTAGACCTGCTGGAAGGCCTGGAAGACGGGCAGATCACATTCTACTCGCAGGGGAATTTCACGGATCTTTGCCGTGGCCCGCACATCCCGAACACAGGCTTCATTAAGGCTGTAAAGCTCATGAACGTGGCAGGCGCATACTGGCGCGGCGATGAAAAGAACAAGCAGCTCACACGTGTGTATGCTGTTACTTTTCCAAAGCAGAAAGACCTTACCGATTACCTGTTGCTGCTTGAAGAAGCTAAAAAACGTGATCACCGCAAGCTTGGAAAAGAGCTGGAACTGTTCGCCTTTTCCGAAAATGTAGGAATGGGCTTACCATTATGGCTTCCGAAAGGCGCCATGCTGCGCGAGCGTTTGGTGCAGTTCCTCCAGAAGGCGCAGATGAAAGCCGGCTATTTGCCTGTGATCACGCCGCACATCGGGAACAAGAAATTATACGTGACCTCCGGGCACTATGAAAAATACGGGAAGGATTCATTCCAGCCCATTTTAACGCCGCATGAAGGCGAGGAATTTTTCCTGAAGCCGATGAACTGCCCGCATCACTGTGAGATCTATAAAACCTCTCCCCGCTCCTACAAGGACCTGCCGCTCCGTTTCGCGGAATTCGGAACAGTGTACCGTTATGAGATGGCGGGCGAGCTGCACGGATTGACCCGGGTACGCGGCTTTACACAGGATGATGCGCATTTGTTCTGCCGTCCCGACCAGGTGAAGGAAGAGTTCTGCAAGGTGATCGACCTCGTGCTGTATGTGTTCAGGGCACTGGATTTCCACGATTTTACGGCACAGATCTCCCTGCGTGATCCGGAAAATAAATCAAAATACATCGGTACTGATGAAAACTGGGCTTTGGCCGAAGCGGCGATCATTGAATCGGCAGCGGAAAAAGGCTTAAAAACAGTGGTTGAATTGGGTGAAGCGGCATTTTACGGCCCTAAGCTCGATTTCATGGTGAAAGATGCGCTGGGCCGCAAATGGCAGCTGGGCACCATCCAGGTGGATTACAACCTGCCGGAGCGCTTTGAGCTGGAATACACCGGTTCCGACAACATGAAGCACCGCCCGGTAATGATCCACAGGGCGCCATTTGGGTCACTGGAGCGGTTTGTTGCGGTTTTAATAGAGCATTGCGCCGGAAAATTCCCGCTGTGGCTCACACCGGAGCAGGTTTGCATCCTCCCGATCAGCGAAAAATATAACGATTACGCAAAAAAAGTTTTAGAATTGCTAAAAAATTACGATATTCGCGGGCTCGTTGACGACCGGAATGAGAAGATCGGTAAAAAAATACGTGATACTGAATTGCAAAAAGTACCGTATATGCTGATCGTTGGAGAGAAGGAAGAGGCAGAAAGCCAGGTTGCAGTGCGTAAACAGGGCGAAGGTGACTTAGGAAGCTTCTCAATAGAGGATTTTGCAAAGATCATCAACACTGAAATTGACAAAAAACTAAAGGTTGAATAGGTTAAACTATTCAGCCCAATTAACTGAATTATAAATAAATTAGGAGGAACAAGCTATAGCAGCGCCATTTAACAACAGCAACAGCAATAACAAACCACCATTTCATAAACCGGGTGGAAATTTTGTTAAGCCGGCATCAACAGGGCCACGCCCTGACAGCCGCTTCGGAAGAGGCGGCCCAAGAAGAAAAGAAGACCTGCACAACATCAATGAGCGGATCAGGGCGCGTGAAGTGCGTGTGGTCGGCGAAGGTATCGAGCAGGGTGTTTACCCGATCGCAAGAGCCCTCGAGATCGCAAGAGAAGTAGGACTGGACCTCGTGGAGATCTCCCCGAATGCAGAGCCGCCTGTTTGTAAGGTAGTTGACTATAAAAAGTTCTTATACGATCAGAAGAAGAAACAAAAGGAGCTGAAGGCGAAAGCTGCGAAAACAGTGATCAAAGAGATCCGTTTCGGCCCGCAAACCGATGAGCACGATTTTAACTTTAAAAAGAATCACGCCATTAAATTTTTGCAGGAAGGCTCTAAAGTAAAAGCATTCGTATTCTTTAAAGGGCGTTCGATCCTGTTTAAAGAGCAGGGTGAGATTTTATTACTTCGCTTTGTGAATGAGCTCGAGGATTATGGCAAAGCAGAACAGCTGCCATTGCTTGAAGGAAAGAAGATGATCATGGTCATCGCACCGAAGAAAACGAAATAGTCAGGAGAAGTTGACGCAGAACGGATTAGTGGGTTAGTCATTTCGAGTGTTTTTCTTTTTCAGAAAAACGTATCGGGAAAGCGGGAAGGTTTAAAATGATAAAGTGTAAGTTTAATTAATAATCAATAAATAGGTAAGATGCCAAAAATGAAAACAATGTCCGGCGCAAAAAAGAGATTCTCTTTGACCGGAACAGGGAAAGTAAAAAGAAAACATGCTTTCAAAAGTCACATCCTGACCAAAAAATCAACAAAAGCGAAACGTGCTTTAACTCACGCAGGCCTTGTTGACAAAACGGATATGCCTCGCGTAAAAGCAATGTTGACAATCGGTAAATAGTACCGTGTGTTTGTCAGTTCGAGCGAAGTCGAGAACAAGGGCAGGCATTAAAAACTAAATTTTAAAATACAGTTCACAAATTATAAACCAGGCAACCAGTTTTAAGATCCGTTAACTGTCGGACACTGCAGCCAAAAAACAAAAAAGAAATGCCTAGATCGGTTAACTCGGTGGCTTCAAGAGCCAGAAGAAAAAAAGTATTAAAACAAACAAAAGGTTATTGGGGAGCTCGTAAGAACGTCCTTACAATTGCTAAAAACGTTTTAGAAAAAGGTTTAACGTACGCTTACCGCGACAGGAAACAAAAGAAACGCAATTTCCGCGGGATCTGGATCCAGCGTATCAACGCAGGTGTTCGTCCTTACGGATTATCTTACTCCCAGTTCATGGGCAAGATCCACGCTAAAAATGTAAATCTGAACCGTAAGGTGCTTGCAGATTTAGCAATGAACAACCCGGAAGCTTTCAAAGCGGTGGTTGAATCAGTAAAATAGAATTGAATAAAGAATACCAATATTAATGCTACGATAAAAAAGGCTTCCTGGTAAAGGAGGCCTTTTTTATTGCCTGATGATCTTCGTGTAAGTGATTCCTTTATCCGTCTGTACAGCCAGCAGGTAAACACCTTCCGCCAAACCACTCAGTTCCACGCGCGCCCTTGTATCATTCAATTGCTGCTCCGACAATCGCTTGCCCTGCAGATCATACAGCACAGTTTTCCTGATCCGGTTGCTTCCCTCTGCCTTGATCGCGATGGAAATAAAAGAGGAAGCGGGATTCGGATAAACATCCGGGAAAACATGCTCTTCCTGTTCACTGATCCCCACTAAAGGTTGTGAGTATTTGGCAAGGTACAGGTTCATATTTGAGAGGCTGACTGATGTTTGGGATGCTACCGCAGCAGAGGGGTCAAAATCGCAGACATCAGTGAAAGGGCCGGATATAAATACATGATCATCCGGATCGATCGAAATGCAGGTGCCGTATTCAAAGCCGCTCCCTTCTATTGCATCCACGCTGATAAAATGTCCGGCGGAAGTGTACCTCGCAATAAAAACATCGGGATTGGCATACACCACAGGTATGAGCTCAGCAAGTGACGGCGAAGGATCAAAATCGGCTGTATCGCTGAAATCGCCGACAATACAAGGATTTCCCTTATGATCCAGCTCGATCCCTCTCGGTATTACCATGTGATCGCCTGCACAGACTGCCCACAGGTAGTTTCCGGAGGCGGTGTACTTCGCAAGAAAAGCATTTGAGGAAGTGCCATTCAAGGTAGCTGTAGCAGCAGAAAGATCAAAATCCGTGAGGCCCGAATACACGCCCGTCATGTAAACATTCCCTGCCGAATCGGTGGCAAGCCGTGATAAAAAAGCGCTTGAGTTCATGCTGCCTGCCCAAAGATAATTTCCGGCAGCATCATATTTGGCAAGGAATGCACTTCCGTACGGAGCGCTTATCATTGTTGAAACTCCGGCAGAAAGATCGAAATCAACCGTATCCCTGAAAAAGCCCGAGCAAAAGATATTATCATTGTTATCCACTGCGATCGAAGTTACATTGTCATCACCGCCACTTCCGAAGCTCTTTGCCCAGATATAGTTCCCAAGGGAATCATACTTTGCAAGAAATGCATCCCTGTAGCTGTTTATTGTGGAAACAGGAACTGCTGCACCTGTAGGGTCAAAATTGACCGTACCGATCAGATAACCACCGAGAACAATGTTCTTATGGCTGTCCAGCCACAGGTTCTTTCCTTCATACACATCAAGAGTGTGATTGCTGCTTATTTGTTTTGCCCATACCAGGGCGCCGGAGGAGTCGTATTCTGCAAGGAACAAACCTGTATTTGTGATGGATCCTCCTGTCAGGTTAGCTGTTCCGGGAGAAGGGTCGAAATCCACCGTTCCGGTAAACTCCCCGGCAACAAATACATTTCCAAGCTGATCAGTTGTTACTGCCATGGCCAGGTCATCGCCGGCACCTCCCATTTTTATTGCCCAGAGAAAAGTCCCGTTCGTAGTGTATTTTGCAATGTATGCATCCATTCCTCCTGCAGAGGTAAGCGATCCGGCAGGCACAGCAGGGCCAAAATCTGCTGTTGCTGAAAAGTATCCGGCAACGATGCAGTTGCCCTGCCGGTCGTTCGTAACAGAAAAACTTCCGGCATAGCTCCGGGAAATGTTCTGCGCCCAGTTGTACTGAAGGTTATTTACCTGTGCATTCAATTGGGAAAAAGAGATCAGCAGCAGGAATAACAGGAAAGTATGTTTTTTCATTTGCCTGTGTTTTATGCTAAGATATTAAAATAAACCAATTTGCTTTGTAATTCCTGAGTATCTCCATAGCTTTGGATCATGAGCAAGCGCTACACTCTCCTACTCTCTTTCCTTGCTTTTTTGTTTGTGCTGCTGGCCTTCATGCTTTCCTTTTATTCCCGCCTCGCCACCGATGATTATTATTTCATCTGGGATGTGCGAAACAATGGCGTGGCTGAAGGTGTGACCTCGCAATATCTATACTGGTGCGGACGCTATGCTGCCACCTTCGTTACCGATGTGCTTTATAAACTATGGGATACTGATCAAACCTGGTACTTTCTCTGGCCTTTGGTTTCTTTCATCGCGCTGATCAGCGGAGTTTACAAGCTCTTTACTGCCATTGCTTTTCAGTTCGGGGAAGTGCTGAGAAAACAAACATTGCTGCTCTGCGCTATTTCCTTTACCTGTCTTCTTTTCTTCCTGAGCGTCGATATCGGTGAAACCTGGCTCTGGTACTGCAGCCTGAGCTCTTACCTCTGGAGTGTGATCGCATTCACCTGGGGCTGTTATTTTTTATTGGGAAATCACAAACAGATCCTTTCCGTAATTATGGCAGTGCTCTGCTTCAGCTATGTCGGCGGCGCTTCCGAAGTGTATTCGGTGATCTACGGCGTGATGATCCTCGCTTTTCTGGTCTTCCGCTATAAAAGGTTTGAAAATTTCACATCGTTTATCCGTGAGCCTCTCAACAAAAGGATCATTATCGCCTATGCATTCCTCGGCATCGCGTTCATCATCCTTATAGCTGCACCGGGGAATTACCTGCGGGATAAGCTGTTCCCGGAACACCAGGTACTGAGGACGCTCTTCATCACGGGAAAATCAATTGTGAAATTCGGGGTGCTGTATCTTCCTTTCCGGCTGGTGTATGTGCTGGCATTCGCTGTTCCTTTTTCGGTAGTTGGCGCAGAGCTTGGCAAAAAACATGCTTTTAAAATCCCATTCAGCTTGTTCTTCAAAAGACTAACACTCGCTTACATCGCCCTGCTCCTGCTGTTCTTTCTGCTTGTGGCGTATGTAATGGTCGAAACCGGCCCGCCGCGCCTTTGGTTCATGGCCGCATTTTTATCAGCGCTCTATTGTTCCGCACTTGCCTTTTATGCCGGATTTACAAGCCTTATCAGCGAAGCAAGGATCAATGTGCTGAAATACAGCGGAATCATACTGGCTTTACTTATCCTCAGCTACAATGCAATTAATCAGTTCCGCATCTGCAGCAGCTATACGGAGGCGAATGATGCACGCATAGAACACATCGTAAAGCTCAACAAAACGATCAGCTCCGATACACTGATCCTGCTGCCTCCATTGCCATCCAGCGGAATGCTTTATTCGGCAGAGATCAAGCCGGATACCAATCATTTCAGCAATAAGGAATTGCGAATGGGATATGATCTTAAATTTCACGTGGCTGTTGGAACTAAGTAAGGAGGTTGGAGTAACTCGATTTTATTGGCGTCAGTTCGAGTAGCGAGGCACGAGCATATCGGGAACAAGCTCTCACGCTTTCCCGATACTCGAAATGACCGGCACCATAGATTCGCAAATTCGTACATTCGTAAAGATTCGTATTTAGCGGGTTACGGCCTGCCTACATTTTTCTTATTTTTACACCGAATTAAAAACACACTATGAGCAAAAAGATATTGGCCAACGATGGCATAGACGCACAAGGCAAAGCATTGCTTGAAAAGGCAGGATTTACAGTGATCACGGAAAAAGTAGCGCAGGAAAGCCTTGCAGCGGCGATCAATGACCACAACTATGTTGGGCTTACCGTCCGCAGCGCAACAAAAGTGCGAAAGGATGTGATCGATGCATGCCCGGGACTGAAGCTGATCGGCCGTGGCGGCGTGGGAATGGATAATATTGATGTAGACTATGCACGGGGCAAAGGTATTGCAGTAGTGAACACACCGGCTGCATCTTCCCACTCTGTTGCTGAATTAGTGTTTGCCCACCTGTTCAATTCCGTGCGCTTCCTGTACGACAGCAACCGGCAGATGCCTGCAAACGGCGATACGCAGTTCGATGCACTGAAGAAAAAATATGCAAAAGGAATTGAGCTGAAAGGAAAAACGATCGGCATCGTCGGGTTTGGCCGCATCGGGCAAAGCGTTGCAAAAATAGCACTGGGCTGCGGAATGAAGGTGCTTGCATTTGATCCATACGTAACACAGGCACGGCTCGATCTCGATATTGAAGGTGCTTCACAAAGAGTATATGTAGACCTGGCTACAGTTCCATTTGAAAGATTATTGGCAGAAAGCGATTTCATTACGCTGCATGTTCCCGGCGGAAAATCGATCACAAAAAAGGAGATCGCACAGATGAAGAATGGCGTGATCCTCGTAAATGCTGCACGTGGCGGGGTGATCGATGAAGCAGACCTTATCGAAGCGCTGAGCTCCGGCAAAGTGGCGCATGCCGGCCTCGACGTTTTTGAAAACGAGCCAACGCCAAACAAAGCGCTGCTCTCTCATCCGAAAATCTCCCTTACGCCGCATATTGGCGCTGCAACGGAAGAAGCACAGGAGAGGATCGGGATTGAGCTCGCTGAAAAGATCATCTCTGCATTAAGTTAATAGTTGGTAGTCCGGAGTTCGTAGACGGTTAACCCTCGTGTAAAGAGGTTTTAATTAAAGATTGATTAAAATTTAACATTCATTCATGCAATTTAATTTTGAAAAACTCATCGCCTATCAGAAGTCACTCGATTTTGTTGACTTTGCTTATGATACAACAGAGAAATTTCCAAAAGCGGAACAATTTTCACTGACCGATCAGTTCCGCAGGGCAGCTGTTTCAATTTCCCTTAACATTGGTGAAGGCAGCAGCGGGACAAAAAAGGAATTCATGAACTTTCTCCGGATCTCCAACCGTTCGGTAAGGGAATGTGTAGTATGTACAACCATTGCTTACAGGAGAAAATACATTTCGGATGAGATTCACGAAAAGTCGAGGAAGATGCTTGTAGAGATTGCAAAATTAAACAGCGGGCTACTGAACAGCCTGAAGAACCCGGTTGATCTTCGGAAACCGTCTACCAACCACCAACTCCCGACTCCGAACTAATTATGGCAAAAATAATCGCGTTCAAAGGCATCCGTCCTGCAAAAGATAAAGTACACCTCGTAGCATCCCGCTCCGTGGATGGCTATGATAAAAAAGAGCTGCATGAAAAGCTGGCGAGCAATCCCTACTCTTTCCTGCATGTGATCAGTCCCGACTTTAAGGATGGAAAGCGCACCAAGCCCGGCTCAACGGCAAGGCTGCAGAAAGTGAAAGCACAATACATTGATTTCATTAAGGAAGATGTGTTCATCACCGATGAAAAGCCATCGTATTATATTTACCAGCAGTTCAAGGAAGGAAATGCTTATACCGGGGTCATCGGCTGCAGCAGCATCGATGATTATTTCAACGGCGTGATCAAGATCCATGAACAAACGCTGACAGAGCGTGAACAAAAGCTGAAGGATTACCTCGAAGTATGCGATTTCAATGCAGAGCCTGTACTGTTCAGCTATCCGAATGATGCAACCATTGATGAGATCACCGCGAAGACCACATTGACCACAGAGCCTGCTTACGATTTTACAACCACCGACCGCGTGCGCCACAAGCTGTGGGTGCTAAGCGATCCGGGAGAAGTGAAACAAATAGAAGAGCGCTTTGAAAAGATCCCGGCCGTGTACATTGCCGACGGCCATCACCGCTCCGCCTCCTCTGCATTGCTTGGCACTTCAAGGAGAGAAAAAAATCCAAACTATACCGGCAAAGAGCCTTACAATTTTTATCTCGGTGTTTTTTTCCCGGAAACACAATTGAAGATCTTTGATTTCAACCGCGTGGTAAAAGACCTCAACGGGATGAATGCGGAAACATTTTTAGAACGCCTGCAGGAAAAATTCATCATTGAGCCAAAAGGGGAAACCGAGTACAAGCCGGCAAAAAAACATAATTTCAGCATGTACCTCGAAGGCCGTTGGTATTCGCTGGATGCAAAAAAAGAGATCATTCACAATGAAGAGCCTGTCGGGAGTCTCGATGCCTCTATCCTCACAGAACAGATCCTCGCCCCGATCCTGAACATTCACGACCTTAAGACCGACAAGCGCATCGGCTTCGTTTCAGGGATCAAGGGAATGAAGGAGCTGAAGAACCAGGTGGATAAATGGAGCTTTACTGTAGCCTTCGGATTATATCCCGTGGAAATGGAGCAGCTGAAACACATTGCCGATACAAATAACATCATGCCGCCCAAAACCACCTGGGTGGAGCCGAAAATGCGCAGCGGGCTTGTCATCTACAGCCTCAGCGAATAGTAGACTGATTTTTTAAGTTCTTATAAGACAAGATGATGGTCTTTTTTAAGATAAAATTATGATTTACCGGTAATCAAATCATAACCCATAATCAATCGCCAAAAGGCGATCAAATCATTTTTATCATAAATTTCCGCGGGAATCTGCGTACCATTAACACAGCATGTCAATAAAAGAAAATCTTCTTCATATAAAATCCAGCCTCCCTGCCGGGGTTACGCTGATAGCCGTTACAAAAACGCATCCTGCTGAAAAGCTAATGGAAGTGTACAATGCAGGGCACCGGATCTTCGGGGAGAACAAAGTGCAGGAGATGTGCGACAAGTACGAAACACTTCCAAAAGACATTGAATGGCACCTGATCGGGCACCTGCAGAGCAACAAGGTGAAATACATTGCACCCTTTGTGTCGCTGATCCATTCTGTCGACAGCCTGAGGCTGCTGCAGGAGATCAACAGGCAGGCATTGAAAAACGGGCGTGTGATCGACTGCCTTCTGCAGATCTACATTGCGGACGAAGAAACAAAGTTCGGCTTATCTTTCGAAGAAGCGGAACAGCTGCTTGCCTCTGACGCCTTCAAACAGCTGCAGAACATTCAAATAACCGGGCTGATGGGTATGGCGACCAATACGGACGATAAAGACCAGGTCCGGAAGGAATTCCGTTCGCTGAGATCGTTTTTCAGCCAACTCCGGCCTGCACATCCTTCATTCAGCATCCTTTCCATGGGAATGAGCTCCGATTACCTCATGGCGATTGAAGAAGGCAGCACCATGGTGCGTGTGGGCAGCTCTATTTTCGGGAACCGGGAATACCCGGCTAAATAACGCGGTCAAAAGCCTTGAAACAGTCTGTTTAATGAACATTCTTTCGCTTAACCACCCCTATTTGTCGATATTGTTTTATAAAAAAACGATAAGATTTATTAAAAATTTGGATTTTTTATATAAATGATATAAATTTGCCTTGCTAACTTATTAATTAATCAATAAAATTAAAATGAAAACAGGTACAGTAAAATTTTTTAATGAAACAAAAGGATTCGGTTTTATTAAAGATGAAGCAGGTCAGGAAATTTTTGTTCATGCAACAGGTTTGACCGACAAAATTAAGGAAAACGACACAGTGACTTTCGAAGTTGCTGAAGGAAAAAAAGGCTTGAATGCAGTAAATGTAAGAAAAGCTTAATACTTAGTCCTTTATTTTATTTACTCATAAAAAATCCCTCACGATATCGTGAGGGATTTTTTATTTCTGCTGATCCTATTGTTCTGTTTTTGTGGAGTCCGGCGGCGTAGCTGGTGCTACCGGTGTTTTAGGCTGTGGCTTGGGCTTCTTTTTATTTTTCCAGGTGCCGCTGATCGTGTATGTATGCTGGATCTTTCCTTTCTTGCGGATGATCGCCGTACCGGTGATCTTGTCACCTTCGATGCTTGCATCCCATGAAAAGCGCTCCTGGTTCTCATTCTTGGCTTCCACGGTAAACTTGATCACCTGCGCACCGGAAGTTGAATCCACTTCGTATTCATAGTCGCTTTGCGTAAAGCCCGCCTGCATCAGGAAAGTTGATTTAAATTTCCCCAATACAAAGCTGCCTTCATCTTTTACCGGCTCTGCTTTTTTCTCGCCTTCCGGCGTAAGTGTCATGGTGTAAATACGCCCGTCGATCGGACTTTTCACCTTCTTCGCCTGGGAGAATCCGCTGATCCCTGCCAGCATTGCAAAAGCAATAACAATCGTTTTTTTCATCGTATCGGTTTTAATTTAGAGCCAGCCGCCCATGTCGGTTTTGGCAGTTTTTTTATGTCCCTGGCAATCGCGGTGGGCGCATGAACTGAATGTTAATACAGTTACGAGAATGCCCAGAATCAGGATGTTCCTTTTCATGTTTTCTTTTTTTTAGTTAAACAACGGCAGAAACTGTTACTTAGTATTAAGAATGTGCAGCAATGCGGTCAGACATATACTGTCCTGATTTCAGCTTGCCTACGATCTTGGAAAAACACTCGATCGTGTAGTTCACATCCTCCAGCGTATGAACCGCTGTAGGGATCAAACGCAGGATGATCATGCCTTTCGGTACAACCGGGTACACCACCATCGAGCAGAAAATATTGTAATTTTCACGAAGGTCGAGGATCAGGTTGGTTGCTTCAGGAATAGAGCCGTTCATATACACCGGCGTTACGCAGGAGTTGGTTTCACCGATCTCGAAGCCGGCATTTTTCAGCCCCGACTGCAATGCACGGGTGATCTCCCATAATTTGTCCTTCAGCTCAGGCTTGGTATTGATCAGCTCAAGGCGTTTCAATAAACCTACTACCAATGGCATTGGCAGCGCTTTCGCGAAGATCTGCGAGCGCATGTTGTATCTTAAGTATTCTACGATCTGCTCTTCACTGGAAATAAATCCGCCGATAAGCGCAAATGATTTTGCGAACGTTCCGAAATAAACATCGATCCCGTCCTGGCAGCCCTGCTCCTCGCCTGTTCCTGCGCCTGTTTTACCAAGCGTCCCGATCCCGTGCGCATCATCCACAAAAAGGCGGAATTTGAATTTTTTCTTCAGCTCAACGATCTCTTTCAGCTTCCCCTGGTCGCCGCGCATACCGAAAACACCTTCCGTGATCAGGAGGATAGAGCCGTTCTGCGCTTCCGCTAATTTGGTAGCGCGCTCCAGTTGCTTTTCGCAATCAGCGATGTCGTTGTGCTTGAACACATAGCGCTTGCCCATGTGAAGGCGTACCCCATCAAGAATGCAGGCATGTGATTCGGCATCGTAAACGATCACGTCGTGACGGTCAACAAGGCAATCAATGGCGGAAACCATTGCCTGGTAGCCGAAATTACAAAGAATGGTATCCTGTTTCTGAACCAGTGCCGAAAGGCCTGCTTCCAGTTTTTCGTGGTTATTTGAATTTCCGCTCATCATGCGGGCACCCATTGGCATGGCGAATCCGAATTCAGCGGCAGCATCAGCATCCGCTTTTCTCACTTCCGGGTGATTGGCAAGCCCGAGGTAATTGTTAAGGCTCCAGTTCAACCGCTCTTTCCCCCTGAAGTTCATCCTTGGCCCGATATCGCCTTCCAGCTTCGGGAAAGTAAAATAGCCGTGTGATTCCTTTGCGTGCATTCCGATCGGGCCGCGATTTGCTTTTATCTTTTCAAATAAATCTTTCATAGTTCCGTTGTTATCTTGTTTTAATAATTTGGAGATGCGAAATTAATGCTTTATCGAAGATATTCAAAGCCTTTTTAATTAACAAGGCAATGCCGAAAAGTTAAAAAAGCCTAAGCCTCCGCCATCTGCTTAAAATTAACTATATTTGCAGCTCATTTATGACAAAAAAGCATCTTTTTATATCGTTTTTTACGCTTGCGCTGATCGCGTTATTCTCCTGCAACAGCGAAAAGAAGATCTATTATTCCGACGGGGGCAGCTCCAAGGTCCGCGAAAGTGACGACAGCATCAGTAAATTCCGCCTTGCTTTCCGTAAGATCGGCAGGGTTTTCCATAAGGATGAGAACAAGGAAAAGCGCTTTGGGCTTACTCTCGGGCGCTACAACAAGATCGTGAAGAACGGAACCCTTGATGAAAAATACGCTGCAGCCATTAAATATTTCGAAAAAGAAGACTATACAAAGGCACTTACCCTGTTCGAGGAGCTGATGAGCGTATACCGCGGCACAGCAAGAGGCGAGGAAGTGCATTATTACTACGCTTACTGCAATTACAACGTAGAAGATTACCTTGTGGCAGGCTACCAGTTCAGGAATTACGCCCGGATCTTCCCGGGAGGCAAGCATGCCGAGGAATGCGCCTATATGAACGCCTATTGCTTTTACCTGAACTCGCCGGGCTACAGCCTCGACCAGATCGATACAAAGCTTGCCATTAAAGAGTTCCAGAGCTTTGTGAACCGTTACCCGAAAAGCGAGCGCATCCCCAAATGCAATGAGCTGATCGATGAATTAAGGGCGAAGCTTGAAAAGAAATCCTACGAAAATGCCATGCTGTACTACAACATGAACGATTACAAGGCAGGGATCACCTCCTTTCTCAATCATAACAAGGATTTTCCGGGCAATTCGCATGAAGAGGAGCTCAATTACCTCGTTGTAAGATCTTATTACCTGCTGGCTTTAAACAGCATTGAGTCAAAAAAACAGGAGCGTTTTAAGGCTGCTGTCGATTCTTATGCTAAATTTGCAGAAGTATTCCCGCAGAGCAGGTACCTGAAAGATGCGGAAGTGTACCAGAAAAGTGCATTAAAGAGTTTAGAAAAGTATAACAAATCAACATCATAAGACAAATGGACTACAAAAAAACAAATGCCGATCTGACAACGACAACACGTGATTTGCGCGAGATGGATTCAAAAACAGGAAACCTGTATGAAAGCATTGCGATCGTTTCAAAGCGTGCAAACCAGATCAGTGCTGAGATGAAAGAAGAGCTGACCAACAAATTGGCTGAATTCGCTTCCCACACCGATAACCTGGAAGAGATTTTTGAGAACCGTGAACAGATCGAGATCTCTAAATATTACGAGCGTTTGCCAAAACCTTCACTGATCGCTATCAATGAGTTTTTGGAGAACAAGATCTATTACCGCAATCCGTCTGCAGATCAGACTCAGAAGTAATTGTTCAATTAAACAGATTGGCAGTTCGCAGTTTAACAGCCGGCATTGGCCGCTGAAAAAATTGTAAGCTGCCAATTTTTTTTGAAAAGAATGATGATAAAAAACAAGAAGGTCATTGTTGGCGTTTCCGGCAGTATTGCCGCCTACAAGTCTGCACTGCTGATCCGCCTGCTCATAAAGGCCGGTGCCAGCGTTAAAGTGGTCATGACGGAAGCCGCCACCGGCTTCATTACTCCCCTCACCCTTTCCACCCTTTCTAAAAATCCGGTTCTCATCGGCTTCACCAAAAATAAGGAAGGCGAATGGAACAACCATGTGGAGCTTGGGCTCTGGGCCGATGCATTTGTGATTGCACCCGCCAGCGCGAATACCCTTGCGAAAATGGCAAACGGCATCTGTGATAACCTGCTGCTTGCCACCTACCTTTCGGCGCGCTGCAAGGTGTATGTTGCGCCGGCCATGGACCTCGACATGTATAAGCACAAGGCAACCCTGGATAATTTAAAGCGTCTTCAATCGTTCGGGAATGGCATTATCCATCCCGGCAACGGCGAGCTGGCAAGCGGGCTTTACGGCGAAGGCCGGATGGCGGAGCCGGAAGAGATCGTAGCGTTCCTTGAAAAAGAATTTTCAAAAGGCCTGCCCTTGGCAGGAAAAAAAGCACTGGTCACCGCGGGGCCGACTTATGAAGCTATTGACCCGGTTCGCTTTATCGGGAATCACTCTTCCGGCAAAATGGGCTTTGCCATTGCCGAAGAGCTTGCCGCAAAAGGCGCGGAAGTAACACTGGTATGCGGGCCGAACAGCCTGTCGCTGAGCAATACCAGCATCAGCAGGATCGACATTACATCCGCGGAAGAATTATATACAGCATCAACAAAAGCATTCAAAAATTCTGACATTGCCGTGCTTTCAGCAGCTGTAGCCGATTACAGACCGGCTGTTGTGGCAAAGCAAAAGATCAAAAAAACGGAAGGCTCAAAAAGCATAGAGCTCATGCCTACCCGCGACACGCTTGCAGAACTGGGCAAAATGAAGAAAGCAAAACAGCTGCTGGTTGGCTTTGCACTCGAAACGAACAACGAAACAGAGCATGCAAAAGCAAAAATAAAAAAGAAGAACCTCGACCTGATCGTATTGAATTCATTGAACGACAAAGGTGCGGGATTTAAAAATGAAACAAATAAGATCACAATTATTGACAGCAATAATAAAAGCATTAAATTTGAGTTAAAGAGCAAAGCTGAAGTGGCGAAGGACATTGTTGAGGTGATCATCAAACGTTTGAAAAAATAGCACACGCAGTACATCAACTTTAAACCCTGGAACAAATAAACACAGTACGTCAACCTGAAATCAAAATGCGCAAACTCATATTCATATTCGCCTTAATCTCTTCCCTCAGAATAAATGCACAGGAGCTGAACTGCCAGGTACAGGTGCTTTCCCAGCAGATCTCGGGAACCGACAAGCGTGCTTTTGAGGCATTGCAGACAGCCATTTATGAATTCATGAACAACCGTAAATGGACCAATGAAACATTCAAACTGGAAGAGCGCATCGATTGCAGCATCCTGATCAACTTAACCGACCGCGTGGGAACCGATGAATACAAAGGCACTTTCCAGGTGCAGTCGCGCAGGCCCGTTTACAAAGCATCCTACAATTCGGTGCTTCTTAATTTCAACGACCAGGATTTCCAGTTCAAATACATCGAGAACCAGCCTATTGAGTACAACGACAATGCATTTACAAGCAACCTTGCTTCCGTGCTTGGCTATTATGCTTACCTGATCATCGGCCTCGATTACGATTCATTTGCACTGAACGGCGGCACTCCTTACCTTCAGAAGGCGCTGGGCATTGTGAACTTTTCGCAGGATGCTTCCGAGCCGGGCTGGAAAGCGTTTGAGAACAACAAGAACCGCTACTGGCTCATCAATAACCTGATGGATGCATCCTTTGTGCCGCTGCGCGAGTGTTATTACAACTATCACCGTAAAGGGCTTGATGCCATGACCGATAACAAGGAAGCAGGGCGTGCCGTGATCGCGGAAAGCATAGAATCACTGAAAAAGGTGCACTCCGCAAAACCGCTCTCCTTCAGCATGCAGGTATTCTTCAATGCCAAGTCCGATGAGATCATCAACATTTTTTCCGGCGCATTCACCGATGAAAAAGCAAAGATCGTAAATACTCTTAACGAGATCGATCCCACCAACGCGAACAAATACGCAAAGATCACGAATACGAATTAGTGTGGAGTCGGTAGAGCTTAGTTCGTAGACGGTTAGCTGAAGGGCTAAGTGCTAATAATTTCAATCTATTCGTTTTTTAAGTCATCCCGTGCCCCGACACGGGATCTCTCTATAATTACAAAGTGCAGGGAATCCCGCAAGCCTTAACATTCCGTAGAGATTCCGGGTCAAGCCCGGAATGACGATAATACCGGATAAAGGCATTTAACCGTCTCCGGACTACCACCTTTAAACTACAAACTATTTCCTGTTGATTACTTTTACTCATTCCGTTTCCGGAATGCTTCTGAAAGAATTAATTTTAGCATCAACAAATAAATACCATGCTCAAACACTTATCCGTACAGAATTACGCGCTGATCGACAAGCTGGATGTTGGCCTTACCGATGGCTTAACCATTATTACCGGGGAAACCGGCGCCGGGAAATCAATATTGCTGGGCGCCCTCGGGCTGATCGCTGGCTCACGTGCGGATACACAGTCGCTGCAGGACAAAGCAAAAAAGTGCATCATTGAAGCGGCATTCAGCATCAAAGAATATTCACTCGAAGATTTTTTCAAAGAGCATGAGCTCGATTATGAAGCGGTGACAACCATACGAAGGGAGATCAACCCCGAAGGCAAATCCCGCGCATTTATTAATGACACACCTGTTACCCTGAACCAGTTGAAAGAATTGGGCGAGCGGCTGATCGACATTCATTCGCAGCACCAGACCTTATCGCTGAACGGAACCGATTTCCAGCTTTCCGTGGTGGATGCATTCGCAAAGCACGAAACACTCCTCGAAGAATACAAAGGCGATTACCGCTCTTTCAAAGGCCTTGAAAAGCAACTGGCAGAGCTGATCGAGAAGGAAGCACAGGCAAAGAAAGACCTCGACTAT
>JAOQAD010000007.1 GCA_025963775.1 Bacteroidota bacterium | reverse complement strand
AAGTAAAACTGAGGTAAGCGGGAAGTAGCGTTTAATGGTACGCTGATCTGTTACGATTTTTATGATAAAAAATGATCGATCGCCTGCGACGATTATGATGGTTTATGATTGACGTACTATGTGTTTTGAGTACGTGTTGTCAGTTCGAGCGATTCGGGACCGTGGGAGATGATTGTCATTCCGTGCCACGCCACGGAATCTCTACGCAATGCTAAGGCTGGCAGGTTCCTCTCACTTTATGATCATAAAGAGATCCCGTCTTCATTTTAGTTTCCTTGAAAATAATTATTTCACGATCAACACCGGAACTTTCACATTGTGCCGCACGGCATCCAGTGTTGTTCCGAAAATAAGATCCTTCAGTGCCCTGTGCCCGTGAGCGCCCATCACCAGCAGGTCGCAGTCGCCGGCATTTACAATTTCCGGGATGCTCTTTTTGGGATTGCCGAAGCCGAGCTTGGTATGAATGGTGTATCCTTTTGAAGCCAGCTCCACCCTGTATTTTTCAAGGTTCACTTTATCGGAAACGGTTTCAAGGTCATCGATCTCCTGGTCCATCATTCTTGCACCCGCCGTTTCAACAATGTGAATGAGGAGGTATTCCGCACTTTTTCCGCCCTGCGAAAAGGCATTGCTGATGGCTTTGCTGTCGCTGCGGCTGAAGTCGACCGTGATCGCGATCTTGTTGTATTTTAACAAAGGAGTGATATCGAGATCTTCCGGTGTGCCGTCAGGAACCCTGTTGTTCCGGTGTTTCGATTTTTTCAGGATCGGGCTGAAGGTGATGTACAGCAATAAGAGTCCTGCAGCAACGATCAAAGGCACAACCGTTATGTACAGGATCCATGGATTTTCCGCCGCCGCGATCCAATCGGCAACCGTTCCGATCACCAGCTTCGCGTTCAGGCCCACAATGATGATTGCGATCAGCCATGCGCAAACTTTCACCCAGGTTTTGTTCGCAAAAATTCCCATTTGTTTTCTATCGCTCGTCAGGTGGATCAGCGGGATGATGGCGAAGCCCAGCTGCATGCTCAGGATCACCTGGCTGAGGATCAGCAGCTCTCCGGTTGCACCTTCGCCAAAGAAATAGATCACGAGAAATGCAGGGATGATGGCGATCATGCGGGTGATCAGCCTTCTCAGCCATGGCTGGATGCGCAGGTTCAGGTAGCCTTCCATAACGATCTGTCCCGACAATGTTCCGGTGAGCGTAGAGCTTTGTCCTGCTGCGATCAGCGCCACTGCAAACAAGATAGGAGCGAGGTGTGTCCCGAGAATATTTTCCAGCAGCTTGAATGCATCCTGGATCTCCGAAACGCCGAAACGCCCGGTAGTGTAAAATGCACTGGCTGCAAGGATGAGGATGGCGGCATTTACAAAGAGCGCCATGTTGAGCGCAATGCTCGTATCAATGAAATTAAATTTGATCGCTTCTTTAATTCCCTGCGGCGTGCGGTTGATCTTCCGCGTTTGCACCAGCGATGAATGCAGGTACAGGTTATGCGGCATCACGGTTGCGCCGATGATCCCGATGGCAATGTACAATGCGGCATCATTCGGAATGGAAGGAATAATTCCTTTCACGAGCTCGAAGCCATCCGGCTTTGCAAAATAGAGCTCTGCAATAAATGCTACGCCGATCGTCGCAACCAGCGCAAGGATGAAGGCCTCCATTTTCCGGATGCCATGTTTCTGGAGAAAGAGAATGAGCAATGTATCCAGCACCGTGATCGATACACCTGCAAGCAGCGGGATGTGAAATAATAACTGGAGCCCGATCGCCATCCCGATCACTTCGGCAAGGTCGCAGGCAGCGATCGCGATCTCGGCGAGCACCCAGTTGAAAAAATTAATAGCTGGAGGAAAGGCTGCGCGTGATGCCTGTGCAAGGTCGAGCCCGCGCACAAGCCCCAGCCGCGCGCTTAAGCTTTGCAGCAGCAGCGCCATGAGGTTGCTCATGATCAGCACCCAGAGCAGCTTGTAGCCGAACTGGCTTCCGCCTGCAATATCCGTTGCCCAGTTACCGGGATCCATATAGCCTACGCTTACGAGGTAGGCAGGGCCCATGAATGCGAAGAGCTTTTTCCAGAAGGTTTTCTTCCCGGTGTCTACGCTTGAATGTACTTCTTCCAGTGATTTTCCAGAACCGTTTTTCATATTATTTTAAGATCACCAATATGTTTTTTGCGACATCATAACTGATGAAGAATGTGTTTTTCTTGCTCACAATGATCTGCAGCGATTTATCAAATTCCACACTGTCCTTTATCTTAATTTCATTGCCAAGCTGAAAGCCTGTTTTATCAAGGTATTGCAGGAATGCCGGGGAATGGTCGACCACGCCGGTCATGATACACACATCATTTACCCTGAACTGTGAAAGCGATTTCGATTTGCGTACCAGCAGCTTTCCTTTTGCATCGGGGATCGGATCGCCGTGCGGGTCCGTTTTCGGGTAGTTCAGGAATTTGTCCAGCTCCTCGATCAGTTTGTCGGATTGAATATGCTCCAGCTGTTCTGCTACATCATGCACTTCATCCCACTTGAAATTGAATTTTTCCACCAGGAACATTTCCCAGAGCCGGTGCTTGCGGATGATGTTCAGTGCAATTTTTTCCCCTTTGCCTGTGAGGCTTACACCCTGGTATTTCTGGTAATTGATCAGCTTTTTAGCGGCCAGCTTTTTCAGCATGTCGGTAACGGAAGCCGCCTTTGTACGCATTTTTTCAGCAATGGCATTTGTACTTATGGTTTCGTCACCGCTTTCCAGCAGCTTGTAAATGGCCTTGATATAATTTTCTTCAGTGAAAGAATGCATGCAGGCTTATTGTTTTAGACAAAGATAGTAATATTTTGATATATGTTTAAAATAAAATTTAGATTAGTCTAAAAATTTATACATTCGCAGCATGAAATTTTATTTAATTGCTTTTGGCAGTATGCTTACAAGCGCTGCACTGGCGCAGGAGCCGATGGAAACAGACCGCCCGGACCAGACGGAATGCTCTTCCGTTGTTCCGCTTCATAGCCTTCAGATAGAAACGGGGATAGTGTATACAAGGAACGGCAAAGTCCGGGAGCGTTACAATTATCCTACAACCCTTTTCCGTTTAGGCTTACTGCCATCAGCCGAGCTGCGTATCATTGCCGGGGAATGGCAGGCAGAGAATCCCCGCTTAAAAGATTCAACAAGCACAAAGGGATTTCAGCCGATTGAAATAGGAACAAAGATCGCGGTTTGTGAAGAGAAAGGAATTTGCCCGCAAACGGCTTTCATCGGCCATCTTGCCTTTATGCCCGGAGATAAGGAAACAAAAAAACGGCAGGCTGTTGTCCCGGATTTCCGTTTTTCAATGTCGCATAGCATCACAGAAATAGTTTCATTTGGGTACAATCTTGGAATGCAGTGGGAGCCCTTTGAAGCTTATCCTGTATATGTGTATACCGCAACGCTTGGTGCATCGCTGAATGAAAAGGTATATGCTTATGCGGAAGTGTTTGGAGATCTTGCTTATTCTGCATACCCCCGCTGCCAGGCGGACGGAGGGTTCAGCTACCAGCCGCTGAAGAATCTTCAGTTCGATGTTTCTGCAGGACTTGGGCTGAATGATTATTCCGATGGCCTGTATCTGAGCCTGGGTTTATCATGGCGGCTGCCCCGCTGAGTATTATAAAGCGTAAAACGTATAGGTACGTTTCGTGCTTTTTTTAGAATCCTTGTCCTTTAGCTCAAAATCGATCTTGTTTCCGTTGATCGTGCCTTCATATTTCTGCTCTCCGGTCATGCCGCTTACGCTGAAGCGGACCACACATTTCTTCACCTTATAGGTTCCTTTCAGCACCATGTCCTTATTGTCCTTATTGAACCAGCTCATCACATCCATATAATCGTTCACAGATGAGGAAGCGAGCACCGTTCCGTCCTCATAAAAGCGCAGCACCGCCGAATGCTCCCCGTCCAGTTTGATCGCGTAGATCCCTTTGTAATCCAGGGGGCAACCGGCAGGTGTAAATGAAAAGAAAGCCAGTATAATCAATAGTGCTGAAAGGGCTGCTGCCGTTTTTTTCATTTCGTCTGATTTTTAGAAATTTAGGGTGTTGGATTTCTTACAAATTTACTATACCTTCATCAAAAAATTACATAAAACATGCAAAAATCTTTACTAAAAATTTCCGCAGTTCTCGGTCTTGCATTCGTATGTCAAACAACTATTGGCATAGCACAAACTGATCTTCCTGTCGGATTTTCAGCCGCTGAGCTGATCCAGATGCAAAGCCCCGGTTTTGCAGAGCCGGAGTATAACCGGAGCAGCATTACCACACCGCCTCCGGGGCCGTTAAGAACAATGGGACAATGGGAAGAAGTGCAGGCGCTGACTGTTACCTGGAGAAGCTACGAATCGGTTTTGCGTGAGATCGTACGCGCTGCACGCCTGCAAACGGTAGTGATCATCAACTGTAACACTACTTCCGGCAGCTCTTCCTATAAAGATTCAACTGCAATTAAAACATATCTTACCTCGGGCGGTGTTCCGCTGTCGAACATACGGTTCAACCCGGTTGCTTCCAATTCCGTATGGATGCGCGATTACGGCCCGAACTCGGTGTACATGAACGATGTGGATTCCCTCGTGCTGGTCGACTGGAAATACAACCGCCCGACACGCCCGCAGGATGATGCAATCCCAAGCTCACTTGCGACCATGCTGAACATTCCCATTTATGAAACCACTGTCGGTTCCAACAAGCTCATCAATACAGGCGGGAACTGGATCTGTGACGGGCTCGGCACTTCCTTCCATTCCAACCTGATCATGCTGGAAAATCCTTCCTATTCCGTTACACAGGTGAACAACATCCTGAATAATTTTATGGGGATCACGAGGTCGATCAAAATGGATACGCTGCCTTACGATGGCATCCATCACCTTGACATGCACATGAAGCTGCTGAACGAAGAAACGCTGCTCATCGGGCAATATCCTGCCGGTGAATCCGACGGCCCGCAGATAGAAGCGAACCTTGCCTACATTCTTGCCAATTACAATTCCGCTTTCGGCACGCCGTATAAAGTGATCCGCATTCCGCAACCTCCCGATATCACAGGGCCATGGACCGGTTACCCGGATGCAGGCGGCGATTACCTTACGTACACCAATGCAACGATCATCAACAAAACGATCATTATACCGCAGTACTACACCGAATACGATACAACAGCATTAAGGATCTGGCGCGATGCAATGCCGGGCTATAACGTGGTTGGAATAAATTCGAACACAACTATTTCTGCAAGCGGCTCATTGCATTGCATCACGCATTCCATCGGTGTTACCGATCCCTTGCTGATCGTTCACCAGAACCTGCCGAACACAACGAACACGACCACACCATACCAGGTGGATGCACGCATTCAGCACAAGAGCGGCATCCAGTTCGCAACATTGTACTATACAACCGATACGGTTTCTGTGCCTTACACTGCTGTGAACATGACGATGACAAGCGCTGTGAACAATACATGGACAGGCTTTATTCCTGCACAGCCTGCCGGAACGCATGTGTATTATTACATTAAAGGTCACGCCAATTCAGGAAAAGAGCAGCTCCGCCCGATGCCGGCTCCTGCAGGAAATTTCGAATTTGATGTGCTGGGAGCAACAGGCCTGAACGATCTTGCGAAAAACAATTTCAGCATGAAGCCGATCTACCCGAATCCTTCGCATGGCATTACCTGCATCCCTGTTGCATTTAATAAGAACACAAAAGGAACGGTCAGGGTGTATGATATGCTGGGCAATGTGGTGACAACAATTTACGAAGGCGAGATGATGGCCGGTGAAAAAAATTATTTCATCAACAGCCTTTCATTGAATATTACGGCTGGCGCTTACCTTATTTGCATTGAAACTACCGAAGGCCGCATCACTCAAAAACTGATGGTCAGATAAATTAACATGGCTCCTGCTTTCCTGCGGGAGCCTTTATTTTTTTCCTGAATTTAAATGAAACTCAAAAGTATCTTTTCCGGTTTTTTATTTTTCTCTGTCATTCCTGCTTTCGCGCAGGATCTTCCAACAATTATAAAGAACGGGGAAGCCAAGCTCGCTGCATCCAATTTCCAGGGCGCAGCTGATGATTTCTCCACTGCAATCCGCCTGAATGATGCGGTTACAGCCACTTATCTCGATAAGATGAGCAAGTATGGCAGCCTGAATGAATTTCAGCGGACCAGCTCCGACATGCCGGATGGCTTTATCTATAATCATGATCTTGCAATACCTTATTACGACCGCGGAAAAGCGCTGGAAGGACTGGGCAAGCAGGAGGAAGCGCTTGCTGACCTCGAAAAGGCGGTGACCATCGACCCGAAATTTGCGGATGCTATCTGCGAAAGAGGCATTGTGCTGCTTGCGAAAGGTGTAAAGGAAAAAGGCTGTATGGATCTGCGTAAAGCAAAATCGCTGGGTAATCCGAAAGCAAAAGAATTGTTCGAGCAGAATGCCTGCTCCGGTATGAGCACTGGTTTTGTTGTATCGGGCGATAGAAAATTTGACAGCAAGGATTATGCAGGCGCTGTTGCCGACTATACTGCTGCGATCCAGCTGAACACCGATTCGGCCACAGCCTATATCAAAAGAGGACAGTGCAACGTGCTGCTGAAAAAATATGACAAGGCCATCAGCGATTATAACAAGGCCATCAAGCTGAAGCCGGATACGATTCAAATATTTTACCTGAGAGGATTAGCATACAATGCAGCATCCAATTTCAAGCTGGCATTTGAGGATTTTTCAAAGGTGGTGCGTTTAGACCCGAACAATTATGATGCATACATCCAGCGTGGCGCAGCCTGTGAGGGCATGGAAAATTTCAGGTCGGCCTGCTACGACTATTCGGAAGCGATCCGCTTAAAGCCGAATGATGGTTTTGCCTACTACAAAAGGGGAATGGCGAACCAGGATGCGAAGGATAACAGCGCCTGCAAGGATTTTAAAATGGCTGCTGCTTTTGGATATGAAGATGCCAAATCGCTTGCCGATGGCTGCGGAACGCCGGCTCCTCCTAAAAAATAAAATTAAAAATTAGCAGAAGTGAATTGCTTGCCGCCCGGCTCGGTGCGGTATAAAAAGCCTTCCAGCCATTCGATCGCTTTTTCCTCGGAAGAAAATATCTTTGTAGGGATGACCGGCTTGTTCACATTGATGTAAAAATTCCCGATCAGTTTATTGGCCGTTGATGTGATGATCATGGCAGAAGCGATGGCTCCTTCATGATCCTTTGATGCGGCATAGTTGCGGGCTTCCCTTGAAACAGAAAGATTCACCCTTCCATCCACAAGCACCAGGTGGCGCTCATTTTTTGTCAGGATCTTCGTGGCTTCATGGTTTTGGAGCGCATCTGCCAGCTCAATTTCAGAACCTTCAATGATTTTGATCCTGAGAATACGGGAATTGGCATCGTAGGATAGCTCGGCTGTACGGGTGGTGATCTTGTTCATTATCCGATTAAGAGTAGTTTTAATTAGATTAGTCCTGTAAATCTATAGATAAAAAACCGTTAAAACAATATTAATAATTAACAATTTTGCTATAATTATTAACGATCCTTGCGAATCCTGATTTCCTTGCGAACTTTGCCTCTTATATGTACAAGCTGCTGATAAAACCGATCTTTTTCCTGTTTGAGCCGGAAAGGATCCATCACATCGTTTTCAAAACCATCAAATTTCTCTGTAAAATTCCCGGCGTTCCGGGATTGCTGAAAAGCATTTACGTGGTGAACGACAAGCGTCTTGAACGCCGGTTGTTCGGGCTTACGTTCCCAAACCCGGTAGGGCTTGCGGCCGGCTTCGACAAGGATGCAAAGCTGTTTGATGAGCTGGGCTATTACGGCTTCGGTTTTATTGAAATTGGAACACTCACTCCAAAAGCACAGCCGGGAAATGAGCAGCCGCGCATGTTCCGTTTGCCCGAAGATGAAGGGCTGATCAACCGTATGGGGTTTAACAACGGCGGTGTGGATGCTGCAGTGGAGCGTTTAAAGCAAAGAAAAACAGGGATCATTATCGGCGGTAACATTGGCAAAAATAAAGTAACAGCCAATGAAGATGCCGTAAGCGATTATGAAAAATGCTTCGAAGCCTTGTTTGACCACGTTGATTATTTCGTGGTGAATGTAAGCTCCCCGAACACGCCCAACCTGCGTGCCCTGCAGGATAAAGAGCCGCTTACAAAATTACTGCTGCGCATGAAGGAACTGAATGCACGGAAAAAAGCCCCGAAGCCCATTCTCCTGAAAATAGCGCCGGACCTTACGAATGAACAGCTTGATGACATCATCGGGATCGTGGCTTCCACGAAGATCGACGGCGTGGTGGCAACCAATACAACCATTTCAAGGGAAAATCTTCATACATCAAAACAAAAGCTTGAGGCTTATGGTGCCGGCGGATTGAGCGGCAGGCCTGTAGCGAAGCGTGCAACAGAAGTGGTGAAATACCTGAGCGAAAAGTCCGGCAAAGCATTCCCGATCATTGCAGTGGGAGGCATCCATACGGCTGAAGATGCTCTTGAAAAGCTAAATGCGGGTGCAAGCCTTGTACAGGTGTATACCGGATTCATTTACGAAGGCCCGGGCATTGTAAAGCGGATCAATAAAGGGCTTTTAAATAGTATGAAAGAGAACAAGCCGGCGTCTTAAGTGTTTTATAATTAAATTTACTTTAAATACCGCATTATGAAACTGATCGAATGCCCAAGGGATGCCATGCAAGGCATCCATGATTTTATACCGACAGAAAAAAAAGCCGCTTACATCAATTCCATTTTAAAGGCGGGCTTCCATACCGTTGATTTCGGAAGCTTTGTATCGCCCAAGGCCATCCCCCAGATGCGCGATACGGCGCAGGTGTTGGAGCAGCTCGACCTTAGCTCCACACGCTCAAAGCTGCTTGCGATCATTGCGAATGTACGCGGTGCGCAGGATGCGGTGGAGTTTGAAGAGATCAGCTATCTTGGCTTTCCATTTTCCATTTCAGAAACCTTCCAGCAGCGCAATGCCAATTCGGGCATCGCCGAATCGCTCATAAGAGTGGAAGAGATCCAGGACCTTTGTATCCGCAATAAAAAAGAACTGGTGGTTTATGTTTCCATGGCATTCGGCAACCCTTACGGTGATGAGTGGAGCAGCGATGTTGCGATCGCCTGGACAAAGCGCCTTGCCGATATGGGCATTAAGATCATTGCTTTATCAGATACCATTGGTGTTTCCAATCCTCAGAATATTTCTTACCTTTTTTCAAAGCTTGTCCCTGAGTTCCCGGGAGTGGAGATTGGTGCGCACCTGCATACAACTCCCGACAGCTGGGAAGAAAAAGTGCATGCTGCCTATACAAGTGGCTGCCGCCGCTTCGACAGTGCCATCAAAGGTTATGGTGGCTGCCCGATGGCAACAGACAAGCTTACAGGCAATATGCCGACTGAAAACCTGCTGCATTATTTTAACAAGCATAATGTTATAACTGGCATTGACGAAAATGCCTTCGCGGAAGCAATGCTGCTTGCCACGCAAACATTCCCACTCTGATGAGCATTTCCAAATTTCAAAAGCAGGTCAACAACCGGTTCCTGATGCGCTTATTCCTCCTGAAAAGCCTTCCCATGGCATTTTTTGCCAGGATCAGGGTAAAGCATCTCGACGACCGGGAAGCGCTGACACTTGTACGGTATGGCTGGCTCACGCAAAATCCATTTCGTTCCATGTATTTCGCCTGCCAGGCAATGGCTGCTGAAATGTCGACAGGCCTTTTGGTGATGAATGGCATTTACGGCTCAAAGCCCGGCATTTCCATGCTGATCATCAAAAATGAAGCGGGCTATTTCAAAAAAGCCACCGGGCTGATCACCTTTACCTGCAGCGAAGGCGAACAGATCGCAGCGGCTATTTTAAAGGCAAAGGAAAGCGGAGAAGGAGTAACCATTCCCTTAAAATCAGTGGGTAAAGATGAGAGCGGGGAAGTGGTGTCAGAATTCATTTTTACATGGTCCTTAAAGGCTAAAAGCAAATAGTTTTTAACAGCCCCTTTTGTATAATTTTAACAACTATTCTCCCGTTTTATGCGTACCTTCGTATAAATCAAAAATATTAAAGAATGCAACGAGTAAGCTTTAACAATAAGAACAGCGTATTTTTCAATGCCCTCAAAGAAAAAGTAGATATCTACTTCAAATCCAATAATATAAAGGAAACCGGGAATTATAAATTATACATCAAAACTATTCTTTTATCACTTTCCGCGATCAGCCTTTATACCATTTTAGTGTTTTTCACACCTGCCAGTGTATGGCTGTCTTTATCCTTATGCGTACTGATGGGGATCAACCTTGCCGGGATCGGATTTAACGTGATGCATGACGGTGCGCACGGCAGCTTTTCCACCAAAACATGGGTGAACGACCTGATGGGCTATTCCCTGAATTTTATGGGCGGAAGCGTTTACCTCTGGAAATACAAGCACAATGTAAATCACCATTCGTTCACCAACATCGAAGGAATGGATGATGATATCGACATCAAGCCCTGGATCCGTGTACATGCCGACCAGGAGAAATACTGGTATCACCGCTTTCAGCACGTTTACTGGGTGATCCTTTACGGCGTTACTTACCTGCTCTGGATCTATGTGCAGGATTTTAAAAAATACTTTACCGGCAAGATCGGCGAAACGCCTTTCCGTAAGATGGATGTGAAAGAGCACATCATTTTCTGGGTAGGCAAGCTCCTGTATGTTGCTGCATTCATCGTGCTGCCGCTTTATACGGTTGGCGTGCTGGATACCATTATCGGTTACCTGGTGATCGCGTTTGTATGCGGGTTCGTGATCGCGGTTGTGTTCCAGCTGGCGCACATCGTGGAAGATGCAGCATTTGAAACGCCGGATTCACAGAATTATAAAGTGGAAGCAGAATGGGCAGTTCACCAGATCCAGACCACCGCTAATTTCGCTACCAAAAGCAAGATTGTTTCCTGGTTCACAGGCGGATTGAATTACCAGGTGGAGCATCATTTATTCCCGCGCATCTCTCACATTCACTACCCGAAAATTTCCGAACTGGTGCGTGAAACCTGCCAGCAGTTCAATATCCAGTACCTGGAGTTCCCAACAGTGATGAGCGCTGTGAGATCGCACGTAGTGCACCTGAAGCACGTAGGAAGAGTATAAGAGGAAGTCAAAAGGAATAATTCAAAAATCAAAAGGAGCATGTGCTCCTTTTTTTATTCCTCTTCGGATCGTTCTTTTTGAAGGACGGGCTCTGTTGCTGGCTTGGCGGGAACATAGTCTTTCCGGAGGATATAAAATGTGACCCTCTGCGCTTTTTCACCCTTCTTTATTTCTTTGATCACTTTACCCATTTCGTCCTGTACGGGATAAGGCCGCTCATCACTGTAATTCTTAATGATCAGCCTGCCGGGTTCTATTCCCTTTCTGATGAGCAGCTCCCTGATGTATGTTGCACGCGCCATTGCCAGCTGATCGGGATGCTTTTCGTCTGTCCCTGCATGCCCGCCTATTTCAATAACCAGCGTGGGATTATCAAGAAGCATGTATACATTCCAGTCTATTGCATTCTTAAGGCTGTCTTCTCCATAAAACTCCGTCGGACTGTTCTTTTTAAAATAAAGCGACACTGGGCCATAAAGGCATCCCGGATTTTTATCAAGGCAGAAGTCTGCTTTGATACTTTTCTGACTGACGGTATCATACGTGTTGAACTTGAATTTCAAGGTACTGCTAAAATACCTGGTAACCCCGGATCCGATAATGGTGAATGCAACGTATTGCCTGTTTTTATTCAGTTTTTTGTTGTCAAAAAAATACATCCCGGAACTGTCTGTTTCGGTTTGAACAGAGCTTCCGTCACTTCCCACCACTTTAATAATCAATTTTTCCACCGGTTGTTTGCTTTTGCAATCAAACACCTTTCCCGATAATGTAAACGGATTTTCCTGGGCAGGCAGGCTGCCTGCTAAAAGCACTGATAGCACAAAAAAGATCTTTATTCTTCTTTTCATCTCTTAAATATAATCATTATTTGTATTAATAATTCGCTCCTCCGGAGCTCTGGATATGGTGGGCATTTATGCCTATGAATAATATACTCCTCCGGAGCATCTTTAAAACTATCGCTTTATATCTCTGCGCTCTTTGCGCCTTTGCGAGAAAACTCAATTGTATTAATAATTCGCTCCTCCGGAGCTTTGGGCATGGTGGGCGTTTTATCCCTATGAATAATATACTCCTCCGGAGTATCTTTAAAATTATCGCTTTA
>JAOQAD010000035.1 GCA_025963775.1 Bacteroidota bacterium | reverse complement strand
ACGAGCATATCGAGAACAAGCTCACCCGCTTTCTCGATACTCTCCCTTCGGTCGAACTCGAAATGACAACGCGCAAGCACACATAGATTCGTATTTCGTAGATTCGTAAAGATTCGTATTTAGTAGGGTTAAAGCTGACGCTCGTTTCTCGACTTCGCTCGAAATGACAACGCGCAAACCCAAACACAGATTCGTAGATTAGTATAAATTAGTATTTAGTAGTTATGAGTAAACCAACAATCGCAGGAATACAGCAAGTAGGCATCGGCATTCCAAATGTACATGAAGCATTCAAATGGTACCGCCAGCATTTCGGGATGGACATTCCCATTTTTGAAGAAGCAGCAGAAGCAAATTTAATGCTGCCATACACCGGCGGAAAGCCGCACATGCGTCACGCGATCCTTGCCATCAACATGAAAGGCGGGGGCGGATTCGAGATCTGGCAATACACCAGCCGCAAGCCGGAGCCTGTTGCGTTCGGGATCCAGCTGGGAGACCTTGGATTTTACTGCGCACGCATGAAGACAAGCGATGTGAAAGGCTCTTATGATTTCCTGGAAGCAAAAAATGTAAATCTCGTGAGCGGCATCGTGAAAGATCCGGCAGGGAATGAAACCTTTTATCTCCGCGACCCCTGGAACAACCTGTTCCAGGTAGTGAAGAGCAATTCATGGTTCGGCAGCGGAATGCAGCTTACAGGCGGCCCTTCCGGGATGATGGTTGGAGTGAGCGACATGGAACGCTCTATAAAATTCTATTCGGACATCTTAGGATATGATACTGTTGTGTATGATAAAGAAGGCACATTCGATGATCTGAAGAACCTTCCTTCGGGAACAAACAAGGTACGCAGGGTGCTGCTGAAGCACAGCCAGCCGCGCGTTGGAGCCTTCTCCAAATTGTTGGGCGAAAGCGAGATCGAGCTGGTAAAAGTTTACGACCGCACACCGCGCAAAATATTTGAGAACCGTTTCTGGGGCGACCAGGGATTCATTCACCTGTGCTTCGACATCACGAATCAGAAAGCGATGAAGGAATTATGCGCAACGAAAGGCTTTCCGTTCACGGTAGACAGCGGGGAAAAATTCGACATGGGAGAAGCGGCGGGACATTTTTCTTACATTGAAGATCCGGACGGAGCACTGATCGAATTCGTGGAAACGAAAAAGATCCCGATCATGAAAAAACTGGGCTGGTACCTCGACCTCAGGAAGCGTGATGCATTAAAACCGCTGCCGGACTGGATGCTCAAGGCATTAAAATTCAACAGGGTAAAAGGCTAATGAAAACTGCAGAAGAATTCTGGGACTGGTTCAGGATGAATCACCATCCTTATTTGTTCGTCAATGAAGTGGAGAATGCTGAAAGGGAGCGCCTGTTCGATCTTTTCATAGAGCAACTGCATGCATACTGCGAGGGGCTTTATTTTGAAATGGGTGGAAACCCAAAGGAGGACCAGGAGCTCATCATTTCTGCAGAAGGCATCGAAAAAAGATTTCACAAGGTGGAAGAGCTCGTGGACAAAGCGCCTGTAATTCCCGGTTGGAAAGTCATCGCATTTAAGCAACCCAAGGGAGAAGGCTTTAAAACCGAGTACAACGGAATTGTGTTCGATCCTGAAAACATTTATTTCATGCCGCTGGAGAACAGCAAAGAGCCGCAGCTGATCGGCATCAAAGTGTTTGTCGCGGGCTTTGAAGAAGAAACAAAAAATGATTTCATTGCCGGCACATACCTGATGCTTGATGGCCTGATCGGGGAAAAATCGGTAACGCTCGACATTGATTACCTTGACATAAAAGGAATGCCTGAAAATGAAGAAGGCATTGTAGGGATAAAACAGCTTGCAGCGTACATCATGTGGAAAAAATCCCAGCATTCATGAGGATCGCCATCACCATAGCCGCTTCGCTCCTTTACATTTTTGTATCCCTCATGGCACTGGCCATTGCCAGCAGCTCTCACATTATCACCCGCCCAACCGGGAAATTCACACATATCTTCTTTATCATTGCCGAGCTGATCATTTATTACGCAGCTTTTGCATTCACAAAGAAAACAAAACCTACTGCAAGGATCATCCTTATTGTTGTGCTTGCGGTGCTTTTCAGCTTCGACTGTGCATGGAGGATGCTGACCTTCAGCTATTCGTTTATTCCTGTCAGTCTCGACCTGCTTCCGCATTTTATTCTAATCGATTACATTCCGCTTTATCTCCTGCTGATCATTACATGGACTGCCGGAAAAAGCACAGTCCCTTCAAACATATAACCATGCAACTCAATCATCCAGCCTTAACCGATCTCCTGAAAATGGCCTACTCTGCTGAAAAGGCTGCGGCTTTTGCGTACCAGGGACATGCAGGTGCGGTGAAAAAACAGGAGGAAAAAAAAGCGATCCGGCAGATCGAAGAGGATGAATGGAATCACCGGAGGGAAGTGCTGCAACTGATGCAGCAATACAATGTTCCGGTTTCCAACTATTATGAGTTCCGGTTTCATGTGATCGGCAAGGTCATCTCCGGCAGCTGCTATGTGATCGGCTGGTTCATGCCTTTTTATTTCGCAGGGAGGCTGGAAAGCGGCAACGTATGCGAATACTTCCGCATGAAGCAGTATTTCAATTCACTTGGCATTACTGAGCATGATCAACTGCTCTACGAAATGGGCATCAAGGAAAAGGAGCATGAAGTGTATTTCCTCGAGCAGATCAAAACAAACAAAATGCTGCCTTTCTTCGAATGGCTGTTCTCCTGGGGAAATAAAAAAGGTTTTAACAACATCGACCTCGATAAAAAATACCCCCTGGAGGAATCCGATCAGTACTGCAAAAAGGAATAAAAAAAATTTAATTTTTTATAAACTTTTTTGCTGTAATTTGTTTGCCGTTGTTGACTGTAACCATATAAATGCCAGCATTGATGCCTGAAAGGCTCAACTTTGTATTCTTCCCGCTCGTTTCCATTGGCAGAACGAGTTCACGACCCAGGTTATCAAAGATTCTTATCACCGTGCCTTCACCTGCCGCTAAAATTTCGACATTTAATTCATTATCAGCAGGATTGGGAGACAAATCGAAAAAGGTTTTGGCGGCTTCCAACTCATTGATTCCAATCGCCATGTTTACTGCACGGATATTCAGAATTCCATTTGACGGGTCGGCAGGGTCAAAGAAAGCTGTGTCACAATAAGTATCCGAACACGAGCTGTCAGAGACTGTCAGACATACATTATAATTATCGATGATCGCATACGTATGCGTTGGACTTATCATCGTCGATGTAGTTCCATCGCCAAAATCCCATAAATAATTCAACATGCCGCCACCGCTCGAATAGTTGTATAAGTACCAGCTATTTATATCTGTTGGATCCTGAGCAAGATAAAAAGAAGCGTGGCACGCAGCTGGTGTTACAGGAGGGCTTATCACATGCGTAATCATTTGCGAGCTGCTATACGGTGCTGCCTGCGTTACATGATGCGTTATTGAAAAAACACCATTATAAGGCAGGTTGTATGTAAAAAAATTGCTGTGGCTTGTAAAAATACCGCTCATTGGCCCGGGGCCGGCACTAACCGATGATCCAGCGTTCACCACAACTTCATTAACACTTGTCGGACATCCGGAATAGTATGAAGAAATCCCATAAGTAAGCCCGGTAAGCCACTGAACGCGTGAATCAGAATGCGGGCTACACCCGGCCACAAAAAGTGAAGCGTCTACCTGAACTGAATCAAGCCTGGTGCAAAAGTTAGACGGATTACCTGTTTCATAATACTTGACCTCCTTTTTTACCCAATACATTGCCTGCGCCGGAAAACTATGAACGAGTCCATTAGCCGTATCTGATGTACCATCTCCGAAATCCCAATAAACGTAAGCTTTTATAGGATTAATAATGGAGGTTGACGAAGAATCTCCGAACCATATCGTTTGTATATTGGCTGTATAACTGTACCGGATGCCTCCGAGACAAACTTGCGCACGGATCTGCAGCGAAGCGCAAAAAATAAGAAAAGAAAGAATGGCGAGCTTTTTCATGGCCTTTTTTTTCAAATATACACTAAGGCCTTAAATAAGTCAAATACCTGATTTTTCAATTTTGTACCTGTCTCGGGCAGTAACTCACCCAAACTGCTCCTGCCCACAGGCCATTCCTGTCTAAATCCATATGTTTTATTTTTTCTGCAAACGGTCGCCTTGTTTATTAAACGGTATTAATCATGGTTTTCATCTTAAAAAATAATTTCATTAACTTTAACGAAACAATTGCATATTATGAAGGCACATTTGCTTCTGTCACTATCCATCTTAATGTTTATGAGATCTGCTATAATTATAGCAGATGAAACCAAAGGATATGATCTTAAATTCACGGTCAAAGGTCTGAAGGAAGGAAGCAACTGCATCCTTGCACATTACCATTATAATTTCCAGCTGAAAAAAGATTCCGTAAAATCAAACGCAAAAGGCGAATTCGAATTCAAAGGAGAAGAAAAATATCCCGAAGGCATGTACCTCATCATTTTCCCGGATGCTTCCCCGAATAAAAAGTATTTCGATTTTGTGATGGACGATGTACAGAATTTCACACTGGAAACGGACACTACCGACTACATCAAAGGCATGAAGGTAAAAGGCTCGGAAGAGAACCGCATCTTTTTCGATTACCAGCATTTTATATCAAAGGAGCAAAAACTGATCGAGCCGCTCCGCGAGCAATTCAAAAAAATAAAGAACAACAAGGATTCCTCTAAATTACTGCAGGATAAAATGTCGGCGATCGATAAGGAAGTGAAAGCCTACAAAGCAGAGCTTCTTCAAACCAACAGTAAATTATTTATTTCAAAGCTTCTGAAAGCCACGGATGAGCCGGAGATCCCGGAAGCGCCTGTTCAGGCGGACGGCAAAAAAGACACCTTGTTTGCATACCATTATTACAAGACCCATTTCTGGGATAATTTTGATTTCAGCGACGAGCGCATGCTGCGCACTCCTATTTTTCATCCCAAGATCAAACAGTACCTCGACAAGCTCACACCGCAGATCCCCGACTCGATCAATATCGGTGTGGATTACCTCATTGAAAGGGGAAAAGCCAATCCTGAAGTGTTCAAATACCTTGTGAATTTACTCGTGTACGATTATGAAAGCTCAAAGCGCATGGGCTTTGATGCGGTGTTTGTGCACATCGTTGATAAATACTACATGACCAACCAGGTGAACTGGCTCGATTCCACCCGCATGTACAAGGTAAAAGAACGTGCATTCATTCTCAAGCCTTTGCTCCTTGGCAAAAAAGCGCAGAACATTTCCATGCAGGATTCCACGGGCAAAACTGTTTCGCTCTGGGATGTAAAAGCAAAATACACCATCGTTGTTTTCTGGGATTACAGTTGCGGGCATTGCAAAAAGGACATTCCGGCGCTGAATGAGCTTTACAAGAGCAAGCTAAAAAAAATGGGCGTGGAAGTGTTTGCCGTGGAAACCGATGACGGATTAAAGGAATGGAAAAAATTCATTAAGGAGCATGACCTCAACTGGGTGAACGTGATCGAGCAGGATGATTACAAGCGGGCTGTCACCAAAAAGCTCTGGGACATCTACAAAACGCCGATCATGTACCTGCTGGATGAAAACAAAGTGATTAAAGCGAAGCACCTTGACAACGAACAACTGGAGAATTTCATCGAGATGCTGGAAAAGGAGAAAATTAAAAAATGAAATTAGACTTTGTTGATGAAGTAAATGAATACAATGACCAGGTGATCCGCCTGTATGATTTTGATAAGACCGAAGCAGAGAAGCTCAGGAAAGCCATACAGGAAAACCTCATTGAGAAGAAAATTTCGCTCGACCTCAGCACGCTCGCTTTTATTGAGCCGGTGAACTGCAGGCTGATCCTTCACCTCGCGGAAGAAGATGAAGGCATTCTCACGATGGACAACAAGCTCTTCTTTTGTGACCTTACGGTGGATGGCTACAGGAACATGGTCCGGCTCATTGAACCTTATTGCCTGAAGAACATGAGAAGCTTCCAGCCGCTGTACGACCTGGATACACAGATCGATTTCCTGCTTGCCCCTTTCGGAAGTTAAACAGCTATTTACTTTTCTTTAAATTGGATTATATTTGTATGAACAGTACAAAAATAAAACCATGAAGAAATTCTTACTCTCTCTTGCTTCACTAACATGCTCCTGCATTTTCATGCAGGCCCAGACCACTGTGAACATCAGCCCTCAAAAGGACAATACGCTTTATGAAGATCCGGCAGGCAATCTTTCAAACGGTGCCGGCGACCACTTTTTTGTAGGTACGACCGGATCGAACCGCATCCGCAGGTCGCTCATCAAATTCGATGTTGCCGGCAGCATTCCTGCAGGCGCTACGATCACAGGAGTTACGCTTACGCTCAGCATGGACCAGACAATCTCAGGCCCTAACAGCATCGGGCTCCATACTGTGGGCGCCGACTGGGGCGAAGGAACTTCCGTTGCAGGCGGTGGCGGCGGCGGTGGCGGGACCTCTACAACCAATGATGCTACCTGGATCCATACATTTTATTCAGGCTCCCTCTGGACAAATCCGGGCGGAGATTACAATGCATCCGCTTCAGCAACAACATCCGTAGATGGCACGGGAGCTTATACATGGAGCTCTGCGCAGATGGAAAGCGATGTGCAATCCTGGCTGGATGCAGCAGCAACTAATTTCGGATGGGAGCTCAGCGGGAATGAATCTGTTTCCGGCACTGCCAAGCGTTTTGCAAGCAGGGAGTTTGGTTCCTCCACAGAGCAGCCTGTATTGGCGATCACCTATACCCTTCCCTGCATTGATCCTGTGGTCACTGCATTTAGCGCTTCCCCGGCTTCTGTGTGCAGCGGCAGCCCATCTACACTTACCGTAAGTGGCAGCCTGAACGATGCCACCGCATGGTATTTATATTCCGGCAGCTGCGGAGGAACAGCAGTAGCTTCCAACACAAGCGGGGTATTTACAGTGTCGCCAGTTGCAACAACCGATTATTTTGTTCGTGCTGAAGGCGGATGCGTAACAGTAAGCACATGCGACAATGCACTGGTAACCGTGCTTCCCGCAAATGATCCTGCTTTCTCCTATTCATCTTCCTCCTTTTGTGCAAATGATGCCGATCCTGCTGCAACCATAACAGGAACAGGCGGAGGGACATTCTCTGCTGCACCTGCGGGAATTATCATCAACTCTTCAACAGGAAGCATCGACCTCGCAGCAAGCACTGCGGGAACATACACCGTGACTTACGATCCGGGCGGAAGCTGCCCTGCAAGCGCGAGCCAGGTGGTGACGATCCATAACGTATACAACACCACCGATGCACAAAGCATCTGCAACGGCCTCAGCTATTCATTCGGAACACAAACACTTACAAGCCCGGGAACATACACAGAAACTTTTTCATCTGTCACCGGCTGTGATTCAACAGTAACACTTACATTCAGCGTGACCACCGTCGACACATCATTGACTGTTTTGGGTAATGAGCTTACCGCACATTCTTCCACGGGAACATTCCAGTGGTTCGATTGTGATCTCAATACCCCGATCGCAGGCGAAACGGATTCGATGCTTGTTGTTTTTGCAGATGGCAATTACAGTGTTATTGTAAGCGACAATGGCTGCGTTGATACTTCTGACTGTGTTCACATCATTATTCTTTGCACCTGCCCCGTCAACTCGAATTGCCTGGCCATGGCAAACGTGAGGTCATTTCCGAATCCTGTAAAGAACAAAGTGAGCATCGATCTTGGAAAGTCGTACGAGAAAAGTACCGTGGAGCTGATGGATCTTCATGGGAAACTGATCCTTACACAGTCCTTTGAAGGAAAGCAATTACTTGAAATGGAAACCGGAGATCTTAAAACAGGAATTTATCTCCTGAAGGTTCATTCGCCGGAAGGTGTATTCGTCACGAAGATCATTAAAGAATAGAGAAGTACGCTTCCAATTAGGACTTTTTCACCGGCGTCAGTTCGAGCAGCGAGGCACGGCCATATCGGGAACAAGCATTCTGCTAACAAAACTTCTCGATACGCTCCACTGCGTTTCGCACTCGAAGTGACATTTGATAAAACCAAAAGAGCAGGCTCATCACCTGCTCTTTTTTTATTCGAATAATTTGGCCTGCTTCTTCTTATCAGCCTTTGGCTTTGGCGGTTCCGGCCTTTCGGGGATATGCAGCTTCACACCTAATTTTTTATTCAGCTGCTCAATAAAATAAGCAGAGAGCAGCGGTGATTCTTTTTCGAGGTTCTGGTGCACGAAAAAGTAAAGCTCTTTCAAACCTTCCTTTTTCCATTTGGCAATGCGCGTGATCCATGGGCCGAGCCTGTCATAATCGCTGGGATCGTTCGCGCCCACATAGCGGATAAACGCAACAGGCGAGGTCAGGCGCATGTGCATGATGTCCCTTCTGCCGGCAGTATCCACCAATACATTCGTCACTTTATATTTTTTGAACAGGTCGCACACTTTTTCAAAATCGGCCTTCACATTGAACCATTCCGCATTCCTCAATTCAATGGCCAGGGGAACGCCTTTCGGGAACTCAGTGACAAATTTTTCGAGGCGCTCAAAATCCTTCGGCTTGAAATTATCATGCATCTGCAAAAAGATCATCCCGAGCTTTTCCTCGAGCCCGCTTACCGAATTGCAAAAATCATCCGCCAGTGTTTTCACTCCATTGAGCCGTTTCAGGTGACTGATCGTTTGCGGGATCTTCGGAAAGAATTTAAAATCCGCCGGTGTTTTTTCCCTCCACTTCTGAAACTGCTCCTTCCCGTAAGGCTGGTAAAATGTGGCGTTCAGCTCGATGCTGTTGAACTGCGTGGAATAATAAGCCAGCTCATCCTTAGTTCCTTTCGGGTAAAAATTCTTCAGGTCGGTTTTGTTCCATTTGGCACAACCCACCGAAATGTTCAGCTTTTTCGCTTCTTTTCCACCCAGTACTTTTTTCGTATCGGGATGGTCGGCCGGCAAGGAAAGGTCAAGGCCTTCAACAGATTCTACACTTCCGAATTTCATGTTATTTCAGATTTGATTTTAAGTAATTATCAAACTCATTCTTGCAGTTCTTAATTTCAGCGATGATCGCGAAACGCTCTCTCACCAATTCTTCCACCACGCTTCTTTCTTTACGAACCATGCGCAATAAGCGCCAGCGGCCGAAGATCTTTTCTTTCACAGGATAATACCAGAGCGCAAAAAATCCGGTCAGCGGAAGTACAACAACTGTGTATAAGCTGAGCAGCAGCCAGTCGCGCAAGGTAAGTGCAACAGTCAACACCTGTACCGACGCATAAATGCCCCATAAGATCATTGCAAGGTTGGCATATACCGATGCAAAGAATTCAACGTTCTTTATTTTTTTGTCGCAGAACCTTTTCGCAAAAAAGTACGGAGGATAATGCAGCACAAGCCCGATGAAATACAAAGGCATTCCCAGCCAGATAACGAGGTAATCCCGGATGAAGGTCCGGATGGAAATGCTATCGATGTTCTCGGGGCGGAGAAGATGGTCGCGCAAGCCATTGCTCCTTAATTTCCGGATGTATGCCGTTGATTTATCACGCAGGGAAACCGTCAGCTCCGGCTTGTGCTCATCGAGATAATTGATGAGCCCTGCCAGCTCCTTGCTGCCGTGGTAGCTATGGCCGAGATCATCCGTGCGGTGGCCTTTTTCCTTCAGCCATTGATACATATAGATCTCTTCCATGTTCAGGAACAGCTGGTCATTGTCGGTATTCTTCAGGATCACCATGTGCTCCGCCATTTTCAGCTCGAGCATTTTTGTGAACTCGTTAATGGCGCGCACCTTGTCCTCTTTGAAGCGCGCTTCGTATTCCTTTACAGATACAGGCTTCCCGATGTCGATGAACAGCTTGCTCCTGAATTTATAAGCGGCAGTATAATTCAATCCTACCGGGATCACGAGGATGTCTTTTTTAAAATCCATCAGCTCTTCCGTTTGGAATACAATGCGGGCTAAGCCTTTTTTGAGCGGGCGCAACCTCCGTTCCTGCACGCAGATGCCTTCCGGGAACAGCAGGATGACCTTTCCTGCACTCAGCAGGCTTCTGCATTCTTCAAATGTTTTGTCGTTTTTTTTCAGCTCGGTATAGCCTTCCTGGATCCTGTACATGGGACTTACACCCATGCTGTTCAGGGTTTTTTTGGCGAGCCAGCCTTTGAACACATCGCCGCGGGCAAAGAAGCGGATCTTCCTGTCAGATAACAATCCCAAAGCAACCGGGTCGATAAAGGCATTCACATGGTTGGGCGCAAATACAACGGGCTGATCCGGCGGAATGTTATTCCTTCCCTTGTAGTCATACTGGTAGAAGACGCGGAAAAATACGGCAACGAAAGGTTTTATGATCCAGTAAAGCACGTGTAAAAATTATAAATTTATGATGATGAATTAATAGCCTTCAAACAACAAACGCTCGCCTTTTTTTGTTTCGTCAAATGTTCCGTTTGCATAGCAAAGGTGGCCGCTCACAAATGTATGGCTTACCTTCGAATGAAATGTTACGCCTTCAAAAGGGCTCCAGCCGCATTTGTACAAAATGTTCGCTTTTTCAACAGTGTATGCATCATCCAGGTCAACCAACACCAGGTCGGCAAAATAGCCTTCACGGATATATCCGCGCTTTTCCATGCGAAAGCAATCTGCAACAGCATGCGCCATTTTTTCCGCGATCTTTTCCAAAGAGATCTTTCCCTGCTTATAAAATTCAAGCATCGCATTCAGCGAATGCTGCACCAACGGCCCGCCGGAAGGCGCTTTAAAATACGATTGTGCTTTTTCTTCTTTTGTATGCGGTGCATGGTCGGTCGCGATCACATCGATCCTGTTATCCAACACAGCCTTTAAGATCGCATCGCGGTCATGAGCCGTTTTTACAGCGGGGTTCCATTTGATGAGTGAACCTTTTGTTTTGTAATCTGCATCGGAGAACCAGAGGTGATGAATGCAGGCCTCGGCAGTGATGCGCTTTTCCTTCAGCGGCACTGTATTATCAAACAGATCAAGCTCTTTTGCAGTTGAAATGTGGAGGATGTGCAAACGCGTATTGTATTTTTTCGCAAGCTCCACCGCCAGGGATGAGGACTTGTAACAGGCTTCTTCACTGCGGATCAGCGGATGGCATTCCATCGGGACATCCTCACCGTATTTTTCGCGGTACACTTCCATGTTGTGCTTTATGGTTGCTTCATCTTCACAATGTGTCGCGATCAGCATTTTGCATCTGGAAAAAAGCGCTTCCAGTGTTTCCTTTTTATCCACCAGCATGTTCCCGGTGGAAGAGCCCATGAATACTTTTATTCCGCAAACATTCTTCGGATTCGTTTTCAGCACTTCATCGATGTTATCGTTGGATGCGCCCATGAAGAATGAATAATTCGCGAGCGATACTTCCGATGCGCGCTTGTATTTTTCTTCCAGCAATTCCTGCGTGAACGTATTCGGAACGGTGTTCGGCATTTCCATGAAGGATGTTACGCCACCTGCAACAGCCGCTTTCGCTTCTGTGTAGATCTCGCCTTTGTGTGTGAGGCCGGGCTCGCGAAAATGTACCTGGTCGTCGATACAGCCGGGGAATAGATATTTCCCGGTGGCATCAATCACCCTGTCAGCTTTATCGCTGAGCTCCTGTTCTGAAATTTTTGTGATGAATTGTCCGCTGATCAGCACATTGCCGGTGATGATCTTTCCTTCATTGACAATGGTTGCGTTTTTTATTAGTGTGATCATTTGTTCTGCTAAATTCTATTGCGTCACTTTCTTTCGGAGCGTTCCCCCTCCTTCCAGGAGGGGCAGGGGGTGGTTTTTGCTGCATCTTGTACCACCCCAACCCTCCTAAGAGGAGGGAGCGCATACTGCTATAAGTATATCATTATTTTTTACCAAAATGTTCTCGCCTTGCACAATACATTCTCCTTCTTTCTGGAGGGGACAAGGGCTGGTT
>JAOQAD010000021.1 GCA_025963775.1 Bacteroidota bacterium | reverse complement strand
CACGTTTCCCGACTTCGCTCGAAATGACTATCGCGCGATAGTCATTTCGAGCGAAGTCGGGAAAGTGCGATAGCTTGTGCTTTACCAGGCAACTTATATCAATCCTTCTTCGACCTCAGCTTAAACTTCAGGATATCCTTCAGGATCATTTTGTCTTTCTTATTGAAGAAACGAAGCTGTGAAACAATATCAGGGTTTGCAGTGATGCGTGATGAGATGATCTCGTAAGCGAGGTTCCGCGTGGCCTCCGAAAGCTCCGGGCGGACTTCATGCTGCTGTTTCAGCACTTCAAGGAAAGGCTCCTTCATTCGCTCCGGGGTTTCCTGCGCATAGATCCGTTCGATCTCATCACGAAGCACTTCTGCATCCTCCATGTTTGAAAAATAAAGGTTCAGGCATTTGTATCCGTCCTGGTCCCTTTTCCATCCTTCGAGCAGCATCTCCTGTCCCCGTTTCGGGTCTTCCATCTTGTTCTTGTGGATCAGCGCAGCTTTGATGAACTGGTTGCGGGAAATGTAATCGTTGATCACGATGGAATACTGCAAATAAGCTTTCTGCCGCTCATTCATTTTTATAAACAGGTCGCCGGCCTTCTCATGTTCATTCAGCTCGAGCCTTAGCTCAACAGCACGCGCATACATCTTGCCTTCTTCATAGCACCTTGCAGCTTCCAGCTTGTTGCCCGACTTCAGGTAGATCGCAGCAGCCTCCGCATACAAGCCTCCTTTTTCAAGCGTTTGAGCGGCAAGGATCGGATTCTTCAGGAGCTTCAGGTAAATAAATGCGGCTTTTGTGTACTCACCTTTTTTGATCAGCGCTTCTGCTGTTTCTAAATATTGTTGCCGAAGCCTGTTGAAATGCTCATTGGCGATCACAGCAGAGCCGTTGCCCCCGGAGCCAAAACCGGAGCCGAACAGCGAAAGGTCCCAGCGATGCTGCAGGTCAAGCAATCCCTTATCACCACCACGCGATGTACCTGTTTCATCCAGCGGGATCGCAAAGCGCAGCGCCTCTTCCGGGTTGTCCCTGAACAGTTCCATCAGCTTATCGATCTGCTTCTGGTTTCTTTTTTCAAGCTCCTCGTATTCCATCTCCAGCTTTTCAGCCCATTTTCCTTTCTTCCCAAAAATCTTATCTGTAAAGCGTTCCAGCTTTTCCATCAACGGCGAGCGTTCAATATTTTTTTCCCCGGCCGTAGTGTTGCCCTTCCCTTTTTTCTTTTTAAACAAACCTTTCAGCGCAGCCAGCTTGATCTTTTCAAAAACGTTCAGAGGCTTATCTTCCATCCGTTCCCTTTTGGGAAATGCCGATTCAAGGTTCCTGAGCGATTCTTCCGCAGGCACTTCTATCACCTGGAAAGTATTGATCTTAGATGGGATCGTAACACCATCCTGCGGCGTCCTGGCAGTTATTTCCTTTTCCTCCGGCAATTGCAGCAATGCGTTCCAGTCTGCCTCCTCCGTTAATTCAGCAAATCCGAACTCCGGGTGGAATACGGAAGGCGAAACAAGCACCAGCTTTTCGATCTCCTCTTCTGAAATTTTAGGGTACAGCGAGGAATGCGAAGGAATGTATAATTTTTTGCAGATCACCTGGCAGATCTCGTTCCTGCCGGCCTTTTTTATTTCAGTCCCGGCCTTCAGCGTAACGAGGCATCCCCAGGTTTCACCGGCAACCATTCCCGGCACAGGGTACACGTGCACCGATTCAAGTGAAAGCCCTGCATCGGCAATGCCCCGGAGCCATGCGGAAAGCGCGCTGCCGCGGATCAGGATCCCGCCTGCCGGCCATTCGTTTGCTGTATGTGGTTTTATTTTAAGCTCCATGTAATTGCACTTGTTTGATAAAAGCATCAATGTGATCGCGGTAAAAATCAGTTGCTTTTATGATCTTCAGGCCAGACTGATCTGAAAGGTAATAAACATTTCCGGTAAATTCATCGTCGGTGGCAACTCCCAGCGAAGCATCCAGCACCGAAGGAATATACACAGGGCGCAGTGAAGGATCGCTGCTTACCAGCGTGATCATCCCGGCAGGATCGATCAGCACACGGCTGTTCTCATTAAAGATGAATTCATTCCCTGAGGAAGATGCAAGCGCTTTCATTACTTCTGTTTTGAAGACATTGTTTCCCAGCTTGATGATCCCATGCTCATTGAGGCGCAGCTCATGCTTGTTGAACACAAGGTTACCTGTGGTATTGATAAACACGCTGTTCAGGTTCTTCAGCACGCTTCCCTGCGCGAAGAGGTTGCGGCCTGCCTTCACGATCTCATCCTGTCTTTGCTTATAGACCTGGTTGAGCTCGTCATTTCTCTCCTCATGCATCGTGATCCTGATCTCGGGCCCGTATTCGATGCACCATTTGAACCTGTGAGTGATGAACCAGAAGTTGTCTTCGTGGAAAAATATTCTTGGGAACGTGGAGCTGCGCCATTGCGTAAATGTGGCAAACTTCTTTTCCTTTGTTTCGAGGTTAAAGATGACAATCTCGCGCGTGTTCACCGCGAAGGATAAAAATAAAACACCTTCCGTTCCCGATTCACCGATCTCGTATTCCGCCTGTCCGTGCGGAACTCCCGCCTGCACGCTCATCAATCCTTTCGCTGAAGCATTCTTTTCATCATACGTGCGCAGGAGATGGTATTCTTTTGTGACAAGGTACACAGCGCCGGATGAAAGCGGCAGCGCTGACCTGATGCCCGGAGGGACCGGGAACAACAAGGGTGTTCCGCCATAATGCTCATCATTTGCCGGCATCGGCTTTCCTTCTTTTTTCCAGAGCTCATCCAGGGGCAACAGCATGTCCTGGATCTTTTTCCGCTTGTTCTGCTGGTTCTTGTACAGGCTGATGCCGCCATCCGCCGTGGTGGTGATCCAGTACCTGAACATGGAATAATGATCGCTGATCACGCGGTTCAGCTGCGGTGCAAGCATTGCTTCAGCAGTTGAAATGAAGATCAGCTCCAGCTGGCGGGGATTCCTGTACTCGTTGAAAAATTGTTCGAGCCCCGGCCCGCAATCGATGCTGCCATCCGCAAACTGCAGGCTGCTGATCAGCTCTTCTATATTTTTGAAATCAAGCGGGTAATAGCTTGTGCCCAATGCAAATGCAGAGCAGGGAATATTTGTTTTCGGGTGCTTCGCGATCGCCATCGAGATCGCGAAAGCCAGTAATTTAGGGGTTCCCCAGTTCTTCAGTGAAACATCGATGAGCAGGATCCGTTCTGTTTTATCTGATACAGGCGGCACTTCGCGGTTGATAAAAAGCGCTTCGTTATTGGCCAGCCTCGACAGGAAAATAATATCATCGTTGGCAAACTCAGAGACCAGCAGCTTATCGAACTCACCTTTGTTCGTAAGGTCAGAAAAGCCGCCCAATGGCTGCTCACTTGGCAAAGAGTGATGAAAGGGAATGTTGAGCCCCGACCAGATGCGCTTGATGAGCGAGCCAACGTGAAATGTTTTATCATTCTCGATGAGCTCATTTACAAAATCGCGTGAAAATGGTGTTGTTTCATCGGGGATCTGCACAGGCTCCTTTATTTCAGGCACCGCTGCGATCTGCTGCATGATAAAGTCATTACCAGGAAAGCGCTTGCTCATGACCAGGATGCAGCTGAAATCGCGGTGAAAGGCAGTTGCGTTGAACTTCTCCTTCGTGCAGAGCTTCTCAGGACTGTATATGCGCTCCTTCAGTCGGTAAACAGTATCACCTATCTTGGAAGGAGAAAATCCATTGTGCGGATCGGTAAATAACGTTTGTAATAACAGCAAGCGCTTATCACCCTTCCGGAAATTCTCCGGCAGCCCGGAAAGCATACGCAAAAAGGCCGCAACTTCTTTCAGGTCGTTAAGGTTTCCTTCTGTGTGCTGGTGCTTTTTTAATTCGGGCTCCAGGATCGCTTCGATGCGTGCAATGGAATCATCTACCGTATCATTGGTTGCAATGTAGATCAGCAGCAGGGAACCGAAAGGCGGAAGCCCACGTTCCGAGAGCATTCCGAGGTGCTCTACCAGCATCTCTTTGTAGGCAATGGTGCTGCCGCCGGGAATAGAAAGGATCTGAGCGCCTTCTTCCCATTGCCAGAAATAATTATCGTACGACTTGTAGTAATTGTAAAAGTCCATGCTATAGTGTCACGCTTCCCTGCGGCTTTACGCTGCGGCGGAAGGATGCGATCGAAAGTTTTTTAATTGCTGCTTTTTCTACCCGGAAGCAGGTTGAATCTTTTTCCCATACAATCAGGTCTCCCTGGGGATCCATTTTATTTTCAAGCTGTGCGGACAACACAGGGAATTCAAGGTCGAAACCGGCAGGAAATAAAAAACTGCCTTTCTTCCAGAATGCCTGTCCCTGCATAGGAAGCAGCGGCGAGCCAAAGATCATTGCCTTGTCCTTGCCAATGATGACCCATGAAAGCGGCTGCAGGCGGACGGCAGGCGCTGTTTCCATATACATCCGAAGATCCGCTGCAGTTACCATGAGGGCAACAGCCTGCTCTTCCTTTGCAGAAGGAACAATGCTGATCCCAACAGTTTCCTTTAATCCGAAAAAATTATGGTTCGGCATCGGCAGCTTTACCGGCAATCCGCGGTCGATCGGTGCCCAGAGCAATGAAAGCGGCATCCGCTGAACAGGAAGCCTTGAGCCTTCCGGGAAAAGCTTGTTACCCTTGAGGTAAAAAATTTCCTTATAGGGAATGCTTTTTATTTCAGGCGATGCCACCTGCCTGGCCGTAAGCTCTTTTATCCAATACGAGCCTTCATGCAGGGCGATCTTCAGCTTGTCCCAATGCCGCACCTGGCTAAGAAGATCGCGATGCTCCTGCCCGATCCGTAAAATATATTCTAAACTGCCTGGAGTATCTTCTGCCATAACGATTCTATCTCTGCCTGTATGTGCTGCTTCTGCTCTGCATTGGTGATCCAGCTGCAGCGCGTTTGCACATAACGCAATTTATCCTTTATTACATTCTGCTCTTCGAAGGACAATGAAGGGTCATTCCATTTCCCGGTAAGGTATTCCACCTCTTTCATCACTTCCTCCGCGTTCGGCACTTTGTTGTAAAGCGCCTGCGGATGCGACTTTTCAGAAGCATCCTTCTCGATCACATTGTTGATGATGCCTGCAAGGATCTCGATCTGCTCCTCGGTATCCCAGATGTATTTCAGCACCCAAAGGTCGGAAAGGATCGCTTCTTTTCTTTTACAGATCAGGGCGCTGGCCGCAATGAGGTTCTGCAGCTTCACAGCCCTGCGGTCGGATACCTTGATCCCGGTGTTCCTCAGGCTGTGGATGATATCGATGTATTGTTTCCTTACGGGGGAAAGGTCTACCTGCCGCGCTTCCTTTTGCAGCGCCATGATGTCCTGCGGGGAAATGAAAGGCTTGTCCTTTGCAATTTTATTTTCGAGGTTCCATCCGGCAAGCAGCACTTCGCTGAGCAGGTCGGGATCCACATAATCACAGTTCACGCGGATCAAAAAACGGTCGAGCAGCGCGTTCAGGGCCTCATCTTCGGGAAGCATATTGCTTGCGCCTACGAACATAAGCGCAGGCAGTTTCTTTGTTTCCTTGCCGCGGCGGAATACTTTTTCATTCAGTGCAGTAAGCAAGCTGTTCAGGATGGCGCTGTTCGCATTGAAGATCTCATCGAGGAACACCAGCGAAGCTTCCGGCATCATTCCTTCTGTGTTGGTCACGAGCTCACCTTCCTTTAATTTGCGGATATCAAATGGCCCGAAGATCTCGTTCGGCTCTGTGAAGCGCGTAAGCAGGTATTCGAAATTCTTCCCGTTCTCGATGCATTCCGAAAGCAGGCGCACAATGGCGCTCTTGGCTGTGCCCGGAGGGCCGAGCAGGAATACATTTTCTTTTGCAATAAGGCTGATCCCAAGCAGGTCAACCACTTCATTCTTCCCGACAAAGGAATGCTTGATATACGTGAGTACCGTATTCAGCTTGTCTGTTTGTTCCATAAAATCATTTTAATTCTTTCCAGAATGTTGTTGAATAGTTTCCCATGCTTGCCTGTACCTGTTCCCGGATCCCCTGCATGGAAGCGGATCTCAGGTCTTTTTTCGCAATGATCCGGTCGATGTACAGCTGGCGGAGACAATCATTGTCCGGCAAAACAGCTTCCCCTTCTTTTGCTTCAATCCCCGCACCGGTTGCGGCATACGGCCATTCCCCGAGGATATCCCTGAGGAGCCCTGCAAGTGTATCTTCCTGGTCCAGCATTTTTGCAAACAGGTAGATGGCTGGAAGGAAGCGCAGGCAAAGGTCGGCAGAGAGGATCACCGAAGCATCTTTTTCTCCTGCGTACACAGGAAGAATGGATGCCAGCTCTTCGTTTTTATTTTCCCTGTACAGGATCAGCAGGGATGAAAGATAAGCAAGCTTCGCCGCCCAGAGTGCAGCCGGAGCGTTGAATGCGGGCGGAACAAAAGGATAGTCCAGGGATTCCGTTTCATACTCGCGCCGCAGGAATTCGATCACCAGCTCTTCTTCTTCCGCTGTAAATTCCATCATGCGCGAATGCAGCAGGATATTCTCCGTTTGCCTTAGCTGCATAATCGTATCAAGAAAAAAGGACTGGCCGGGGTTAAGCATTGAAAGAGCGCTTCTGTGCGCCTTTTCAAAGCTACGGAATTTTAGGAAGATTTAATAATCCGGGAAAAAAAAGCAGGCTGGATCGCACTTTATTTGGATGAATTCCATCCTAAAATGCCCTGCCAGGGCCGGTGGGTGAAAATACCCATAATTAGCCCGAAGCTTTCATTCCTTGTTTTTTTTTATTTTCTTAGTGTGAAAAATAACAAGCTTGAGAACGCTGCTCTCCCTCTTCCTGGTACTTACCGTACAGCTTTCCTTCTCACAGGTCAGCAGCGATTCTTTGCTGCTACTGCAGAAGAAGCCCTCGCTGGATTCAACAAAAGCCTCTGCCCTGCCCTTTTTACGAAAGCAATTAAAAGCGATCAGGCCGCATGGAAGCATTTCTGCAGGCTATGAATATGGTGTGCTTCCTTTTGTTGCCGATGGAAATTTTCCTTCCGGCGGATATAAAACGGAGGGGCGGGTTTCTTTTTTATTGATGAGTGTGCCGCTTGAGCTGATGTATTATTACACCAGCATTAAAAATGTGGTTGGCCTGAACAATTACTTCAGGATCAGCTACGATGCCGATCGTTATAAAGAGCAGCTTTCGGAGAAGCTCAGTGCAAGGTCGAAGGCCGCGAAAGACAAGGTAAGCGGGCTGCAGCTGCAACAGCAGCGGATCATGCAGAAAATGGAATACCTGAAATTTCTTGAAAAATATCCGGATTACCGGCCTCCTTCAACTGACAGCCTCCGGCAGGCACCCGGCTCAGGAAGCATGAGCATTCCCGATTCATCGCAAATCCCGGCAGCTTCCATTCCCGGCTCTGCTCCCGATTCTTCCGCTATTCCGAAAGTTCCCGGCTATACGTACAGCGGAGATCAGAACAACCGCTATGCAGGCAAAAAAGATTCCATCGCAGCCGAGATCAGCAGGTACCAGGCGCAGTACGACAGTGTGAGCACTGAGATAAGAGGCCTGCAGCAGCAAATGGCGCAGATCGAGAACCTGCAGAACAACAGGAGCATCCCGGCAAATCCTTACCTGTCGAAGCTCCAGAACATATTAAGCACGGTAAAGAAATTTGAGATCGGGCTCTGCCACCCGGATTATTCCACTTTCCTCGTTAATAATATTCCCCTGCAAGGCATCAACATTGAGTTTGCACGGAATGACAATTTTCTTGCGCTCACGTACGGAACTACCATCAACAACCTGCTTTTCAACCCCAATACGCTGCAGGGAAGCATCCAGGGAGCGCGCAACCTTTATAATTATTTTGATTTCGGGAACATCGAGGCCGGCAGAAAGATCGTCAGCGTGAAAGGCGGCCTCGGCGGAAGGGATGAAACGCACCTGTATGCCGGATTTTTACTGGCAAAGGGAAGAACCGACTATCTTCATCTTTCAGGCCCCGACCACCTGCTGCACGGGCCTGAAAAGGAAAGCAACCTCGTGGTGGAGCTGGATGCAAAATACAGGTTCAATCCGCAGCTAAGCATCGACCTTGTGTTTGGGAAATCTTCCGTAAAGGAGGAAGACCTCAGCATGGAGCAGGTCAGGAAATGTGTCAATGAATTATTTTCCGCTTACAGGTCCTATGCTGTGCTTTCAAGAATGAACCTTGCGCTGCCAGGCACAAAAACAAAGCTCACATTTACCGTCCGCTGGGTCGATCCTTATTTCAAAAGCTTCGGGCTTGGCTTTCTGCGCTCCGATAACCTGCGCTATGAAGCAAAGGCTGAACAGGTACTCAGCAAGAAGGTCAAATACACACTTGCCTACAGGAGAGAGGAAGATAACCTGCTGAAGCTTTATGATTACAAGAATGTGCTGCAAAGCATCAGCAACACATTGAACATAAAATTCAACAGGAGCCTGAATGTAAGATTGATCTACACCCCATTGTTCAGAGAGCTGAGAAGCGGCGCTGATGTTTTAAAGGACAGGAATACGATTTCCACCGCGGTTGTTTCCTACACACCAAGGGCAAAAAAGATAAACGTCCAGTTCAATGCGCTATACAGCAGGTACATCATCAGCGGGGATTCAAGCCAGGTCAATTTTGAGAACGTAACCTACACGCACCAGTTCTCTTTCCGCTCCGGATTTAAAACAGACCTGAATGTTTCCTGGTTCAAAAATAATATTTCCGATACGCTTGGTAATGATACTTATTTATCGGTGCTCGATATTGGTTATACCACGAAGAACAATTCAGGTTTTGTGATCGGCGGAAAGGCCGCTTATAAAAAGGGAATGAAGCCCCAGTACGGATTTGTGGTAAAAGCCACCATAAAGCTTTACAAGGGATTGTCCTGGGATACGGAAATGGAAAAGATCATCATTGGCGACTATTACAACAGCTTCATGATCGAAAAGATCAGGCAGTTTCCTTATTACTGCAGTACAAAGCTTACGGTCAATTTTTAGAATGTATTCCCAGGGGGCAGCTCCGTAAATAATGCCTTTTACACTCCCTTCTTCAACACACAGCTCCCAAACTATAACTTGTTTGATTTACAGGTTGTTACCTGTATAAAAACAAATAAATTCCTGTCCGTTTGAACAGGAATTTATAAGCCTGGATTACAATCTTACATCTTCGTGACCAATGATCTTTGAGCCATCAGTAAATACGGTTGTAAAATAATTGTAGCCGTTTTTAGTTGTATAGCAGGTCCAGTTATAATTAGCCTGGCTCGGAGTGCTCGTTACGGTGTATCCATGATCAGTAAGATATTTCGTAATGTCGGCAGCGGTCAAGCCCGTCTGAGCCTTGTTTTTCTCGAAAATTGTGATATATTTGTTTGAGCAAGTCTTCGTAATGCATCCAGAACTTGCATTACTGTTTTGAAGGGAACACGATAAAAAGATTACCGCTAAGATTCTTAATTTTTTCATGATTTGAGATTTTTGGTTTGTGTATGCAAATCAAGACCTCTTATCATTTATATCATTGGACACTTTTACATGTTTGTGACATACCATTAAAAATTATACTGACTACTCATTATGATTGAATTGTTCTCCCTTGTAAAAAGCCTGAACTCAGAGGAGTTACAGGTCGTGAAGATGAATTTCAGAAGAACGCTTCCCGGCGATGAAACCATTAATCTCGCAGAAAAATTATTTGATTTGGTTCTGGCACAGCCCGGAATTCCCACAGATGAGCTGCTGGCCGAAGCCCTTTATTCCAAAAACGTTAAGCCCTCTGCCATTGCAAAGCTGAAGTCGAGGCTTTTCCAGTACATTGTTGATGCGATCAGCTCGGATGCCACCTTAAATAAGGAAAGCATCTTTGATGAAAGCGACCGCCAGGAGCTGCGCATCCGCAAAAAGATGCTCCAGTTCCGTGCACTGTACCGTAAAAAGAACAGGTCCGATTTCCAGGTGTTGCTCCATGTGCTCTCCGAGATCATTAAGGAAGCCAAGGAATACGAGCTGTACGACCTGCTGCTGGAAGCGCTGAATCATAAGATGCTCTTCTGCAAGCTGAGAAAAGGATTTGATGAGGTCATCGAAATAAAAAAGCAGATCGATCATTATACATTTGCACAGAATGCGATCGTTAAAACGCATGACTATTATTCCGACCTGATTACAAATAAACTGCATATTCAGAAAATAAGTCCTGTCCAGGTAAAGATACTGTTCAGGAATGCGATCGAGGACATTGAAGGCTTTATTAAAGTAACAAACTCTTCCTTCATGAAGTACCTGTGTAAAATGCTTCAGCTGGATGAGCTGCAAAGGGAGAACAAGCATGCCGCCACCATTGACGTGTGCCTCGACCTGATCAGCCTGCTGAATGAGCACAAGATCCTGTACCGCGATGAACGGATGGGAAATATTTATGACAACATCAGCAATTGCCAGGTTTATAACAATGACCTCGACAATGCAATAATGAGCTCTAAAAAAGCGCAGGAATATTACTCGCAGAATACACGCAGCTATGTGCTTTCGAGGGAACAGGAATTTTATGCGACCTTTTATTCCGGGAGCTACAGAACAGCACATGCGATCATTGAAAGTATACTGGAACATCCACAGAGTAAGGTTGGCGGGTTTCAATCTGACCGGTTTGCATTTTTAAAAGCCTGCACGCTCTTTAATCTCGGGGAATACAGGGCAGCGCTTAACATCTGCAGCCTTACGCTCGAGATCACGAAAGACAAAGGGAGAGGCGATCTTGGCCTGCGTTATTTAAAGATCCTTTGCCTTGTGGAGCTGGGCGATCATGATACGGCATACGATTCGATCGAGGCTTTCAGGAAAAGCAAAAGCAGGAATTCAGGGAAAGATATCATATTAATAAGGGATGAGCTGATCTTCCGGGCGCTGAATGAATTCGCGCACGATGGATTCAGCAGGATTCCCAGCCCCAAGCTGCTTGAGCTGCTCAGCACGCTATCGGCGAGGGACGAAGAGCATTCCTGGAAATACTACAGCCATGAGCTCATTCCGGTCCACTCCTGGATCCAGTCAAAAATAAAAGCCGACCAGGGAGTAAAAGTGACCATTCATAAAAAATAACACCTCAGGGAGTGAAGCTGTATTCCGTAATGGAAATGCTGCACCTGTACGAAGGATTGTTATTTATAAAAGTGCCCGAAAATCCGGTTGGCAGCCAGAAAGGGTA
>JAOQAD010000020.1 GCA_025963775.1 Bacteroidota bacterium | reverse complement strand
GCTCTTGCTGCTTCAGTATCGAAACAATCTGAGCTTCTGTAAATCTTGATTTTTTCATGGCTTTGTTTTTTAAAATTAAAGATTTTTTCTCTAATTTTAAATGGCCAACTTTTAGGTAAGCTTACAAAAGAGGCCGAGATTCAATTCAGAGCCTTATGGAGCACCAAACTACAGTATATTGAGGAAATGTATATCATGCTCTTAAATCGAGCAAATAAGGTGCTTGGATTCAGTAAAATCTCACAAGGCGGATTATCAGGAACTGTGGTTGATGCTAAAGTAGTATTTCAGGTAGCTTTGAAAGCAAATGCTTCTTCTATACTCTTGGCACATAACCATCCTTCAGGCAATTTGAAGCCATCTGAAGCTGATTTAATGATAACTAAGAACATCAGGGAAGCTGGAAAGCTGATGGAAATTCCATTGGTTGACCACATTATCTTGACTGATGAAGGATATTACAGCTTCGCCGATGAAGGATCTTTATAGTCAGATTCCGTATCTTTGCTACTATGGCTAATTCATACTATACTAAAAACAAGTTTGGTGCTGTAATACTGAAGAAAGGCACGATTGCCTACCATAATTTCAATGCAGAACTCCAACAATCTGAACTTTTTCAGCTAACCACTGGACTAGCAACCAGTTTTATGACTGAAGAAAATAAGGAAACTGCTAGAACGAATCTAATCGAAATATATTCAGATCCTAAGAATAAAGCTTCTGTTCGGTTAGTGAAAGCAATTGAAGTAATGGATATGGATCTTGTCTTTGATGTGTTTCAGTACGAGCAATTTTATTCTCAAATGCAGTATGCACGTTCTGTAGATAATATAATTACATATTTTAAGGATATACTTGCGGAGGTTGTAAGTGAGAGACCTGAAATTCTTAAATCTTCAGAAGTAGAGAGATTGGATTTCATTCTTCAATTTGAAACAATGGAGGAATTTGTCGATGCTATGGTGGAAAAGAAAACGGAAGAACTCTTTTACAGAGGAATTGATAAGATTGAGGAATTCTTTATTAATAAATTAAATTTGAAGCTTTTTAAGTCTGATATTGAAAAAAATGCATTCAACCTGATCATCAAGAATAGAAATCTGATAGTCCACAATCGTGGCAGGGTAAACTCCCAGTTTCTTAAGGAATTCCCTTTCCTAAAGTTTGAAAAAGGTCAATTTTTAAGGTATGCCTTTCAAGATCTGGCTGATTTAAGCGTTGCTTTAACAAATATCGCAGGTCATTTGGACTATGAAATAGCAAAGAAGTATAAATTAAAGAGAATTAAAATAGGAAATTAACCATAGTAGTAAGAAGGTGTACTTTAAGATACCTATACATCACCGGAGTTGAGGTAACCTTCTGAAAGCAAGCCTGGAAAGTTTGTATACTCGCAAGGGTATCGCGGGTTCGAATCCCGCCCTCTCCGCTGAATGCAAATGGCCCTGGTAATTCAGGGCCATTTGCATTTGTACTAAAAGCGAATCGCCCGACAAACGGGCGATTACAGCGATCAAAGAATTTATTGTGTTGGTTCGAAATGCCCCGATTTCCTTATCACTGCAATCGACGCCTTTCTGGATTAATAAAAATGTTTCAGCACTACAGTAAAATTGTTCCGTTTCATTGCTATTTCTTTTTATCTTTTTTTGTGTCGGGTTCTTTCATTCTTTTAAACACAGCATAAATTGCCATCGAATGCCCATGCCCTAAATCAAAATCTTCTTTAAGCCACGCAACAACTTCTCCCGCTTTGACACCTTCCTTGATTTCTCCTTTTTGCAGCAAACCTTTTTTCTCTGCAAGCTTTTTAAAATCTTCCGGCGTTTTTCCGGTTTTAGTTTTTATATTGTCTATGTATGCTTGAAACGACATCTTGTTTATTATTAATCTGCTTTTCGGATTGGAATTAACGTCCGTAATTTTTCGTTTTGTAAAAACAAAGGTATCCAAATAAAAACACCAAAAATTATCGGAAAAAAATAGGGATGTCCACCCGCATTAGCCCGAACCATAATGGCTACTGCTCCGCCTAAATAACTTGTCACGAGTATGGCTCCTAAAATAGACGTTTTCGGAATACTATATAGAATTGTACATATAAGTAAAATAATTCCTGTGCTTTGTATATGATCTACCGGCCAGCCCAATTGAACGCAACCTTCTATTGAAGGAGCGGCCTTAACAATTTTCATAATCGCATCCATTAAAAGAAAAAGAATACTTAGTATGCTAATGATACGGCTTGTCCATAACACAGCTTTAGAATTGGTTTTAGTTGTTTCCATCGTTATTATTTTTGAGGGTAAGTAAAATTAACCATCCATTGAATATCAAATTTATCGCGACACATACCGCAATAGGCCCCCCAGAAAGTTTTGTTCACTGGCATTTCTACTTTTCCGCCAGCCGAAAGCGCATTAAATAATTTATCGGTTTCAGTCTCGTTCTCGGTATGAAGAAGGATGTGATAGTTATTGCCGAAAATTACTTTCTGCTCCATTGAGTCTAATGCATCTGTTGCCATAAACACATGGCCTTTAGGTGTCGTCAAAGAAATATGCACAAACATTTCCTGTTCTTGAGGCGTCATTTTTTCGCCCCCTGGTATATCTTTAAAACGTTGATGGGTAGTAAATTCACCTCCGAAAACAGATTTGTAAAAATTCATGGCCTCTCCGGTATTACCTTTGAAGTTGAAATAGGGATTCATGCTGATCATATGTGTTTTTTATGGTTATGGTACAAAACTATCAACAATAAGTGATTTTGATACCGTGTAAATGCGGCATTGTTTAGGGGGTAAATGCGACAAAAATTTTCTATATTTGAACCGTGATTCATATTTCAATATTAGTGTTACGTAATGCAGTGGTGGCTTCCATAATGGATTCTGCTTATGTATTTGAAAAAGTAAATGAGTTGCTGAAGGAAAGCGGCAAAGCGTCCTTGTTTAAAATTCAGTTGGTGGGCTTTACAGAAGATGTAAAGTTTAATAGTGGTAAATATATCATTAAACCGGATGTTGTTTTTGAAGATGTAAAAAAAACTGATCTCATTATTATTCCTTCACTTGCCGGCCATGTAAATAGTGCTACATATTTAAATAAGGATTGTTGTATGTGGATTGCCGACGCTTATAAAAATGGATCCGAAGTGGCAAGCTTATGCACTGGCGCTTTTCTATTGGCTTTTACTGGCATCCTAAATGGAAAGCAATGTACAACACATTGGGCTTATGCAAATGAGTTCAGGTATTTTTATCCGGCTGTAACACTTGTTGATGAAAAAGTAATTACCGATCAGGACGGATTATATTCAAGTGCAGGTAGTAATGCTTATTGGAATTTGTTATTACACCTTGTTGAAAAGTATACAAATCGTGAAATAGCAATTCATACCGCCAAGTATTTTGTAATTGACCTGGATAAAAATAATCAATCTGCTTTTATAATATTCCAAGGCCTCAAAGATCATGATGATGAAGCCATTTTAAACGCGCAGAAATTTATTGAGCAAAACTATGCAGAGAAATTAACCGTTGATCTGGTGGCTGATAAATTTCACATAACAAAAAGAACTTTTGAACGCAGGTTTAAAAAAGCAACACGCAATACGGTTGCCGAATACATTCAGCGCGTTAAAATTGAAGCAGCAAAAAAACAATTGGAGATGGGAAGAAAAACCATTAACGAAATCATGTACGACGTTGGTTATTCCGACATTCAGGCATTCAGGGAAGTGTTCAAACGAATAACCGGCATGACACCTGTGGATTACAGGAATAAATACAATAAGAATTAAAAAGTAAATTTTAATTTATATTTGTGTAATCTTTTTCCTATGGATAAATTTTTTGAGGTCATCAATGGGGTTTATCTTAATGGTACTTACGGGAGTTGGGGATTGAATAATATTATGGAGTCAAACATCTATTGTGAAACTACAGCGACTGAAGACAATATACCGCTATCCGAAGACCTGGAAGTTATAGTTACTGAAAACCATATTAATATAAACAGTTACGATTTTGAGGGTTCAATTATATTGTATGACTTAGCAGGACGTGTTCTTTGTCGGACCAACTTTAGTCCTGGGTCAAGCACTATTCCTATTCAGGGTTTCTCCAATGGAATGTACCTGTTATCCGTCATGGACAAGAATATTCAAGTCAGGCAGTACAAAATAATCAAGCGGTAAGGACAGCCTTACTTTAGTATCAACCTGGTGCTAATATGGTACTTGTCAACAAAACTATTTATCTCCAATAGATCCTGCACAAAGCCATCTGTGATTAAATCTTTGAAATTAGGGTTATATTCTTTTTGTATCTTTGCCCTGATATTAGCATTCTTGAGGTTCGAAATTCGTCTACTCGGCTCCGCACAAAGGGACTGACGCTTATAAAAAAGCTAAGTCCCTTTTTTATTATAGCAAAATTGCCCGTGGTTAGGGCGATTTCAGCAATAATGTAATTCAAATCCGGGGTTCGAAATGCCCCCTTTTCCTTGTCAAATACCAGACCGTTAGGAAAGATCAGGTTTTGCAGTTTTTCCTTGAAGCCAATACTGCCCTCTACCCACAGTTTATCAAAAGCACTTTTCAACAGAGCATGCCTGTATCTGATTAGTTCAATCTTACAATGCTTCAAACTTTGAATGACCTAATTCACTAAGTATTTCTTCATTTTTTTGTACTATGCGATGCTCGTAGTGATGGCAACGGTATTCGAAAATTATTTAAGACCTTTTGACTAATGTCAGGCTGTGCACCACCCTGCCTTAAGCGGAGTAAACTTTCTTTATTGTTATCGAGATAAAAATAAAGATATCCGTTATAAAAACTTTTTGTTGTTATTAAAGCCGCAACAGCTTGGTTAGTCGTAGCATCAATTCCAAGAATTGCTAATTTACCCACTGTTGCATCATTCAAAAATTCTTTATCCATTACTTTGTACCAATAGCTTTTTTACATCAACATTCAAAATTTCAGCTATTTTATATAAATCCTCTAAACTCGGCTGCCTACGATTTTGAACATAGGCATTAACCATAACTTTTAGAAAGCTGTTCGGCTAGCCAAAATGACCTTGATAATACAAGTTTTGAGAAGCCTTTAGAGAGTCATGTGCAGAATTTATATAAAAAGAGAGCGAGATAAGCTTACTTATTTTTTTGCTTTAAAAGATCCATCATAAAAGTCTAAAGGTTTTTTCTTTACCCAGTTAACGAAATTTTGAAGGTCTTCGTTTTCTAGTATTTTTCCAATAGAAGTATATGTTCGCGCCAATTCTTTTTCATTAAAAATCGAATGAACTTTTCCGTGACATATTTTATGCATCATAAAAGTAACATCGCCTTTTCCGCCCTGTGAAAGTGGAATTAAGTGATGACGACAACTTGGTTCGGCTAGTTGTCGCAAACAAATTGGACAGATATTTTCTTCCATAATAAAGATTTCTTTCGCATCTAAGTTAATAAATTCAGTACTTGGTGCTCTGATTTATAGCAATCGTTAAAAAAAATCCGGAAACTTTTAACCGCAAAACCCTTGATAATAAGGTTTTTGTTGATTAGGTTACCAGATTGTGACCAAATAAGAAACAAAAACCCTCTAAACACATTGGTATTAGAGGGTTTTTAGTTTTGAAAAGTACCCAGTGCCGGATTGCTTTGCAGCGGGCCGTTCTGTGTCGTTTATTGTATGTAACTACTTCAATCATATTTTAAGTCTACTCCCGCCCAAAAGCGCAGTTGGTAGCGAATAGTGATCAACCACTATTGCGGCCGGCGTAAATTAACCGGAATTTTGCTCCGCTGAAAAATAAAACCAATAAGCAACATTAAAACACGTACCTTCGGCCGTGAAATAAAAAAAATCTTCCTTTTGCCTCCGATCATAACCGCAGAGGCGTCCACACAGATAGCCTTTGTTGAACAGTGAAATAGCGAGGTTAATTTGTACATTTTTTAAAAAACTAATTCTTCTTAATTATGAAAAACATCCTATCATATTGTAATTTGTTTTATTCTGACAAGCATACAATTACAAAAAAATTACTTTTATTGCCGCTGGTATCGGGCAAATCATTAACAGGGCAAAAAACAACCGGTTTCTTAGCCGGATTCAGGTCATTGTACCTTTCATGGTTTATGGCAGCTACTTGTCTCTTGCTGATCTCTATATCTGCAAAAGGCCAAGTCACTATCTCCACATCAGGCTTCGTTAATAATAACGGAAGTTCTGCAGTCAGTTTTAATTTTGTGAACAACAATGCTTTTCCTGTTATTATTACAGACCTTGCGTCAATAACCACTTTAAACACAAGTACCACCGCCGAGCTTTGGTATAAACCAGGCGCTATTACAGGTCCTCCGGGACAAATAACAGTTGCAAACGGATGGACAATGGGGGCATCGGGTACATTTACGGGCATATCCAATGCCAGCACTACCGTTACCCAACCTATGCTGACAGGTATTTCAGTTACTATTCCGGCAAGCTCTACTTACGGACTTTGTTTCAACCTGGTAGGCGGGCAGCTGCGTTATGCAACGGTTGCCGCAGGAACTTATACGTTCTCTGGTTCTGGTTGCGATATTGTTACCGGAACCAATATAGGCTACGGTGGAACAGTCACAGCACTGACCAATACGGTGCGCGGATTTCTTGGTAGTCTAACCATTGCCGCTGCTTGCTCAGGCACACCAACACCTGGTAATACTATTTCATCGGCAAATCCGGCATGTGGAGGCACAAACTTTACGTTGACAACTCAAAATGTTCAGTTTGGCGGCTCTACATTCCAATGGGAATCTTCGCCAGATGGAACAACCTGGACACCTGTTTCAGGAGCTACCAGTGCTACCTATATAGCAAACACTACAACTTCGACATATTACCGGGTATTTGTTACATGTACCAACTCCGGAATGTCAGCGACTTCAACTCCTGTTCTTGTTAACGTTTCTCCTGTACTCTCAGGAAGTACAGTTGTTACAAACACTGCCTGCTTTGGCGGATCAAATGGCGCCATCAACTTAACTCCTTCCGGCGGAACTCCCGGTTATACTTTTAACTGGGGCGGCGGTGTTACAACAGAAGACAGAACCGCACTTGCAGCAGGAACTTATACTTGCTTTATTACTGATGCAAACGCTTGCGCAGCAACTGTAACAGCAATTGTTACGCAACCAACTCCTGTTTCAGGAACTAAAGTGGTAACAAGCGTTGCCTGTTTCGGAGGATCGAACGGTGCAATTAATTTTACTCCTTCCGGCGGAACTCCCGGTTATACTTTTAACTGGGGTGGTGGAATTACAACAGAAGACAGAACAGGACTTGCAGTAGGAAACTATACTGTTATAACTACTGACGCGAATAGCTGCACAGGATCACTAATTGTTACTGTTACGCAACCTTCAGCTCCTGTTTCAGGAACTACAGTGGTAACAAACGTTTCCTGCTTCGGAGGATCGAACGGTGCAATTAATCTTACTCCTTCCGGTGGAACTCCCGGTTATACTTTTAACTGGGGTGGTGGTGTTACAACAGAAGACAGAACAGGACTTGCTGCAGGAACTTATACTGTTATAACTACTGATGCGAATGGATGTACAGGAGCTGTTATAGTAACTGTAACGCAACCTTCAGCTCCTGTTTCAGGAACTACAGTGGTAACAAACGTTGCCTGCTTCGGAGTATCGAACGGTGCAATCAATTTAACTCCGTCTGGTGGAACTCCAGGTTATACTTTTAACTGGCTTCCTTCTGGTCCAACTACAGAAGACAGAACAGGACTTACGGCAGGAACTTATTCTGTACAGGTTACCGATGCTAATGGTTGCACAGGAACTGTTACAGTAAATGTTACGCAACCTTCAGCTCCTGTTTCAGGAACTACAGTGGTAACAAACGTTGCCTGCTTCGGTGGATCGAACGGTGCAATTAATTTTACTCCTTCCGGCGGAACTCCTGGTTATACTTTTAACTGGGGTGGTGGTGTTATAACAGAAGACAGAACAGGACTTGCTGATGGAAATTATACTGTTACAACTACTGATGCGAACGGATGTACAGGAACTGTTGCAGTAACTGTAACGGAACCTTCAGCTCCTGTTTCAGGAACTACAGTGGAAACCAACGTTGCCTGCTTCGGCGGCTCTAACGGTACAATTGATTTAACTCCGACAGGTGGAACACCCGGATATACTTATAACTGGCTTCCTTCCGGTCCAACTACACAAGACAGAATAGGCATTGCAGCAGGAACTTATACTGTACAGATCACCGATGCTAATAGTTGTACAGGAACAGTAGCTGTTACTGTTACACAACCTTCAGCTCCTGTTTCAGGAACCACAATTGTAACAAGCGTTGCCTGCTTCGGAGGATCGAACGGCGCAATTAATTTTACTCCTTCAGGCGGAACACCCGGGTATACTTTTAACTGGGGTGGTGGTGTTACAACAGAAGACAGAACAGGACTTGCTTCCGGAAACTATACTGTGATAACTACTGATGCAAATGGATGTACAGGAACAGTAACTGTTACTGTTACACAACCTTCAGCTCCAGTTTCAGGAACTACAGTGGTAACAAACGTTGCCTGCTTCGGCGGCTCTAACGGTACAATTGATTTAACTCCGACAGGTGGAACACCCGGATATACTTATAACTGGCTTCCTTCCGGTCCAACTACACAAGACAGAATAGGCATTTCAGCAGGAACTTATACTGTACAGATCACCGATGCAAACGGATGTACGGGAACAGTGACGGTGACAGTAACGCAGCCACCTGCAATTTCTGTTTCTCTCGCGTCACAAACAAATATTTCTTGTAATGGTGGTTCAAACGGAGCTGCAACAGTTTCTGTAAGTGGAGGAACAACTTCTTATTCTTATAACTGGACTCCCGGAAATCCAACTGGTGATGGAACAGCAAGTGTTACTGGTTTAACTGCCGGAACATGGACCTGCACTGTTACTGATGCAAACTCTTGTGTGGCTACTCAGACGGTAAACATTACTTCACCAACCGCGCTTGTAGTTTCTCTCGTGTCTCAAACAAATATTTCTTGTAATGGTGGAAGCAACGGAGCAGCTACTGTTTTAGTTTCAGGAGGTACAAGTTCTTATTCTTATAACTGGACTCCCGGAAATCCGACAGGCGATGGTACTGCAAGTGTTACCGGTTTAACTGCCGGAACGTGGACCTGCACTGTTACTGATGCGAATTCTTGTGTTGCTACTCAAACGGTAAACATTACCGCACCAACTGCATTGGTTGCAACATCTTCTTCTACCCCGGTTCTTTGCAACGGAGGCTCTTCTGTTGTAACCATTTCTGCAAGCGGCGGAACTACAGCTTACACAGGAACTGGAACATTTACTGTAACTGCAGGACCTTATACTTACACTGTAACTGACGCCAATGGATGTACTGCTGTAACAAGCGTAACTGTTACAGAACCAACTGCGTTAATGGCCATGTCTTCTTCTACTCCGATTTTATGTAATGGTGGAAGCTCAACAATTACAGTAAGTGCAATGGATGGAACAGCGCCTTATACAGGAACAGGAACGTTCACAGTAACTGCAGGAGCTTATTCTTATACTGTTACTGATGCAAACGGATGTACTGCTGTAACAAGCGGAACTGTTACCGAACCAACGGCATTAATGGCCATGTCTTCTTCTACTCCGATTTTATGTAATGGTGGAAGCTCAACAATTACTGTAAGCGCAATGGATGGAACCGGACCTTATACAGGCGAAGGAACATTTACTGTAACTGCAGGAGCCTATTCTTATACCGTAACAGATGCAAACGGATGTACAGCAGTTACCAGCGGAACAGTTACTGAACCAATTGCACTGATGGCAATGTCTTCTTCTACTCCTATTTTATGTAACGGAGGAAGTTCAGTAATCACTGTTAGTGCAATGGATGGAACCGGACCTTATACAGGCGAAGGAACATTTACTGCAACTGCAGGAGCCTATTCTTACACTGTAACAGATGCAAACGGATGTACAGCAGTTACCAGCGGAACAGTTACCGAACCATCTCCAATTACAAGTGCAGTAACAACTACCAATTCTAATTGTGGAAGTTCAAACGGATCAGCAATAGTAAGCGCAGCAGGTGGTACAGGAACCCTTACTTATTCCTGGTCATCAGGCGGAAGTACAGCAACAGAAGCTGGCCTGGTATCAGGAACCTATACGGTAACCATTACAGATGGCAATAGCTGTGTGGTTACAGATGTTGCAGTAGTTTCTGATCTTGGCGCACCAGCGGTTACTGATATGGTAACTAACCTTACCTGTAACGGAAGCGGAGATGGAGCTATAGACATTACACCAACGGGCGGCGCCGGATCTTATACGTATAACTGGAGCAATTCTGCAAGCACAGAGGATCTTTCAGGACTTGCAGCAGGAGTGTATACCTATACCGTAACAGACGGGGCATCTTGCCAGGCTGTGGGCTCGGTAACAGTTACTGAACCATCTGCAATTGATGTAAGTACTACAACGAACACTTCAAACATCACCGCAAATGAAAGCGCGGCAACAGCCTACCAGTGGATAGATTGTGATAATGCAAACACTCCTATTGCAGGAGAAACCAACCAGTCATACACTTTTACCGCAGACGGAAATTACGCGGTTATTGTTACCATGGGCGCCTGTTCAGACACTTCGGCCTGTGTAAACATTAACACAAACGGAATTAAACCGGATGTAAAAAACACAGAGCTTGTGGTTTATCCGAATCCGAATAACGGAGTGTTTACTATCAGTTCAACTTCAGAAGGAGTTTATTCAATCGTAAATGAACTTGGACAAACTTTGCAAACGCTTAAATTAAACACCGGTAATAATTTTACACTCAACGTTCGCGATCTGAGCAACGGTGTGTATTTTATATCCGGAATCAGCAATAATAAGATCACTAAGCAAAAAATTATTGTAACACAATAAATAAAAGCAGTTCTTTTTAAAATCCTTCTCATCCTAAAGCTCCCCGGTCAATCATCGGGGAGCTTGTTTTTTACTTATAATTTGGATGTGATACCCGCAATAATAAAAAGCTTTTATTGCTAAAAAATTTTATTCCACAATTATTTTTCCTTTGGCAGAATGGCTCGTTGGTGTACTCACTCCGTAAAAATAAATTTCTTTGCTGGCAGATTATAAAAGCTCCCGGAGTAAAACAGTGTTTTTTCAAGAATTCTCGTTATTTCCGTCTTATAATTCCGGCTGAACTCGTATATTTTTATTAAGTCCTCTGTAAAGCGAACCGAGTTTTTCCCTTCCTTTGTAGAAGACTGATTAGAAGGATTTTTACCATTTTTCGGGTTTGAACCTTGTAAAAGGGAGCCCGCTGAACGTGATTGGCCAAAATGACCAGGCTAATAATAACAATTTCGAACAGCCTTTGCAAGTTGCAACCCGGCAAATCAAAAAACAAATAAAATGGAAGAACAAAAAGATGAAACGGCAAACACTCCTTCAACTAACGACACAACCCCTAAGGTAACCGGAATTGGAGGGATTTTCTTTTTTTCTGATAATCCAAAAGAAACGAGAGAATGGTATAGCCAGAACCTTGGACTTGAAACCAATGACTATGGTTCAAGCTTCGAATCCAGGAATTTGAACAACCCTGAAGAAATCAACACTCTTCAATGGAGCCTCTTTAAAAAAGGAAGCGACTATTTCGCACCTTCAAAAAAGGAATTTATGATTAATTACCGGGTTCAGAATATTGAAGGGCTTGTAAAAAAACTACAGGAAAAAGGAACGACCATACTTGACAGCATTGCGACCTACGATTACGGAAAATTTGTTCACATACTTGACCCGGAAGGGAACAAAATAGAGTTATGGGAACCGATTGAGGCTAAGCAGGATGACACTAAGGCAACAAAATAGAGGTTAGATTTTTCCCAGTATTGATTTATATATATTCCCGCCCATTCATTACGAATGGGCGTTTTTTATGTAATAATCAGAGATTGTTCCCAGGCTTAGGCTCTTCGGCTTCTCAAGCGATCATCTACCCTATCGCGAAGATCCGGGCGCTTCTTTTGATACGGAAACAGGAAGCATGGAATAATCCGGATTTTAGCTTTCAAATTTTAACGGGAATGAATAAGCACCGCGGCGATTTAAATACCTTATCGCAAGCCGGCATCCTTAACAGCCAATTCTAACGCCATTATTTAACGGGCTTGCAAGGTATATTTAAGCAATTTTTAAAAGCCGGAAAACTATTTTGTGCTGGGGTGAAAATTCTACAAATAGAAACAAATAATAATTTTATTTTTAAAGCCTGAAGCATAATTATGGGGTATCTGAATATAATGTTAATAGATGATGATGAAGATGACCAGGAAATTTTCCTGGCTGCCTTAGATCAAATTTCAACATCGGTGCATTGTACTGCGTTTTCCGCTGCCCGGGAAGCTCTGAAAAAACTTATTGCAGGAGAGATCAATCCGGAAGTTATTTTTTTAGACCTGAATATGCCTGTAATGAATGGCCAGCAATTTCTTTTAGAAATAAAAAAAACAGAAGGCCTGAGAAACATCCCGGTTATTATTTTCTCCACGTCTTCGCATGCCGGCACCATTGAATTAACAAAAGAGCTGGGCGCTTATGACTTCATTACCAAGCCCAATAATTTTGAAGGGCTTATAAATATTCTTAAACCGATTATTGATTAAAAATTCAAAAAAAATGAAAGCGGATACGGAAAAGAATCAATACATTTTTCTTGAAGATGGCGGGGAGATGGGTGAGATGATCAAATCCTATGATTGGTCAACATCAGTTCTGGGCACACCCGACAAATGGCCTCCAAGCCTTTGTACCACATTAGGCATTATACTGCATTCGGCATTCCCTATGTTTTTATTCTGGGGCAAGGATCTTATTTGTTTCTACAATGATGCCTTCCGGCCAAGCCTGGGCATAGATGGCAAACACCCCGGAATAGGCAAAAAGGGAATTGAGGTATGGGACGATATTTGGGAATTCGTCGGGCCGATGATCAAGGGCGTAATGGAAACAGGTAAGCCGGTGTATTTTGAGGATCAGCTAATAGGCTTTTACCGTAATGGCAAAAAGGAGGATATTTACTGGACCTTTAGCTATAGTCCTGCCTATGGCGACAATAATAAAATAAATGGCGTATTTGTAACCTGTACGGAAACAACCGGAAAAATACAAACAATAAAAGCCCTCGGAGAAAGTGAACAACGCTTCAGGACAATGGCAGAAAGCACCGACGTTTTAATTGCCACGAGTGATGAAACAAGCAATGCAACTTATTTTAATAAGGCATGGACAGATTTTACCGGCAGATCGGTAAATGAACTGCTTGATTTTGGATGGGCTGACCTTGTGCACGAAGAAGACCGTCAGAATTTTCTTGATATTTACCTGGATGCATTTAAAAAGCAGCAAACCTGGACAGGCCAGTTCCGCATGCTCAATAAAGCAGGAGAATACAGATGGCTTATCGCTAATGGCCCTGTCCGTAAGACGGTGGATGGCACTTTTGCCGGTTATATCAGTTCCAGTACCGATATCACCGACCAGGTAAATGCGCTCAAAAAGACAGAGGATAGTGAACAGGACCTGCGTGGACTCGTACTGCAGGCCCCGATCGGCATCTGCGTCTTAAATGCAGACCTTGTTAGCGAGATCGTGAATGATAGCTTTATTGAGATCGCAGGTAAACCATACGAACAAATTGCAGGTAAATATTATTGGGATACGTTTGCAGAAGCAAGGCCTTATTACGAAGATGCGCTTAATAAAGTAATAAAGGAAGGTATTCCTTATTATGCAAACGAGGTCGAGCTCATGTTGATCCGCCATGGCAGGGAAGAAAATATATATGTAACGTTTGTATACTCTCCCTTGAAAGATGCAGAGGGAAAAGTAAAAAAAGTAGCTGTATGGGTGCTTGAAAATACCCAGCAGGTTACCTCGCGCCAAAAGGTAGAGCAAAGCGAGCTGGAGATCCGGTCGCTTGTAGAAGCGGCTCCCTTTCCAATAGGAGTTTATAAAGGAAGAGAAATGAGAGTCGCTTTTGCCAACAAATCCATTATGGACATCTGGGGAAAAGGAAATGATGTAATTGGAAAATTATTCAGCGAAGTATTGCCTGAGCTGGATAACCAGGAAGTGTTCAAGCAGCTGGATGAAGTTTACAGGACAGGAATTGCTTTTCATATTAAGAATCAGCCCCTCGATCTAATTGTTGATGGAAAATCTCACACCTATTATTTTAATTACAGCCTTACGCCTTTGTTTGATGCCGCAGGAAAAGTATATGGCGTAATGAATACCGGTGTTGATCTGACAGAATTAAACTTAGCCAAGCGCAAGATCGAGGAAAGCGAAAAAAATCTGAGAAACACCATTCTGCAAGCGCCTGTAGCCATGTGCATTCTCAGAGGGCCGCAGTTTGTTGTAGAGATCGCCAATGAATTCATGTTCGAATTATGGGGAAGGCCTGGCAATGATATTTTACACAAGCCTATTTTTGAAGGACTGCCGGAAGCCAAAGAGCAGGGATTTGAAACGCTGCTGGAAGAGGTTTATACCAGCGGCAAAACTTTCATCGCAGAAGCGGTGCCTACAAAGCTCCCACGGAAAGGAAAGATAGAAACTATCTATATTAACTTTGTTTATGAAGCCTACCATGAAGCCGATGGCACCATCTCGGGCATACTGGCGGTTGCTACTGATGTGACAGCACAGGTATTGGCACGCCAGAAAATTGAAGAGATCGTTTCTGAGAGAACCAGGGAATTAGCTGAGGCCAACAGCAGCCTTCAAAGATCAAACGCAGAATTAGCCCAGTTTGCCTATATAGCTTCGCATGATCTGCAGGAGCCGCTCCGGAAAATCGGGACGTTTTCTCAAATGCTTGAAAAAAGCCTTGGGGATAATCTCAATGAACAGTCAAAAAAATACTTCAGTAAAATCCAGCTTTCAGCAAATCGCATGAACTCGCTTATAAGAGATGTGCTTACCTATTCAGAAGTTACAAAGGAGAATGATCATTTCGAAAACGTGGACCTGAATAAAATCGTTGACAATATCATAGCAGATTATGACTTATTAATTGAACAAACAGGAGCATCTTTAAAGAGCTCTGATTTGCCGGTGCTTGAAGCAATACCGCTTCAGATGTCACAGCTCTTCGGTAATCTTATCGGCAATGCATTAAAGTTTATCAGGAAAGATGAAAAGCCTGTTATTACAATTACAGCATCCAGGCTCAGCGCTGAAGAGAAAAAGGGCCTTTCGCTGTCGCAGGTTACGGATTTTTACAACATTCAGTTTAAAGATAATGGCGTGGGCTTTAACCCGGAATATGCAGATAAGATCTTTCATATTTTTCAAAGGCTTCACCGCAAGTCAGAATTTGAAGGAACAGGCATAGGATTAGCCATGTGTAAAAAAATAGCTTTAAATCACCAGGGCGATATTAACGCAAGCGGCAGCTCGGAAAATGGTGCTGTTTTTAATGTCATTTTACCCGTTAAACAGGTTAAATAAATTAAATCCGCCGCGGTGGAGGATCGAATGACGTTCCTTAAACTTGCAGATTTAATTCCTCCTTCCGGACAGGCACACCCGGCTTCAACACATCTCTCAATCAAATCCGGGACTTACCACGTAAAAATCACAGAAAAATTTGCGTAGTTAAATAACTACACATATATTTGTAGCCGAATAACTACACAATGAATTTAAGACGCGACGTATTCCAGGCCATAGCAGACCCAACAAGAAGGGCGATCCTTCTGCTGGTAGCCTCACAATCCATGACGGCAGGCGCAATCGCCTCCAACTTTGACACTGCAAGGCCAACGGTTTCAAAACACCTGCAGATACTCACCGCTTGCGAATTGCTTGAACAAGAGCAAAACGGCAGGGAGATCTATTATCATATCAATGCAAAAAAAATGAAAGAAGTAGCCGAATTCATTGAGCCGTTCCGCAGCATGTGGGAAGACAGGTTCAACAAATTAGAAACAATCATGAAAAAATATAAAAGCAAATAACATGGAACAAAAGACAAAGATCGATGCCAGGGAGGGCAAACAGGAATTAGTGATCACAAGGGAGTTTGATCTTCCGGTAGAGCTGCTTTTTAAAGCGTATGCAGAAGCGGAAATCGTTGAGCAATGGATGGGAACGAAAGTGCTGAAGCTTGAAAATAAAAAGCATGGCAGCTATCAATTCGAAACAACCGATCCCAAAGGACACAAACACGGCTTCCATGGAACTATCCATGAATTCAGCCCGGACAAAAAGATCATACGGACATTTGAAATGGAAAATACACCTTTCCCCGTGCAGCTTGAGTTCCTGGAATTTGAAAAGCTGACCGAGGACACCAGCAAACTCACGATGCAGGTTGTTTACAGGTCCGTGGCCGACAGGGACCAACTGCTGAAACTACCTTTTGCACAAGGAATAAACATGGCCCATAACCGGATCCAGGACATCGTACAAAAATTAAAATAATTCATCATGACAAAGAGAAATAAGATCATCTATTGGATCGCTACCGCCTGGCTTTCATTAGGAATGGTATCAAGCGGAATGGTACAATTATTAAAAGTGAAAGAGGAAGCAGATATGTTTACACATTTGGGCTATCCTCTCTACTTTCTGACAATACTGGGTGTTTGGAAAATGCTCGGAGTTATAGCAGTGCTTATCCCCAAATTTCCTTTAGTAAAGGAATGGGCGTATGCAGGCTTCTTCTTTGCCATGTCGGGCGCCGTGTTTTCCCACTTAGCCGCCGAAGATGGCGCCAAAGAGTTTTTCGGGCCGGTATTATTGCTCATTCTTACAGCGGTATCCTGGTATTCCAGGCCTGCGGATAGAAAGATTAATTCAATTAACTTTACTAAATGAATGCAATGAACCCTAAAGTTGATTTCTATTTTATCAAAGCCAAAAAGTGGCAGGAAGAAATTGAGAAATTAAGAACGATCGCTCTCAGCTGCGGCTTGACCGAAGAATTGAAGTGGGGCGTTCCCTGCTACACCTTTAATAAAAACAACATCGTTTTAATACATGTGTTCAAAGAATACTGCGCATTTTTATTTTTCAAAGGCGTCCTGTTAAAGGATGCCAAAAAGATCCTTGTTCAGCAAACAGAGCATGTGCAGGCGGCCCGCCAAGTCCGCTTCAGCAGCGCCGGTGAAATAGCTAAAATGGAAAAAACGCTGAAAGCCTATATTCATGAAGCCATTGAAGTGGAAAAAGCCGGCCTGAAAGTGCCTCTTAAAAAAACAAAAGAATTTACTGTACCGGAAGAATTTCAAAAGAGATTAGATAAAAACAAAGCCCTTAAAACTGCTTTTAAAGCATTAACGCCGGGCCGGCAAAGAGGCTACCTCCTCTATTTTTCTGCAGCCAAACAGTCCAAAACACGGGAGGCGAGAATTGAAAAACATATACCGCAAATTCTTGATGGAAAAGGATTAGATGATTAATAGAATATAAATCACATTGGATATGAATGATGGCCTGGAATTTTTCATAACAATTATGCCGGATACGCGACCGGCTGATTACTGTTTGGGCTGCCTGGATGGCTCGGTTTTTATTGATTTTGATAATGATGAGGTTGGACGCATCAGCCTGAAAAGAATTTCTTTCGATGGATACGGATGCTGTGATGTGAAAGGCCAGGCAATACCGATGAACGAAGCTGATTCGCAGGCTTTCAAAGAAATAATTAAAGCGCGGATACCTGACCAGTCACGGCTAACAACAATTGTGAAGAGAACTCTATTGAACAACAGAAAATTTATCTGGGAAGATGCTTTAAATAAATATGGCCTGCTCCAGGGAGACAATCTATAAAGTACATGACAAGCAATAAAAAAAAGTTATCGGCACAACAAGCGGAAGAGCTGCTCGGAACATTAAAAACCCGTTTTGAAAAAAACATGAAGCGCCATAAAGGCATTGAATGGGCTAAGATACAGGCAAAGCTGGAAGCGAACCAGGATAAATTATGGCCGCTCAATGAAATGGAAATAAGCGGTGGTGAACCGGATGTTGTTGGACATGATAAAAAAACGGGTGAATACATTTTTTATGACTGCTCGGCGGAGAGCCCCAAAGGCCGCAGGAGTATTTGTTACGACCGTGAAGCGCTGGACTCAAGGAAAGAGCACAAACCCGCAAACAGCGCTTTGGATATGGCTGCTGCCATGGGCATTGAGCTTTTAACGGAAGAGCAATACCGGGAGCTGCAGCAGCTTGGAGATTTCGATCTGAAAACATCGAGCTGGGTGAAAACGCCTCCTGGCATCAGAAAGCTCGGTGGCGCCCTCTTTTGTGACCGACGATACAACACGGTCTTCCTTTATCACAACGGTGCAGAATCCTACTATGCCGCCAGGGGTTTTCGTGGCTGGCTAAAAGCCTGATATGGCAAGAATATTGAGTGGTCAAACTCAGAAAAATCTGACAGCTATGATGTTTAAAAAATTTCTCCTCTGCATTCCGGTTTTGCTCTTGTTCTGTGCTGCTAAACAGTTTAACAGAATGCCCGGATACGATTTAGCTAAGCCTGATAAGGTGCTGATCCTGCCGGATACACTGAGAGAGATTTCGGGCTGCACCTACCTTAATGAATCCACATTCGCCTGTGTACAGGATGAAAATGGAATTTTATTTATTTACAATGTTGTTAAAAATAAGATCGAAAGCCAGCATAATTTTCATATCGATGGCGATTATGAGGGTGTAACACACACCGGAGAGAAGATGTTTATTTTGCGAAGCGATGGTGTACTCTTTGCAATAACGAATTTAAAAGAAAAGCCCTCGGTAAAATCTTATTCAACAGGCATTCCCGCATCCAATAATGAAGGCTTGTGTTACGACAAAGACAACAACCGGTTGCTTATCGCAGCGAAAGGGAAGATCGGCAAGGGAAAAGAATACCTGGACAAAAGAGTTATTTACAGCTTTGATCTTAATACGTACAAGCTTGATACAGAACCTGCATTTGATTTCGATTTGAAAAAGATCAGGGAATTTGCGGTTAAGCAGAAGTTACCTCTTGAAACAAGAAGCAAAAAGAACGGTGCAATAGCAGAGCCTGTCATCAGGTTTAACACATCTGCAATTTGCATCCACCCTGTAACAAAAAAGCTGTATTTATTATCAGCCTCCGACCATTTGCTTTTCATATTCGATATGAAAGGAGATCTTTTAAATATGGCATTGCTTGATCCAAACATATTTAATAAGCCGGAAGGAATTACGTTTAATGAAAACGGCGATATGCTGATCACAAATGAGGGGCAGGATAAAAAGCCAACAGCCTTAATTTTCAGGTATAGCCTTTAAAGCCATACTGGCATAATTATTTAAACACAAGGGCATGATGCCCCCGAATCAAAAAAAAGGAATAAACAGCCTGTCCTTTCCGCTTACTATTCTCAGTACGCTCCTATCCATCTCCTGCTCATTTCAAGGTGCAAGGTCGTATAAGCAGAGCCCGGAATATCTAATTAACGATCCGGGCGGCATCTCCAAATCACTCTCACTTTCAAAAGAAAACCTGGAAACAAAAACAGGGATCTACACGCTTGAAAACGGCGGACAAAGCCTGGCTTCAAGGCTCTGGTTCATTGACCATTCGCAAAAAACGATCGACATCCAGTATTACAGCTTTGCAAAAGATGTTACCGGCACCATCGCATGGGATCACATTGTACGCGCTGCCGACCGCGGTGTGAAGGTACGCCTGCTCATTGACGATGCTGCGAGCAGGATGCGCAGCCATGAGATCCGCCTGCTCGATTCACATGAGAACATAGAGATCCGGGTATACAATGCCGGGCTGATGCTGGGAAGGCTCGACCGGAGGATCAAAAAGCTTGCGGGCAATTTTAACCGGCTGCTCCGGCGCATGCACAACAAAGCTGTTGTATTTGACGGACAGGCCTGCATTACCGGCGGGCGTAACATTGCCGATGAATATTTCGATTACGATGACAGGTTCAATTTCAGGGACCGCGATGTGCTTCTTATGGGAAAGGCAGTAAGCGAAGTAAAACATTCATTTGAAAAATTCTGGAACGATACACTCACTGTTATTTATTCTGAGCTTTCAGGAAAAAGTAAAAATAAGTATCAGGATCCGGCACGCTTCGATCGCCTGCATGAAGATGCCGCAAAAAATTTCAGCGCAGGATTAAGAGAAAAAATAGCAGCGTTCCCCGCAAACCTGGAAACTGCACAGGAAGCAGGAGAGTTCGTTTGGGTGGATAAGGCCTGCTACATTTCTGATGATCCCGGAAAGAACGAGGGCCGGAAAAACCGCGAAGGCGGCATTTGCACTGATTCGCTGGTCTGCCTGATCCAGCAGGCGAAAACATCCATCGATATCCAAAGCCCCTATTTTATAACCACTGAAACAAGCAAGCGCCTGATCCGCGAAGCAGTTCAGCGGGGCGTAAAGATCAGGCTGCTTACCAACAGCCTTGCATCCATTGATAACATTGAGGCATACAGCGGGTACCAAAAGGACCGCGAAACAATTCTAAAGGCCGGCGTGCTGATCTATGAATTCAGGCCCGACGCAAAAGTACGCTACAAGCTGATGGCCCCCGAGGTGCAGGCTCCATTGAATTATAAACCGGTGTATGGCTTTCATTCGAAAACCATTATCATAGACGGATACATCACGGTGATAGGCTCCTATAATTTTGATCCGCGCAGTGCAAATTATAATACGGAATGCATTTCCATTATCAGGTCTGCAGAGGTTGCCCGGAATCTTTCAAAACACATAGAGGAAGAATTTTTACCTGAAAATGCCTGGCCGGTAACAACCGGATGCAACCCCGACTCTAAGGCCGGGGTAAAAAAATGCATCAAAGCCGCTTCAAAAAGGATCTTTCCTAAGAAGGTCCTGTAAATTATCAGTTTCTTCCTGGTTGCCCGCACCCGGATCGCACCTTTGTCCCTGAATAAACACTATTTCTCCTGATCTTTGTAACCAAATCCGCAAAACTGCATCTAATGATTAGGCAGCTTATGGCCTTGTTATTAATATCACAACCAGCCGGAAAAGGGCAAACGAACAAAGCACAGGGATGGAAACAGAATTAAGGGATGACGAAATAATTACTGAGGTACTCAGGGGGAACAAGGAAAAATATGCCCTGCTCATGCGCAGGTACAACCAGCGGCTGTACCGCATCAGTAAAGGATACATCAGCGATGAAGCGGAAATTGAAGATGTGATGCAGGAGGCATACATCAGGGGCTTTCAACATCTTTCAAAATTTGAGAACCGCTCTCAATTCAGCACCTGGATCACAAAGATCCTTATTAATGAATGCCTGCAGCGCTTAAAAAAAATAAATAAAAAAGCACTTATTGAAACAGGCGAAGAAAATTCAATAACAATGAACGTTACAGACAACCAGAACCCTGAAACCAATATACTCGGCAAAGAGCTGAAACGCGTATTGGAAAGGAACATCGAATCCCTTCCTGAAAAATATAAAGTTGTTTTCCTGATGAGGGAAGTTGAACAGATGAGCATCGAAGAAACATCCCTGGCGCTCGAGCTGAGCATCGCCAATGTAAAGATTCGCCTCAACCGCGCAAAAGTAATGCTCCGGGAATCGCTTGCAGAATTATACCCGGTAAAGGAAGCATTTGAGTTTAACCTGGTCCGCTGCAACAGGATCGCAGCCTGTGTACTGTCGAGGATTTAATCCGTCACAAGGATTCCTGGTGAACGTCATTGCGATCCGCCCCGGCGGAGAAGCAATCTCATTCTATTAGCAGGTTGCTTCATTATCAACGACGTTCTGAATTTAAAGTAAAATTTTGTATCCTTTCGGGCTTATTGTCATCTAACAGTAAACCAAACTACAAAACCATGCTATACCTTTCCATTGCCCTGTTCTTAGTTGCCGCTGTTTTCGGCCTTATCATCGCATCAGCCATCCTCCGTAACCAGCCAACACCCAAGCCGCTCGTGTATCTGCACGGACTGTTAGGAGCTACCGCCCTCACCATCGTTGTGATCTACGTGATGCAGCATGCCGACAAAAATCCACTCGCCAGCCTGGTACTTTTGATCATTGCTGCTTTGGGAGGCTTTGTGCTCTTCGCAAGGGACATGACAAAAAAACCGGGGCCAATGGCATTGGTCGTGATCCATGCTCTTGTAGCCGTAGCAGGAGTGTTGGGACTGGTGCTCTTTGTTATGTAAGGCTGATCTGTTAAAAATTCCCCAATTTCGGGCGAGCACGTTTTTTGAGTGGTAATGCTGAACCAACACATTACTAAAATTATGAAAAACGGCATCTTTAATCTATTACTGATCGCAGGGATCCTGTCCGCAGGGCTTAGCAGCTGCAAGCCTCACGCAATGTGCGGCGACACCAGCGCAAAAAAGCCCACAGTGCTCTCCAAGCGTTACCGGAAAGCGTTGACAGAAAGGGATTCACTTTGCAGCCTCAGCAAACAGAAAATAGCAGAGCTTGCTGCTGCCAACCAAAGCCTGGAAGGGCTTCATAAAGAATACGATAATTTAAAAGCCTCCTCGGGAAACACTGTTGCCAGCCTGAGCGATGACCTGAAAAACAAGCAGTACGAGCTCGAGAAAAAAGAAAAGGACCTGAAGGAAAAAGAAGCCAAGCTGAGAGACCTCCAGGGTATCATCAACCGCCAGGATTCGATCATGTCGGCGCTCACCAATACTGTAAAGAAAGCACTTCTTGGATTTAATCCCGATGAGCTTACCGTTTACATGAAGGACGGAAAAGTGTATGTTTCGATGTCGGACAAGCTCCTGTTCAAATCCGGAAGCCCCGATGTGGAGGCAAAAGGAAAAGAGGCCCTGAAAAAATTAGCGGAAGTGCTGAACAAGAACAGCGATGTAAGCATTGCCATAGAAGGCCATACCGACAATGTGCCGATCCGCACGGCCATGTTCAAGGACAACTGGGACCTGAGCGCAGCAAGGGCAACCAACGTGGTGCGATTGCTCACAGATGAATACGGAATGGATGCGCGTAAATTAACTGCTGCGGGAAAAGGAGAGTTTTCTCCCGTTGCTGATAACAGCACTGCTGAAGGGAAAGCGAAGAACAGGCGGACTGAGATCGTGCTTTCACCGAAGCTGGATGAACTGCTGAAAGCGATTTCCTTTAAATAGCATTAAAAATAAAAAAGAAAGGCCCGTCGATCGACGGGCCTTTCTTTTTTTATACTACTTATTATTTTGCAACTACAAGGCGTTGCTTGCTTACGCTCACACCATTGCTGATGTTCACAAAATAGATCCCGTTCTCAAACGCAGAGATATTCACCTGTACAGCGCTTCCGCCATTCAGTTTCTCCTGCATCACCAGTTTACCGGAAACATCGCAGATGGACATCAATGCAGATGTGTTAATGCCTGCCATGTCAATAACAAGGTTATCGCTTGCAGGGTTTGGATAAATGCGGATCTCCGCTTCAGTCACTGCTGCAATGCCTGTGCAAAGGTCAACAAAGATCTGTGTGGTATCTGTTGCGCTGCAACCGTTCATATCAGTATATGCATAATAAACGGAGTGCGCTCCCATTCCGGCCACTGCGGGGTCAAATGAAGCCCCTGTAACTCCTGTTCCGGAATATGTTCCGCCGGCAGGTGTTGCATTCAGCGTTAATGGCATTCCATAATCACAAACCGAATCTGCAGAAGAAGTAAGTGTGATAACAGGCAATGCATTCACAGTGATCACAACAGCGTCAGTTCCTTCACAACCGTTAGCATCCGTTACTGTAACACTGTATGTTCCAGCGCTTGCAGCAGTAAGCATCTGGGTGGTGGTTCCATCGTTCCATAAGTAGGTGCTGCCTGCATTCTGTGCATCCAGCATAATACCTGCGCCACCGGCACAGAAGCTGCTGTCGTTGCCAAGATCAACAACCGGCAATGAATTTATAGTTACATCAATTGTATCCATCCCGATACATCCGTTTCCGTCAGTAACCGTTACATCATACGTTCCTGTTGAAGAAACGGCAAGGGCCTGGGCTGTGCTCATGTCTGTCCACACATACGCTGCACCTGCATTTTGTGCATCCAGCATAACTGTTCCGCCGCACTGAACTATATCTGTACCAAGGCTTACAACCGGGAGGCTGTTGATCGTTACTACAATCGCATCATTGGTTGCACACCCGTTTGCATTGGTAACAGTAACATCATACGTTCCTGTTGAGGAAACGGCCAATGTCTGCGCTGTGCTTGCATCTGTCCACAGGTAAGATAAGCCTGCATTCTGCGCATCAAGCACCACTATTCCTGCACACTGTGTTGTATCAGTTCCAAGGTTTACCACCGGCGCTGTTACATTCACCACGGTAATTCCTACCGATGCTGAATCATAGCATCCGTTGATGTTTGTTTTTGTCATGTTATAAACACCGGCTACTGTTGCAGCATAAGTGTTCGACGTTGCACCGCCGACCGGGGAGCCGTTCAGGTACCACTGGCTTGCGCCACCGGAAGAGCCTGTTAAATTAACGCTTCCGCCCGGGCAAAGGTTGGTGCTTCCGCTAAGGCTTACAACAGGAAGGGCAAAGCGGACTACGTGTACGTTCGCTGCAAGGCTGTCTGTTCCGCAGGCATCGCTGATGATACAATTATAGTATCCTGCAACGCTTGCATAATACGTTTGTGATGTTGCACCTGCGATGAGTGCACCGTTCTTATACCACTGGTAGCTGCTTCCGCCTGCCGACATGCTCAGCAATGTGCTGTCGCCAAAGCAGAAAGAAGGTGTTCCTGAAATTACGCGGGCGCAGGTCAGGAATGCTGTCCCCCTGATGTCGTCAGGAGCAGTGTTTCCATACTGGGCACCAACAGTTCCATTTGCATTCCATCTTTGAAAACGGCTGCCGATGTTGGAGCCAATGAAATCGTTTCCTGAAACATGCACCATTCCGAACGTTTCACCGCTGGTAGCCCCGGTAATTGGAATGTTTGTAACGGCAACTCCAAGCGTATCGAATTTTTCAAACACGATGGTTCCGTTCCCGGACCAGTGATAGATCATGTTATCGGTTGGATTAAAGCAGATCACCTCTCCATCAGCTCCGTTGCCCAATGCACGGAGCAATGTTTTGGAAGCATCCGTGGTATTGATGATATATGCCGTTTCCGGAACAGTAGCACCGTCACCGGTAACACCATACAGTGTTCCGCTTGAGTTGAAGGTGATGGAAGAAAAGTTATCTCCTAAGTTTCCAATGATGGTTACAAGGCCTGTAAGCGGATTAAGCTTTCCCAAAACACGGCCTGTAACCGCGCTTTGCTTATTGATGGTGTAAATTTCACCTGTGACAGGATGTCTGGCAATCCCGTTCATTCCTGTGAATGCTCCACCTGCAGATGGAGTTGGCCCGAGACGGCGGAGAACAGTGAAGTTTGTTGTGTCAAATACCCAGAGTGAATCCTGGAAAGGAGATGCGCCAACCAGCCTTGTTACAGACTGCGCTGATCCTGAAGTAAGATAGAATACTGCAGAAATGAAGAGTAAGAGTTTTTTCATGGGGGATTCTTGTTTTGTAAATGTTCTGATTTTCCTGCGAAAATAAGCATTAAAATTCACAAAACAACCGATTGCCTTTTTATGACAAGCCGAGCCGATAATTTCCAAGGGCATACGACATTAATGATGGATACTGAGCTGTATTGTAACTGCGTTCCCGGCTCCTTTCATTTCTGCGAAATATAATCCTGCAGCAACACTGGAAACATCAACTGCTTCGGTATTTCCACCGAGCTCTTTTCTTAAGATCAATCTTCCAGACGGATCATACAGTGAAAACATAAGCGGGAATTTTTGCGAAGCAGGAAGATCCAGGTAAATGGCCTCATTTGCCGGGTTCGGATAAATGCGGATACTGCTGAGCTCTTCAGCAGTTATGCCGGTGCAGATATCTACGAACATGCTCATTGAATCAGCAGAGCTGCAGCCAAGGCTGTCGGTATAGGCATACAGCACAGTGTATGTTCCTGTGCCGGTTATTTGCGGATCAAATGAAGCGGCAGTAACTCCTGCACCGGAATATGTTCCGCCGGAAGGTGTACCGCTAAGTGCGACCGGCGATCCGCTATCGCACATGGTATCGGCTGCAGCGGAAAGGACAACAGCCGGAAGCGAATGGATCGTAATGTTAACGGTATCTTTACCGATACAGCCATTTGCATCGGTCACCGTTACATAATAGGAGCTGCCGGAAGTTACGGTAAACGATTGAGCAGTGCTTGCATCCTGCCATACATAAGATGCTCCCGGGTTTCCGGCATTAAGCACAAGGGGGCCGCAATGCGTTGTATCAGGGCCCAGGTTCACCACGGGATTACCCGAATTTATAACATGAACCCCGCTCAGGCAGGTATCGATCCCGCAGGCATCGCTCAGGCGGCAATTGTACACGCCTGTGCCTGTCGCGTAAAAACTTTGCGAAGTAGCGCCTGCAATCGTATCCCCGTTTTTATACCATTGATAGGAAGGAGATGCGCTCGCGGTAAGCAATGCTGAGTCGCCCGGGCAAAAGGAGGAAACACCCGATACCGAACGGCTGCAGCTGATGAAAGCCATGCCGCGTGCAAGCTGCGCGGTGGTATCGCTCATGTTGTTGAAGGCGCCTGTCGTGCTCCAGTATGCAAATACATAATTGATGTTGGAGCATAAAAATTTATCTGCCGAAATGTACACCGCCCCGAATGTTTCATTGGAGATGGTGGTGGAAGAAACAATGGGTGTGATCGTGTAAGGAGGATAAGGCAACACCGATTCAAACTCCACCGTTACATTTCCCGACCAGTGATAAATAAGGTCATGCGCAGGATTGTAGCAGATGACCTCGCCATCGGTGCCTGCGCCAAGCGTAGCCATAAACGTTGCGGAAGCTGTGAGCGTATCCACGAGGAACAATGATTCGGGAATAGCAGCGCCATTTCCGGTCACGCCGATCAGTGAATCGCCGCGGAAAGTGATCGAAGAAAATTTATCGCCCATGTCGCCGATCACATTTACGGTGGAAGTGCTTACATCCAGCTTCCCGAGGATGCGGCCCGGAACGCCTGTTTGTTTGCACACCACGAATATGGAACCGCTGTTCGGATTTCTTGCGATGCCGAGCGTACCTGTGATCGCACCGCCGGAAGAAGGCATCAACTGCACGCGTTTCACGATCCTGTATGAATTGGTATCGGTGACCCAGAGCGAATCATTGGACCTGTTGGCGGACAACATGCGCTGAACCGTTTGGGCATGCATGCTGAATAAGCCGAAAATACAAAGGAGGAGAAGTACTGTTTTTTTCATGGTGTCCGGATCAAATACTCATTTCGCCGCGCAAATCGCTTTGCAGCATTTTTTCAATTTCTTTTTTTCCTTTTGCTGTTCCGAGCACATACATCAGCTTTGCAACAGCTGCTTCAGTAGTGATATCGGAGCCGCCGATCACGCCCATCTTTTTAAATGCGGCGCTGGTCGCATATTTCCCCTGCTCCACTTTTCCGGCATTGCACTGCGTTACATTCAGGATCACGAGCCCGCCGGTGACCGCTTTTTTTAAGCTGCCCGTAAACCACTGCTGCGTAGTAGCATTTCCTGCGCCGAATGTTTCGAGGATGAGCGCTTTTAAATTTTTTGTTTTCAGAACAGCATCCACAACATTTTCTGATATTCCCGGATACATTTTCAGGATGGCGATGTTGTGATCCAGCTTCGTTTGCACATTCAATTTTTTTGTCCCGGGCTTCATAAGTGCAGCGCGGTTGTATTTCAGGTGTACGCCTGCTTCTGCAAGGATCGGGTAGTTGGGCGACTGAAAAGCCTGGAAATGCTCTGCATTGTATTTATGGGTGCGGTTGCCGCGGTACAGCTGGTATTCAAAATAAATGCAGACCTCTGAAACAATGGGCTTTCCTTTCTCTTTGGCCGCAGCAATTTCAATGGCAGTAATTAAATTTTCCTTGCCATCGGTGCGGATCGTCCCGATCGGGAGCTGCGAACCCGTGAGGATCACGGGCTTACTTAAGTTCTCCAGCATAAAGCTTAATGCAGAGGCCGTGAACGACATGGTATCACTTCCGTGAAGGATCACAAAGCCATCGTATTTATCGTAATTCTTTTTGATGGCTTCCGCCATTTCGATCCATACCGCAGGGCTCATATCGCTTGAATCGATGGGCTTGCTGAATGAGATCGCGGAAAGCTCCACATCAAATTTATTCAGCTCAGGGATCTGCTCTGTGAGGTGCTTAAAATCAAACGGCTTCAGCTGGCCTGTTTTTGCATCCTGCATCATGCCGATGGTTCCGCCTGTGTAGATGAGTAGTACTTTGGATTTCATTATACGATACAAAAATGTTTTATGGTGTTACTTCCTTTTCTTTGAGCACTGTCGCATTCCCCTTGAGCTTGTGTAAATGAGCAGTGCTTTGGATTTCATTATACGAAGTCAAATGTTTTATGGTGTTACTTCTTTTGCTTTGAGCACTGTCCCATTCCCCTCTTGAGAGGGGTTAGGGGTGTGTTTTTTATATTCTTCTACGTACAGCTCAATTGCCCCCAATACATTCAATAGCTGCGTGCGTATTTCTTTTTCTGTGAATCGCAGAAAATGTAGATCATACTGCTCCATGTTCTTTTGCCGGAGAACATCTTTGGAATAAAAGTTTTCCTGTTCATGGTATTTACCATCGATCTCAATAACTAAATTAAGCTCTGCGCAATAAAAATCCACGATGTATTCCAGCAATGGTTTTTGCCTGTGAAAATCATAACCATACAATTGTTTTCCTTTCAGCTTTTTCCACAGGATCACTTCTCCTAAAGTACTATTATTTCTAAGATCCCTTGCCAATTCTTTTAATTTCGGATTGTATGGAATTATCCTTCGTTTCATAGATTTTTATAAACGATAAAGTTGCTTTTCTTTGTTTACACACCCCTTGCCCCTCTCAAGAGGGGAATGGGCGCTGCTTGCCTTATGATCACAGTTACATTCCAAAAACATCGATTGAATTTTGTGTCGTGATGGCCGCTACTTCTTTAAGGCTGATCTTCTTGATCTCCGCTATTTTTTTCGCGACAAGCACAAGGTAATCCGGCTCGTTGCGCTTACCGCGATAAGGCATTGGTGCAAGATAGGGCGCATCTGTTTCAAGCACGAGGTGTTTCATATCAATGGCCTCCACCACTTTATCGAGCCCCGAATTTTTAAAGGTAACCACACCACCGATGCCCAGCTTAAAGTTACCTGCAGCGATCACCTGCTCTGCCTGCTCCACATTTCCGCTGAAACAATGAAAGATGGCTTTGATGTTATCATTTTTGAATTCACTGACGATCTCCATTGTTTCATCAAAGGCATTCCGCGAATGGATCACATACGGCAGGCCATACTTTTTTGCCCACTGGATCTGCGTCCTGAAGGCATCCTGCTGCTGCTCGAAATACGTTTTGTCCCAATACAGGTCGATCCCGATCTCACCGATGGCTGTGAATTTTCTCTTCGCAAGCCAGTGTTCCACCACGCTTAATTCCTGCTGGTAAGTTTGGTTTACCGAACAGGGATGAAGCCCCATCATCGGGAAGCAATTGGCAGGATATTGCTTTTCCACCTGGAACATGCCGGGAATGGATTCGCTGTCGACATTCGGTAAAAAAAAGCGTGTAACGCCTGCGGCCATTGCCTTTTCGATCAGTGCAGCCCTGTCGGCATCAAATTCTTTGGAATACAGGTGTGTATGTGTATCAGTAAGGATCATGCTGCAAAATTACCAATATATATGCAGCCTTCTGCGGATTTTTCGACCTGCCCGGAAATTACAGGGGAAGTTTGGTTTTTGGAGCTTAAATGCTTAAATTTGTGCTTATGAAGACAACCTCAAAGTCTTTCGTTATTGATATTAAGCAGGTGACCAAACGCAATCCTGAATAATACCTGCATCCTCTCCTTTCCGGGAGAGCAATGCTGCAAGAAAAGCAGCCCTCCAAGTTTTTTCAATCTTCAATTTCTTAATTCCTGAAAAAATGCCTGTCTACCATAAACTGGGATCATTCCCTCAAAAGCGACACACACAATTTGAAAAGCCAAAAGGCGGCCTGTATTACGAGCAGCTTTTCGGAACGGAAGGCTTTCACGGGCACTCCTCTTTGCTGTATCATACACACCGCCCTACACAGGTGAAGGAGATCCTGAAGTCGTACAACGTCAGCCCGAAGATCGCAGTCGAAAAGAACATCAAAGCGCTATTGCTGAAAGGCTTCCAGGTGAAGCCGGCAGCCGATTTCCTCGACAGCCGCAAGCCGATGCTGGTGAATTCGGATTGCACTATCGGGCTTGCAGCGCCGCAAAAGTCATTGCGGGATTATTTTTACAAGAATGCAGACGCTGATGAATTGCTCTTTATTCACAAAGGAAAAGGCACGCTTCGCACATTCATGGGCAACATTCCTTTTGAGTACGGCGATTACCTTATCATCCCGCGCGGCATGATCTACCAGATCGATTTCGAAACCACCGACAACCGGATTTTTTACGTTGAATCCTTTTCTCCTTTTTATACACCAAGACGCTACAAAAATGATTCCGGGCAGCTTCTGGAACATTCACCATTCTGCGAGCGCGATTTTAAACTGCCTTCGGAGCTGGAAACATTTGATGAAAAAGGCGATTTCATGATCAAGATCAAGAAGCAGGGAATGATGCATGAATTTATTTATGCAACACATCCTTTTGATGTTGTGGGCTGGGACGGCTACAATTTCCCGTATGGCTTCAGCATCCATAATTTCGAGCCGATCACCGGGCGTGTGCACCAGCCGCCACCGGTGCACCAAACCTTTGAAACAAGCACTTTTGTTGTCTGCTCTTTCTGTCCGCGACTGTACGATTATCACCCGAAATCAATCCCGGCGCCATACAATCACAGCAACATTGACAGTGATGAAGTATTGTATTATGTGGATGGCGATTTCATGAGCAGGAACAACATCGAGCAGGGACATATCACGCTGCACCCGAAAGGAATTCCGCACGGGCCGGCACCGGGAGCAATGGAACGCAGCATCGGGCAAACAGTAACGCAGGAGCTGGCAGTGATGGTGGATACGTTCAAGCCGCTGATGGTGACTGAAGATGCAATGGCGATCGATGATGGAAAATATTACAGGAGCTGGCTGGAATAGCCGGGAGCTTGGAGTCCGGAGATGATTGTCATTCCGACCGAAGCGGAGGAATCTTTTTACTATGTGACGAAGGTTTTGATAAACAAAAATGATCATAAGCAATAAACAAAAAATCAATTTATAATTTTCAATTTTAATATCATGAGCAAAGAAATAAAAAATGTAGAGTACGGTTTAGAAAAGATCTTTGAAGGCGCACAGGATTTCCTTCCATTGCTGGGAACCGATTACGTGGAATTTTATGTGGGCAATGCAAAGCAGGCCGCACACTATTACAAAACAGCATTCGGCTTTCAGTCGTACGCATACAAAGGTCTTGAAACAGGCTGCCGCGATTATGCATCGTATGTATTGAAGCAGGACAAGATCCGCATTGTATTAACAACTCCTTTAAATTCAAAGTCCCCGATCAATGACCATATTGTAAAACATGGCGACGGTGTTAAGGTCATTGCACTGTGGGTGGAAGATGCGCGTAAATCGTGGGAAGAAACTACAAAGCGTGGTGCAAAATCATTTATGGAACCCACTGTTGAAAAGGATGAAAATGGTGAAGTGGTGCGTGCCGGGATCTACACTTACGGAGAAACTGTTCACATGTTTGTGGAACGCAAGAACTACAAAGGAACCTTTTTACCCGGTTACCGCGAATGGAAATCGGATTACAATCCTGCTTCCACCGGCTTGAAATTCATTGACCACATGGTAGGAAATGTAGGCTGGAATGAAATGAATGCAACAGTAAAATGGTATGAGGAAGTAATGGGCTTTGTGAACTTTTTATCATTTGATGATAAACAGATCAATACGGAATATTCGGCCCTGATGAGCAAGGTAATGAGCAACGGGAATGGAAGGATCAAATTCCCGATCAACGAACCGGCAGAAGGAAAGAAAAAATCACAGATCGAAGAATACATTGATTTTTATGAGGGCCCGGGCGTGCAGCATTTAGCAGTGGCCACAGATGATATCATTCAAACAGTAACAGCGCTGAGGTCACGCGGAGTGGAATTCCTTCCTCCGCCTCCACAGGCTTACTATGATGATATTCCGAACAGGCTGGGTTCGCACATGAGCATTATGAAGGAGGACATCTCCAAGCTGCAGGAACTATCCATTCTTGTGGATGCAGATGAAGACGGCTATTTACTCCAGATCTTCACCAAACCGGTTGAAGACCGCCCTACATTGTTTTTTGAGATCATCCAGCGAATGGGTGCCAAAGGATTTGGCGCCGGCAATTTTAAGGCATTGTTCGAATCCATCGAGAGAGAGCAGGCGAAAAGAGGAACGTTGTAATCAGTTGGCAATTGTAGCAGTTGGCAATTATGAAACGTCATTGCGAGGGCTTCGCCCGAAGCAATCTCATAACAATTGGCAATGACGTATAGTGCTAAGATATTAAGATCCCGGTTCAATTATGGACCGGGATCTTTGCTTTAAAAAATCCGTGAATCTGTGGCGCTTTACCATGTTTTTCCGGGCAATTTACACTAATTTAGCTGCTGCTTTCAGACATGCCGAACCGCTTCAGAAATAGTATCCTTATCCTCTTTGCTTTCTTCACGATCCTTACAAAAGGAATGGCGCAGAAGAATGCAACGATCGATTCCCTGCTTCATGTTATTTCTGCTTCCGCTGAAAGCACCACTATAGCGGATGCCCTGTCGCAAGTGGCTTTTAACTACCTGAACTATGATATTAAAAAAGCCAGCGAATACGCCAACCGTGCTGTTGCCCTTTCCGAGAAGCTGGATTATATGCACGGGCAGGTCACCGGGATCACTGCGCTTGCCAATATCGACAACAACCAGGGGCGGTATGCCGATGCACTGATCAAATTAAAAACGGCACTCCTGCTTTCAGAACAAAGCAGCGATGAGCCCGCCATTGCCAAATGCTATTACTACATCGGCGATGTGTACTCCACGCTGAAGAACAATGAGAAAGCCATCAGCAATTACGAAAAAGCACTGCAGCTTTTCCTGAAGGAACGTGATACGGAAAACTGCATCAACATGCTGAACCGCATTGCCAACAGGAACATGGACATTGGAAATGCAAACAACGATACTTCTTATTTCTTTAAGGCGATCGCGATCTATGCAAAAGCATTTGGCGCCGCGACCCGGGCACACGACGAAAAAAAGATCATCAATACCTATGTGAACCTTGCAGATGCTTACAACATACTCGGCAAGGTAACGGGGAACAAAGTTTATTTTTTCCAGTCGCTTGATAACTCGCTGCGCGGACTGAGGCTTTCACGCGAAAAAAAATTCGCTTCTCTCGAAGCGATCAACAACCTTAATATCGGCGATACTTACAAGAACCTCGGACAGCCGCTCAAAGCGATCCACTTTTACGAAGAGGCGCTCCACCGCTATGAAAAGCTGGGCGATAAGAACTGGCTCCAGAATACCTACACCTATATTGCACAGGCGCATTTCCTGATGAAGAGCTATGACCAGGCCATTGAAAATGTATTGAAGGGAACCGAATTTTCCAAGAAGCAGGGACATGCTTCTTACCTGCGTGATAGCTACGAGCTGTTGTCGAACATCTATGCTGCAAAAAAAGATTACCAGCGCTCGCTTGAATATCACAGGCTCTACACAGCCTATAAAGACAGCCTGATCAACGAGAACACCGCGATCAAAATTGCGCGGCTGCAGACCGACCTTGAGTTTGAAAAAAAGAACCAGGAGATCGAGCTGCTGAAAAAGAACCAGGAGATCCAGGATGAAAAGATCCGCAACCAGGCCATTCAGCGCAACCTGCTCATCCTTGGGATCATCATCATCCTTGCCATGCTCATTATCATTTATTCGCGCTACCGCGAAAAGAATAAATTGCAGCAGACCATCATCAGGGCCAAAGAAGCTGCGGAGCAGGCCAAGGAAACACAGGAGCAGTTCCTTGCCAACACCAGCCACGAGATCCGGACACCAATGAACGGGATCATCGGGATGACGAATCATTTGAAAGACACAGCCCTTACCAACGAGCAGCGCGAATACATCAGCGCGATCAACGAATCGGCAAACAGCCTGCTGGTGCTTATCAACGACCTGCTCGACCTTTCAAAGATCAACGCCGGAAAAATGACCTTTGAGAAAAAAGCATTCCGCCTTTCCGATCTTTTTAAAAACCTCGTGTACTCGCTCCAATACCGCAGCACTGAAAAGAACATCCGCCTGATCTCCAGCATCGATGAAGCCGTTCCGCCTGCGCTTATCGGCGACCCTGTGCGCCTGAACCAGGTATTGCTGAACCTTACGGGGAATGCCATTAAGTTCACCGAAAAAGGAGAAGTGAAAATTGTTGCGAAGCTGCTGAAGGACGACGGCAAAGAGCTGCTGATCCTTTTCAGCGTGCAGGATACCGGCATAGGGATCCAGGAAAGCAAGCTCAGCACAATCTTCGAAAGCTTTACGCAGGTGAACGCTCAAACCACCCGTAAATACGGCGGTACAGGACTGGGGCTCACGATCGCAAAACAGCTGATCGAGCAGCAGGGCGGAACTATTTCCGTGAGCAGCAAGGTGAACGAAGGCTCTACATTTTCCTTCACGCTGCAGTTCAAAAAGCTTTCGCGCAATATAAAAGAGCAGCGCGACCTGAACATCCAGCCGGGTGATTTCAACCAGCCGAACCTTAATTCCATAGCGGTGCTTGTGATCGACGACAACAAGGTGAACCAGCGTGTTGCCGCGCTCACCCTGCAGAAATGGAATGCAAAAGTGGATGTGGCCGACAACGCTAAAATAGCATTTGAAAAGCTGAACGAGAAAAAATTCGACCTGATCCTCATGGACGTGACCATGCCTGAAATTGATGGTTTTGAAGCCACGCGCCACATCCGCAAAAAAATGCCGGCGCCAATAAATAAGATCCCGATCATTGCCATGACAGCTTCCGCACTCATCGGCGACAGGGAAAAATGTATTTCGGTGGGCATGAACGAATATGTGTCGAAGCCTTTTAACCCGGAAGACCTGTACGATAAGATCATGAAGACGATCCCGCTCGATGTGATCAAAAGCACAGCGCCGGTGATCGACCTCGCGCTGCTGCGGGAACGCTCGGAAGGCGATAACGAGTACATAAAAGACATCCTGAAAAGCTACATCGAGGAAATGCCGGTATATGTGAAGGAAATGAACCAATTCCTCGAAGCACAGCAGCTGAATGCGATCGGGCCGCAGGCGCATAAAATGAAAAGCCCGGCAAAGCTGCTTGGAGCCTTTGAGCTGAACCTCCAGCTGGAGTTCATTGAAAAGAACATACAAGGATACGGGCTTACACAGCAAATGATCAGCAAGGTGGAACAGATGAACAAGCTCTGCCTGCAGACTGTTGAAGCATTAAAAAAGGAACTTGAAAAAATAAGCTGAGCATGCGGACAACCATTTTTTATGCGCCTGTTTTATTGCTGATCATTTTGCTCAGCTCTTTTCACAATGATAAAAAAGAGAGTGCATTCACTTCTTTTGATGATTCGCTGTATTGCAAACTGGAAGAATCGTATTCGGTCGTGAATGAGAACATCATCCGCAATGAGCTGTACACATGGACAACGCCGGAGCAGATCGACATCCTGAAAAAGAACAAAACACTCCTGATAAAAAGCAAGTCGGAAACAGCCGGCAAATCCAACTACGACCTGCTGCTCGAAGAAAAAAAAGCAAAGGGCGATACTATTGCCGCTTTTTTGCTGGACAGCCGCTTCGCTAAAAAGCGCTTCGGATGGCCGCATCCCTGGGCTACTATCCGTGGCTACCCTGGCGAAAACTACGGCGACCAGCTGTTGAAGGTCACTTTTAAAAAGGATGCTATTTTCTGCAAGGCCATTGTTTCAAATGATGAGATCAACTACGAATTTTACACGCTTGACGGAAGGATGATGATGCCTGTTCTTGCAAAAACTTTAGCCGGCAGGATTGCTGCTGTTTACTTCGTGTATTCTAAAAAAACAAAAAAGAAGACAGCCCTTTACCGCGGCTCGTACCGGGCTGCAAGTATCCGTACTGTCTCTTCGAATTATCCGTACCGTGAATACGTGATCTGCAATGAGAACATGATCGCCTCCTGGTCGTACGGAACAGCCGCCATAAAGAACAAGATGAAACAGGATATCAGCTTCCTGGAAATGGTCAAAAAAAGCCTGCTTGCGAAGGAAGAGGACGATGGCTGCGGCCCGGCACAGGATGATTTTAAGAACCTGTCGGACCGTACCGATTTTTACTGGAGCTGGAATGTGAACTGCTGCAGCTATCCCCAAACCATCGCCCTTGTCAACTCTTATTATGACCTCCGGGAAAACCAGCTCAACCTTACCATTGAGGCATTGAACAATGCAATGGCTGCACAAAAGGATTCACTCATCGTAAAAAATCCCTGAATGCCGCAGCTCATCACAAAGGACGAAGCACTGGAAAAATTGCGGAAGGAAAGGGCTCCGGGGGAATGCCTCATCTGCGCGATGAATAAAAACACGGCCTATCTCCTGAAGGAAGATAAACATTCCAAAGTGATGCTTTCAGAATATCCCCGCTTCTGGGGACATGCCATCATCACACTAAAAAGACATGTGGAGCAGCAAAGCAGGGTTTCGGAAACAGAGAACAGCGCCCTTTTCAGCAATGCACATGCAGCTGCAAAAGCAATCGAGCAGCTTTTAAAGCCCTCACGCTGTTACATTGCTGCATTGGGTTCGGAGCAAAGCCTCATCAACACCTGCCCGCACATCCATGTAAATGTGATCCCGGTGTACGATAAAAGCATGAAGCCTTCGGGAGTGTTTACCTGGGAAAACGGGATCACGACAGGCAGCCAAAAGGAATGGGAAACACTCTGTAATTCAATGAGATCAACCCTTCCGGCTGTTTAAAAACATATTTTTTTTTGCCGAATATTTTTAAGTACTTTGCTATAGCCAAATATACCCGGAATGATCAGGAAGTTATTAGTTTCAATTGCAGTTGTATCGTTGATTTCTTCATGTAAAAAGGAAACCGCTTTCAAAGAAGTGAAAGTGAACGAGCATTATTCCATTTCAACGCCTGACTACATGCAGCCCTGCGTGGACCTTCACAAGGATGCTTCTTTTCAATACCAGAATACAGATAAGGATATTTACGCGATCGTGATCGATGAGCGAAAAAAAACGATGGCGAATTACGACCTCGATTATGACCTCCGCTCTTACTTCACCACCGCTTCACAGCCGATCCTTGAAACGATCAAGAATGGCAAAATGAGCCCTGCCACAGAAAAGAAGATCAACGGGAACAATGCGCTTGTCAGCGAGATCAATGGAAAGTTTGATGACATTGATGCCTACTATAAGATCGGAATCATTGAAACGCCTTATGCCTTTTACCAGATCCTTACCTGGACACGCGCAGACAAGAAAGCTGAATTTGAGCCTGACATGGACACGATGATCGAATCATTCAAAGAGCTTCCACAGCCTGAAAGCGAATTGCCTGCTCCTGCTCCGGAACCTGAAAGCGCACCGGATAGCGTGAAAGCCGCTCCTGCAAAATAAAAAAAGCCCTGGTAATATATTCCAGGGCTTTTCCTTTTATTTCCTTTTACCGGGTCGCTGTGATTCGCTTCGTGATCACTTTACCGTCGACCGTAAGCTTCACAAAATAGCTCCCCGCATCCCCCCTTTTCCCGCCTGCTGAAAACGGGTAAGTGTATTCTCCCGCTGCCTGCTCAGCATTCACAAGTGTTTTCACCAACCTGCCCGATACATTATACACTTCTGCTTTCACAACCGAATTTTTCTTCAGCGAATATTTAATGAGCGTTTCATTCACAAAAGGGTTCGGCGCTGCTTTCAGAAATTCTTCCTGGCTGTACAGTTCGATCCCCGTCCCGACAGGATACACTGTGATCACCGAAGAAGCCGTATCGGAGCATCCTGTACTGTTATCGGTTACATACAGCATGAGGTTGTAACTACCCGGATTCATGTAATCGTACGATGTATTGTTTGCAAATTCATCGGGATCGCCTGCTCCAAAATTCCAGAGATAGCTTGTTGAAGGGCCCGAGACCGACATGTTATTGGTGATGACTGTAAGCACTGCATTTCCGCTGCTGACATTTGTTGTGAAAGCAGCTGTCGGGGAATCATAAATTTCAATATCATAATATACTGCCGTATCGGTATGTGAGCCGTTTGTTGTAATGAGCGTTACAGTATAGGTTCCTGCAGCAGTGTATGTATGCTCCGGCGAAGCAAGCGTGGAGCTTTGCCCGTCGCCGAAATCCCAGAGATAAGCAGCAGCGTTAACACTGTAATCTGTAAAGGGCATATCGGCCGGTACGCACTGATCGCCATACTGCGGCAGAAAATCAGCGAAAGTATTATTCACACCGGAGCAGCTGGTGCAATTCGTATCGGGCACATATTTCCACATCACCCAATAAAAATTGGAAGGATTAAAATCATAGCCGCCGTATTGCCAGAAATTGCCATTGTTGTCCATCCATGCTGCGGCACCGCGGCTCACAAATGGTGAATTTGCCGGATCGGGCACGCCCTGCGTTCCATATACAGGAACAGATCCGCTGATCGCGTTCACCTGCGTGAATTTATCCTGCGCCACATTGTACTGCCAAAGCCGGCCATCTTCGCGGTACCAGAAGTTTCCGCAACTGTCTTTTGCACACAAGGTATTGAACGAAGTTGCCACAGGATAATAAGCATAGGAAGGCACACAGAAGAAATGATGCGGCGGATTATAACGCATAGTATCTGTTCGCAGGCAGGCCCACTGATTGATGCTGACATCATACTTCCAGAAATTGCCGCTTATGGTCAGCAGGTAGCCATTCCCCGAATCGTCGGGCAATGCATTGAAGGAAGGCATTCCTGCAGGCGTATTCCCGGGATCGAATGCACCGACACCATTAAAAATATCGTTCACCGGTGTTGTTCCCGAGCCTGCAGAATCTCCGGCCATCCAGTACCATTCGTTGGAGCTGATGTTATACTTCCATACATCATTGAAAAAGGTGGCGGTGCCCACATAATATTCGCCGAGACACATCCAGAGATTGTTGTTGGCATCCGCCCAGCCGCTGGCTTTCAACCGTGCAGCGGGATCATTGATAGGGCTTGCAACTCCTTTTATACCATACAGTCCGCCGGAAAAAGGTGAAGCGCTTCCACGCACCCATACCCACTCTTTGGTTGTAACATCAAATTTCCAGAGCTGGTTCCTGGGGCCGAATGAAGCTTCATATCCACCGAACATCCACAAATTACCGGTTGTATCAGTCCAGCAAACAGGAGTTTCGAGCAGTGGCGGCCTGTTGGACGAACTACTCACTCCCATTGTCCCGATGCTTGCAGAACCGTTATGGGTTCCTGCTTCCCATGCCCACTGGTTGGTAACCGGGTCGAAGGACCAGGTATCTGTAAGGTTGCCGGTTCCGAAGAGCCAGAATTTTCCATCCTTGCCTTTCCAGAATCCCGGGTTGGGAGCGTACGAAGGATGATTGCCGGGCGCAGGAACTCCCTGCACGCCGTATACGGGAGCGTAGCTCGCAGGATTGCCGTTCATCCATGTCCACATGCCCGCACCGGGCTGTGCCTTTACAAATAGCCCGGCAACAAACATTGCCGCAACCAGTATTGATTTTTTCATGAGCATATTTTTTATTCTTATTAAAATTACAAATCTATTTCCTGATCCTGAACACATCCAGGATATATTCATCTTTCTGAATTTCCATCACCACCAGCTCTTTTCCTTCCTTCAGCACCACGCCACTTCCCGGCCAGTAGCACCATGTTTCATTGGTAAGCAGCTCCTGCCTCGAGAGGTTTCCTTTGGGATCTATCTTCACACATACTGCAACAGGCCCTCTCAGGTCGCCCACATCATTGTACTCTTTCGGATCAAAATTTTCAAGCGTATACTTTTCAAGGTTCTTCGGATGCTCGCAATAAAAAAGGTAAAGGTTATCATTGCTTTCAATGAGATCAGCATCGTACATTTTATTGGTTGTGTTCTTCGGGATGATCCTCATGAATTCCATCTTACCGGAAGTGTTGAATTTAGTAACAATGAACTCCCTCGAATAGGACTTGTAAACGGTATAATTCGAACCCTGCATTTCCACCGTATACGTGAGATTCTCCACGAGATAAAATCCTGTTGCGGTCCGTACAGGCTCCCTGGAGCTGAATTCCTTTTCGGCAAGCTCCCTCTTTTTTGCGCCATCCTTGTACGACAGTTTCTCTTCTGTTTCCGGGGAGAAATAATTGAACTCCGAACTGAGCTTGAAATCCTTCAGGCTGGCTGTGATGCAGAATACTCCAGCCTTGTTGTCCTTGTCATCCTTCTTCGGATAATTATCCTTGAACACTCCTGTAAGAAAGAGAACATCGCCTGAAATAAAATTATACGAATTCTCTATTTTCTTTTTCGCAAGGGGAAGAGCGAGGTACTTGTTCGTTTTTGAACCCGCATCGTACAACACTAGTGTTTCTGAGAGCGGCACATCCTTATCCTTCACATCAGTCCTGATCATATAAAGAATATTCCCCTGGTCGGTGACATTGTAGTAACTCGATTTTATCATGACATTGTTATAGCTGTCGGGAAGGTCAACGGTATTGATGAGCTTCATGGAAGACAAATCATACACATCTGCTTTTACAACCTGCGGCTTTTTCGCCCACTGGAAAGCGGAGACGACCATCATCTTACTTTCATCGGGAGAGAACAGGATCGGAAAATTCCTCCCGCTTACTCCGAAGGGGTCACTGGCAAGCGAAGCCAGCTGTTTCCTGCCGGCTGTTTCTTTCCCTGCAGTGCCGTCCAGCACACGCAGGTATAATGATTTATCCCTTCCATCATACAATGTAGTGAACAAAAAGATCTTCTCCTGCTTCACTTCCATGAACTGGAATTCCTCTTTTTCTTCAAGTGTAAAGGAATACGAAAATACGGTTCCCAGGTCGCTGTTGTATTTATCAAGCGTAAACACTTTCTGCTTTCCTTTATCGCTGATCTCTTTATGGAAGATCCCCGCTTTCCCTTTATTGAAGCAGCCATACAGGGAAGGATAATTTTTCAGGCCGGCTTCTTTAGCAGGAATGCGGTCAACCTGCTGGGAAAATCCCGGCCCTGTGCAGAGCACTATCAGAATCAAAAGCATATTTTTCATAATTGCGTTTTATATGTTCATGCAAAAGTGAACCTTTCCCCAGGCATTAGAAAACCACAGGACAGGTTTTTAGCACAAATGGCTTTTTTCCATACATTCGTATGCAGGTGTTATCCGCCAAGGCATATATTTGTTCCATGATCACCAGCCGCTTTCACAGGATCTTCATCATTATCGTCATGCTGCTCATTGCAGCGGCGGGCCATTCCCAGCAACTGCAGTTTGAACGGTTCACAACTGCCGACGGCGTGCCCTCCGACCGCGTATACTGGCTGCAAATCGACAGGCAGGGATACATCCGGGCATGCACCGATTATGGCATGGCGAGGTACAATGGCAGCACTTTTATTTCTATCTGCGAGAACATTCCATTCAGCGACCAAACAGGCTACTGCATGTTTGAGGATAAAAAAGGTACAATGTGGTTTGCCAATGCCAGGGCAAATATCTTCCGGATGAGGAACGACAGCGCATTCAAAATAAGAGGCATTGAACAAGTTTCCGCCTACCTGAAAACACATGTTTCAGAGATCAACCAGCTGATCGTAGATGACTCTGAAAACATCTGGATCTCCACCAAGTCGCGCAGCTTTAAACTGAGCCCGCAGAAGGGCGGCTATATTGTCACTGACTTATCCGAATACTATAGAAAAGAGAATGTCAGTTTTGTGCTGGTTCAGAACGGCAATTCATACATCAGTGTGAGGACATTCCCCGGCAACAAAACAACTAGTGCTACTGCCTGCAGCTACAAGATCATCGGTAAGAGTGGAACAAGCAATGTCCGGCAGCTGAACAATAAGGATGGTTTTCCACGCTACGTCGTGCCTTCTGGAAGCAGCCTCTACATCCCTTTGCAGAATGAGCTGAATAAGGCCCGGGCAGATGGCAGCGTACAGACTATTTCTTTCCAGCATTTCATCCTGGCCGTTCGCATTGATAAAAAAGGCCATACCTGGACTGGCGTTGACCAGGAAGGGCTGTACGAGCTCGACAGCGCAGGGAAAGTCCTCAATCATTATTTCCCGGGCACTTCCGTGAATCATATCCTTTTCGATGACCAGGACGGGCTCTGGGTATCCACCGCCGGTGAGGGAATCTACCACTGCAGGAACATCAATGATTATGCATACCTCAATTATCCGGGCCTCATGCAGCCGGTGAGCATTGCAAAGCAGATCGATTCATCTGTTTTTATAGGCACTGTAGCGGGAAACATATTTAAGGTCAATGCCAATGGCGTAGAACAGATCGACTTAAAAGGCCAGGTGCATACAATCATTACGAGCATTCTAAAAACCGGTGACGACTATTACATCTCCAGCAAGGATGCCATACTGAGAACAGACCGCTTCTTCCGCGATTACAAACGGATCCTCACTGCTGAAGGAAAAAATGCATGGGCTGTAAGCATTGAAACAAACAGCAAAGGAGAAGTGTACACGATCACCCGCACAGGGATCTGTAAAATTGAAAATGACACCTGCAGGGAAGTACGAAGGATACCGCCAAGAGCAACAGAACTGATCGGGCTTGACGACAACAGCTTCCTGGTCGGAACCTCAAAGTCGCTCTATATATTCAGGAACGATAGCATTTTCACCCCGGACAACCTGAAATATTTTGGCGAGGCCGGCATTACAGAATTAAAAAGGTCGGCAGATGGCAGCACCTGGATCTGCACGATCGGCGATGGTTTGCTAATGCTGCAGCCTGATCATAAAGTGAGCGTGTATCCAAAGCTCCCGGGCAATATCCTGCAGGACGTTTTTTTTATCAATGATACTACCGTGGGTGTTTGCCTGAACACGGGCATTTACATAGATGTTGCTACGAAAAAGAACGGCAGGGCCGACTGGCACCGCATGTTTGGTGAAGAATGCATTGCCCCTGTGATCTGGCAGGGTGCAATGTACATTGGCGCCAATTCAGGATTGTACCGTTACGACCTTGCGGAAATAAATAACAGGAAACGCTCAAAGCTTTATTTTAAACAAGCGGTGGCAGGAAGTACCATATACACAGGTGATTCGTTCAGGCTTCCGCATGACGCGGAAAAGATCGAATTCCATGTTGACCTGCTCGATTATACGACAAGGAAACAGAAACTCTTTTACAGGCTGGAGAATAATGAAAACGAGCAAGGCATGGCAGATGGCACCATTGTAACGCTCAACAAGCTTCCCCCGGGCAGCTATACCCTCCTGATCTATGCTGCAGTATCGCCTTATTACCTGAAGGAGAAAAACATTACCATCCATTTTACCATCGAGCCGGCTTTCTGGCAAACTTCCTGGTTCATTTTATTGGCGGTACTTACAGCCTTGCTCCTTCTTTTACTTCTTATTTTTATCATCAATTCAAGAACGAAAAAAAAGGAGCGGCAAAAAGCAGAGGTAACGCGCCTGCTCGCCGAATACAAGCTCACTGCCTTAAAGGCGCAGATCAACCCGCATTTCATTTCCAATTCGCTCAGCGCGATCCAGGAGCTGATCCTCGATGATCAATCCGATAAGGCCGCACAGTACCTTGCCAGGTTCAGCCTGCTGATCAGGTATGTATTGAAATATTCCGACAAATCGATCGTGAAGCTAAGCGATGAGCTGAAGGTGATCGACCTGAACATCGAGCTGGAAACACTCCGTTTCCGGGATGATTTCGAGATCAGGAAAGAGATCGCTGAAGATATTGACCCGGTCCGTATTGATGTGCCACCGCTAATCACACAGCCTTTCATTGAAAATGCGATCTGGCATGGCCTGCTCCCGCTCAAAGGAAAAAGAAAGCCAAAACTGCTGATCTCTGTTTCAAAAATAAACGAAGATGTACTTATCTGCATCGAAGACAATGGCGTTGGCCGAAATCCCGGGAAGAGTTCACAAAGTGAATCGCAGGGCACACAGCTGATCTCCAACAGGCTCGAGAACATCAACCTGATGCTGGGCACAAAGAGCGCCATGCTGAAGGTGGAAGACCTGTACGACAGTGCAGGAGCTGCCGCAGGCACAAAGGTGAGCATTATCATTCCCGGAAAATTTAACAACAACGGATATGACGAAGATTAGATGCATCATAGTAGATGATGAGGAAGGCAACAGGTCGGTGCTCAGCAGGTACCTCGAAAAATACTGCCCGGAAATTGAAAAGCTCGCGGAGGCTGCCTCTGCTGATGAAGCCTTCCGCCTGATCAACGAAACAAAACCGGAACTGGTGTTTCTCGATATTAAAATGCCGTCCAAAAGCGGCTTCGACCTTTTGCGCATGTTCAGCAAGATCGATTTCGATGTGATCTTTATTTCCGGCTTTGATGAATTCGCCATCCAGGCCTTTGATTTCAATGCCATCGATTATATTTTAAAGCCCATCGATTACCAGAAATTAATTTCTTCCGTAAAGCGAGCAAAGGAACGGATCGAATTAAAAAGCAAACAGCAGAACATCCTTCACCTGGTTCACAGCATTGATGAGAAGCAGGAACTTGTAAAAAAAATGACATTGCATCACCAGGGGAAAGTTCATTTCGTGGATGTGCAGGACATCATGCAGCTCGAAGCCATCCGCGGCTACTGCGAGATCACAACAAGCAGGGGCATGAAATTCGTTTCAACAAAAACGCTGAAAGAGCACGAAGACCTCCTGCTGAACATTCCTTTCTTTGTAAGAGTGAATAAAAGCGTGATCGTAAACATCCTTCACATCAGCAGCTATTCCAAGGGAGAGCTTTGCATTCTTACATTAAAGGATAAAACCGAAGTGGAGGTTTCAAGGAGAAAAAAAACGGAGATCCTCGAAAAAATAAAAAGCATCTCGGGAGAGCGCTAAAAAAAATCCCCGCTTCGCAGCAGGGATCTCTATTTTTTCATCAACCCGTTTTATTTCATCTCCACTATTCTCTTCATCGTGACCTTGCCATCAATGCTGATCTTCACAAAATACACTCCCGCACCTCTTCCAATTGCCTTCGCGGAAAACTCATAACGGTAAGCTCCTGCAGGTTGTGTTGCATTTACAGCAGTTGCCACTTTCTGCCCCATCGAATTATACACTTCAATGCTCAGCTCTGCGCTTTTACTTAACTTATAGGTTATTTCAGTATGATCGGAATAAGGGTTCGGATAAATACTTACTGATGAAGCAGTGCCCGCTTCCGGCAGCCCGGTCGTCATTTGCCTGATCCGGATCCCGAATGTAGTGTCATTGAATGTGAGTCCGTAACCGGAAGAATCATTCGCGGAATAAGAGCTGAGTGAAAAGGTCATGACCGAATCATACGCCACCGATGGGTCTACCCTGAAACGCAATGTAGCGATCCTTCCATAACCATCCCTGTTTGTATGGTCCGTTCTTGTTGCTGCACCATAAACGGTACCACCCATCACCTTAGAGAAAGTGACCGCATCAGTTCCCGGGGTGCCCAGCCAGCCTGCAGGATAACTGAGGCTTGTGGTTCCCGACTGAACAAAGAATGCATCGTAGTCAATATTAAAGCCCAATCCGTACAGGTCAGACACCGGCAACGCTGACGTTCCTGCCATCACATCCACATCCACCCAGTCGCCCGGAGCATAAACCGTGCTGGCGGTTGTGAAATACAAATCCGGGCCGGTGGAGCGCGCAATGCCATGCGGCGGTGCCAGCGCATGCATGGAAGAAAAATTAAGGTTCACTGCAAGCGTATCATTGTTATCAATTATTCCATCGCCATTGCAATCCGCATGCTTAATGTCGGATCCGTTTGCCTGTGCTGTTCCCCAGTCTGCAGCCGGCCATGCCTGCCACAGATTGCTGCTGCCTGCACGCGGTGCCCCTGCAGATGAATAATACAGGCCGAGCGGCAGCAGGTCGTAATTCGTGACAACCGAATCGTGGTTTGCATCTCCCGGCCATACATCACTTGTAACCACCGGGGCTACAGGAGAGTTTTTTAAAATAGTCCCGTTTGCACCCACCGTCCAGGCATCTCCGTTACTGTAGATAAACAGCGAATACAACTTGTTCGAAGTGCCGCTGTATTCAGCCGACCAGGTTGATCCTCCGTCAACCGACTTCGTAATAAGGCCCGTATCTCCCACACAATATCCTATGGTATCGTTAATGAACTGCATTCCATACATATGATTACCGGTGCCTGCATCTGCATCCACCATTCCAAATGTATCTCCCCCATCGCCGGATGCCCAGTCAAACTTTCCGGCAACCCAGCCTTTGTTATTATCAATAAAGAAAACACTTTCCAGCGGGCAGGTGATCCCAACATAACACAGCTGCCATGTAAGTCCGCCATTCACCGTCTTTATTGCAACATCAGAAGCATCATCTCCAACTGCCCATCCGTGGTTTGCATCTGTAAAGTAAACCGAAAATATCTGCGTAAAAAATCCGGTGTTCTGGTTGGTCCAGGTTAAACCACCATCCGAAGTATGAATTACCTTGCCGTAATCTCCACCGATCCAGCCTTCGGTCGGGCTTATAAAAAACACGGAAGAATAGTTCACTCCGGGTGTCCCGAACGTTGCCGTCCAGGTAGCCCCGGCATTTGTTGTATGCAGGATCGTTTCATCCCTTCCAACTGCCCAGCCTTCTGTGGCGCTTGTAAACCTTACGGAAAACAATGTTTTTGTAACCCCGCTGTTTTGTGCCACCCAGCTCGCACCGCCATTTGCAGTATGCAGGATCGTACCTGCAGTGCCTACTGTCCACCCGCTGTTAGCCGTTATAAAATGCACAGAGTGCAGATTATTCGGCACCCCGCTGGTTTCTGCGTACCACAATGCTGGTGCAAATGTTACGGTAACAACATACACTTTTGTACTCATATCCGCCGCTGTAACCGTATAATTTACAGGATTTGTAAAGTCATTGGCAGTTGTTCCGCTTAGCTGTGGCGTTGATCCGATCTTCACTGAAGAGCCTGAAGAATTCGTGAATGTGGCTACCAGGGCTGTTACATCCGTACCATACGGCACTGTCAGTGAAACAGTATTGGTTCCAACCACGCCGGTTACAGCAGGCACAAGGCTGTTAAAGTTGAATGTAAGAATATCTTTTGCGGAGCTTACGATCTCATCCGCACCGATCCCCGGAGTTGAAAGGTTTCTTAAATCTCCGTCGATATCATCCGTAATGATCCCGGCAACGGATGCGCCTGCATTAGCGAGGGCAGGATTCAAAACATGGAGGTTGCTTGTGGACATAAACATGGGATTGAACGAAACGGAATTCGCATCAAGGCTTGTTGCCGCATTCCAGGCAGGCAATGTTGCATACGTTGCTGTTCCTTTCTTTGCAAGGGCTGCACCGGTAACATACAGGTCATTGTTATTGGAAAGGAGGCTTCCGGCAGAAGCAGGAATAGCAAGTGCAAATCCTCCTCCGCTATTTACAACAATGTTGTTTTTAAAATTCACATTTGCAGAAAGGGATGCCCCAATGCTCGCAGCATTGGTATTGGTTATGTTTATTGAATTGTTGTAAATGGTTGGCATGTCCGTGCTCAACCCAACGATGGAAGCACTTCCTGAACAATCTATGAAGTTATTTGCAATGACCCCGGCAGTTGCCGGTGATAAAGCGCTTCCCAGGCTGAGGCCTGAATTGCTTGCAGAGATCCTGTTCTTGATAAAAGATGTATAATTGTAATACTGCAGGAAAATAGAAGCCTGCGTAAAAGTGGTGCTGCTTGTAAACGTATTTGATGAAACAACAAGAGAATCCTGGCTGAACATCTGGAGTGCCTTCGTTAACTGATCATGAAAAGTGTTGCCGGAAATAACTGTCCCGGTTTGCAAAAATGACATCACACTTCCTTGTCCTTCAATATTGAGCCCGATCGTTCCTCCGTATATATCATTGGCGATGTATTGATTGTGATTGTTGTTTGTTGCGCCGCTGCTGCCTGAGGATATACAAAAGCTTGTATAAGTGGCCCAGCCGGTGATTTTATTGTTATAGAACAAATTATTATCCGAACCATTCTCCACGCGCACAATGATATTACTGTTCCCGTTGGTCCCGGTGATCGTCATGTTCTTAAACTCCAGGTCATCGGAGCCATTCAGGTAAAGTGTGTATGTATTGTTGATCACGTTGTTATTCAACACTACCGCAGTGTTGATGCCGCTTTCGGATTGAAAAGTGACCCTGTTCACGGCGCTTACACCATTGATCAGCGGAATATTCAATTGCTCATAATACGTGCCGTTCCTTACATTAAAGGTCACAGGGCCGCAAACTCCCCTTACAGTGAGCGCACTTACTGCTGCATTAAAATTTATAAAATCAGGTGATGCGCCGCCAACAGTATACACACCATTTAAGCGCGAATATGTGATTGGAGCTGTGAGCGTATCATTCAGCACAAAGCCATCGGCGGAAGCATTCGGATCAGAGCTCCATACTTTAAAAGCATAGCTTCCGAGGTTCGAAAAATTCCAGCTTCCGATAATTACCGATGTGGAATCATAAAAATTAAGATTGCCTGTCCAGCTGTAAGAAGGCTGTATCGCGCCATTCACCGACCAGTTAATTGTTGCTGATGTAAGATTATTGATCCCGTAATTTTTCAATAACATCCTCACAGGAACTATACCCTGGCAGGTTCTTACAGCAGGGCTTAAAAGCTGGCTAACAGAGGCATCATCAGGGATCGGGACATTAAAGAACTCGTATGCACCGAAATAAGGAGAGCTTATATCACGTACCGTTCCTTCCATGTCGACCGGAACAGCTGAAAAATAAGGCAATACCAGGTTCTGGGAAAAGTCGGTTGAAATGTGAAGATCGGATGAAGATACAAACTGCGGAATAATATTCAGGCTGTGTGCATCCATGCCGGTGATCGTTTGCCAATCGGAAAATGTGTTGCAGGTCGTGCCGTTAAAATATCCGAAAGCAGCCGTGAGGCTGTACATATCATTGTAATCGGATGTAAATGTTCCGCCCAGGAGCGTGTACATCGTTTTCCCGATACCCTGCTGGTAAAAAATATTGTTCTTTACAACATCTGTTGCATCGGTGGTTTCACCATACATGCAATAGTTCCCGGTGTATGTCCCGTTGATAACCACCGTATTGTGATACACCCCGAGCTTATAGCTGTTTCCCACACCGATCCCGGACGAGCTTGCCGAGCCATTGATCACATTGTTAGCGATCAGGATGTTTTTTGATGCAAGGCCTGTACAATATTCAACTGACATTCCTGTTCCTCCATTCAGGGTAATGCGGTTATTTGAAATAACAGTGGAGTCATTGCACCTGAATAAGCGGATGGCGTAGGAAGACAAGGCCGTGGAGTAGCTGAACACATTTCCTGTGATCTTCGGGCTCTTAACATCCGTTAAGAAAACACCGTATTCAAACTGGTTTTGAAACTTATTGCCGCTGATCGTAAATGAAGTAGGGACTGTAAAAGTGCCTGTAAAATTCACAGCGCGGGTGCCGCCCAAAAAATAATTATTCGTAATGCTGATGTTCTCATTATCCGTGCCCGAGTTGACCAGGTACCTGTTTGCGCTTGTTGCTGTGCTTACAAGGTTTTCAATGATACAATTACTGATGGTATTATTGTCGGAGCTGTTTTGTATCATGAACACACAGCCAAACGTTGTAGCGGTGTTCTTTACTTTCAGCTTGTAGAATTTAACATAATCCACACCGTTCAGCTTGAAAATCGAATTGTTGCTGAATGATCCGGACGCCTGAACCGTCACCGCAGTGCTGTCGAGCGCTTCCGACTGAAAGGTGATGGTGTTTGAAGCGGAGCTTCCTGTGATGGCCGGAATGATGACCTGTTCGGCGTATATACCTGAGCGGATGTTGAACACCACGGGGCCGCAAACGCCATTCGCGGTTAAGGCGCTCACAGCAGAAGTGATGGTGGTGTAATCGGGAGCTGTTCCACCTATGGTATAGGCTCCGTTCAGGCACTGTGCGTTCATCAATTGGCTTATCGCCAACAGAAAGAATAAGATAATTTTTTTCATTTTTATATGAATTGATAATTATAACTATTACGTACTAAGAACAGCTTATTTCATCTCTATAATTCTCTTCATGGTTATTTTTCCATCAATGCTGACCTTCACAAAATAAATTCCGCCGGTAAATCCTTTTTGCTTTGCAGAGAACTGGCAATGATGCTCTCCTGCAGGCTGGCTGTCCTTCACGAGTGTTTCTATAAGCTGCCCCATCGCATCGTATACTTCTATGCTTACATTGGACTGCCTGTTAATAAAATAAGCTATTTCAGCATGATCTGAATACGGGTTCGGATAAATAACCACGCCCGGATCATTCTCTTCTTCAGGTACTGTTGTTCCCAATGGGTCAATACTTATCGTATGGGAGATCCTGCTAAAGAAGACAGGAGCCAATGAGGAATCGTTAGCGCTATAGCCTGATACTGAAAACGTAAGCGGCGTTGATGTAAGGATCGAGTTCAGGGCCTGGCAGCGGAAAGACGCGATCTTTCCAAAGCCATCTGCATTTAAATGATCGGTGCGGCTGATAGCAGCATGAAAAGTATTGGCAGCGGCATCCGGTTTCCTCAGCATTACCGCGTTTACCCAGGGCGAAGCGAACCAGCTGTTTGAGAAGGACAGGAGCTCTGTTGCCGGCTCCACAACAGAAGCATCATACTGAATGTCAAATGCAATTCCGTATAAATTATTTACCGGGTTTACAGAAGAACCAAGCCAGATGTCCACATCAATATACTGCCCCGGTAAATACGAACCGGAAGCAGTCGTAAAATAAAAAACGGGTGTTGATAAAGGCAGCGCATCAACGATTGGTGACAAGGTGTGCAGGGAAGCAAAGTTCTGGACGATCGCCAGCGTATCATTCATATCTACAGAGCCATCGCCATTGCAGTCGGAGAATTTAAGATCAAGCCCGTTAGCGGCTACACCCCAGTCGCTGGCAGCATGAGCCGACCATGTATTATCCTGCAATGCTCTTACAGTGCCTGTTGCGCCATAATTCACACCCAGGCTCAGCAGGTCGGAGCCATCGCAAACGCCATTCATAGTTGCATCGCCGGGCCATACAGAATCGCAGGAAGACACATAAATGGTGATGCTGTCACTTGTAATTGCACAGCCATAATTATTAATAACTGTGGCCGTGTAAATTCCTGTTTGTGATACCGTGAGCGGATTTACATTGTGCTGTCCCATGTCAACACTGTTCTGAAACCAGTCTATTGAAGATGATGCCGGCGTCTGCAGGCTTAATGTCTTGTCTTCACATATCGTTGCACCGCTTGTTATGTTTAGCTCGAGCGTATCACTGTAAAAGAAGAAGACCTTGGAATGATCCCCAACGTACTGCGGCCCCTGCGTTGTGATGATATCTGCAAAGCCGTTGTTGTCAAAGTCTTCGGATATCACCGTTTCGCTGCTGTTATTGGCCTGGTAGTGTAAAGGCACTGTGCTTCCGTAGACAAAGCTGCCTGTTCCCTGTCCCATCATTATATCAACGCTGCTGTTATAAGGATCAAGTGCGAGAATATCCACATTCCCGTCGTTATCAATGTCCTTCGCGGTTATATCTCTCAGGCCCGGAGGCCCGATCACGTAGCTGTTGAATGTGAACCCTGCGGAGCTGCCGGTAAATGTTTTGATCGTATCGTTTGCATAGGACAGCGTAATGATGTCAAGAAAACCATCGTTATTCGCATTTGCAATGATGTATTTGTACGATGAATAGGGCCATGGAACATATACAGGTGGAGCAAATGAAGTGCCGCCTGTGCATTTTGCAAAAGCTACAGCGCCCAGCGACATAAAGAAAATGTCCTGGTCATTATCATTGTCATAATCTGCTACTCTCAGATACGTTTCCGTATTGAACAATGGCGGAAGTCCCGAAGGATAAGGTGAAATTGCCGGCCCAAAACTGCCATTGCCATTGTTCAGACGAATATGGATCTCCGCAATACCGCTCATTGGAGGCCGGAGCGTGAGCACCAGGTCTTTCCATCCATCACCGTTAATATCCGCAAGCTTTATCATATTGGTATTTGTATACTGCGGAATGATCTTCACGCTGTCATACGTTGTTCCGAGGGCACCCGTGATGCCATAGTAGATCTGCAGCACCGGGCCGGATGAGCCGCTTGAAAGCATTGCGCAATCATACGTACTGTCGTTATTCAGATAGCCGAAATCAAAATCTACGCAATCGGAATACGCGGAGCTATAAGGCCAGAGCACAGTAGCGCGGTCCCAGGTCCTGTTCCCATTGTTATGATACACGGTTAAGCCGGATATGCCGGATGCAATAATTTCAGTAAAACCATCGTGATCAAGATCGATGGGAGTGGTTTTAACAATGTGCATGCTGTTAATCGCACCATATCCCCCGTATTCATAATTCATGAAGTTCGCCCCTTCAAACACACCATTCCCTTTATTCAGGAAAGCGTATGTTGCCTGCGTGGTGTCGTTCCGCTGCAATACAATGTCATCTTCACCGTCTGAGTTCATATCCGCCACTCCAAGCACATTTAAAGGAGTGGTGAACACAGAAAAATTCACTGTGTCCAAAAGTCCTGCACTATTATAAAAAATGAATGACTTATCGTCCACACTCAGTACAAAATCTGCATCGCCATCGGTATCAATATCGCTCGTAAACCAGTTATACTGTGCAAACCCTGCATGAGGCATATAATTCACCTGCTGTGTGAGTGTGAACGAAAAACCGCCGTTGTTCTTATAGCTCATGATGCTGAAGCCATTCGACAATTGAATATCCGGCATTCCATCCGTATACAAATCCGCGGTTTGCATGAAATAATGATAATTGGAAGGCACAGAAAAAACCTGCACCAGTGAATCATTCGGATCCTTTGATAAAACCCCGCCATCTTCCGGTCCCGCACAGGCATAACAATCACCTCCGTAAACAATATCATTTTTCCCATCATTATTCATGTCTGTAATCCTGATGTAGCGGAAATTTGCCTGGATGCTGTCCTTCAGTATATATCCGGATGACACTGTTCCCGCATACACTTTTGCAGCCGGAGCACTGGTGTTAATGACCACATCATTGATACCATCATCGTTATAATCCCCGATCTCAAAAACGTAGGCATTATCGCCCTGCAGGAGCGTATCAAGTGATACGATGTGCCCAGCCCCATCGGTATAGATGAATAACACCCCGTAATCCAGCAATGCCGCAACATCGCGGGTGCCGTTATTATCAATATCGATCACCTTCAGTTTTACATTCAGATAATTATCGTTGTAATGAAGCGAGTCCGTTTTCAGAAAGCTTCCGCCGGGCTGCTGCATATAAAAGCTGATGAGGTTCCCGATCACATCAAAGCCAACCATGTCTGTAACAGCATCATTGTTCATGTCTGCTAATACGGCCTTCGTGATCATGTCCCCGGACACCATTGACTGCTGTTCATGCAAATAAGGCTCATTCTTGAAACAGGCCTGTCCGTGCAGGACGGCCGCGGCAAAAAACAAAGGGAAAAGGAGGAAGATTTTTTTCATTTTCGTTGGTATTAGGGGAAATAAGCTTCGCTTTTAAATAGCAGAAACACAGTAAAGGTACGGACAAAACAGGGCAGGCGCCTTACCGCAGAATAAATAAGACAGCCTAAATAACAGGAAACCCCGCCAAAAGGCAGGGTTTTCTGTAAAACATCGTTTTTGCAAGCTTTATTATTTCTTCAGCGCTATCGCCAGCTCATTCAGCTGCACATCGGAGATCGGTGAAGGAGAATCGATCATCACATCGCGGCCGGAATTGTTCTTCGGAAATGCAATAAAATCGCGGATCACATCAACGCCGCCAAACAGCGAACAGAGGCGGTCGAAGCCGAATGCGATGCCGCCATGCGGAGGCGCACCGAACTCAAATGCATTCATTAGGAATCCGAACTGTGCCTGCGCTTCCTCTTTTGTAAAGCCGAGCAAGCCGAACATTTTGGCCTGCAGCTCTTTGTTGAAGATGCGGATAGAGCCGCCCCCCACTTCCACTCCATTGATCACCATGTCGTAAGCATTCGCCCTTACCTTTCCGGGATCGGTTTCCAGCAAGGCGATGTCTTCCGGCTTCGGAGAAGTGAACGGGTGATGCATGGCATGCCAGCGGGATGTTTCCTCGCTGTATTCGAGCAGTGGAAAATCGATCACCCAATGGCAGGCAAATGTATTTTTATCGCGTAAGCCCAGGCGTGTGCCCATTTCCAAACGCAGCTCCGACAGTGCTTTGCGTGTTTTATGCTCTTCACCGGCAAGGATCAGCATCAGGTCTCCGGGTTGCGCATTGAATGCTGCAGCCCATTTTTTTAATTCCTCTTCGTTATAAAATTTATCTACGGATGACTTGATCGTTCCGTCGGCATTGTAGCGTGCATAGACCAATCCCGTTGCGCCGATCTGCGGTTTCTTCACAAACTCCGTCAGCTCATCCAGCTGTTTGCGTGTATATTCCGCTGCGCCCTTCGCACAAATCCCGACTACTAATCCTGCATCATTGAATACTTTGAACTCTTTACCTTTCACCACATCATTCAGCTCTATAAACTTCATTTCAAAGCGGATGTCCGGTTTATCATTTCCATAATATTTCATCGCATCCGCATAGGTCATGCGTGAAAGCTCAGGAATATCAACATTCTTCACCGATTTAAATAAATGGCGCACCAGTCCTTCAAAGGTGTTTAAAATATCTTCCTGCTCTACAAAGGCCATTTCACAATCGATCTGGGTGAACTCCGGCTGCCTGTCGGCACGAAGGTCCTCATCCCTGAAACATTTCACGATCTGGTAATAACGGTCGAAACCACCCACCATCAGCAATTGCTTGAATGTTTGCGGCGATTGCGGCAAGGCATAGAACTCGCCCTGGTTCATACGTGAAGGCACCACGAAATCGCGCGCGCCTTCCGGGGTTGATTTGATCAGTACAGGAGTTTCCACTTCGAGGAAACTGAGCTTGTCTAAAAAAAGGCGCGTTTCGATAGCGAGGCGGTGGCGCAGCTCCAGGTTCCTTCTTACCGGGTTCCTTCTTAAATCGAGGTAACGGTATTTCATTCGGATATCATCTCCGCCATCGGTCTCATCTTCGATTGTAAATGGCGGTGTGATCGCCGGATTGAGCACTGTTATTTTTTCCGGGCTGATCTCGATGTCGCCGGTTGGGATCTTATCGGATTTTGAATAGCGTTCGTTTACCTTTCCTGTAACGCTGATCACGAACTCACGCCCAAGTGTACGTGCAGTTTCTACCAGCTCTTTTGCTGCATTTTCCGTTTCAATGGTCACCTGTGTAATGCCGTAACGGTCGCGCAGATCGATCCAGAGCAGCGAGCCTTTATCCCTGATGCCCTGCACCCATCCGCTGATGGTAACTGTTTGTCCGACGTGTGTGATCCGTAATTCTCCGCAAGTGTGTGATCGTAACATGGTATTGATATTATAAATTGAATATTAAAAGACTGCTCTTAAAGCATGCGAATTTACTAAAAATAATGACGTTGGCTTGTCATCCTGAGCGGAACGGAGTGAAGCCGAAGGATCTTTTTTATTAAACCGGCATCCTGGTAACCGGGTGAAGATGCTTCCTTCGTCAGCATGACAGGCTGCATAGAGATGCCGTGTCCCCGGATCAAGCCCGGGGCAGGCGTGGCACGGCATGACGGTTAATGAGAGGTAAAACCAGGGAATACAAACAAACTAAAACCGGATCCCGATCACCAAAATATCATCGATCTGCTCCACTTCCGATTTCCAGCTGTCGATAATGGCATTCAGCTTTGCGCCCTGCTCTTTCATTGAAAGCGCCTGCATGTCGCCCAGTGTTTCTTTCAATCGCTTGGTCGAGAATTTTTTCCCTTTTTCCCCGCCGAACTGATCCACATAGCCATCCGTGAACAGGTAGAAGGTATCGCCCGGCCTGAGCTCCAGGCTGTGGTTGGTAAAATTATAATTGTCTTCCATCTCGAGGCCGCCGATCGATTGCTTATCGGCTTTCAGCTCTTCGAAAAGATCATTGTTGTAATGGAACATCGGCCGTTTGGCACCGCTGTATTGCAGCGTGTTTGTGGTGGTGTCGATCACCGCCAGCGCAAGGTCCATCCCGTCCTTCGATTCATAGCTGTCGCGGTCCTGCTTCAGCGATTTACGCACACCCTGGTGCAGCTTCTTCAACACACTGGCTGCATCATGCGGGCCTTTCTTGCTGATGATCTCGTTGAGAAGCGAACTGCCGATCATGCTCATGAAAGCTCCCGGAACGCCATGCCCTGTACAGTCTACAGCGGCAATGAAAATTTTATCTTCTTTCTTATTGAACCAGTAAAAATCACCGCTCACCACATCGCGCGGCTTGAACAGCACGAAGGACTGCGGCAATGCTTTCTTCACTTCTTCATCCAGCGGGAGGATCGCATCCTGGATCTTCTTCGCATAATTGATGCTGTCCTTGATATCCTGGAAAGCCACCGAAAGCTGGTCATTCGCTTCCTTCAGCTCGTGTGTGCGCTCCGTCACTTTTTCTTCCAGCACTTTTTTCTCCTTCGCCAGCTGCGCCGTGCGGTAATTGATAAAACCGGAAATGCCGATTAATGCTACAATTACAACAAGAGTATAGAACCACCAGGTTTGCCACCAGGGAGGATCTATCGAGAAGCTGAAAGCGATCACTTCCTTACTCCATACACCGTTACTGTTAACAGCCTTTACTTTGAAAGTATACGTTTTACCCGGGCTGATGTTCGTGAACACCGCTTCGGCATTGGTGCTCAGGGGCGACCATGCCTCGTCCTGCCCTTCGAGGATAAATGTATATTTCACATTGTCGGTGGTGAAAGCCTGGAAATCGAATGTGAGGTTGTTGTTCTTATGCGAAAGCTCCAGGTTCACCGGGAGGTTCGTTGAAGGATCAACGGAGTCGGCATACATTTTCCAGTCGACAATTTGATACGCCAGCCGGATCCCGCTCAGGTGCAGCTTTGGCGGGGTCACATTCGGAAAATCGTATTGCCTGTTGTACCTGCTCAGGCCGTTGATCGTGCCGAACCATACATCTCCCGCCTTATCCAGCAGGATCGCATTCTGGTTGATCTCGATGCCTTTGTAGCCTTCCTGCTCTCCGTAATAGCGTACCGACTCAAGGCCCAGGTTGTTGTCCAGCTTTAATTTATTGATCCCTTTTTCTGTCCCCAGCCAAAGGCCGTTGTCGATCGGATCAAAGGACAATGCAAGAATATAATTGGAGCATAATCCATCCTTCACGGAAATGTTCCTGAACATTTTTCCATCGTAGCAGGCAAGGCCGCTTTCGCCGGTACCAAAGAACATATTGCCTTTGTTGTCTTCGGTGATGGCCCAGATCGATTTGTCGGCAAGGCCTTCCTTCACAGAATAATTTGCAAATGTTTTTCCGTCGTATTTTACAGCGCCGGCATCTTTTGTCCCGATCCAGATGTTGTTTTTCGAATCCATGAAAACAGTCAGCACCTTGTCGGAAACAAAACCTGTTTTGGTTGAATAATTTGTGACCTCTTTTCCGTGCACCCTGAAAAGTCCGGAGGAATACGATGCGATCCAGAGATCACCGTTCTTGTCCTGGATGATCTTCAAAGCCGCAAGCACTTCTGTTTTCGCAACATTCTTGTTGTAAAAATTCAGCAGCTCATACTTGTCCCTGTTCTTTTTCAGCACAAAAACCCCTTCCTGCGCACCGATCCAGATCCTGCCCCCGTTATCGATCACTACGGAAAAGATCGTGCTTTCATCCACTTCTTTTATACCGCATGAATTCCGGAATGTGTTCGTGCGTGCATTGTATTCGTTCAATCCCAGGCCGGTTGTCCCGATGAAATACGTGTCATTGTCATATTGAACAATGGTACTGATGTTCTTGCTGGTAAGTCCATCCTTATCTGTAAAATTCACGAATGATTCATTGTTGAACAGGTTCACGCCTCCGCCCTGCGTCCCGATCCAGATGTTGCCCTCGTAATCGTTGCAGATGGAAAGTACGCCGTTCGATGATAATCCCTGCTGCTCATTGAACAAATGGAAATTTTTGCCATCATATTTCAGCGCACCGTGATCGGTGGCAAACCAGATGTTCCCTTTTTTATCCTCGGCGATGCTTCCGAAAAAATCGTCCTTAACAGCATCCGGGATCTCCAGCACATGAAATTCCGAACCATCGTATTTTACCACGCCGTACCCGGAGATGCCGCCGAACCATACATTTCCTTTGGAATCGGTAAAGTTGCAGAAGAATGTGCGGTTGTTGATCAGCGGATGCTTGTCGTAGCTGGTAATGCGCGTACCATCATATTTCGCGATGCCGTTTGAAAGCGCCAGCCAGTAATCTCCTTTTTTATCCTGCGTGATCGCAAATAAATTATCGGAAGGCAGGCCATCCTTTGTTCCGAATGCAGTGAATGTTTTGCCATCGTACTTATTCAGTCCGCCTTCCTGCATCCCGAACCAAATGTTATTTTTTTCATCGGCATAAATGCAGTAAACGCTGCCTTTTGAAAGGCCGTCCTTCTCTGTAAAGCTGGTGAAGTTCACACCGTCGAAGCGGGAAGCGCCCTCCGATGTAGCGATCCAGATATTCCCGGAATGGTCTTCGGTAACAAAGGTAACATCGTTGGCAACCAGCCCTTCGGCCTTGGTATAATTCTTAAATGCTTTCCCGTTGAACCTGCTTACGCCGCCGCCCTGCGTGCCAAACCAGATGTAGCCGCGGCTGTCCTGGAAAATATTATTGACAATGGAGCTGGCAAGCCCGTTCTTGGGAGTGAAGTTCTTGAAATTGTATTGCTGTGCACGGGAGGAATGGATTCCCGACAGCAAAACAAAAAGAAAAAACAGGATGTGTTTCGTAAGCTTCATCAAAAAAAATTTGCCTGTCTCCGCAGATGAGAAGACAGGCAAATTTAAGATATTCGATGGAAATCCGCCTTTAATTCGGGAAGATTTCCGGGAGTAACAACTCCATTGATTAAATCAGATCTTTCTTCGGAAAACGTCATTGCGAGGAGGTACGACGAAGTAATCTGCTATATTAAGATTGCTTCCCCGCCGCGGCGGATCGCAATGATGTTCCTTAATTTACAATCAGCTTTTTAAAGGTTTTCAGCCCGGCACTTTCAACACTTACAAGGTAAACTCCTTTTGCATAACCCGAAACATCGATGCGGCTTGTGATCGAAGTTCCGTTAGCCTCAAGTGTTTCTTCGAACATAAGTTGTCCGACTATATTTACAATACAAAGCTTCGCCTTTTTGATCTCCGGCGACAAGCCAATGATCACTTCTGAATTTGCAGGATTCGGGTACATCACCATGGAGCTTCCATCATGCAGCGCTGCAATGCCTGTTGTAACAAGGCCTGCATGCTTGATGTTCGAGCGCGTGGTGTTCACCGTTGCACGGGTTGGCGTACAGGAGATGCTCCACGCCGTTTTCACTCTCCAGTTGGCAACGCTGCTGTGGCTTACAAAACCAGGGTCGTTTGCCAGTGTATCTGTGCCGGGAACAGTCTGCACCGGGCCCCATACATCCACGTTGGCTGTATCGCAAAGCAATACATAATTGGTTACGGGATTCGGCATTCCTTCAATCATATATGGAGATGCCCATGAAAATTCGCCGAGGCCATCATCAACAATGTAAATGGTGCTGTGGTAAAGGCTCATCGGGCCGTAGTTTCCGCAGGTATCCAGGACCTGGATCCTGTACCTGTATGCTGCAAGGTTCGGATCACCGTTTGCCGGGCCTGCGCTGCGGGTGGTGTCTTCAAACTCGCTCAGCGAATCGGATGATACTGCACCAATACGGCTGTATACCAATGGACTTGTTTCCCTGTAGATGATAAATGAATCCACATTGGTATATGGCGTTTGATCCCAGTAAACAAAGTTGTTCACGGAATGCGCATCAACCGTTACCATGCAGATAGTTGGTGTTGGAACGGGCGGGGCAGCAACTGTAACATTACCGGTAGTAATACAGCTGGGGCCGCTACCGTCCATAATTGTAACAGAATAATTCCCTGGCATTAATCCGGTTGCAGTAGCCGTGGTTTGTGCTCCTGCCGAAACGGACCATAAGTAAGTATAAGTACCGGAACCTCCCGTAACATTAACAGTTGCTGATCCATCGTTATTATTCGGACAGCTGGCATCGGTTGTTGTAAATGTGAGGGTAAGAGTAGGACACCCCGCTTTTGCAAAAGTTCCTGTAAGCATTAATAGCGTAGTGAGTAGTAGCAGTTTCTTCATAGTGTTAGTTTTTATCCATAGCTAATATACAACATTCTACGGAAAAAACTAAAATACAGTTCGGCTCCCTTCTTGCACTTTTCAGGGTTTTGATGGTAGAATTCACACTTGTTTTTTCCGGCTAAGAATCTAAATTTCCATCGGCACTTAAGCTTTTTGGGTTTTCCGATTAATGTTACCTTTACAACCATGGAACTTTTCGTTTTTTCAGACGAGCATTTTATGCGGGAAGCATTAAAGGAAGCAAGAAAAGCTTTTGATGCGGATGAAGTGCCGGTAGGCGCTGTAGTAGTGGTGAACAACACGGTGATCGCGCGGGCGCATAACCTTACCGAACGGCTGAACGATGTTACGGCACATGCCGAAATGCAGGCCATTACCTCTGCCGCAAATTTTCTGAACGGCAAATACCTCAATGAATGTACGCTGTATGTAACCCTTGAGCCTTGCGTGATGTGCGCCGGTGCGCTGGCATGGGCGCAGGTGGGAAGGATCGTTTACGGTGCAGCCGATACCCGCCGCGGCTTCAATCTCATCGGGCATAACCTCCTGCATCCGCGAACTTCCACAACAACGGGCGTACTTGCGGAAGAATGCGGCGCCCTCATCAAAACCTTCTTTCAGCAAAAACGCTGACCATTTTACTGGCCAGCGTTTTCGATTTTTTCATTCTTTAATCCTTATCTCGATTTATTGACATTGTGCACCTTTGCTTTTTGCTTTCCGTCGGCAGGCGCTGCCTGTGTATCTTTCGGAGCCGCAACCTTTGTGTCTTTCGGCGCCTCTGTATTTGCTGCGACAAGTGGGTTGCCATCGCTGTCAAGCTCCACCACCTCGTAACCTAATTTTACAAGGCCATCATAAATTTTAGCTTTGTCGCCCACCACAAGGATGATCATGTTGTTGTACGGCAAACGCTTTTTCGCGATCTCGTTGATCTCTTCTGCTGTGATATTCTTCAGGATAGCATTTTGCTTTTCCACGAAATCCTTACCAAGGTCGTAATCAAGGATGCGTGCCATGAATCCGGCTTTCTGCTGCGGCGTTTCATATTTCAATGCCTCACTCTGCCCGATGGAGCTCTTCGTAAATTCAAGCTCTTCTTTGGTGATGCCGCTTTCTGCGTAACGCCTGATCTCTTTTATAAATTCCACCACAGAGCTGTCGGTTGCATTTCCCCTTACACCTGCACTTGCCGTGTACGGGCCTGCAAACTTTGTCCCTGAGAAACCCGAACGCGCGCCGTAAGTATAGCCATGAAGCTCGCGGAGGTTAAGGTTGATGCGGCTGTTGAATGCCCCGCCCAATACATAATTGGTAAGCGTTGCTTTATAATAATCTCCTGCTGCATCAAAGGGCAATGCCATGTACCCGATGCGGATCTCCGATTGCGGTGCCTTCTCCTTATTAACAAGATATAATTTTGTTTTCCCGATAGCCGGCGTAGCCGGTTCAGCAGTCCTTGCCACTTTTTTACCTTCCCATTTTTTCAGGAATGCAAGTTTGTTAAGCGCTGCATCTTTGTCGATATCACCTACCACCACCAGTGATGCAACATGAGGAGTAATATTATTTGCATAATATGCTTTCACATCTTCCAGCGTAATGCTACTCACTGTTTCCTTCGTTCCAAGGGAAGAAATTCCCATATTATTGTTCGCACCGTAAAGCAATTTCGCAAACACATTCCCTGCAATGGTAGTTGCCTGTGTCGATTGATTGGCAATAGCTTCCAGCCTTTGCGCTTTTACCCTGTCGAAATCAGCTTTGTCGAAACGCGGATGCAGCAGCATCTCCTCTGCAATGGCCAGTGTTGAATCGAGGTTCTTGCTGAGCGATGAAACATACAATACAATGTTCTCATTCCCGGCAGATACGCTGATCGAGCTACCCAGCCTGTCAAGCTTCTCTCCTACTTCTTCCGCAGTGTATTTCGTAGTCCCTTCATTCATCAGGCTGGCCACAAGGCTCGCGATGCCTGCTTTGTGAATATCCTCAAAGCGGTGCCCTGCCTCTATGTTCAGCTGCACGCTTACACTCGGGATCTCGGTTGTTTTCGCACCGATCACTTTCATCTCGTTCGCGAATTTCTCTGTCCAGTAGTCAGGCGGGATGATCACCGGATTTCCCGATGTCAAAGGCTTTTTTGTCCTGTCGAAATTATCTTTTGCCTTATTGTAAACAAGGCTCTTGTACTCTGCGCCTTCTACAGCAGTGGTGTTCCGTACCGGCGGCATATAGTTATCAGCCTTCGCCACCATCGATGGTTTTCCTTTCGGGTAAATGCTCAGGATCACTGCGTATTTGTTTTTGATGTACTGGTTGTACACACGCATCACATCCGCCTTTGTCACTTTTGAATAGCGCTCCATATCCTTCACGATCTGGTTAGGGTTCCCGGTGAAGGTCTGGTTTGCAGCCAGCATCGCACCTTTTCCCTGTACGCTTGTGAGCGCATTGATCATCTGTGCCTCAAAGCTTGCCTTGAATTTCTGAAGGTCATCATCGGTAACGCCGCGCTTTTCAAATTCTTTTAATGAATAACGTACAAGCGAATCCATCTGTGCAAGGGTTTTATCCTGCGTGGTGCGGACGTTGATGATGAATGTTCCGGCCAGCTCAGGCACGGAATGATACACCTGCGCCGATTGTGCCATCTGTGATTTCACAAAGTTCTTGTAGAACACGGACGATTTGTTTCCGCCAAGGATATCCGCCAGCACATCCAACGGTGCTTCATCCGCATGATTGGAAGGAATAGTAGGATAGGTAAATGTAAGCTGTGGCAAGCGGATGTTGTCTTCATAGGAAATATAACGGTCCTTATCCAGCACCACAGGCGCAATGCTTTGTGCTTTCACTTCAGCACCGCGGGGAATGGAACCGAAATATTTTTCTGCATATTTAAGAACATCAGCGGTTTTCACATCGCCGGAAACTGTTAATGTTGCATTGTTAGGGCCATACCAGCGGAGAAAGAATTTCTTCAGGTCATTCACATCCACGCGGTTCAGGTCTTCAATGTAACCGATCGTGAGCCATGAATAAGGATGACTGGAAGGATACAATGCCGCAGAGGTGCGCTCCTGCGCAACTCCGTACGGGCGGTTATCGTAATTCTGGCCGCGCTCATTCTTCACTGTTTCACGCTGCACTTCAAATTTTTTCTGTGTAACCGAATCGAGCAGGAATCCCATCCTGTCGCTTTCCAGCCACAATGCTGTTTCCAGCTGGTTGGAAGGCAATACTTCCCAGTAATTGGTACGGTCGGTAGTGGTGCTTCCGTTCAATGTTCCGCCGGCTTCGGTCACAATTTTAAAATGCTGCTCATCGCCCACATGCTCCGAACCCTGGAACATCATGTGCTCGAAAAAATGTGCAAAGCCGGAACGTCCTTCCTGCTCACGGGCAGAACCAACGTGATACGTGACGTCCACGTATACGATCGGGTCGGAATGGTCTTCGTGCACAATAACCGTAAGGCCGTTCGGCAACAGGTATTTTTCGTAAGGGATCACCAGCTCGGATCCTTTACGCGTTACTTTTTCGATCAGTTTTGTCGTCTGCGCGAAAGCTGTAACTGAAATAAATGACAGGACAGCCGCGGCTTTTAGAATGTTATTTTTTTGCATCAGGGTGATTTTTTTATGAAAAACAAATATAATCAAATGATAGGGCATGAACAAGATTTAAATGATGAACGGTTCCTGACGATAAGGAGAGAGGATACTGCTATTCTTAAACATTGCGTAGAGATCCCGTGTCGGAGCACGGGATGACGATGCCGCCGTTAAAAGCGACACATAAAAAAGAAAAGCCGCCTCACGACAGCCTTTCTTTTCTGTATTTTTATTCACTCCTGGAAATGTGAGACAAATATCCTTTAATTGGAATTACAGAAAGATATTTATCTTTTTATAGATAAATTATCTGATTTGGCAGACCAACCTCAAAAATGGATTGCTAAATTAAAAAAATCCGGCTGATATGCAAGCGTTTATTTATCCACAAACGCGCCTTTATTTTTCGTATCTTTGTAGCCTGAATATTCACAGAAAAAACAATTAAAAAAATTATAAAATGTATCCAGAAAGTATAGTGTTGCCAATGAAGCAAGAGCTTGTTACTGTTGGCTTTGAAGATCTTACAACGCCTGATGCCGTAAATGCGGCGATCAACAGCAAAGGCACCGTGCTGGTAGTGGTGAATTCGGTATGCGGCTGCGCAGCAGGCGCTGCACGCCCGGGAGTGAAGTTAGCGGTATCGGGAGAAAAGCGCCCTGACCGCATTACGACTGTTTTTGCAGGCTTTGACACAGAAGCTGTAGCGGAAGCACGCAAGCATTTCGCTCCATATCCTCCGTCCTCCCCGGCTATTGCCCTGTTCAAGGACGGCAAGCTGGTTCATTTCGTAGAGCGCCATCACATTGAAGGCCGCAGTGCGCAAATGATCGCAGATAACCTGCAAATGGCTTTTGAAGAGCTTTGCTAAAGATCAATTTTAAGAAAACGCCCATCCGGAAAAGGTGGGCGCTTTTATTTTAATCCATTCATACAGGAATAGCGCCTTTCAAAAAAAATCCGGCAGCTTTCCCCTTCCCTTTCGTTAATTTTAAATATTATTACAGCATAAAACCTGACAGATGAAAAGAATCCCCATCCTGCTTTACTTATTTATCTCTACCCTGGCCATTGCCCAGAAAAAAGCCCCGGACAACTGGCAGACACTCGACCCGAAAGCCGACAAGGTATACGGAACCGGCGTGGAACAGGCTTATAAAACACTTGATGGAAAGGCCCCGCAAACAGTGATTGTTGCGGTGATCGATGGCGGCACTGATGTGGACCATGAGGATCTGAAGGATATTATCTGGACCAACCCGGGAGAGATCGCGGACAATGGTATTGATGATGACAAGAATGGCTACATCGATGATATTCACGGCTGGAGCTTTCTCGGCGGGAAAAACGGGGATATCAATTACGAAGCAACGGAGCTGGCACGGATGTACATGCGCATGAATAAAAAATTCAAGGATGTTGATCCTTCAAAGCTGAGCGGCGATGAAGCAAAGGAATACAAGGAGTTTGAAAAGATCAAGCCTGAATACATGAAGGCACAGGCAGAATCGGATACGCAGGCTGCACAGTTCAGCCTCCTTTCCGATTTTATCACCAAGGTTAAAAAGCAAAGCGGCGGCGAATTCAGCAAGAGCGCAGTGAAAGCCTTTGTGGCAGACAACCCGCAGGATGAGATGATCAAAAAAAGAATGAAGCTCATCCTTTCGCTCGTAAATGCCAAGGAGCTTGACCAGCAGGTAACGCAGGGTGCAGGCATGATCATCAACATGGCAAAATACAACCGCATGAACGTGGATTCCGTACGACAGTATATTGTTGGCGACGATCCGAACAACCCGAATGAGCGCTTTTACGGCAACAACCATGTGAAAGGCCCTGATGCATTGCATGGCTCTCACGTAGCGGGGATCATTGCAGCGATCCGCAACAACAGCCTCGGGATCAACGGGATCGCAGCAAATGTGAAGATCATGGTGGTGCGCGCTGTTCCGAACGGCGATGAGCGCGACAAGGATGTGGCAAACGCGATCCGCTATGCAGTAGACAATGGCGCAAAAGTGATCAACATGAGCTTCGGAAAATATTATTCGCCGGATAAAAAGGTGGTGGATGAAGCGGTGCAGTATGCCCTTTCCAAAGATGTGCTGCTGATCCATGCTGCAGGAAATGAATCGAAGGACAAGGATGTGGAGCAATCGTATCCTGCACGTGAACTGGCTTCAGGAACAACTGTCCCTAACTGGATCGAAGTGGGTGCCAGCGGCTATAAAAAGGGAAAGACGATCATCGGCAACTTTTCCAATTACGGAAAAACAAAAGTGGACCTGTTCGCACCGGGTGTTGATATTTATTCGACGGTGCCTGACAATAAATATGTGAATGAATCGGGAACAAGCATGGCATCGCCTTCCACTGCAGGTGTTGCAGCTGTGATCCGCGGATACTTTCCCGAACTGAAAGCGAATGAGGTACGTGAAGTGCTGATGAAAACAGTGGTTCCTTATAAGAAAAAAGTGAAGGTTCCCGGGAAGAGAAAAACAAAAGCGAAAGTGAGCGAGCTGTGCATTTCCGGCGGCTTTGTAAACACCAATAATGCTGTAAGGGAATTATTGGGATTGAATAAGAAATAACACATCCCCGTGTATCAATGAAAGGCCCTGTATTTTGTACGGGGCCTTTTTTTGTTGAGATCCTGAGGCTGCCCGGCTAATGATTTTTTTGCATCATTTTGGTATGCTTGTGTAATCTGTCATCCCGAGCCTGCCCGAGGGATCTTTCCCAATACATGCGGTAGTATAATTTAAGGATTTTTTTACATCCCACTCGTTATCCTGTGCAACCTGTCATCCCGAGCTTGTCCGAGGGATCTTATTCCAAATACATACGGTAGTATAATTTAAGGATTTTTTTACATCCCACTCGTTATCCTGTGCAATCTGTCATCCCGAGCTTGCCCGAGGGATCTTATTCCAAACATTGGCTGTAGGCTTACGCACAGAGTAAGATCCCTCGGGCAAGCTCGGGATGACAAAACCCGCAAAGAACCTTGTTCCGGGAATAGAACAGGATTTTATCGTGACATTGCTTCTTCAGTAGGAGGCCAGGTCATAATCTCATCGTTTAAAAAGCAGAACTCAGGATTTTCTAAAGCAATCAATTTTTCCTTCTTATCCCTTCTCCAACTTTTTATTTGCTTTTCTCTTTTAATAGCAAATTTAACCTCGGTATATCTTTCATAATATACTAATCCGTAGCAATAAAACTCTCCCGCAAAAGTACCAATGTTACCTCTGTTAAGGTAATGCTCGATCAGCCTTTGTTCAAGGTTATTTGTTATTCCGGTATAAAGAACATTTTTAGCCGGGTTGGTAGTGATATAGACAAAATAATTATGGTTCATTGTTTTAAAAATTTATTTTTAGGCAAAAGGCTTGGGATGACAAACTGCACGACCTTTCTGCTATGATCAATGTATTTCATAATAAAGAATATCTCCGCACAGAAAATTTTCAGCATCGACAGAATTGCAAATTTGCCTGGATCTGTCATCCCGAGCTTGCCCGAGGGATCTTATTCCATACATCGGCTGTAAGCTTACACGCAGAGTAAGATCCCTCGGGCAAGCTCGGGATGACAAACTGCTTAGCAATGACAAGCGTCTGGCCCATCATAACAAAAAACCTCCGTACCCTAAAGCACGGAGGTTATCGTTCAGGCTATATGAATGTTATAATTTAGCCGCTTTGTTGGCACCGATCATCAGCAGGTCGTTCACCTGGATCTCGGTGATGTAGCGCTTTACGCCTTCCTTATCAGTATAATTGCGGTTGATCAGCTTCCCTTCCACAGCCACTTCGCTTCCTTTCACAAGGTATTTCTCAACGATGGCAGCTGTTTTTCCCCAGGCAATCAAATTATGCCATTGGGTCTCGGTTACTTTTTCACCTTTTGAATTTTTGTACGTTTCGTTTGTTGCGATGCTCATTTTCGCAAGCTTCTTTCCACCGTCAAGTGTTTTCACTTCGGGGTTCATTCCTAAATTTCCAATTAACTGTACTTTGTTACGTAATGCGTTCATTTTTTCCTAGATTTTTTTAAGTTAATTTATTTTGTTTATTGCCTGGCAATGAGCGCTCCATTGTTTTGGCGCTGCAAAAGTGGTATGAGCAGGAAAGGCGATTCGGATAATAAATGCTTATAATCGTTTTTAATCGTTTACAAATGATTAAAACCGGGATTTTTTATATTTTAGCCCACAGTAAAAGTAGGTACTCCGCAATGCTTTTATTACTAGGAACCTTTAATTGCATTAACATTTATGGACAGATCATGTCTTGAATGCGGAGAAGCCCTCAGAGGAAGGGTCGATAAAAAATTCTGTTCCGATCTCTGCAGGAACAGCTACAACAACAAGATCAACAGCCTCAACAGTATTTATGTACGGAACGTAAATACGATCCTGCGAAAAAACCGCAAGATCCTTGAAGAGCTCATCCCGGCACAAACCGCCAAAGCTTCACGGACAAAGCTCCAGCAACGCGGCTTCAACTTCAGGTACCACACACATGTACACACCACGCAGAAGGGCGCCAATTATTATTTCTGTTATGAGTATGGCTACCTGCCACTGGAAAACGACCATGTGTTTTTGGTGAAGAGGACGGAGGAAAATTAACGCTAATGTGGATCTGTTTCAGGCTTTGAGAAGAACAAGGCAGGGATTGGTGTGCTCATTTGCTTCGGCAAGTAAAAAGGAAGTAAATGTCTTAAAACGGGTTCAGCCACCTTTTGATCCTTTGTAAAAAACGAGTAGCTTTGATAAGAAATAAACCCGGCCGCTTCTTTGCCAAGCTCCAAAACGTTAGCGGTCATCGTGAAGATAAACTAAATAAAGCAATATGGCTTATAAAAACAAGACAAATGAAACGCAATTAAGCGTAACCGATTTTATTAACTCGTATGTGGAAAATGATCAAAAGAAAACGGATAGCTTTCAATTAATTGACCTTATGAGTGAATGGTCAGGATTTAAACCTAAAATGTGGGGGCCAACGATCATCGGGTTTGGCAGTTATCATTATAAATATGATAGCGGGCATGAAGGCGATATGCCCCTGATCGGTTTTTCACCCCGTAAAGCAGCATTTTCATTATATGTTTATTCGCCAACAGAAGAAAATAAACATTTATTGGACGACTTTGGAAAATATAAGACAGGTAAAGCCTGTATTTATGTAAAAAAAATATCCGATATCAATATTTCCGTATTGGAAAAAATGTGTAAAGCAACGATCGAATATTTAAATGAACATCATGAATGTGCTTGTCGGGAGAAGTAGGAATATTAGGTTGGCATTCTTAAGAAATAGCTACTACTAACAGCGCAACATGGCAAGAAATATCCACCCATGGCAAAAACGTACGCTCCCAAACTGACAACCACCCGAGGGCATTCCGTTCAAATCAGCAACATTGAAATGTACTACGAGGAATACGGAACCGGAAAGCCGCTGTTGCTTTTGCATGGGTTTGGTGGCTGTTCACAGAACTGGCATCCCTTTACCGCCAAGCTCTCAGAGCACTATCGACTGATCGTAGTTGATCTGCGTGGACATGGTCACTCCACCAATCCTGGGAACAAGTTCACACATCGGGAAGCGGCCAATGACGTATTCCTCCTGCTTGAAAAGTTGGGGGTTGATCATTTTTCAGCTATGGGAATGAGTACTGGCGGGATGACGCTGCTTCACATGGCGACGGGCCAACCAGGGCGCATCGACTCAATGGTATTAATTAGTACAACTTCGCATTTCCCCGATCAGGCAAGGGCAATTATGCGAAGAGCTTCGTTTGACACCATGCCCCGCGAAGTGCGAGAAATGTATCGGGAATGCGCAAAACGCGGTGATGAACAGATCCGTCAACTCATTGCACAGTTCAACGCCTTACACGAAAACTATGACGATATGAATTTCACTGCACAAAGTTTATCAACCATTACAGCCCGTACACTCATTGTGCACGGTGACCGGGATAACTTCTTTCCCGTTGAAATTGCTGTAAACATCTACCGTTCTATACCTGGTGCCGCGCTATGGATTATTCCTGGCGGCGACCACGTTCCAATTTATGATTCCACGGTTCCATTCACATCAGCAGCCCTGCAATTCCTTAATGAGCCAGACAGTAAGTAGCTATCAGCGGCTTAACAAGACGCGCAGAAAAGCAGCCCATCCGGGAAAATTGTTTGCAGCCCGCTAAAAAACTAAGTATCTTTAAATAACCTTTTGTCAGCTGGGAAAGTTGATGCTTCTAAACACCAGGCCACAGAACGTTAGCGGTCATTGTAAAAAGACAGTAACAAGCCATGGATAACAATAAAAATAGAACTATATGAGAAATTTAATTTTTTTTATGCACACTTCACTTGATGGTTTTGTTGCAGGACCCAAGGGAGAAATGAACTGGATAAATGTAGACGAGGAAATTTTTGACTTTGTTGGCGCTATGACAGACAGAGCCGACACTGCACTTTATGGACGGGTAACCTATGAAATGATGCAAAGCTATTGGCCAACTGCCGGTGAACAACCAAACGCATCTAAACACGACAAAGAACATTCAGCCTGGTACAACAAAGTTTCAAAAATCGTTTTATCAAAGACAATCAGCGAAAAAGGGCTTGATAACACCACAGTTATTAGCGACCAACTTAAAGACAACATTAATAAAATAAAAAAACAAGAAGGGAAAAATATTTTAATTTTTGGAAGTCCGGCTGCTTCTAATTCCCTGCTTAGCTTAGGACTAATTGACGAGTTTTGGCTTTTTGTTAATCCAATTTTATTAGGCCAGGGTAAACCATTGTTCAAAGACATAAATGAAAACATTAAACTGAAGCTTATTGAAACGAAAACATTTTCTTGCGGTGTAATTGCACTTCACTACGAAACAAAATGAAATTAACAGACAACGATTTTGGGCAAATAATTTTAATAATCCTTAAACTATGAAAAAGAATAATTTGTTACGAATGGACAATGTCGGCATTGTGGTAGAATCCCTTGACGAAGCAATTTCTTTTTTCGTTGAACTTGGCTTAAATTTAGAAGGCCGAGCAACGATTGAAGGCGAATGGGCCGGGCATGTAACCGGACTTGGCAACCAATGTGTCGAAATTGCGATGATGGTCACTCCAGACGGCCACAGTCGGCTCGAACTATCACGATTTATCAATCCGAGCGTCATTGCCGATCATCGCAACGCTCCGGTCAACGCTTTCGGTTACCTACGTGCCATGTTTACCGTTGTTGACATTGACGATACACTTGCCAGGCTTCACAAGCTTGGTGCACAACTTGTTGGGGAGGTGGTCCAATACCAAGATTCATATCGGCTTTGCTACATACGTGGGCCCGAAGGAATTTTAATCGGACTTGCAGAACAACTTAACTAAAAATGCCGGATCTTAATTTTAAAATTGCAAGACGCCCTGGCTTACTTGTCTTTTTTGGGCACAAAGATCACTGATGAAAAGGCGTTGCGCATCCTCAGCATTACATTTATCCTGTTCCACCTGCTGACTGCTGTTATGGAAGCTTATGCCTTCAGCGAAGGAGTTAGTTCTAAAATAGTACTGAATGTGATCCTGCGGTTAATAATTGTAACTCTCTTTGCTATTTTTGGCTTACGGAAAAAGGCAGCAACAAATAAAAAAATTAAAAACACCACTACTCTATGGCGGGAACCCATTTTGAAAAAGGATATTCAGAAGTCAACGGACTAAAAATGTATTATGAGATCCACGGGGAGGGCAAACCGCTTGTGCTTATTCATGGCGGTGGTTCCACCATTGAAACTTCATTTGGCCTGATCATACCGCTCCTTGCAAAGAACAGGCAGGTAATTGCGGTTGAAATGCAGGCGCACGGACATACAAACGACCGCGACGCCGATTTAACATTTGAACAGGATGCGGATGATGTTGCAGTGCTGTTGCAGAACCTGCAGGTAAGCAAGGCAGATATATTAGGCTTCAGCAATGGCGGACAAACAACAATAGAACTTGCTTTGCGCCACCCACAATTGATCCGAAAGATGATCTTAGCATCTGCATTTTACAAACGGAGCGCTGCTGTACCTGGATTTTGGAAAGGCTTTGAAGGAGCAACAATCGACATGATGCCACAGGTTTTAAAGGATGAATACCTGAAAGCAACGAACAGTGAAGCCGGCCTTTTGAATATGTTCAACAGAGATGTTCAACGAATGAAAACGTTTAAAGGCTGGACGGATGAACAAATGAGATCCATAAAAATTCCGGCATTGGTGATCAATGCAAATAATGATGTAGGCAGTGTGGAACATGCCGTTGAAATGTACCGGATCATTCCTGATTCTGAACTGGCAATATTCCCGGGCGGACACGGGACCTACCTGGGAGCAATTGAATCGCTGGATAATGGCAGCTGGACTAAATTCAATGCAACCGAATTAATCGAAGAGTTTCTTGACAAATAAAAAAATGCTTTTACGCGAATACACATCCGGCGATAAAGATAAATGCATTGAGATCTTTCAAAGCAATTACCCGCAGTTCTTCGATAAGGATGAGCTTTCCCTGTTTATAAACTGGCTGGATCACCAGTCAGACAACGATGTATCCTACAAAAGCCCTACCTATTCGGATTCAGAGAAAGATGCCTATTTTGTTATTGAGCTTCCCGAAAACAGGATTATTGGCTGCGGTGGGTTCTATATCGTAAAAGATCAACATGAAGCGCGCCTGGCCTGGGGAATGATCCATGCTGATTTTCATACACAAGGATACGGAACGGCACTTTATAATTACCGCAAAGAGGCTATTAAAAAAGAGTGGCCCGGCTATACCATTGTACTTGGAACCAGCCAGCATACGTATCCCTTTTATGAGAAAATGGGAATGAGGGTAACCACGATGATAAAATCGGGTTATGGCACGGACCTCGACAGGTATGACATGACACAATAAATCCTATCCATGGACAAAAAACAATACACAGTAAGGAACGCAAAACCCGGAGAATATAAAGAGATCGGGAAACTGATGGTTGAAGTGTATTCACAGCTGGAAGGCTTCCCCAAACCATCTGAACAACCGGCTTATTACCAGGTGCTGGCAAATATCGGCGATATGGCCGGCAAGCCCGGAACAGAATTGCTCGTCGCCCTTTCCCCGGACAACAAAATAGCAGGTGCCGTGGTTTACTTCAGCAACATGCAGCATTACGGTTCGGGAGGAACAGCAACCGCTGAGCAAAATGCCTCCGGGTTCAGGCTGTTAGCTGTGGATCCTTCCGAAAGAGGGCAAGGGATCGGGAAACTCCTGACCATTGAATGCATCAGAAAAGCCAAAGATAAAAAGCACAGCCAGGTGATCATTCACAGCACAAAGGCCATGCAGACTGCCTGGAACATGTATGAAAACATTGGCTTTGAACGCTCGGAAGACCTCGATTTCCTGCAGGGATCGCTGCCGGTCTTCGGATTTAGATTAGCTTTGATTTAAGAAGGCCGATTTTCCATATTTTACCGGGCCAGGCTTCAAAAAAAATAATTTCATAAAACTGTCCATTTTCAAAAACGCAGTCGTTATGAATGTATAAATCAATTATTAATCATCTTAAAATCTAAAAAAATGACATCAAAAGAAAATGCACTCAACTGGTTTGAAATTTCGGTATCGGATATCAAACGCGCAAAAAAATTCTATGGAACCATCTTCGGCACCGACATGCAGGAACAGGAAATGATGGGAATGAAAATGGCGTTCTTTCCTGCCGAGGACATGAACGGTAAAGTTTCAGGAGCCCTCGTGGAAAGCACCCAGCATAAGCCAAGCGCAGACGGTGCAAAAATCTACCTGAACGGAAATCCTGACCTGGACAATGCACTTTCAAAAGTGGTGGCTGCAGGAGGAAAAGTGGTAATGCCAAAAACAAAGATCAGTGATGAGATCGGCCACATGGCTTTCTTCATTGATACAGAAGGTAATAATATAGGCCTACACTCTAACAACTAATTTACGATGAAAGAATTTCTATTGATATTCAGAAATGCTTCCGGGCAACAGTCACAGATGTCGCCGGAACAGCTGCAAGCCATGATGAAACCATGGCAGGACTGGATGGGCGGCATTGCAGCGCAAAACAAACTGGTAAGTCCCGGCAACAGGCTCGAAGCGGATGGCAGAGTGGTCAAGCCGGATAACGTGGTCACTAACGGCCCTTATGTAGAGATCAAGGAAGCCGTTGGAGGTTATATCATTATCCGTGCGGCCTCGCTTGATGAGGCTGCCGCGATCTCAAAAGGCTGCCCCATATTAACGGTAGGTGGAACGGTGGAAGTGCGGGCACTGGTGCCCATGGATTAACATCAATCAAGGCTCCCCGCCAATAACGGGGAGCCTTTTTCAATATGCAGGAAAACGAGCTGATACCACATTTGTTCAGGACAGAATACCGGAAGATCGTATCCGTTCTCTGTAAGAAGTTCGGTATCCAGTACATGGAAACGGCAGAAGACCTTGTAAGCGAGACCTTTCTGCTTGCCGCAGAAACATGGGGATTGAAAGGATTGCCAAAAAATCCCACCGCATGGCTGTACATTGTTTCGAAAAACAAGGCAAAGGACCTGCTGAAGCATCACGCTGTTTTCAGCCAAAAAGTGGCGCCAGAGCTAAAGCTAAACAGCAGCACAGAAGAGACCGAGATCGACTGGTCCAGCAAGAACATTAACGACAGCCAGCTGCAGATGATGTTTGCGATATGCAACAGCTGCATTACAACTGAAGCGCAGATCGGCTTGTCACTGAATATTCTTTGCGGCTTCGGCGCCGAAGAGATCGCTGATGCTTTCCTGGACAACAAAGAAACTATTTACAAGCGGCTGGCCCGCGCAAAAGAAAAGTTAAGGGCTGAGAATGTAAAAATTGAGCTGCCTCCCCCGGCAGAGATCGATCAGCGGCTTGAAACCGTACTGACAACACTATACCTTCTTTTCAGCGAAGGCTATTATTCATCCTCCCAAAATATTACTTTGCGGAAAGACCTTTGCGTGGAAGCCATGCGCTTAACGCTGATGCTTGCCGATAACGAGCAGACCAGCACTCCTTCAGCCAACGCACTTCTTTCCTTAATGTGCTTTCATGCTTCCCGCTTTGATGCGCGCACCAACTCAAACGGCGATCTTATCTTATATGAAGAGCAGGAGGAAGCGCTCTGGAACCAGGAGCTCATCCAGAAAGGACAGTACTATTTAAACCGGTCTTCTTCCGGAAATAAACTTTCTAAATATCATTTAGAAGCTGCCATTGCTTATTGGCATACCCACAAAGCCGACACACACGAAAAATGGGAAAACATCTTACAGCTTTATAACAGGCTGCTCCTGCTGGAATATTCCCCGATGGCTGCACTTAACAGGACATACGCGCTGGCCAAGGCAAATGGAAAAGAACAGGCAATTGCAGAAGCGGAAAAACTGGACCTTTCCGGTTCTCATTTTTATTATTCCCTACTGGCAGATCTTTATACCGGCATAAACAACGACAAGGCCCTGGAACATTTAAAGGCCGCGCTGTCCCTTGCCAGGACAAGCACCGATAAAAAAACAATTGAACGTACCATTTCCCGCCTCTCTGAAAAAAAGGGTTAAACCCGGATCATATGAAGGTTAAAAGTTATTGCGCATAACTTCCGAATGTGTATTTTTACAATACGCACAAGCCCGCTTTCCTGTAATGAAAAATATAATTGCCCTTTTCCTGCTCTTTTCTGTCAGCCTTAGCTGCTTTTCCAACAAAGAAGCCTGGGACGACAATAAAGACGACTGGTCGGAACTGATGCTGGCTATTTACAAAGGACAAACAGCTGAATATAAAAAGCTCATCAGCGAAGGGTCGGATGTAAATTTTATAACACCCGGTACACATAGCAACTGGAGCCTGGCAGCAATGGATGTTGCCATCCGGAAAAGCAATGCAGAAGCAGTACGCATTCTGCTGGCAACGCATAAGATCAAAGAGCCCGGCAGTTACATGATGACGGCCTGCGGAGAAAGCAGCGCTGAAATAATTGAACTATTGATCAGCAATGGCGGAAATCCGAATGAAACGCTTGACAACGGTTATTCCGTATTGATGATGGCTGCAAGCTTCGGTTCCGCTGAAGTGCTGGAATGCCTGCTGAAGCACAAAGCAAATGTGAACCAGGTGCGGTATGTAGACGGAATAACTCCGCTTATGCTTGCTGCATTTAATGGCGAGCCTGAAAAAGTAAAGCTATTGCTGGCGCATGGAGCGGATAAAAGCCGGATGGATAAAAACGGGAAGACAGCCTTAGGCTACGTTGATGGAATTTATGAATACCTGAAAATAAGCGGAAGCACGAAGGCAAAACTGAGGGAGCTATTAAAATAATACGATCAAAGAGCAGAACATGAACAAGGCGTACACCGAAGGAAAAAAATTTGACAAAGTAAATTTTGCAGAAGAACAGCTGGAAAATGGAGATTATGAAAACTGCACATTTGTCAACTGCAATTTTTCAAGCACCGACCTGTCCAACATCAATTTCTCAGGGTGTGAATTCAAATCCTGCAACCTGAGCATGGCGAAAACACTGAAGACGGGCTTCTGCGATATCCAGTTCACCGACTGCAAACTGCTTGGCCTTCACTTTGAAAGCTGCAATGAATTCCTGTTTTCCGTTTATTTCGAGAATTGCATCCTCAACCTCTCTTCCTTTTACAGGCTTAAGATCAAAAAAACAAAATTCAGCCACTGCAACATGCACGAAGTGGATTTTACGGGTGCCGACCTTGGCGGTTCCATCTTCGACAACTGTGACCTTGCAAAAGCGAAGTTTGAGAATACGATCCTCGAAAAAGCCGATCTCAGGACTTCCTGGAATTATTCCATCGATCCGGAGATCAACAAAATAAAGAAAGCGAAGTTTTCCAAACAGGGAATTGCAGGGCTTCTTGACAGGTATGATATTGAAATAGAATAATAAATTTCATTATGACGCTACAAAAAGCATTGAAGCCACTCTTCTTTTTAACCACCATTTACTCCTTCCTGGCACTGTCCACATTTGCAGAAAAAACAGCAGGTGCCTGTAATGCAGGAATAGCGCTCATGGGAATAGGATTTTTTCTCATTTTGTGCGCGGTGCTTACATTTATTGCGGTACACCTGGTAACCAAATCAAAACAGACGGACACAAGCCGCAAAGCTGCAAAGGTTCTTAGTATTATTGCTTTGGTGATATGGGGCTTCTGGACGGTTGGAATTTGCACGAATGAGCCGCTGGCCGGGGCCGCTTACTTTTTGCCATTTTTAATTACGGTGATCATAACCTGCAGGCTGGCATATACTGAAACACCGGTACAAAGCGAGAACTAAATGATCAACAAACGCGAACTGGAGGAATCGGGCTTTACCATAATTGATGCTGTTTACTCGAAAGAGGAGATTGCAGGTATTGTTGAGGCAATAAGAAGCGCAGACTCTTCGGGTGAAGCGTTCCGCAAATCAAGCGGGCTTTTCGCAATCAGGCAATTCTTAAAGGAGTTCCCGGATTTGAGCACATCCATTTTCAATGAAAAATTAAAACAGGTCATCAGCGAGCTTCCCGGCAGTAATTACTTCCTGGTAAAATCAATCTATTTCGATAAGCCTGAAAGATCAAACTGGTTTGTTGCCTATCACCAGGACCTGATGATCGCGGTGGATAAAAAGATAAGCGCAGATGACTATGGCCCGTGGACAGACAAACAGGGACAATTTGCTGTTCAGCCACCTATAGCTGTTTTAAGCAGCATCTTTACAATTCGCATCCACCTCGATGATACGGATGAAAATAACGGTGCGCTGAAAGTGATCGCCGGTTCGCATCGTAAAGGCATCGTCCGCCCGGAAACGATCAACCTGCAGGAAGCAATAGAAGACGTGTGCCCGGTGCCTTCCGGTGGAATTATGATCATGCGGCCTTTGCTGATGCACAGCTCCGCACGAACAGTCAACAACAGCCAGAGGCGTGTGATTCACATCGAGCTGTCAGATGCAACATTGCATGGAAATTTGAATTGGTCTGAAAAAATGGAATTTCTTTAATTTTTAAATTGAACACATGAACAAAATTCTGACAATCCTTTTTACCTGCATCCTTTTCAGCGCAGCTGCACAGGATAAAACAGAAAAGGAAACTGCTCTTATTGTTGAGGAAGGAAAAAAGCTTTACCGCTCCGAAATGGCTTCCTGGTATGGCACCGACATCTTCCTGGCAAAGTTCGCCAGCCGCAGGGCGGATATCGGGGGCTATTTTTCCTATACCGACAGCACAGCTGCCAAATGCATTTTCTTTTCGAAGGGAGATCATCCGAAAGTGATCGGCACCATTTCATTCGACAGCACTTACAACGTAAACACAGCCATTGCTGATGGAACAGAAAGGGAATTCACACCTTACGAACAGGATCTCTGCACGATCAGGCAAAAGGCTTTTGACGAGATCAAATCGGATGAGATGTTCAAATCATACGAACACATGAACTTCAATCTTGTTCCATTGATCGATGGCCATGAAAAAAAAGTGTACGTGTTCACAGGCCCTGAAGACAATGGTTACGTGATCATCGGAAATGATTACCTGCTCACCTTCGATAAAAAAAACAAACTTCTCAAAAAGAAAAGCCTTCATAAAAATATCCTTTCCATCCCTTACGGAAAAGATGAAGAAGTGGTGAGCATGCATACGCATCTCCCGGAAACAGGCGATTACATTACCGCTACCGACATCTGCACACTCATGCTGTATGAAAAGATCGCAAGCTGGAAACAACACATTGTTATTTCAGAAGATTATGTTTGCCTGTGGGACTGCAAAACAAACCAGCTGGTGGCACTCACAAGAAAAGCCTGGGACAATATCTACAAAGACCAGAAGGAAAGACATAAACAGGAATGAAGCAACCGGCAATGAACCCTTACGTCTTTCTAACGAATATGCCGGCACAGGCGCCTGAACAAGTCAGGATGACAGGTTGGGAATTTTGATATGAAATTTTGTATCTTTAATAGAATTTAAAAAACATGAAGCGTATCAAAAGCCTGTTCGGTTTATTTCTGTTCCTGCTTGTTGCAAATACAGGCTTTTCCACTTCATGGACAAGCGTTGCGGCAGGGTTCTGGAACGATCCTTCCACCTGGTCCACGAATACAATTCCGCCTTACTCCAGCTCCGATACATTTTACATAAAGCATCCTGTAGCATTCCAGGATAACCTTTTCTTTAACAACGCTGCACTGCTGAAGATTGACAGTGCAGGCGGTTTGTGCGGGCATCATAACATTACTGCTGCAACCGGGTCAACCATCCTAAAGTATGGCATCATAGAGCTGGATACCATGAACATTCCCGGCGGGCATGTAAATTTTTATGCACCGGGGCAGGCGATCTTCACAATGAACGGCACACTCAGCAGCGGAGGATCCTTAAGCGTTAGCGGCTGCTCACTTGCCGTGGGCCCCTGGTTCGAATGCGTACAGCCCACCTTCAGCTTCACGATCGGCATCACCGAATACAATAAAGAAACCGTGCATGTATTTCCTGATCCTGCCACAGACCATTTCACATTCTCATTTCAAACGGACCTCCAAAACGCATGGCTTCAAATAACAGACATTAGCGGCAGAGCTGTTTATTCCTCCTTCTTTTCAGGGAAAGAACACACAGTGCCCACCGATGATTGGAAAAACGGAATGTATTACTGGACAGTGATTACAAAGGGTCAGCCACCACTGCAGGGTAAAGCCCTGATCATAAAATAAGAAAAAAAACGCAACACTAAATGAACTTCAGCCTCCGCCCCTGGACGATCAATGACTTGGACAGCCTGGTAAAACATGCCAACAATCCGAACATCGCAAAAAATCTCACTGATAAATTTCCTTATCCCTATACCGCTGAAAACGGGAAAGCCTTTATTTCTTTTGCCACCCAGGGAGATCCTGTTAACGTTTTTGCGATCGATATTAATGGCGAAGCTGTGGGCGGCATCGGCATTCACCCCCAAACAGACATCCAGCGGAAGAATGCAGAGCTCGGCTACTGGCTGGCAGAGCCGTATTGGGGAAAAGGGATCATCACCGTTGCCATCCGGCAAATGATCGGTTATGGATTTGAGAATTTTGACATCACACGCATTTATGCAAGGCCCTTCGAAACAAACATCGCCTCAAAAAAGGCACTTGAAAAAACAGGCTTCGTATTCGAAGGCCGATTTGAAAAAACACTGTACAAGAACGGTGAATACCTTGATGAATTAATTTATGCCATAAGGCGAAATGATAATTTTAAATCTTAATCATGAAGATACGCTCATTCCTTTTCGTAAGCCTCCTCCTCTTTGCTTTCAATGCGTTCAGCCAGGATTATCTCGACAACCGCACCATGAAGATCACGGAAGTATCAACCGACAAAACCTATGCGTACGATCTTAATAATCCTGTAAAGGTTGGCCCAAAGGAAAAAGCAACAGGCTCTTACCTTAACGGGTTAAAATTTCCCGGTGCTGAAAAAATGCACATTGCGGATATGCAGTTCAATTACAAGGGAACGCAGGGGTTGCAAATGATCGTGCTTTCCTTTGAAGGATCGAAAGAAACAAAAACAATTTATGTTTCCACTGCAGAGTTTGAAACGCCGAAAGCCCCTGTTGGATTCGGTTTCAAAACATCGGATGACATGCCGAAGATCTACAGGTTCCCTGCCGACAGCATTGCAAAAGTGAATCCCTGCAACCCATCATTTTATTCCGTTGATAATTTTCTACTGAAAGAAAAGCTTGCAGCCGAATTGCCAAAACCGGATAAAGCTCCCTCATTTAAAGAAGGAGATGATGCACTGAAAAAGTTCTTTAGGGAAAACCCGCTTACCGATGAAAAAGCAAAACAGCTGCTCTTCAGGGTAGCGATCGCTTTTGCAGTGAACTGCGAAGGCAAAGCAGGAAATTATCAAATTGTAACGCAGGGCCACGGCGATATGGAAACATTTGCCAATGAAGTGCTGGCGATCGTCAATAAAATGCCGCAGGGATGGGCTGCGGCAGAAAAGGATGGTAAAGCAGTCGATTGTTACCAGGTGATCACGTTCACTGTTTCCGAAGGAAAATTAACCGGCTTCTCTTATAAATAATGTAACTGTCAATTCTTCCTGCTTTCCCATGTATCCATTTTGATCTTGATGATCAATAAATGATTTTTGAATTCATGGATCATTTTTGCCATCTCTTCTTCACGCTCCATTAATTCCGAATGATCCAGGTCGGATGCTTCGATCACCGGCTTCAGCTTCGCAATGTTGCCCTGCATCTGCGCGATCGTTTCAACCGCCTGCAGCCTGTCCTGCTCACCGAGCTCATCATTCTTCAGCTTCTGCTCCAGCTCGCCTACAAAGCTTTCCACGTATGGGATCATGTCCCATGGATTGTTCGGCCTTGCCCACACAAATTCTATATTGCATTTGCGGCATTTGTATTTATTGCATTTCCATCCCTGGGGATGCTTATCGGCACCAACAAATTTCAGATGGCCTGTTTTGCCGCATTTAGGGCATACAGCGTTATCCTTCACCAGTCCTTTCAGCTGCTCGCGCTGAAGCAATACCTCTTCCCGGCGTGAAGCATGCATGTTCAGCTGCTCCGCAAATTTTTCGCAGGTATCGATCAGCTGCTGGAATTCCACATCCACTTTATTCTCACCTACCAGCTTTTCGGCATGCTTCCTGAAAAAATTAACCAGCTTGATCAGCTCCCGTTCGTTCTCCTTGAGGTTATGGCTCATTTGTATCGGATTGTTTTTTCAAAGATAAGAATTGAAGGCAATATTTTAAAACCCGGATCTCTTTATTTTAAGCTTGCTTTTCTCCAATTTTTCGCTATATTTGATCAACAATAAACATCCCATGAAAAAACTTTTACTTGCATTCGCATTATCCATTTGCCTCGCCCCGCTTGCTGCACAAACGACTTACAGCAATGTAGCTCCGATATTTTTTAACAGGTGTACCAGCTGCCACCATGAGAACAGCCATGCGCCTTCCTTCATGACCTACAGCGAGATCGTTCCTCACATGTATACGATCGATGCATACCTTACATCCGGTTATATGCCGCCATGGATCCCTGACACAACGTACTCACGCTTTTCGCATGAGCATACCATTGCGCCTGCTGAAAAAGCAGCCATTCTGAACTGGATCGCAAACGGCGCACCTGCGGGCGATACAACACTGGCTCCACCGGCACCTGTTTATTCGCGCTACCAGCTGAACGGCACCCCGGACCTGGAGCTCACCATTCCCACATTTACAAGCAACGCTATTACCGACGACAGCTACGTTTGCTTTTCCTTACCAACCGGCCTTACCCAAAACCGTATTATCCAGGCGTATGAGATCGTAGGCGGCAATGAGTCGATCGTTCACCACGTTGTTGTGAATGTGGATACCCTGGGAACCACCACCAGCGACCTTTCCGGCGGATGCTACACCATCAGCGGAGATTTCAGCATCGGCGGATATGCACCGGGAGCGTTTCCAACTGTATTCCCAAGCACAGGCCCTCTTAAAATGGGCATCACACTGAAAGCAGGGTCGAAGATCGTACTGCAGATCCACTATCCGCTGGGAACAGCTGGACAGCAGGACAGCACAAAGATCAGGCTGTTCTTCTACCCGATAGGGACTACCGGCGTGCGTCCTGTGTATGTAACAACACCTTTGCAGAACTGGTCGCTGAATATCCCTGCGAACACCATCAAAACATTCAATGCGGTATATCCTACTTCAGGCGGAATGCCGTATACCACCTCTATTTTTGCGGCATTCCCGCATTCACACAAGATTGCGAGGGTGCTGAAAAATTATGCATACCTGTCAACGGATACAATTCCGCTCATCAGGATCAATGAATGGGATTTCAACTGGCAGGGATATTATACCTTCAGGAACCTGAAGAAAGTGCCTGCAGGCTATAAGTTCAAGGCCACACACATTTATGATAACACCACGGCGAACCCTTTTAATCCGACCCCGGTAAATGTTTTCGCGGGTACCAGCACTTCGGATGAAATGCTTTTTGATTCCTTTATGTCGCTCCTTTATCAGTCGGGCGATGAAAGCATTAACATCGATTCGCTGTTAGCACTCGATCCGCTGCTGCAGCCTGGCTTCGTAGGCATTGCGGAACAGCACATGCCGGGCATGGAACTGAACACTTATGCATTCCCGAATCCTTTCGACAACAGGGTAACCATCGGCTATACGCTGGAGGCGCCATCCAAAGTAAGCATCGATGTATATACGATCTACGGAACACGTGTAAACACCCTGCAGAACGGCATGGAAGACAAAGGCACGCACGAGATCACCTGGGATGGAACGAACAATGCAGGCGCAAAGCTGGCTGCAGGCTCTTACATCTATATCGTTCGCACCGGAACACAGCAGTGCTACGGAAAGCTGACCTTGCTGGGCCTGAAGAACTAAGAGCCCTGTTTTAATGACATACAAAAGTCCTTCCTCGGAGGGACTTTTTTTTAGCCCGGCACGCTATTTTAAAGGTGATCTTATAGTATCCTGCAAATGCATTATTCAAATTTTATGAAAACCTTAGCATACATTTTATTTTTTTCAGCTGTAAGCATATTCACGCTGCAAAGCTGCAGCGTATCCAAACACAGGAACATTACATATCTCCCGGCCGATCCTAAATTAAAAACGGATGAAATGAAGCTGGATGTGTTCAGTCCGAAGCATGCCGACAAAAAAGATGTATTCATTTTTATTCACGGCGGCGGATGGGCGCATGGAAGCAAATCGCTGTACAAATTTTTCGGAAAGCGCATGGCACGAAAAGATGTGGTAGGCGTTGTGATCGATTATCCGCTAAGCCCGAAGGCAAATTACAATGACATGGCCATTGCTTCCGCGAAAGCAGTGAAATGGGTGAAAGAGAATATTGCCAACTATGGCGGTAATCCCGACAGGATCTTTATTTCAGGGCACTCGGCAGGCGGACATCTTGCTGCGCTGATCACCGTGAGGCAACAATACTTCGACAGCCTCGGACTGAAAGACCCGGTAAAAGGCGTGGTACTCATTGATGCAGCAGGGCTCGATATGAAAAAATACCTGGAGGACCAGGAAGCTGCGGGCGGCGATCATTACCTCGATGCCTTCACCAAAGATCATGAAACATGGAAGGAAGCATCCCCCATCTATTTTCTCCGCGAAGGCATTCCGCCCATGCTGATCCTCACCGGCGAAAAAACATATCCGAACATTAAAGAGAGCAACGAGCGCTTTGTTACCGGGCTCGCAAAATACGCGAAAACACTGGATTACAAAGTGGTGAAAGGAAAGCATCACATCCCGATGATCTTCCAGTTCTATAACGCACACAACAGCCTGTACAATTATATTCTGAAATTCATGAAGAATACGAAATAACTTTAGCTGCTTCTAATTTCATTCATGGATCTGCATTTTTAGAACCATCATAAAAAATTACTATATTTAGTTCAGCTAACAGTAATTAATACGTTTTTATACAGTACCTGCAGGATCTTATTCCTGGAAACACACAAAACATTGAAACGCTACTTCACACTTCTCGTTGCCTGCTGCTCTTGTGTGCTCTCGTTTGCACAGCAGGAGACCGACTCTCTTCTCAATCTCTTAAAAACCGCAAAGGAGGATACGAACAAGGTCATCCTCCTTTCTCATCTCTGCGAATATTGCGACGAAGGCGATATTTTAAAGTACGCCGAAACATCCCTCCGGCTTTCTGAAAAATTAAATTACAAGCAAGGCATCGCCGATGCCATTGGCAACATCGGATTTGTACATAACAACGAGGGACGTATTGAAGAGGCACTGGAGTGCTTTATCAGGGCGCTGAAATTAGAGGAAGAGCTTGGCAAAAAAAAGGAAGCGGCTTTTTTACTGAACAATATCGCATTCATCCAGAAGAACCAGGGGCAGCTGGAAATGGCGCTTGCAAATTATCTCAAAGCCCTGAAAATACTTGAAGAAGCAAACGACAAACACACACTGCCCTATATACTTGATAATATCGGGGAAATTTATTTCCTGCAGGAGCAGGTTGACAAGGCGCTTGAATTTCACCAGCATGCCTTGAAGCTCCGGGAGGAAACAGGCGATAAAAGGGGCATTGCATCTTCGTACAGCTATTTCGGCGTGATCTATAAAAAAATGAAACAGCCGGAAAAAGCATTGAATTTTTTTCAAAAAGCCCTGGATCTCCGCGAAGATTTAGAGCAGAAGGAAGGGATCACGAATTCATCGAATGCTATCGGCGCTATCTATTCTGAACAGGGCGATTACAAACAGGCTGAAAAATACTGCAAACGGGCGCTGGAAGTGGCCATTGAGATCAATTATCCGGCTTACATCCTTAACGCAAGCCAAAACCTTAGTATGATCTACAAAGCGCAGAACAATTACAAGGGGGCGTATGAAATGCAGGTGCTGTACAAGCAGATGAACGACAGCATCAATAACCAGGAAACAAGAAAAGCTTCTGTACAGAAGCAAATGAAATATGATTTTGAAAAGAAGGAAATGCTCGCAAAAGCAGAACAGGAGAAAAAAGACACCATTGCACAGGAGGAAAAAAGGCAGCAGCAGCTGATCATCTATGCTGTAAGCGCCGGGCTGCTGCTTGTGCTTCTCCTCGCCTTGTTCATTTTCAGAAGCTACAGGCAAAAACAAAAGGCGAACATGGAGATCCTCCGGCAAAAGGCGATCATTGAAGAAAAGCAGAAAGACATCCTCGACAGCATTCACTACGCAAAACGCATCCAGCAATCGCTGCTGCCTACGGAGAAGTACATTGATAAAAGCTTAAAGAAGCTGCAGAAGAAGTGATAAAATAAAAAACGGAACCTGGCAGGTTCCGTTTTTTTATTTACTCTCCGATCTTTGCGTCTCCGGAAGAAAAATTATTCCGTTTAAATCAAAGCGGCACATCCCTTTGATCTTCCGGTTTTACAATACGTATATAGCCTGTACAAGCACATTTTAAAATTTATGAAGGTTTCAAAATGATTGTTTGATAGAGTTCGCCTGCATTTAACTACGGCAGCATCTTACCCAACATGATGGAAATCAAATATTTAATTTTTACCCAATTCATACTACACTGTCCCTTTTCTGCAATAGTGTCCTTCTTTATCTTCACCTTATTTCATATTTTTTGTTTTACAAAAAAATGGAAACAATGGAATATGAAAAAAGCAAAGAACGGAAGCACGCAAAACAACTGTTGGAAGAAGAAGCAAGAGCTGTCAATAAAGAGATCATTACAGCCAATGCGCTGGTAATTTCCGAAGAGATCGCCTGGCTGTGCGGTATCCTCGACAATCGCATCAATGAACTGGAAGATCCGAAGGCTGCAGACTTTTATTTTTCAAATACAGCACCACCCGAACTCGGAACACAGGAATGCGCATATGCGAACCTTGTCAACAAATACAATCTCAGCCCTGCCGAGCGGCTTTTCCTCATCAGCAGCCTTGTTCCCCATATTTCTGCCAAAACATTCACATCAAGATTGCGTGTCGATAATTCGGGCTTTAAAAAAAAGCATGCCGAGCTGGGCGGGTATATCGATACAACCTTCAGCAATTTTGTTCCTACCTTTTTAACAGTGCTGCACCTGCTGGGAGGCCGTGACATCAGCACCACCCTGTATTTTCATCTGTTCCTCACCGGTGAATCATCATTGCTCCGCGAGCAGATCATTACCCTGCGTTCTGTGAGCACCACGGAAGATGATACGAACATGCACAACTATGCGATTGCCCTTGCTCCTGAATACGTAGAATACCTGGTGTTTGGAAAAGAGCCTCGCCCCGACTTTGGAAAAGCTTTTCCCGCAACGCTTATTGAAACAGGCCTCGATTGGGAACAGCTGGTGGTAAAGCCATCAACACGCACCGAGCTGGAACGCATCATGCGATGGGAGCAAACAAGAAAGTCATTACTGAATAAAGCGGGCAAAAAGCTTAACGCGAGTTTTACCTGCCTCTTTTACGGGCCATCCGGCGGCGGTAAAACTCTTGCTGTTCAGCTCATCGGCAAAAGCCTTGGAATAAATGTGTTTCGCATCGACCTGTCTATGGTAGTATCCAAATACATCGGGGAAACCGAAAAAAACCTGGCTTACCTGTTTGACCGGGCTAAGAACAAGAACTGGATCCTGTTCTTTGATGAAGCGGATGCACTCTTTGGCAAACGGACAGATATCACTGACTCCAAAGACAAATGGGCCAACCTCGAAATGTCGTACCTGCTGCAGCGGATGGAAGAGCACAACGGCCTTACCATACTTGCGTCCAACCTGAAGGATAATATAGATGTGGCCATGACACGGCGGTTTCAGTCAGTGGTATATTTCAACAGGCCTGCAAAAGAGGAGCGGATCGAACTCTGGAAAAAACTGATCCCGCCTCCTTTCCATTATCACCCTTCCCTTAATTTCAACGAGCTTGCTAAGTATGAGATAACAGGAGGCAATGTTATCAATGTGATCAAGGCGGCCTGCATGGAAGCTGTTGCCAAAAACACCGAGCAGCTGGATAGCCAGGACCTCGCAGATGCAATCAAGCGCGAGTTTGCGAAAGAAAACCGTTTTCCAAATTAACCTGTGATGAAGGAATACCACGACCAACATACAAAAGAGAACCTGGTGCAGCGAAGGAAAGACCACCGGCTCCTGCTGATGCGCATGGAAGAAGAGGAAGATGAATTTCTGCAGGCCAAATCGTCCCTGGAGATCGGCGCAGCTAATGATGCATACGAGCAGGAAGCAGATGCAACCGCTAAAAAAGTGGTGTATGGCGACCATGCAACTGCCGGAATAAATTCATCTGCTCCAAATGTACAGATGAAGAAAGAGGGAGAAGAAGAAAACACGTTGATGGCAAAGAGTGAGAACGGAACGCTCAAAGGAACGGAAATGCTGCAAACTAAACTTGACAGCAGCAAAGGCAGCGGAACAGCATTGAATGATACGGTCAAAAATGAAATGGGCGGAAAAATGGGTGCTGATCTCAGCAGCGTAAAGATCCATACCGACAGTAAAGCCCACGAAATGAGCGAAGGCATCAATGCAAAAGCATTCACACATGGACAGGATATTTATTTCAAACAGGGGAATTACGATACGAATTCAAATGAAGGGAAAGAATTGCTGGCGCATGAGTTGACGCATACGGTGCAGCAGAGCGGTGGACTGAAAAGGAAAATACAACGCACGGAAGACCTGAGTGCTGTGCGTGTGTTACTGAAGGCTTTTATGCTGGCACAACCAACCACATGGATGGTGAAAGGCTTATTAGGATTCTGGAGCATGTTTCCGGAAGAAGAACGCACCAGACTGATCAATGCTGCGCTGGATAAAAAGATCGGCGAACTGAAACAGCAAGAAAAAGGCGAGCCCCCTACCTGGATAAAAGTCATTTCTGCAATCCTGTCAGGCGGTGGAATGTCATTATCTCCTGTACCATCTATGGAGACTATGTGGCCGCTGATAATCAACGGCGAGCTTGGCTACTATGAGTACCTCCGGAATTTATCCAATCCTTTTATCAAGCAGGAAGGTGCAGCAAAAAGTGCAGGAGCTGCAGCCGGCAAAACATCTTCAACAAAAGCTCCGGTCACAGCTGTTGCAACAACAACAACCACAGACGCTCCTGCCGGGATGAAAAAAAATCCGGATTACAAAAAAGGAGGTTATGCAAAACTTCTCGAGCATCAGCTGGAGAATATGATTGATCCGGAGTTTATGCTGGGTCAGATCGCCGGAGTATTTGTCGGAATTTACGATTGGTTCAAGGATATTGTGATAATGATCTGGGATCTCCTCAAATTTATTTGGGAATCGATTGAGAGCGCATGGCAACAGCTGAAAGATATGCTCACATTCGCTACTACAGGCAAGCCGCCGCAATATGTAACGGACATAATGGATTCCGCAAAAGCAGCGGGATTATGGCTGAAGGAAAATGGGAAGATGCTGATTGAATTTATCGTTCATTTAATTAAGAATCCGGATGCCCGGGCTAAATTGGGTGCAGACATCAAGGCGGCAGTGTTTGGCGGCGCCAAAGCACTTGCTAAAACGGCAGGAGCTGCTGTAGCCAAAACACAGGCCGATTTTATGAGTGCTCCCGCATATGACCAAGGCATGACAATGGGAAAAGTAGTCGGCTATCTTATTCCTGAAATAGTACTTGCTGTATTCAGTGGAAGTATTGGCAATTGGATCAAAGCAGGATTAAAAGCCTTTCAGACCTCAAGGGCTGCCATTGCTATTTTCAGAGGGGCAAAATGGTTAGTTGAGATCGGACGCGCCGTACTGAAAGCATTTGGAAGGATCGGAGATACTATCATTGAGTTGGCCGGCGGCATCTTTAAAAAACTAGGCGAAAGCTTTAAAACACTTCTTGAATTTTTCAAGAAGCTGATGAAATGGGGGGATGAGATGCCAGCTCCTAAAAAGCTTGGTAAAGGAGAAGAGCTCGCTGATAATTTAGGTTGGCCAAAGCCAGAACCAAGTTACAAATGGGTGGACAGGGGAGATGGAGTACCTAATTATGAACGTACTTCCAAATATAAACCGGAACGGGAATATGAGCCTGTGAAAAAAGAATTCAGGGATAAGCCAGTGAAGGAACGTAAACAACCTAAAAAAAATTATCAAAAAGTTAGCGGATATGAAAAGGCAACATTCGGCAGCTCAACATCTAGGGATTATGCTAAAACATTTACAAATACATATCCTAAGACACAAGGAAAGGTTGTAGTACACCATGCTGTGGAGCAAGATATTCTTGAGAAATTTCCAAATTTAATTTCGGAATCAGAAATGCATTCTATTGAAAATTTAAGAGGTATACCGAAAGAAATAAATCCGGATATACATTTAAGTCAAATTCGAAAAGAATGGAATCGATTCTATAAGGATTTTCCAAAACCTACTAAGCAAGAACTTTTGAACAAAGCCACAGAAATTGATAATAAATTCGGATATTTGTTTGATCCTCCAATTAGATAATATTATGGATAAATATTACATTTTTGAACCTGAGGTAGCAGGCAATATTACCAAAAGTGACTTTCTTGATAAAGACACAATGCCTCCCCAAATTAATACTCTCAGATATACATTTGACGGATGGTTAGGTGATGATATTTTAGAAAGTATTCTGGTTTTTGTGGTTTCTGAAAGACTCAAAAAAAGTATTGAAAAAGAGAACCTTACCGGCATAGCTTTTAACGACGTTGAAATATTAATTTCAGAACAATTCAACGAGCTCTACCCGAATAAAAAACTTCCGGAATTTTACTGGCTAAAAATAACTGGCATTGCTAAAAAAGATGATTTTGGATGTGCTGATAAAAGGCTTATTGTTTCGCAGAAAGCATTAAGTTTATTGGAGGGATTTAATATTGAACATGCAGATGTTGAAGAATGTAAAATATAATTTATAATACTTGTGGTAGATTTGCATTTTAGGATTGTAGGGAATTATAAAAAACCGGAATAATAAAGGGTAGGAGCTATTTACTCAGCACAATAGATCCGTTGATCCACCTGTAAATTTCCTGCTTTGTTTTTTTCACCGTTCCTCCGTTGTTATCATCCTCTTCATAACAGGCTCTCTTAATTTTATCCTGCTCTCCGTTTTCATCCGAAGGAAAAATAAGCTGGCAACGGTATTGAATATTTCCAACAGTAAGCTCATCTGCTTCCAGTGCAAATTTAACAACATCCCCGTTTGTATAAAATAAATAGCTGGTAGCAGGCACTTCAGATACGCCATACGAATTACCAACCCGTAAAAGATCCCGGGGCCCCGCAAAGCCTTCAGTACTGTAACGGTCAAGGACAATGTTATTTCGTACCGGGCCTTTTACCGAATCAGACCAGGGATGATCAGAAATAAAAAAATTACACGAAGAAATAATCTTATTTCGGATGATCAAACTTACAGAAGCAGAATAACCATCATTCGGTTTATATTCATTAACACCCACAATGAACAAACCGACAGAAGGATCGGAAACATCCCTGGCAAGAACAGCAACTCCCAAATCTCCTCCATAAATATATCCTTCCAGGTTTTTACCGGGTAAAATCACCCTGTACCAGTTTTCTGTATAACCGTTGAGAGTAACCAGCGAATCTGCTTTGCGGACAAGCTCAACAGGATTTCCCGGTTCAAGGATTGCTATCCCTTCACTTGTTAAGGAGAGCTCTTTGTACACGGTTGTCTTTTCCTTAAAAGTATAAAGCGTTTGCTTATCATCCGCTTTATCCGGCTTAGTAGCAGGTGCAAAAGATGCTGAGCGCGGCTTACTTTGACAGAAGCTGAACAGCAAAATGCAGCTTATAAACAGAAATCCGTTTTTTGTTTGATTGAACACGTGATTTTTTGAATTACAGCGATCGAGAATCCGGTATTGTAAACTTAATGAATAAGGATCAATAAAGCAAGATGCCGAAAATGGGCGTAAAAAAAACGGAACCTTATGGTTCCGCTCTTATACTTTGTATTAAGATTATTCTGTCAGATCAAAATTTTCAAGGAATTTCGTCGTATAATCCCCCTTAATAAAATTCTCATCCTTCATTAATTTCAAATGGAAAGGAATGGTTGTTTTCACGCCTTCGATCACATACTCGCTCAATGCGCGGTGCATCTTCGCGATCGCTTCCTCACGTGTTTGTGCAACCGTGATCAGCTTCGCCACCATGCTGTCGTAATTCGGCGGAATGGTATAGCCTGCGTAAATGTGCGAATCAACGCGGATCCCGTGCCCGCCCGGTGTGTGCAGTACAGTGATCTTGCCCGGTGAGGGGCGGAAATTGTTAAACGGATCTTCCGCGTTGATGCGGCATTCGATGGCGTGCAGCTGCGGGAAATAATTCTTTCCCGAAATAGGAACCCCGGCTGCAACGAGTATCTGCTCACGGATCAGGTCATAATCGATCACCTCTTCCGTGATCGGGTGCTCTACCTGGATACGCGTGTTCATTTCCATGAAATAAAAATTGCGGTGCTTGTCAACCAGGAACTCAACTGTTCCCACGCCTTCGTATCTCACTGCCAGTGCAGCCTTGATCGCAGCATCGCCCATGCGCTCACGCAACTCATCCGTCATGAACGGCGATGGCGTTTCTTCCATTAATTTCTGGTGCCTTCTCTGGATCGAACAATCCCTTTCCGATAAGTGACACGCTTTTCCGTACTGGTCGCCCACTACCTGGATCTCGATGTGCCTTGGCTCCTCGATGTATTTTTCCATGTACATCGCGCCGTTGCCGAATGCAGCTTCCGCCTCTTTGCTTGCCGATTCAAAATTCGCACGCATCTCCTCTTCTTTCCAGATGATGCGCATTCCGCGCCCTCCGCCACCTGCAGTAGCTTTGATGATCACCGGGTAACCAACTTTCGGTGCAAGCTCAATGGCCTGCTCCACGCTTTCCAGCAATCCTTCAGAGCCGGGTACGCAAGGTACACCAGCTGCGATCATGGTCGCTTTCGCGGAAGACTTATCTCCCATCGAATTGATCATCTCAGGTGATGCGCCGATGAATTTGATGTTATGCTCCTGGCAGATCTTTGAGAATTTTGCATTCTCGGAAAGAAAGCCGTAGCCCGGGTGAATAGCATCTGCATTGGTGATTTCCGCTGCAGAAATGATATTCGGAATATTTAAATAGGAATCTTTGCTTGGAGGAGGCCCGATACAAACCGCTTCATCAGCAAATTTCACGTGCAGGGATTCCCTGTCGGCAGTGGAGTATACCGCAACCGTTTTAATCCCCATTTCTTTACAGGTACGGATCACGCGCAATGCGATCTCTCCCCTGTTTGCTATTAGTATCTTTTTGAACATTCTCTTTTTTGTTAATTAATCACCGAATACGAATCAAAAGCGAAACATACGAATTGCTAATTGTTACGAATTCGTATTTCGTACAATTCGCAACCACTCGTATTTCGTCGGCTATGAAGGGTCTACTAAAAACAGTGGCTGATCATACTCAACAGGAGTAGCATCATTTACCAGCACTTTTACGATCTTGCCTTTGATATCCGATTCGATCTCGTTGAACAATTTCATCGCTTCAATGATACATACCGGTTTTCCTGCAGAAATATCATCGCCTACATTTACGAATGCCGGCTTGTCAGGAGAAGAAGAACGATAGAATGTACCGATCATCGGTGATTTGATGGTCACGTATTTTGCATCATCAGCGGCAGCCGAAGATTTAGCTTCAGGGCCTTTTGTTTCAGCAGCAGGTGCCTGCGTCTGAACCGGTGCCGACTGCTGCATCACAGGCTGTGCAACAGGAGCTGACGTCTGAACAAATACTTGTTCCTTACCTTTTCCTGCCGGAGTTTTAATAACAATTTTTACATCTTTTGTTTCGAGCTCAACCTCGCTTACACCGGATTTTGCTACAAACTTGATCAGGTCTTGAATTTCGTTCAGTTTCATTCTATGTAATTTTTAAATTAATATTCAGTTTAGTTAGTAGTTTATTGCTTGTAGTTCGTAGACGTTAACCTGATCTGCGAGTTCATCAATAAACATTTTTGCAATTTTATTAGGTCATGTGTGTGCTCTTTTAAGAACTCTAAACATGATTTTAAACCGTCTCCGGACTAAGTTCTCCCGGCTATTTACTATCGTATGCCCATTTGAGATAAATGCTTCCCCATGTAAATCCTGCCCCAAAAGTAGAGATGATGATGTTATCCCCTTTTTTCATTTGCTTTTCATAATCCCAGAGGCACAATGGAATTGTACCGCCGGTTGTATTGCCGTAACGCTGAATGTTCAGCATCACTTTTTCAGAGGATAGTCCCATGCGTTCTGCCGTTGCATCAATGATGCGCTTGTTTGCCTGGTGAGGCACCAGCCATGCCACATCATCCGATACCAGGTTGTTGCGCTCCATGATCTGCGCCGACACCTCTGCCATTCCAACCACAGCCCTTTTAAATACAGGCTGCCCGTCCTGGTATACATAGTGTTCGCGTGCATCCACCGTTTCATGCGAAGGCGGCTTAACCGATCCTCCTGCTTTCTGGTGCAGGTACTGGCGGCCGGAACCATCCGATTTTAAAATGGAATCCATAATGCCAAGGCCTTCTGTATTCGACTCCAGCAATACGGCACCTGCTCCGTCACCAAAGATGATGCAGGTGGAACGGTCGGTATAATCAAGGATGGCCGACATTTTATCAGCGCCCACTACCACCACTTTTTTATGTTTGCCGGTTTCAATGAACTGTGCACCGGTTGATAATGCATATACAAATCCTGAGCATGCAGCTGAAAGGTCGAAGCCCCAGGCATTGGTTGCGCCGATCTTATCGCAAAGCACATTGGAAGTGGAAGGGAAAACGAAATCCGGGGTTACTGTACCAACAATGATCAGGTCGATATCGAGTGCCGTAATGCCGCGCTTTTTCAGCAGCAGCTCCACAGCTTTCACACACATATCGGAAGTTCCGAGGCCTTCTCCTTTTAAGATCCTGCGCTCTTTAATTCCCGTGCGTGTTTCAATCCATTCGGAAGTGGTAGGCACTAATTTTTCCAGCTCCTGGTTGTCCAGGATATATTCGGGCACATAACCCGCAACAGCAGTAATAGCGGCAGTTACTTTCGTCATTATTGAAATACTTGTTTTATTTTATCCGATAACTTTGCTTCCACCACATCTTTTGTGAGCAGCAGCATGTTCTTTACGGCAATATCATTGGAGATCCCGTGCCCGATCATCACAGTTGAGTTAATGCCCAGCACAGGTGTTCCGCCATAGTTCTCATAATTGAAGCGGTCGAAATAAGCATCGCTCAGTCCGCGCTTTTTGATCAGCGTATAAAATGCTTCTGCTTCCTTCAATACCACATTCCCGGTGAACCCGTCGCATACGATCACATCGCAGTGGTCGCCGAAGATATCACGGCCTTCCACATTTCCCACGAAATTAAAATCTTTGGAATCTTTCATCAGCTGGTGTGCAGCCTGTGCTACGAGGTTTCCTTTTTCAGGTTCCTCACCGATGTTCAGTAAAGCCACTCTCGGATTTTTAATGTTGTACACGTGTTCCGCGTACAGCGAGCCAAGCACGCCGAACTGGTAAAGCACATCGGGCTTGCAATCGGCATTGGTGCCCACATCGAGGATGAGGCCAACGCCGCCGTTCTCTTTCGGAAGGATGGAGGTGATGCAGGGACGGATCACACCTGCTACTGATTTAACGCTGAACATGGAACCGACAAGCATTGCGCCGGTGTTCCCGTTGCTGGCAAAGCCATCGAGCCTGCCTTCTTTAAGCATAAAAAAACCCAAAGCAATACTTGAATTGGGTTTGTGAGAAAAGGCTTTGGTAGGATGTTCGCTCATGCCAATCACTTCCGTAGAGTGAACAATATCGAAATTGTCCGCATCAGCGTTGTGTTTTGCAAGCTCGGCAAGGATCAGCTCCTTATCGCCGATCAGTACGAGGCGTACATCATGCGGTAGTTCATTATAGGCAAGTAAAGCACCTGAAACAGTAGCTCCGGGTGCAAAATCACCGCCCATAATATCTATACCTATCTTCATAAATTAAGCTAATTGGGTTATCAGTTAAATGGCAAAAAAGGGATCTGTGCAAAGCCCAAATCCTTTATTCAACCAAATTAACTATTCACTTAAACTTAAGCAGAAACTTTTTTCTCTACTGCTAATTTACCTTTGTAGTAACCGCACTCGTTACAAACACGGTGATACAGTGTAGGCGCTCCACAGTTGGAACAGTTGCAAAGTGTAGAAGCTACAGCTTTATCATGACCCCTACGGCTATCTCTTCTTGATCTCGATAATTTTCGCTTTGGATGTGGCATTGTTTATTAATTTTAGAATTGTTGATTTACTGAATTGTTGATTTAAAAAACGTGTAATTTACTTTTTGCAGGATCAATTGCCTTTTGCCAACTGCCCGATTGCTAATTTAATTTTATTCCCTTTAACCCGTCCCATCTCGGGTCGGTATCGTCTTCCCCGCTGTCATCAACAAGATATTTTTTCACCTTTTCGATCATCTCCGGGTCGCAGGTGCTTTTTCCTTTTTTATCCGGGGGATGAACACGCTTGATCGGCAATGAGATCACAATGTACTCATAGATGTATTGTGCTACATCCAGCTCATGCTCGTTTGCCGCAATGGTGATGATGTCATCATCTTCATTCGTCTGGTCGTTTCCTCCCACTTTTACGATCAGCTTGTAATCACCGCTGATCGGCAGGTCAAACTCTTCCGTGCAGAGGTCGCATGGCACTTTTACAGTACCACTGATCTTAAACTCCAGCGACATCATTGCTGATTGCTTCAGCAGGGCCAGGTCAACCGTAATGTTCCCCTCTTTTATCTCCGAATATTCAAAGTCCTCAAAGAACTTATCTGTGACTTTGAATTCGTATTCATGCTTCCCAACGGCTAATCCTACAAACTGTATGATATACTCTTTTCCACCCGGCATTTTAGTTAACTTTTTGAGAAAGACCGCAAAGGTAAAAATTTCTGTCTTATTTCAAAGCCTTAATCCAAATTAAATTACAGGGCGATTTTGATGCAAAAAAAGCGAAAATCCGGTAAAAAGGAGGATTTTTGACCGGATTTTTGCTATAAAGTGTGATTTTTGAGGGATTAAATTTTATCGTTCCCGCTTTTGAAGGCTGATTTTTAAGGGGTTGGCCGTGATCTCCCCGTGCATTTTCCGTGTTTTATAGATGTCGATGGCTGTGTACACGGCTTTCCGGAAGGATTCTTCCGATGCCAGGTTCTTGCCTGCAATGTCGTAAGCTGTGCCATGGTCAGGAGATGTTCTCACAACCGGCAAACCGGCAGTAAAGTTCACTCCATTATTAAAAGCGATGGTCTTGAAAGGGATCAAACCCTGGTCGTGGTACATGGCTAAGACCGCATCAAACTGTTTGTAAGTGCCGTTCCCGAAAAACCCATCCGCAGGATAAGGCCCGTAAACCAGCATTCCTTCTTCCTTAGCCTTATTGATCGCCGGGATGATAATGCTTTGCTCCTCGTTCCCGATCACACCATTATCGCCTGCATGAGGATTGAGCCCCAGCACCGCGATCTTCGGTTTGCGTACCTGGAAATCCTGGATCAGCGATTTATTCAGCACCTGGATCTTTTTCAGGATCTTTTCCAGGGATAAAGCTTCTGCAACCTGTGTTACAGGAATGTGCCCCGTTGCAACCGCCACTCTCAGTGTATCGCTCACAAGGAACATCAGGCTGTTGCCATCGCCGAATTTATCGTCGAGGTATTCTGTATGGCCGGGAAACTGGAAATCGTCAGACTGAATGTTCTCCTTATTGATAGGCGCTGTTACCAGCACATGCACTTTTTTCTGGGAAAGGGCATATGCTGCAGCCTCGAGGGATTTGAACGCGCAGCTGCCTCCTTCCGGTGTTTGCTTTCCAAACTCTACCGGCGGCTCGTCTTCATATACATTAATAAGGTTGGCGCGCTTGTGATTGATCTCGGACACATCCTTGATCTGGTTGAAACTGAAATCCTCTATGTTAAGGGCTTTCCTGTGAAAGGATGCCGTTTTTAACGAACCGTAGACTACCGGTGTGCAGATCTCGAGCATCTGCGGATCAAGAAAGGTTTTAATGATCACTTCCAGTCCGATGCCGTTTATATCTCCCTGTGAAATCCCAACAATTATTTTTTCGTCAGACATACTATTAAGTCAAAAGGTTAAGTTCAAAAGTCAAATGGACTTTCAAATCAA